>DAOUDU010000096.1:0-37750 GCA_034430775.1 Anaerolineales bacterium | reverse complement strand
TCGCCGTAGAGTTCCAATTCCTCCGGGCGGATGCCCGCCTCGCGCGCGATCCTCCTTATCGGCAAGGGGACGGCGGCCTGCGCAATAGCCAGGTCGCTCGGGACGGGATCTCTTATGATTGGACGGGGATACACAGGTGAGCTTCGAATATTGTTACGATGGGCGGGCCGGCGCCTTGGTTTATTAGGCGGGGAAGAGGATTTCCTCTGGTTGGTCGGCATATGGCAGGTTCCTATCGGTGTAATTACCTTACCCACTCCTCCATTATTACACATCGCAAACCCGCTTGAAAAAGCTATTTCTCACTGCAAAGACGGAAAGGGCGCAAAGTAATTTCATTATTTCTTGGCGATCTTTGCGCCGTTGCGGTTCAAGATTGTGTTTATTATGTCACACACATCGTATAATCATAGACGATGGCAACGCTTCAGGACACGCTGGATTCATTTTCGGCCGACGCCGAACTGGTGCAGCCGCTCGATGCGGGCGCGGTGCGCTGCCTGGCGTGCGGGCACCGCTGCCTGGTACGGCCGGGGCGGCGCGGCGTGTGCCGCGTGCGCTTCAACCGCGCCGGCCGGCTGCGGATGCCGTGGGGCTATGTGGCCGGGCTGCAAGCCGACCCGGTGGAGAAGAAACCGTTTTATCACCTGCTCCCGGGAGCCTCCGCGCTCACCTTCGGAATGCTTGGCTGCGATTTCCACTGCATGTTCTGCCAGAATTGGGTTTCTTCACAGGCGTTGCGCGATCCGGCCTCGGAGCGCATGGGGCTGTCGATCCAGCGCACCACCCCGGAGGGCATAGCCGATGCGGCGGTGCGCACCCAATCGGAGGTGGTGGTTTCCTCATACAACGAGCCGCTGATCACGACTGAATGGGCGGCGGCCATCTTCCGGAGTGCGCGCACGCGGGGCTGCAAAACGGCGATCGTCTCCAACGGCAACGCCACACCTGAAGCGCTGGCCTTCCTGCGCCCGTTCCTCGACGGGATGAAGATCGACCTGAAGGCGATGCGCGATGCCACCTACCGGAAACTCGGCGGGGTGCTCCAAAACACACTCGATACGATCCGGGCCGCTCGCCAGGCCGGGTTATGGGTGGAGGTCGTCACCTTGCTGATCCCGGGACTAAACGACGATCCGGGGGAGCTGTGGGATGCGGCGCGTTACCTGGCCGGCGTCTCGGCCGATATTCCATGGCATGTTACCGCTTACCATCCCGACTATAAATTCGAATCCTCACGCCCGACCAGAGCCGCCGACCTGACGAAAGCGGCGGACATCGGCCAGGAAGCGGGCCTGCGTTATGTCTACGCGGGAAATCTTCCGGGAATGGTACAGGAACGCGAAGATACGCTGTGCCCCAAATGCCGGCACGCGTTAATCCGCCGCCGGGGGTATACGATTTTAGAGTATCGACTCCGAGAAGACGGCGCGTGCCCGGATTGTGGCGAAATCCTTGCGGGAATCTGGCGCGACCCGAAGGGCACGCTGGGAAAAAGCCGTTCCCCGAATCCGGTTGCGATTTAATCCTTGCGCCCGGAAGAATATGACAATTGTCACTTGGATACAAACAATTGAGGGGAGTATTATCGTATTTGGAGTGCTAAATGCGCTCCGAAATTCTCTCCTCCCTCCCTCTCCCTCCAAGGTGGTTGTAGTTGGGCCCGCGCTAGCGGGCTCAACTACTTTAATCGTTTGTTCTCCATCGGCTGGAGAAGGAAACGAAAGCCATCTGCGAAAATCCCAGCGTCCAACCAAGACACCTTAAAAATAATCCGGCTCCGAGGATTTCCTCATAACCGGCCATGTTTTTTTCCTCGAATTTTGATTTGGCCGTGAAGTGCCTGTGTGGAAAACAATAATCTGCCATCGCCTGCTGCGCAAGATTTCTTCCCCCTGCCTTGTCCTCACCCGCCCCCCTATTGTTCCCCCATTTCTTTCGAAATGGGGGGGCTTTTTTTATAGGGGGAGATCTATCGAGGCCGACTACATCATTCGAAATAATACATGCTGGGCGGCCCGGCCGAAGCCGTATTCGAATACGAAGAAGAGGTGCCCGGGATCTTTAGGCACCTGCAGCGCCACCTGCCCGCTGACCTCATCCCCCGCCTCCAGCGTGATGAATTCCTCGATTGGGTCGTCCAAAACCTGCGACGCCCAACTTATGGAGAGGTACCGCCAGCCCTCGGGATCCCGAGCGTACAGGTCGGTGGTCCGGTTCAATGCCACGTCCTCGGTTCCTTTGTTCTCCAAGGACAAGTCGACGATGATGTATTTCATCCAGTGCATCGGCGGGCTGACCCGCGGATTGCTATCGGGATCGAGATACTTTTCCGGGAACGGAATGATTTCGTTCACCGTGATTTCGATCGCATTCACCAGCGCGCTTTTCCCGATCGCCAGCGGATCGTCGACCACTTCGCCCGCAAACAAACCCGGGGCTTCCGCCGAGCTCGGCGTGGACCCCAGGCGGACCATGAAATCCTCCTTCAACCCATCGTCGGAATTAAAGCAGCCCGCCTTCAGGGTAAATTTCTGCTCCGCTTCCGGAACCTCGTAACCGATCCTCGCCCGGGTGCGTTCCCCGACCGCCAATCCGCCGGTCAGGGAGGTTCCATTCGCCAGCGTCATGGGAAACACCCCTGCCCGAAGCGGCTCATCGAAGGAATCCAATAAAGTGAAGGTGAACCAGATGGTCTCGACCGGGGCATCGCCGAGGTTGACCAGCACGACTTCCGCGGCGAGAAAGCGGTTGCCCGCCCGGGGTTTGAAATACTCTCCGTGCGCGATGTTATCCCATCCGACCACGGTCACCGCGGTATGGCAGATCAGGAACGGTTCGCCGATGGCGGCCGGCCCGGCCAGCAGCGGGGTTGGCGCGGGTCCGCTGTCGGAGGGAATTTGGATGGTGGCCGCGGCGCTCTCGGCCGGCGTAGCCGCCGGATCGCCCCCGGTTAATGAACACGCCAACGAAAAGGATAGAAGGGATGTTACGAGGACACTTAGAGGATGAATCACGACAGCGCGGTGCAGGTTCTTGTTTTCCATATCTGTCCCCTTTTCAGAGATGAACCATGAACCGGGCGAAGAGCGGTGGCCACGCCTTCCCCCGTCAAGGGCGAGCCACGGCCTTGCGCCCTGTCATCCCGCAGGCCGCGCTGGGATGTATTTACCTCTTAGCATTTTGGCACCGGATGGAAACCGGATCCGTGAAGACGCCTTGCCGAGAGGCGTCTTCCTTCGGGCCGGGCCGGATCAGATTTTCGAAAGCAATTTCGATTTCTTTTCCTGGAATTCCTGTTCTGAAATAACCCCCTTTTGCCGCAGACTATCGAGCTGAGATATCAACGCCGGGGCGTCGTTGCCCGCCGTCTTGATCCCCTCCCCCGACTCGAGTTGGGCTTTGGCGTTCACCATCGTGATCTTGTAGCGGATCGGGTTGGCGATTCGCTGGATCTTATTAACCCCCAATTCGCTGGCGGTGAGAATTTCAAGATCCCCGTACCCGAGCAGCCGTCCGAAAAACGATTGTTCCAGCTTGACGTCGTTCACCTTTTCCAGCGAGGAATCGGCGACGTTCTTGCTGATCACACCCGAGATCTGGATTACGCGGCGCGAAGTGATGACGTATTTCCGGTTCGCCCAAATCAGAATGTCGCGGGTCAGGCTGACCGCCGGAGCGAGAAGAATGAACAGGCCCAAGAACGCTAGCGGCCCGAGGAAGAACGACACCACGACAATCAAGACGACCACCACCAGAGTCAGCAAGAGCTCGCTGATGGTCTCGCTCAGCAGAACCAGCCAGTGCTGGCGGGCGACCAGCAGGATGCCTTCCCGTTCTCCAAGCAGGCTATTCAAATAGGTGTCAGCCACGGTATCCTCCGCAGGAAAAATCGCCGGGATGGGAAAATTTTCAGTGCATTAAGCGGCGTCCGCCGAGTATATCCGAAAAAATAAAAGGCGGCATCCCGGACGCCCGCATTCAATCCGAAAACGGGCGCCCGGCTGCGAAATCCTCCGTGTCCGGTATAAAGGAAAAAACCCGCGGATTGCGCCATTTGGCCGTGACGCGCATCCGAGCATTATCAAACTTCCTAACACTATGTATTGATTTTGCCCCGGGCTCGATATAAGATAGTATTACGTCAGAATCGGAATGCAATTTCAAACCAGATGACGAAGAATATCCGCAAAGAAGCCACGATCTGGATCGGCGGCGAGGCGGGGGAAGGCATTGCCTCAGCCGGCGATATGTTCATGCGAACCGCCGCCCGGAGCGGGCTCGGCGCATTTGCCCATAACTCCTATCAATCGGTGATCCGAGGCGGCGAGGTGGTGCTGCAAATCCGCGCCGGGCCGCAGCCCGTCCTCTCCCAGGGCGGGGATTGGGATTTTCTCATCGCGCTCAACCAAAACGTTCTTGACCATCACCTTCGCTCGGCGCAGCCGAAGGCGGCCGCGCTGTTCAACGCCGACAGCGTTACCCCCCCGGCGGCCCCTCCATCCGCCGCCTGGAGGGGCATCCCGGTTGGGGAACTCCTGGCGGATCTTCCCCGGAATCCCGTCATGCAGAATACGGTTCTGCTCGGGGCACTCATGTTCCTGCTGAAAATCCCCTGGGAGGTTTTCGAGGGATCCGTCCGCCTCCAGTTTGGGAAACGCAAAGCGGACCTGGCCGAAACCAATGTGACCGCCGCGCGCCGGGGATGGGAATTCGCGGAAAAGAATTTTCCGCCGCCGGACCATATCGCGCTGGCGGGGGACGGCAAGCGCCGGATCGTGATTACCGGGAACCAGGCCGCCGGCCTGGGCGCGGTGGCGGGCGGCTGCAAGTTTTACTCGGCCTACCCGATGACGCCGGCTTCTTCGATCATGCACTGGCTGGCACCGCGCGCTTCCCGCTACGGGATGCTGATGAAGCAGGCCGAGGACGAACTGTCCGCGATCAATATGGCAATCGGCGCGGGCTTTGCGGGAGTGCGCGCGATGGTCGGCACTTCCGGCGGCGGGTTCGCGCTGATGACCGAGGCCATCGGCCTGGCCGGGATGATCGAGGCGCCGGTCGTGGCGGTGCTTTCCCAGCGCGGCGGACCCTCCACCGGCCTGGCCACCAAAACTGAACAGGGCGACCTGTTCCAGGCGCTGGGCGCCTCACAAGGGGAATTCCCGAAGGCGGTCATCGCGGCGCTGGACCCCGTCGACGCCTACTACTCCACAGTCGAAGCGCTCAACCTGGCTGAGAAATATCAGATGCCGGTGATCGTGATGCTGGACCTGTACCTTTCCGAGCAGAACGTCGTCGTCGACCCGGAAAGCCTGAATCCCCGCATCCCAATCGATCGCGGCGAAGTGGTGCGGGAGGTGGAAGGAGATTATCTCCGCTACCGCGATACGCCCAGCGGCGTTTCCCCGCGCACGCTGCCCGGCACGCCCGGCGGAATGCATATCGCCGCGTCCGACGAACACAACGAACAGGGCGTGCTGGTCTCCGACTGGTACACCAACCCCTCCATGCGGACCCGGATGATGGGGAAGCGGATGCGGAAGATGGAGGGAGTCCTGCACGATACGGAACCGCGCGGATTTATCCGCGAAGGCCCGGAAGAGGCCGAGCTCACCATCGTCGGCTGGGGATCGACCTTCCACGTTCTTGAGGAAGCGCGCCGGGCGCTGACCGACGGCGGCCATCCAGCCAACCTGATCCAGTTCCGGACGCTCTGGCCGTTCCCGGCCCAAAAAGTGCTGCCATTTTTACGGTCCGCGAAACGGATCGTGTGCGTGGAGAACAATTACGGCGGGTTGCTGGCCCGCCTGATTCGCCAGGAGACCGGCGTGGAAATCCCCTTTGCCATTCGGAAATTCGACGGCGAGCCGTTTTCGATCGATCCGCTGAGGAAAGCGCTGGAAGCCGTTCTGGTAAAAGGCGCCCCGGCGGTGCAGACGCTCGTCTCCTCCAAGCTGGATCTCCCGGTGGTGTTCGAATGAGCGCGGCCGCAGAATACAGATCCGGCGTGCGTCGAACATGGTGCCCCGGCTGCGGTGATTACGGGGTGTTGAACGCGCTGCAGAACGCGTGCGCCGCGCTGGGTATCGAGCGCCATAACCTGGTCGTCGTCTCCGGTATCGGGTGCTCATCCGACCTGCCGCACTTTATGAGCGCTTACGGGGTCCATACCCTGCACGGACGGGCGTTGCCGGTGGCACAGGGGATCAAGATGGCCAACAAGGACCTGACGGTCGTCGTCACCGGCGGCGACGGCGACGGCTACGGGATCGGCGCCGGTCATTTCCTGCACGCGCTGCGGCGCAACCTCGACCTTACCTACATCGTGATGGACAACCGGATTTACGGCCTGACGACCGGTCAGGCGTCGCCCACCTCCGACAGGGGCCATAAAACCAAATCCACTCCGTGGGGCAACCCGGAATGCGCGCTCAACCCGCTGGCGCTGGCCGTGGTGGGCGGGGCGACGTTCGTCGGGCGCGGCTTCTCCGGTGAACCGGTCCACCTGGCCGAGGTGATCCGGCGCGGGATGGCCCACAAGGGTTTTTCGCTGGTGGATGTATTCTCTCCCTGCGTCACTTGGAACAAGATCAATACATATGATTGGTACCGTCCGCGGGTCGTAAAACTGGAAACCAAGGGGCACCATCCCGCCGACCGCGACGCGGCGCTGCGGCAGGCGCTGCGTGACGACGGGAAGCTGCCGATCGGGGTCCTCTATGAAACGGATGAACCAACCTTCGCCGACGAAGAAAAGTCGCTGCAGGGGGAGCCGCTCGTCAAAAGCCGGATCGAATTGACCGACGAGGAATGGAACGCGTTGATCGCGGAATTTTCCTGAGCCGCAACCCGGTCCGCCGCATGTTCCCTCTCCCAAACAAAAAAAATCCTTTCGCCCCCGGGCGCCCAAGCACGTCCCTCCCCGAACCCTGCCGCCGCGCTTAATTCAGGATTTCCTTTTTACCCGGTCTGTTGTTTCCGGCCGAACCACGCGTACGAATCCCATCCATAAATAAGAGAACCGCCGGGAAGGCGTTTCCCGGCAATTCACCCTTCCCGTTGCGGCCAGCCACTGCAATTTGACAAATCCGGGATTCGGGTATATATACTGACTGGTCAGTCAATTATCCAGGAGGATCCATGGCGCCCCGTCCCGATGTCAGCGAAGAGCGCAGAACGCAGATCATCGAATCGGCGATCAAGGTCTTTGCCCGCGAGGGTTTCGCCGATGCCCGGATGGAAGACGTGGCCTCGGAATCGGGCCTGAGCAAGGGATTGCTGTACTGGTATTTTAAAAGCAAGGAAGAAATCATCATCGCCATCGCCGACCTGCTGTTCAGCGGCGAATTCCGCCGGATGGAACAGCTTTCCGCCGAAGGCCTGACGGCGCACGCCAGCCTGGACAGTTTCCTGGATATTTTTATCGACGACCTGCGGGGAATGTTAAAAGTCGCTCCGGTGATTTATGAATTTTATGCGCTGGCTTTCCGCAACACCATTGTGCGCCGGGTGATGCAGAAATACCTGCGCCGGTTTCTCGCCATCATGCAGCCGATTATCCAGCGGGGCATGGATAACGGCGAGTTTGCCTCCGGCGACTCGCTGCAGACGGCAATCGCCATCGGCGCCGCGCTGGAAGGTACTTTGCTGCTGTGGGCCTACGCCCCCAATATGGTTCAGCCGGAAGCACAATTGCGCGCGGCGATGGCGCTCCTCCTGGCGGGATTGGAGTTCAAATGAACCGGCTGTTCCTGGATCCCCAAAAACCACTTTCCACCTGTTCGTCGGATACCTGCCGGGAGTGCCCGGTGCATAACCGCCTCCAGTGCCATTTCGGCGGCCGGGACCTCGTGCGCTTTCTCCTGATCGCCCTTCCGCCGTTTGTTCTGGGCGGGATCGGGATCGCCCGCTACGGGGGTTGGTTGCTCGTCCCTTGGATCGCCGTATGCCTTGGCTATTTTCTATTGGTCGAGATCCGGGTGATGTGCTCGCATTGCCCGCATTACGCCGAGCCGGACACCCGTGCGCTGCAATGCTGGGCCAATTACGGCGCGCCGAAATACTGGGCCTACCGGCCGGGGCCGATGTCACGCATCGAGAAGATGGTATTTTTCGGAGGGCTCGTCCTGATCGCGGGCTACCCGGCGGTTTTCCTGCTGGCCGGTTCGCAATGGCTGCTACTGGCGCTGTTCGCCGCTACCGTCGCCGTAATGGGGACACTGATGGCGCGCACCATGTGCTCGCACTGCATGAATTTCGCCTGCCCGCTTAACCGAGTCGATCGTCCCACACGCGAGCTCTTCTTTGCCCGCAACCCGGTCGTCGCCCGGGCATGGGAAGGGAAAGGTTCGGGGTGATTTGACTGCCACAATGACCACCACCCGCGACCGGCTGCGCCGGGAAATAGAAGACACCCGCCTGGCTTTTCACCGCCTGCTGGATACGATTCCCGACGAAGCTTTCTTTCTTCCCAGCGGCAATCCGGCCTGGACCGTTGGCCAGGTTCTGTATCACATGAGCCTCGCCCCGCGCTTCATGGTCCTCGACGTCCAGATGATCGGCGGGCAACGCTGGATCTACCGCCTGGTGCCGCGGCTGTTCCCCAAGCGGCTGTTCGATTGGCTCAACGCACGCATGACCCGCGTTGCGGCGGGCACGCCGACCCGCGCATTCGTGTCCACGGAGTACGAGCGGGCCCATGCGTCCATCCGGAAGGTGTTGGAATCACTTTCAGAGAAGGATCTCGCCAAGCATGCACCGTATCCCGATTGGGATCCGCTGCTGAGCGGCGAGGTAGCGATGGAGTACCTGTTCGGCTACATCAAACGTCATTTCGATTCGCATGCCGCACAGATCCGGCAGGTATTGCGGATCCCCGGAGGAGAGGATTCGTGAACCGCTTTATTTTTTGGCAACGGTGGTTGTTGGTCGTCAGCCTTTTAATCGTCGTCTTCGGCTTTGCGCTTGCGGTGGGAAGCGGGACCGCCTTGATCGACCCGCTCAACCGCATGGTGGATCCGGTCTTCTGGGGCAGTCAGCCCGTTCCGCCGCAGGCGGCGGCTTTCCGCGGATGGACTTACGCCGTGATGGGGGCGACAATGGCCGGCTGGGGCGTTTTCCTGACGTCCGTAGCCGGTATCCCGTTTCGCCGCCGCGAGCGTTTGGCGTGGAATTGCATAACGCCGGGAATCCTATGCTGGTATGTTCCCGATACCGGCTTCTCGCTGACTGCCGGCGTCGCATTCAACGCCGCCGGCAACACCGTGCTGTAGGCGCCGTTCGTTTTGCCGCTGATCTTTACTCGGCGGGAATTCCATTCGGCCGCCGGATAAGGGCGGAGCAGCCTGCCGGTCTTCGGTGCGGGCCGTTCCGCGCTTCGGTACCTTATTTGCAGAAATCCAATTCAAAAGGAGTTGTCATCATGAGCGCTCAATCCTTGATTAATCTGCAGGACATCCGAAAGGATTACCCGATGGGCGAGGTCACCGTTCACGCCCTAAGCGGGCTGGACCTGAGCGTGGCGCGCGGCGAATTCATCGTCCTACTGGGCCCGTCGGGTTCCGGCAAGACCACCACCCTCAACCTGATCGGCGGCCTCGATCGACCGACCAGCGGGCGGCTGGTGGTGGACGGGAACGAGGTCACCGGATTAAACGAAACCCGTCTGGCCGAATACCGCCGCCGGAGCGTCGGCTTCATCTTCCAATTCTTCAACCTGATCCCCACCCTCACCGCCGCCGAAAATGTGGAATTCGCCCTGGCGCTGACCCAGCACGGCAAGACGCTGCGCCGCCAATCGCTGGATTTCCTCGCGCAGGTGGGTCTGCAGGATCGGGCCGACCATTTTCCATCGCAGCTGTCCGGCGGCGAGCAGCAGCGCGTGGCGATTGCGCGGGCATTGGCCAACCACCCGCCGCTGCTCTTGTGCGACGAGCCGACCGGCAACCTGGACTCCGATACCGGCCGCCAAGTGCTCCAATCGCTGCGGAATATGAATACCAACGAGGGCGCGACCGTCGTCCTGGTCACGCACAACACCAGCATAGCCCCCATGGCCGGACGGGTCGTTCACCTGCGCAACGGCGCGGTGGACAAGATCGACGTCAACCCCGCGCCGGCGCCGGTGGCGGAATTGGCATGGTGACACCATGAACATGCTGCTACTGAAAACCATGCGGGATCTGCGCGCCTCCCTGGCGCAATCAGCGGCGCTGGTGGTGATTGTCATGCTGGGTGTGGCCAGTTTTGTGGCCTCGGTGGCTTCGTTCCGGGATCTGGGCACCTCCTACCAGCGCACCTACGACCAGCTCCACCTCGCCGATGTTACATTCAGTGTGCAAGCCGCCCCCGAAAGCGTGGCCGACGACCTGCGCCGCCTAAACGGCGTGCAGGCGGTTTCCGCCCGGCTGGTGGTCGATACCGGCCTGGAAATGGCCGACTCCGGCGGTGACACCCAGGAGCCGATCCGCGCCCGCTTCATCGGTTTGCCAGCCGCCGAACACCCATCGGTGGATGACGTGCTGGTACTGGAGGGCGGATACTTCTCGGCCGGGCAGTCGGACGCGGTTCTAATGGAATCACACTTCGCCGAGTATTACCATCTCGCTCCGGGCGATACCATCACCCCGATCATCAATGGGCAGCGCGTCTCCCTGCAAGCCTGCGGAATCGCCGCCAGTCCGGAATATCTGGTGGTCAGCCCCAGCAAACAGGAAATCTTCCCTTCGGTGCGCAGCTTCGGCGTATTCTTCATCCCCCAGCCCGAGCTGCAGCGCCTGTTCGGTCTGGAAGGGACGGTAAATAATTTCGCGGTGCTGGTGAAACCGGAAGCCGATACCGACGCCGTTGTAAACGCGGCCCGGGAGCTGCTGACGCCCTACGGGCTTTCGGAGACGACACTGCAGAAAGACCAGCCTTCCAACGCCGCGTTGAACGCGGATCTGGAAGGCTTCCGCGAACTGGCGTACCTGATGCCGCTGGTCATTCTGCTGGTGGCGGCGGTTTCGGTTTATGTGATGCTCGGCCGGCAAGTGCGCGCCCAATCTCCGCAGATCGGCCTGATGAAAGCAATCGGCTACACCGATACGGCCGTGTTGTGGCACTACCTGTTGTACGCCCTGGTGATCGGCGTGCTGGGTGCCGGGCTTGGCGCGCTGCTCGGCCTGCCGCTGGGCTATGCCATCACGAAATCCTACGCCCTGGAGTTGGGCATTCCGATCGTGGCGGCGCGGTTCTATCCGGAGCTGCTGGTGGAGGGCGTGGTGCTCAGCCTGCTGGCGACCATGCTGGCGGCCGTCGGCCCGGCGCGGGGGGCATTGCGGCAATCTCCGGCCCAGGCCATGCGCCTGGATCCGGCCGTAGCGCAGGTGAAAGGGCGCGTTTCGGCCTTCGAACGCATCCTGCCGATGCCGCTGTGGCTGCGCCTGCCGCTGCGCAATGTACTGCGCGTCCCCCGCCGTTCGCTGACCACCGCGATGGGCATTGTGTTCGCCTACATTCTGTTCCTGATGGTGTGGGGATTGACCGACAGCATGAACTACTTCTTCCAGAATAATTACAAAGAAGTCGAACGCTGGGACGTGACCGCGGTGTTCGATGCCCCGCAATTGCCGGATCTGCTGGACGAAATCCGCGGTTGGGCGGGGGTGAAAAAAGTGGAGCCGCTGGCGCAGCTTCCGGCCACGCTCAAAGCCAACGGACACACGGAGGATATCCTGTTGACCGCGCTCGGGACGGATCAAACCCTTCACGGATTCCAATTCCCGCGCGGGACCTCCGCCGCCGACGCCCTGGGAAGCGGCCGGCTGATTCTGACCAACGGGCTGCTCGGGAAGATCGGCCTTCAGGAAGGCGACCGCGTTTCCCTGGACACGCCGCTGGGGCCGCAGGATTTCACCCTCGGCCCGCCCAGTGACGAGATGATGAATTCCGTGGCCTTCGTATCGCTGACGGAATTGCAAAAACGGGCCGGGGCGCCCGCGCCCCTGTTCAACGCCGTTTATCTGATAGTGGATGACAGCCAAGCCGGTCAGATAAAACTCGACCTGTACCATCTACCGGGAGCGGTCAGCGTCCAGCGCAAAGCCGACATGGTTGCGGACCTGCAATCGTACATGGTGCTTTTCTATGCCTTTACGGCGGTCATGCTGGCTTTTGCGCTGCTGATGTCGTTCGCCCTGCTGTTCAACGCCATGACGGTCGGCGTGCTGGAACGCCGGCGGGAATTCGCCACCATGCGCTCGCTGGGAACCGGGCGGCGGTGGATCGCCCTGCTGCTGTCGGGCGAGAGTTTGATCCTCTGGCTGTTCACTCTCGCTCCGGGCCTGTTGCTGGGGTATGGGATGGCACTCGGGATGGGCGCCGCGTTCAACACCGACTTGTTTACCTTTAAAATCATCATCGCTCCCGCCACATATGTTGCTGCGGCGCTGGGAATCATGGTTACCATGCTGCTGGCGGCGCTGCCGGCCGTGCGTCAGGTAAACCGGCTCAACCTGGCCGAGGCCACGAAAGTTCTTACATAGGAAATTCCCTTACCCGCCCGGATCCATAAAATGAATCCGGGCGGGCATTCTTCATGAAAGGATCATCATGATCGATTTACTGGTGAAAAGGAATCGCTGGCTGGCGGCCGCCGGGCTTTTCGAACTGATCTACGGCCTGGGTGAAATCGGCGACACGTTTTACATGCTTTTACTGCAGGCCCGCCTGGTGCCGAACGTGTATCTTCCGTGGACCTTCCCCGAGGTCGGCTCGCTGATGAACTCATTGCCGGCCGCCTTCTTCCCCGTCTTTGCGTTTTTCTCCTTCGGCCGGATCGCGGCCGGCGTCGGAGTCCTGCGCAACCGGATGTGGGGCTTCTGGCTGACTCTGTTCCTCTCCATCGTGACCGCCTTTTGGGCGGTGTTCTTCCTGCCGCTGGGCGGATTCGATATGCTGGGCTGCCTGTTCATCGTCGGCGCGCTGCTGGCCGGACGCCTGGGCCGGAAGGCCATCATCCCGTAGAAAGGATATCCCATGATTGCCTGGATCAACTTCGCGGTTCTGCTCCTCGCCTCCATCCTGTTTCTGCTCTTCTACGTGCGCAGCGCCAGTCCGGCGGCTCAGGAAATGGTGATCGGGCCGCGCGCGTACCAGCTCTGCTTTTACAACCGGGTGGTCGCCGCCACGCTCGAGTTCGTGATCACGGCGAATTGCGTGATCTACCGTTTCTTTCCGCTGCCCACCCCCCTGCCTGAGAATTTTCCCTGGCCGTGGTGGGTTTCGGCGGTCATCGCGGCCGCGATCGGCATCCCGGCGGGAGCCCTGATGTTCATCGGCATGCGCGATGCCGGCGAGGAAACCATGCGCCCGAAGAAGGAGCACACGATGTACGGCGGCATTTACGCCAAAATCCGCCATCCGCAGGCGGTCGGAGAGTATTTTCTTTTTCCGGCCATCGGGATCCTGCTGCATTCGCCCTTCCTGACGTTGTTCTCCCTGATCTACCTCCCCGTCTTCCTCATCCTGTGCTATGCCGAGGAAGCGGACCTCCTGCTGCGCTACGGTGCGGCGTACGCCGAGTACTGCAAGCGGACCGGGGCCTTCTGGCCCAAACGGCGTGCGTGAACGAAAGGAATCTGTATCGATGAACTCCCGTACAGTTGCGGCGGATGATGAAATGGCTGGTGGTCCATCACACCTCCGGAATGGAGGGAAGGGCCATGGGCTGGGATCCGAAGCGGGACGATCCGGAGACGGCCGATTTTTCCGGCATGTTCAAAAGCATGGCGATCGTCCGGCTCCGGGAGCAGAGTGAGGCTGGAGGAAATCCATGGCCACGGTTTTCATGAAATGGCTGGAACAGAACCCCCGGGATTATGACCGGGGCATCCGCTGGCTGACACTCGGTCAATTGGATCCGCTGAAGGAAAAGATCGCCCGCGAGTACGTACGCGAAGGCATGCGCATTTTGGAAATCGGCTGCGGCACCGGCACGCTGACCATGCTGATGGCCGGACAGGGAGGCACCGTAAGTGGAATTGACGCCTCACCGACGATGCTTGGAGAGGCGCAAAAGAAGATCGGCGCCAGCGCCGTAGGCGACCACGTAACCCTGACTCAGATGGATGCAACCGTCATCGGCGGCCGCTTTCCCCCGGAATCCTTCGACCTGATCGTATCCACCCTGGTCTTCAGTGAATTGCCCCTCGAGGATCAGCGGTGCGTGCTGAAGGCATGCGCCGGGCTGCTGGCCCCGGGCGGCCGTCTGCTGATCGCCGACGAGGTTATTCCCTCCCATCCTCTGATCCGGCCGGTGTATTCACTCGTCCGCCTCCCGCTGGTACTGCTGACGTGGCTGATGACCCGCACGACCACCCATTCGTTGTCGGATTTCGACATCCTGCTGGCTCGGGCCGGTTTTCGCCCCGGCATCGGTGCCTCCTTCCTCGGAGGCAGCTTGATTCTTTATACGGCCGATCCTGCCGGCCGGACTCCTCCCGGAACAGAGCCGCCGGTTGCGGGGCATCTCCGTCACCGGATTACGCTCCGCGCTATTTTAGTGGATTTATGGGCGCTGTTTTTCCGCATCATCCCGCCGTATCCCAAAGTGCGGCCGGGGTTGTACGCCGTTGGAAATCCCACACCCGATTCTCCGGTCCTGGTCACCGGCAACTTCGATCTGACGGTCCGCCGGTTGGTGCAGTCCATCGACGGCCGGCTGGATGCCTGGGTTTTGGTGGCCGATTCCTCCGGCATTAACGTATGGTGCGCAGCCGGCGGTGGATATTTCACCGCGGACAAAGTGATCGCGGCGGTGAGGTCCTCGGACGTGGAGAAAGTAGTCAACCATCACGCCTTGATCCTGCCCCAGCTATGCGCAAACGGCGTCGACGGCTGGCGGATCCGCAAGGAAACCGGATGGGGAGTTCACTGGGGACCGGTGCGCGCCGCCGACATCCCGGCCTACCTGGCCGCCAACCGGAAAAAAACGGACGCCATGCGCCGGGTGCGTTTCCCGCTCAAGGACCGGTTGGAGATGGTCTCCGTGACGGTCGGTTTTTACGGGTTGTTGATCCTGGTGCCGGTTTTCCTTTTCTGGCGGAGCTTGCTGCTGCCGATCGCGGCAAGCTTGTTGGGGTTATCGTATTTCTACGCCGTCGTGCATCCCTGGCTGGCCGGACGCGACGGGCTGCAGAAAAGCATCCCGCTGATCCTGATCGCCCTCGCCGGTTTGGCCACGTACCAAATGCTGGGGAACGCAATGCCGGCGCCGCAGATTTTTCATTGGGCCGTGGGAGTAACCGGGCTGGCCTTTTTCACCGCCGCCGAACTGCAGGGCATGTCCCCGCTGATGCGCGGCGAACAGGCCAACTGGAGCCGGGAAGCGGTCGTCGGTTTGGCGCTCTTCGGTATCTATTGGCTGGTTCCGCTGGCCGCCGGATGGAGGTGAGGAATGGGCGAAAATCCTTCGTTGCAGTCGACGATGATGGAGCACCTGAAGCTCGCCAGGGTACTGGGCGCGCTGGAGATCCGTTTCGATCCCGATAAATGTAAAGGAGTCCGGCAGTGCTACGCCGTTTGCCCGGTGGGCTGTTGGACTCCGGACGGCGAGGGCCGGAAAATCATCTTCCAGTATCCCGAACGTTGCATCGCCTGCGGGGCGTGTGTACTGCAATGTCCGGAACACGCCATCGAATTAAGGTGACCCATGCCTGAGAAATTATTTGAATCCAAGCCTCCGCGCGGATTGGCGCGCCTGGCCTTCCGCCTGCCGATCGGAATGTACCGGCTGGGGCTGGGTGGTCTGTTCGGCACCCGCTTTCTCCTGCTGACTCACACCGGGCGCAAGTCCGGGCGCGAGCGCAAGACGGTCCTCGAGGTCGTCCGCTACGACAAGGAGAAATCCGTGTTTATCGTCGCGGTAGGGTTCGGCCCGCAATCCGACTGGTACCGGAATATCCGCGCCTGCCCGCAGGTTACCGTCCAATGCGGCCGCCGCCGCTGGGCGATGACCGCGGAATTTTTATCCCCCGAACAAGCCGGCGAGGAATTGCTCGATTACGGGCGGCGCCATCCGGCGGCACTGCGCGAACTGGCCCGCTTTATGGGCTTTCGTATGGGGGATAGTCCGGCGGAGATCCGCGAGGTCGGCCGGATGATTCCAATGGTGGCGTTTCACACAGTAGGTTGATAGGCAGATCGAATGGGCTCCGCCCGCGCCGCGGGATGCATTCGTCGTCCCCGGCCGGGCGCGCGCCAAGTGAAACGGAGGTTCATCATGCCGAAAAAAATCCTGTTATTCGCCCCCGCCGCGTTCGACCTGGCCGAAACGACCCGCATGATCGAGATCGCCAAAGGCGTCGTGCGCCACCCGCAAGCGGGCCGGGCATTCGATATCCAATTCATTTCCGACGGCGGCGACCTGGAGCGCCTGATCGAGGCGGAGGGCTTCCCGCTGAAAAGACTCGAACCGCGCTTGACCCCGGAAAAAATCGAGTTCATCGGCAGGGTGGACAAAGGCGAAACCTTCGCCCCCGCTTTCTCCGAGGCGGAAACCCTCGCCATGATCGACCACGAACTGCGCTACTTGCGCAAGCTGAAACCGGCGGCGGTGGTTACCGGCACCTACGTCACCATCCCGCTCTCCAGCCGGATCGCACGCGTCCCGCTCGTCTGGGTTATTCAATCCACCTGGCTGGAGGATTTCTTCGCCCACGGCGCCGGCATGACGGATGACATCCGCTTCCGCCCGCTGAAGGCGGTCGCCGACGGGCTCATCCTGCTATTCATCAACTTCTGGATCCGTTACGGCTTTTTGGATTCGCTCAACCGGGCGGCCAAGCATTACGGCGTAACGGGTTACAGAACCATCTATGATTATTGGCGGGGTGATGTCACCCTGGTGGCCGAACCGGAGGAATTCACCGGTGTGAAGCTTCCGGAAGATTATTTCTACATCGGCCCGCTGATCGCCCGTCAGCCCTTCCCCCTGCCCGACGCGGTCCGGAATATTCCCCGCGACCTGCCGGTGATCTACTTCGCCATGGGCAGTTCCGGAACGCCGGAGATCATCGCCCGGATCGTGGAAAGCTTCGCGGGGCAGCCCTACCGGGTGATCGCCCCGGTGAAGGAGCACCTCGACAAAGTGCCCGGCGTTAACATCCCCGCCAATGTCCTGGTGACCGATTGGCTCCCGGCCCTCGAAGCGAACAAGCTCGCCGATCTCTCGCTGATCCACGGCGGGATCGGGACGGTGATGACGGCGGCCTACGCCGGCAAGCCCGTGGTCGGTGTGGGGATGCAGCCGGAGCAGACGGCCAACCTGGCCGTCCTGGTGCGCAAGGGATTCGCGATCCGGGTCGGCAAATCGAAGGATCCTTCGAAAAAGGTTCAGGAAGCCATCCGGGCCCTGCTGCACGACGGCGAAGCCAAGCGGAAGGCGGAGGCATTTTCCAAAGTGATGGAAAATTGGGACGGCCCGAAAATGGCGGCTGATATGCTGTATAAAAAGTTCGGAGGCTGAGCACTCTTCTTCACCGCATTCCGGCGGCGGAACTGACCCTTTCCCCCCGATCCATCAACGGATACAAAATGAACGCCCGGCGCGCACGCATGCCGGGCGTTCATTTTCCGCTTAATTCCGGACGCATTTAGTCGTCTTTGTCGATCTCTACGCGGAAGGAAGGCGGGCGGTAGTCCGCCGGCCGGTGGTCGGCCGGGATGGTGGAAGCGTTTCCGTCGCGCAGCGCGCCGAAGTGCGGCGAGAGGATTTCAATGTTCGCCTCATTGAATTTATCCTGTATGTTCTGATGCAGGTTTGAATACGTCACCGCCATCTTCAGGGGTTCGCGCGTGTACGCGTTTATTTCATAGCTGACATAGGAATCATCCAGACTGGTTTGGAACACGAACGGCTTCGGAGTCGCCAGAACGTCCGGAGTGGATAGTGCGGCGCGGATCAGGGCGTCATGCACCAGCCGCCAGGGGGTGTCGTACCCGATCGTGACCGTGGTGTGCAGGATCAGCCCGTGTTCCTTCGCGATGGCGCTGTAGTTGATGATGTGGTTGGCCAGCACGATCCCGTTGGGAATGGTGATGTCGACGTTCTTGATCGTCCGCACCCGGGTCGCAATCAACCCCTTGTCGATGATGTCGCCGACCGTATCCGCGATTTTCACCCGGTCTCCGACCCGGAAGGCCTGGGCGTAAATCAGCACGATCCCGGCGACAATATTCCCAATCACCGAAGTCGAACCCAGGGAAAGCAGCGCGCCGAGGAAGATCGAAATTCCCTGAAAGGTAGGGGACGAGGAACCGGGAAGGTATGGGAACGCGAGGATGAACGCCAGCACGATCAGCAGGATTCGCATAAGTTTGAACGTCGGTTCCGCCCACTCGGGGTGAAAACCGGTCAGGGTGATCGAACCGCGCTCAATCTCACGGAAGATGAAATGGATAAACCGCAGGCCGAAATGCGCCACTACGACGATCACAATCAGCGAGAACAAACTGGGGAGGTAGTCTACGAACCCTTTCCAGCCCATTACCAGGATCTGAGAGATGCTGTTGATGACTTCCGATACAAAGCCGCGCGTTTGAGGGAAGATGCTGAAGACGCCGGACAGGTACACCAAACCCAAGAGCAGGTCGATCGCATAGCGGACATACCGGCTCCCCACTAAAAGGATGCCGGTGATCTGGTGGGCGGATAACAATTGCAGCTTTTGGATCTTCCAGGCCGTCAAGCGTTTCCCCCGTTCGGCTTCGATGACCCGTTCCAATTCCGCAAACCGCATCTTCACCCAGCCGAAAACCTTGATCAGCAGGAAGGTGGCCAGGGCGATAATCGCCAGATCGAGAAAAAACGCCACGGCCGGCAGCCGGAGGGATTCAAGGATGAAAGCCCAAGTGCTTTCGGCAAAGCGGACAATCTCTGAATTGGCGGTGAGAATCCGCCATGCCCACCACACGGCCAGCAGGAAGATGACCCATCGGATGATCCGCCGGATCCATAAAGAAACAGGCTCAGGGGAGGGAAGGCGAAAGAGGCGGGCAAACCGCGCGAGGATGGAAAAACGTTTGAGAATACGCAACAACAGCCGGGAAAACATACCGCTTAGAAGCCAGCCCACAAGGACGACGATTGCGGCCAAACATGCGATCATCCATGGAAGGCGGAGAAGGTTTTCCAGAAACGTCAGTATGTCCATAATTGCTGCGCTTTCTCCCGGCAGATGCGACAGTCGATCACGCTCCATTATATTGAAATACCCTATCCGGACAAACCCTTTCCGCAGATGCTTGCACGCCGCAACCCGCGTCGGCTGCCCGTTTTATTCAACTCACAGGGGAAAGGGCTAGTCTCCCGAAAGCCGTGCGCCGGCACAGAAAATCTTCGCGCCGGCCATTCCGCACAAGCGCAGGGTATCCGCTATTCCCCGATGATTTTCACCAGCACCCGTTTGCGCCTGCCACCGTCGAACTCGCCATAGAAAATCTGCTCCCACGGACCGAAATCGAGCTTGCCGCCGCTCACCGCGACCACCACCTCGCGCCCCATCACCTGGCGCTTGAGGTGGGCATCGCCGTTATCCTCGCCGGTACGGTTGTGCCGGTAGTGTGAAAGCGGCTCGTGCGGCGCGAGCTTCTCCAGCCACTCATCGTAATCCGCATGCAGGCCGGATTCATCGTCGTTGATGAACACCGAAGCGGTGATATGCATCGCGTTGACCAATGCCAGGCCCTCGCGGATGCTGCTCTCCGCCAGAGCCTGCTCCACCTGGGAGGTGATATTAATAAAGGCGCGGCGGCCGGGCACATCGAACCAGAGTTCTTTTCGAAAAGAAAGCATTTTCGTATCCTCCACTATTCCGCTGGTCTCGAGCCGGCCGCCAGAAGACGGCGGCCGGCTCGAGACCAGCCACAAGAAAGAATGATATTTCGCAGCCCCGATATGCCCCGCGCAAAAACACGCGGGGTTGTTCGACCGGCTTATGTCTGTCCTCCTCCCCTTTACTGGAAGGATGGATGGGAATAATAATTCAATCTCGTAACAACAAGGGTTTGGCGTGGAAGGGAGATCGGACCTAATTCCCACCGCCCTTGTCTAAAATCCCGCTTGACGTTATGCTTTTCATCCGGAGCTTT
The DNA here is from genome assembly GCA_034430775.1 of Anaerolineales bacterium. Taxonomy (GTDB): domain Bacteria; phylum Chloroflexota; class Anaerolineae; order Anaerolineales; family RBG-16-64-43; genus JAFGKK01. The sequence continues at coordinate 17,617 of DAOUDU010000096.1, read as the reverse complement.
CCATGCCGTTTTCTCGAAGGAATTTCCTGAAATTCGCCGCGCTCGGCGCGAGTTCCCCGCTTTGGAGCAAAGGCCTTGCCCGTCTTGGGCTGCAATCCGGCGGGGATCTGATCGATATCTGGAAAGAAAAATATTCCGCCGGCGCCCGTCTGGGGCGCGTCCTGGCGACCCTTCCGTTGCGCATGCACCCGGACGCCGATTCGGCCGATGTGGGAAAGAAATACCCGGATAACCTGGTCGAGATCGTACGCGAGGTGATCGGCCGCGGACCGGCCCTGGACCCGCACAACCACCGCTGGTTCGAAACACCGGAAGGCTATCTGTGGGCGCCCTACGTGTTCCCGATGGATTTCCATGTGCAGACTCCTCTCGATTCCATTCCGAACGGTAAAGTTTGGGTGGAGGTGAGCGTTCCGTGGGTGGAGGGGCATGTTTCCCCGGATGCAAACTCGCCGGTGTTTAATGTGCAGCCGAACAACCCGGCCACGATGTATTACGCCTCGAACTACCCGGCGACGAAAGTGGTCAAGGACAATGCCGGCCGGGCGTGGTACTTCCTCGACGAGTTGGCCGCGCCGATCTACGCCCGCGCCGAAGGATTACGGGTGATCACCCCGGAAGAAGTCGCGCCGATCTCCCCCGATGTGGAGGACAAATTGATCGTAGTCCATCTGGGCCGGAATGTGCAAACCCTCACGGCGCTGGAAAACGGCAAGGAAGCCTATTACGCGGTGATATCCTCCGGCGGGAAGAAAGCCGATACGGGAGAATGGTCGACACCGCTGGGGGAACATCCGATCTGGCGCAAGCGGATCGGCCTGCGGATGAGCGGGGGAACCCAAGACACCGGGTACGATTTGATCGGCGTCGGGTGGACCTGCCTGTTCACCGGGCACGGTGAAGCGATCCATTCCACTTATTGGCACAACGATTACGGGATCCCCAAATCGCACGGATGCATCAACGCCTCACCCGAAGACGCCAAATGGCTCTTCCGCTGGACGGCTCCCGCGGTGGATTACCCTCAGGGCGACAGGCAAATCGGCATGCCGGGCGGCACCCGGGTCAAGGTTATCGAGTAGCGGCTCGGCATGGGCGTTACGGAATTCTCCCTCGGGTGGATCTGGCTGGCCGGAGTGGTTTCCTTCCTCTCACCGTGCGTGGTGCCGATCCTGCCCGGGTACATCGCTTATCTGGCCGGCCATGCCGCGGGCTGTGACCCGGCAAAGGTCGAACGCTGGCGGGTGCTCTTGCACGGCATCGCTTTCGTGCTCGGCTTCAGCCTGATGTTCATCGCCCTGGGGGCGACGGCCTCGGTTTTCGGCCGGCTGTTGGTCAGCTACCGGGATTGGATTGCGCGGATCGGCGGCGTGTTGATGGTGGTTTTTGGGCTACAGATGGCGGGCGTGATCCATCTACCCTTTCTGGAATATGGAATTCGGCCGAACGTCGAACCCAACCCGCGCTGGGGGCTGGCATCGTCCGTAGCGGTAGGGTTTGCCTTCGCCACCGGGTGGACTCCATGCATCGGCCTGGTGCTCGGTTCCGTGCTGACCCTCGCGGCATATGAAGCTTCGCCCGGCCGGGGGATGCTGATGCTGGCCGTGTACGCCGCCGGACTTGCCGTGCCGTTCCTGATCGTCGCGCTGCTGATGGACAGAATGGGACGCTGGATCTGCCGCCTGGCGAAAATCACGCGCTACATTTCGATCGCCGCCGGATTGCTGATGATCGCATTCGGGATACTCTTCGCCGCCGGCCGGCTTTCGTACCTTGCAGGGATGCTGCCGGGTTGGGAGATCGGCCTTTAGGCCGGGATTAATTCATGCGCGCGGTCAAGCTCATCGGAATTCTTCTGCTCGGGATTGCCGTAGGGGCGGGAGCAGGCGCGGCCTTATGGTACGCGCCGAATGCATCCGCACCTTCGCCGATCGCCCCGGCGCCCGGCACGACGCCGCTGACCGCCGCGCCCGCACCGGTGGTGGATGCGCCCGCACCCGATTTTTCATTGCCCGGACTGGATGGCCGGATGGCCGCGCTGGCCGACCTGCGTGGAAAAACAGTGATCCTTAACTTCTGGGCGACCTGGTGCGACCCGTGCCGGGAGGAACTCCCGCTGCTGGAAGGCATCGCCCGAACCTATGCGGATTCCCTCACCGTAATCGCCGTGGAAACCGGCGAGCCGGCGGAGGAAGTCCGCGCCTTCACGAATGAACTCGGCCTGAAATGGATCCGCGTCCTGACAGACCCGACGGGACGGACCGGCAGCCTGTACCTGGTGCGCGGACTTCCGACAACCTTCTTCCTCGATCCAACGGGGATGATACGGCGGATCAGGATCGGCACGCTGAATGCCGCCGAACTGGAATCGACCCTCAAACAAATGGGAGCGGAATTATGAGTATCATTGTCAACCTGTATATCCGCAAAGACGATCCGGCCGGGAAGCGGGCGCGGGAATGGTCCGACGCACTGCAGCCGGAGTTTCCGCACATCTTGGACCTGCGCGACATCGACACGCGGCCGGATTGGAAGCAGGCCTTCGGCGCAATCGCGCCGGTAGCGGAAGTGGACGGACGGCGGCTGGCCGTTCCGCTGACCCAGGCGGAATTGAAAAGCGCGCTGGCCCTGGGCAAAGCCATCGGGGAATACCGCAAGGAAACCAACGTGCCCAAACCCGTCCAGGCGCTTTCCAACGGCGCGGACCGCATGGCGGTCTGGTTTTCACACCATTGGCTGGGGGCGTTCAACGGGTTCATCGCCGTCTACCTCGGCCTGGCGATCCTGGCGCCGGTGCTGATGAAGGTCGGCGCGACCCGGCCCGCATCGTGGATCTATACCGTATACAGCTTCACCTGCCATCAACTCGGGTTTCGCTCATTCTTCCTCTTTGGAGAGGCGGCGACGTATCCGCGTGACGCATTCGCCGCGGCAACGGGGATTGATCCGAACGATCTGTGGGCGGCGCGGACATTCACCGGGGATCCGATCCTTGGATATAAAATCGCGCTGTGCGAGCGGGACGTGGCCATCTACGCCTTCATCCTGCTGGGCGGTATCGCTTTTTACTTTCTGCGCGGGAAAATCAAACCGCTCCATTGGGCGCTTTGGCTTTTACTCGGCGTTTTCCCGATGGGACTGGACGGCGGCTCGCAACTCCTGAGTTATCTGCCCTTTTTGCATTTCCCATTCCGCGAAAGCACCGCCCTGCTCCGGGTGATCACCGGCTCCCTGTTCGGGCTTACCAGCGTTTGGTTCGCCTATCCATACGTGCAGGAAAGCATGGACGAAGACCTGGCGGTGAAACCTCCCCTTCACGGATGACGTTCCACGACCAGGACGGGCTGCGTTTTTTTACCTTCCCCGCGCTTGATGCGGCAGGGATACATCACGCGGTCCTCACCCGCCGCGGCGGTGTGAGCCGCGCGCCGTATGAATCGTTGAACATGGGCTCCTCGGTCGGCGATGATCCCTCCGCAGTCGCTGAAAACCGCCGGCGGGCGTTGGCACTCTTCGGCCGCAGCTTGGAATCCGTTCCGGCACTCCATCAAGTGCACTCGACCCGCGTCCTGCCGGCTGCGCGCCGCCGCGCGGGCGAGCCGCCGCCGCAAGCCGACGGGTTGGTTACCAATTCGCCCCAGCTTACCCTGTGCCTGCGGTTCGCCGATTGCGTGCCGATCCTCCTTTTTGATCCCGTCCGCCGCGCGGCGGGCTTGGCCCACGCCGGTTGGAAGGGAACGATCGCCGGGGTCGCCGCCTCCGCGGTGGATGCGATGCGGACGCACTTCGGCTCCCGGCCGGAGGATATCCTCGCGGGCATCGGCCCGTCCGTCGGCCCCGATCACTATGCCGTTGGCGGGGAAGTGCTGGACACGCTGCATGCCGCATTTGGTGATCGCGCCGGGAGCTGGCTCATCCGGCACGGCCCAGCGACGCATCTGAATCTGTGGGCATTAAATCAAGACACGCTGCGCCGGTCGGGTGTCAACCAAATCGAAATCGCCGGCTTCTGCACCGCCTGCCACACCGAGGACTGGTTTTCGCACCGCGCCGAGCACGGCCGCACCGGGAGGTTCGCTGTGCTGATGTGGATTGAAGCGTAGGGGCGGACGGCCGCCCGCCTTTACAAACCGGGCAGGATGTACAGGATTTTTCAGGTTTTGAGACAGGAGCGGGCGGCACCTGCCCTTGCGGAGTATGGAGGTTCGGGGTGTTCTTTGAACCTGCGCGTTGACGGAGCAAGTGGTCCGCCCTTACCTTTTTCGGTTTTATCCATGACATCTGTTTTCAATCCGTGAAATCCATGGTAAAAAAGTTGCTACACACCCGTTGGCTGCTTTCTGCATTCATGGTGCAAATCGATGGCGGATCAGACTTCTTTCGAAGAACGGCTTCAATCGGTACGTGAGCGGATCGCCGCAGCGGCGTTACGCACGGGTCGCGACGCGACCGGTATCCGGATGATCGCCGTCTCCAAAGGTCAGCCGGCCGAAGCGGTCCAGGCAGCCTTCAGCGCCGGTCTGCGTGAGTTCGGGGAAAATTACCTGGAGGAAGCCGAGCCGAAGATCCGGTTGCTGGATCCGTCGATCACCTGGCACATGATCGGCCACCTGCAAAGCCGCAAGGCCAAAGTTGCGGCAATCCGCTTCCCATGGATCCATTCCATTGACAGCCTGGCCCTGGCGAGGAGACTTTCCCGCTTTGCCGCCGATGCCGGAAAGAAAATCGCGATTCTTCTGGAGTGCAACGTGACGGGCGAAGCTTCAAAATCCGGCTTCCCCGCAGCCGAGTCCGCATCCTGGGATGGGCTCATCCGAGAGTGGGAACAAATCCTCCCGCTTCCAGGTCTTGCCGTGGCCGGCCTGATGACCATGGCACCGTATTCCGAGAATCCCGAGACGTCGCGCCCGGTTTTTCGCCGCTTACGCGAACTGGGCGAACGCGCCCGCCGTGATTTGCCGCAAATTGCATGGCGGGAGCTCTCGATGGGGATGTCGGATGATTTCGAGCAGGCCGTCGAAGAAGGTGCGACCATGCTTCGGATCGGGCGCGCCTTGTTCGGCCCGCGGCGCGCGGCCTGACTGCGAAGAACCCGCCGGTCCGATGATATAATCCATCGCCAAGTGCGGCTTTCCTACGGAGCGACGAATGGCAAACTTCATCAACATGCTGGCTCTGTTGTTTACCCTTCTGGTGTTCGTATACATCCTATCGACATGGATTTTTCCGCCGTTCCACTCCTTTCGCCAAGCCCTCGCTTCCATCGTCGAGCCGATGCTGGCCCCCATCCGACGGGTGGTCCCGCCCGTCGGGATGATTGATTTCAGCCCTTTTATTTTCCTTATCATCGTTCAAGTGCTGGCTACCATTCTGATCGGATTAATCGGTTAGGAGGAAAGCATGCGTCGATTCCGCTTTCATGACGGACGAACCGGATCGGCGATGGCGGTACACGTGACCCCCCGCTCCCGGAAAAACGAGTTGACCGGGATTTCCGCGGATGGCACACTCCGAATCCGGCTGACCGCCCCGCCCGTGGAGGGAAGTGCCAACAAGGCGCTTCTGGAACTTCTGGCTCACATTCTCGGCGTTAGGGCAAGCGCGCTGGAGATCATCGCAGGCGATAAAGGCAAGGATAAGATCGTCTCCGTTGTCAACCTGGATACGCATACCGTCGAGGAACGGATTAACAAACATCTTAAGGAAAACAAATCCGAGGACGAAGGGAAATAGGGTAAAAACTCTCCGGTTTAGAAACTCCGCTGGCTACGTGTACGCCCCGGCTTCCGGGGTGTGTTTTTTCCCTAAAATTGACAACCCTCAGGATGGGCTGTATAATCCACTAGGTTTTCAGGTTACCCTTCCGTCCCGGGAAAAACCCGTGGACGAACCTGATGCCCATACGCAGGGTGCCGCCCGAAGGCGGCAGGATTTGAGAACTGCTTGCGGAGGAGATCCTTCAACGCCGATCCTCTCTTTCCCAGCTTCTTCTCCTGATCCAAAACTCGGCGATGTCGTGGACGCGCCGAGTTTTTTTTCATGTCCCTGTTGAGGAAAGGAGGTGAATACAATGGCAACAGTTATACTCCGTCCGAACGAGAGTCAGGACAGTCTGCTTAAGCGGTTCCGCAAAAAGGTCACCCGTTCGGGCATCCTCAGCACGGTCCGTAGAAAGCGCTGGTTTGTTTCCAAAAGTGAATTGCGCCGGATCCAGAAGAAAAAATCCATCCGCAGACTAAAAAGGCGGGAACGCAAGGTGGATAACGGCGATTGACCTCCGTAAACCGGAGGGTAGCCGGGAGTAGTAAATGGCAAAGCAGGAAGAAAAAATTGAAATGGAAGGCCAGATTGTGGAAGCGCTTCCCGGGACGATGTTTCGGGTATCGCTTTCCAGCGGCCATACGGTGCTTGCCTACCTTTCCGGCAAGATGCGCAAGAACTACATTCGCATTCTCCTCGGGGACCGCGTAAAAGTGGAACTTTCCCCCTACGATCTTGACCGCGGCCGGATCACCTACCGGTTTAAAAAATCCAGTGGTGAAATCCCACCCACAGCAGCGCCCCCGAAACCGTAATAAAAAAACGCCCCGATAATCTCGGGGCGTTTTTGATTATGGCGGAATCCGTGGAGAAGTAAGGCGGGACGGCCGCCTACCCTTACTTCTCCGCAATCAGTGCCACCCAATCTTCCCGGGTTTTCTTTTCCGCCAGATACAAACCGCTCTCTACGATCGCGGCTTCCACCGCCGCGGATTGCTCGATCAGAATCCCGGAGAGGATTAAACACCCGCCGCGGTCTACCGTCTCCGAAAGGGATGCATGCAACATTGATTGCAGCACCCCGGCCAGGATATTCGCCGCAACGACCGGCGCGGTCCGTTTCTCCTTGAGCATATCCTCAAGCGTCCCGGGACGCGCGGCGAAACGCGCCTCCACGCCATTGAGCACGGCGTTTTCCCGCGCCACCCTGACAGCCTCCGGATCAATATCCCAACCCTCCGCCCGGCCGGCTCCAAGCCGCAGACCACCAATTGAAAGAATTCCGGACCCGCATCCCAGGTCGAGTAATTCCTTGCCCGGAATAATACGTTCCTCGAGCGCCTCAAGGCAAAGCTGGGTGGTCGGATGCATCCCCGTGCCGAACGCCATCCCCGGATCAAGACGGAGAATCACGTCGTCCGGCGCGGCGTTCCAGTCGATCCAGGAAGGGACGATCACCAGGCGCTTCCCGATCCGGAAGGGGCGGTAATGCTTTTTCCACTCCAGCGACCAGTCCGTTTCCACCACTTCCCGGAAGACCGGTTCGGGGATGGGAGAAATCCGGCCGAGGTGCCAAAGTGCCTCCTCCAAAGCGGTGCGGCGTGATTGCACATCCTCACCCCAGGGCAGGTAGGCGCGCACTGTCAGCGGTCCGCGCGGCCGTCCTTCGCCGTTCGGGTCCGGTTCGATGGAGGAATATCCGAGCGTGACGCCGTTCGGAGCGAACCGCGCCATCACATCAGCGACCGATTCCGCCAGTTCCTCATTGACCCGAACCGAAGCTTCGAGCCATACCGGCGGGGTCCGGTTACCCTTCATCTTGAAAGGCTTTCAGGGTGTCGATCAGGGTATGCGTATTGGGTTGGGCGGGCGCGTCCGCGGAGATGCCCAGCTGGGCAAGCAGTTTCTTCTGTTCTCCGTTCAGCCCGGCGGGAACGGCGATATTGATCACGACGAAGAAATCGCCGCGGCCGGATTGCTGCAGTCGCGGCATGCCTTTTCCGCGCAGGCGGAAGACCTGCCCCGGCTGGGTTCCGGCCGGAATGTGGAGGGTCGTTTCACCGGCGGCGGTTTGCACGCGCAGATCCGCGCCGATCGCCGCCTGCGGGTAATTGATCCCGAGTTCCATCCACAGATCGCTGTTGCGCCGGCGGAAAAAATCATGCGCCTTGACGCGGATCAGGATGAATAAATTACCGGGCGGTCCGCCGAAGGAACCGGGCTCGCCCTCTCCCGGGAGCCGGATCTGGTTTCCGTTGTCCACACCGGCCGGAACGGGGACGCGCAGCGTGCGCGTCTTGCGCTCCAACCCTGCCCCGCGGCAGTGTTTGCAGGGGCTGGCAATCACCTCGCCCGTGCCGCCGCACAGCGAGCAGGTGGTCACGTTCACCATCGAGCCCAAGAAGGTTTGGCGCACCCGGCGCTCTTCGCCGCTGCCGCCGCATGCTTTACAGCGGATCGGAGTGGTGCCGGGCTCCGCCCGCGATCCGCGGCAGACGGAACATATTTCCGAGCGGGTGACCTCGAGTTCCTTTTCCACGCCGGATACCGTTTCCTCGAAGGTCAGACGGATCTCGGCCTGCAGATCGGCGCCGCGCCGCGGCGAACGGTGCCCCCGTCCGCCGCCCATGCCAAATCCACGGAAGAACTCTTCAAAGATTTCCCCCAGATCCCCCATTCCGGCTGCGCCGCTGAACGGCATCCCGTTGAGGCCGGCATGGCCGAAACGGTCGTAAGCCGCCCGGCGCTGCTCATCGGACAGCACACTGTAGGCTTCGTTTATTTCCTTGAAGTGTTCCTCCGCGGCCGGATCCTTGTTGATGTCCGGATGCAGCTGCTTGGCCAGTTTGCGATAGGCATTGCGGATGCCATCCGGGTCGGTGGTGCGGGGCACTCCGAGAATTTCGTAGTAATCGCGGTTCGTGGGCATATATTAACCAAATACCCTGCCCGCCCCCCTCTCATCCCCCCATTTCCTGAAGGGAAATGGGGGATAGTGCTCTTTGGGGGGAGAGACAGGGTTGAGATCTCCTAAAAAGAGTTTACCTACACTTGCTTGAAATCCCCTTCCACCACATCTCCGCTTCCACCCGCGCCTCCGGACGCATCGCCCCCGCCGGGCGTTCCACCGGAAGGCGGCTGTTGCGGACCACCCGGCTCGCCGCCGCCATACATCGCCGAGCCGATGGCTTGCAGCGCCCGGGCCAGGTCTTCCAACGCCTTCTGGATGACAGGCAGGTCCTTGCCCTGCAACGCGCTGCGCAGCGCCGCCACCTTGCTGTTGACGTCGTCGCGCACGTTGGCGGGAACCTTGTCGCCCAGTTCGCGCAGGTTCTTTTCCGCGGAGTAGATCGCGCTGTCGGCCGCATTGCGGACTTCGATTTCTTCCTTGCGTTTGCGGTCCTCGTCGCGGTGGCTGTCGGCATCGCGGGTCATGCGTTCCACCTCTTCCTTGGCCAGGCCGGAGGACGGTTGGATGGTGATGTGCTGCGAGCGGCTGGTGGCCTTGTCCTGCGCGGTCACCTTGAGGATGCCGTCCGCATCGATGTCGAATGTGACTTCGACCTGCGGGATGCCGCGCGGCGCGGGCGGAATGCCGTCGAGGATGAACTTGCCAAGGGATTTGTTATCCCCGGCCATCGGGCGCTCGCCCTGGACGACATGGATTTCCACGCTGGTCTGCGTGTCCGCCGCGGTGGAAAAGATCTGGCTCTTGCGCGCCGGGATGGTGGTGTTCCGTTCGATGAGCGGAGTCGCCACGGCGCCCAGTGTTTCCACGCTGAGCGTAAGCGGGGTGACATCCAGAAGCAGAATGTCCTTCACCTCGCCGCCGAGCACGCCGGCCTGGATGGCCGCGCCGACCGCCACGACCTCGTCGGGGTTGACGCCCTTGTGCGGCTCGCGCTGGAAAATCTTCTTCACCGCTTCCTGGACGGCGGGCATGCGGGTCATGCCGCCCACCAGGACGACCTCATTGATGTCCGCCGGCTTGAGGTGCGCGTCTTCCATCGCCTGGGTCACCGGGCGGATGGAGCGGTCGATCAGGTCGCCGGTGAGCTGCTCGAGCTTGGCGCGGCTGAGAGTCATGGTCATGTGTTTCGGCCCGGAGGCATCGGCGGTGATGAACGGCAGGTTTATCTCGCTCTGCATCACCGTCGACAGTTCGATCTTGGCCTTTTCGGCGGCTTCCTTGAGCCGCTGCAGCGCCTGGCGGTCCTTGCGCAGGTCGATGCCTTCGGTCTTGAGGAATTCGTCGGCGATCCAGCCGATCACGCGCTGGTCGAAATCATCGCCGCCGAGGAACGTGTCGCCGTTGGTGGATTTGACCTCAAACACCCCGTCGCCCACGTCGAGGATGGAGATATCGAATGTGCCGCCGCCGAGATCGTATACGGCGATGGTCTCATCCTTTTTCTTGTCGAGCCCGTACGCCAGCGCGGAGGCCGTCGGCTCGTTGATGATCCGCATAACCTCCAAGCCCGCAATCTGGCCGGCATCCTTGGTCGCCTGCCGCTGCGAGTCGTTGAAGTAGGCGGGGACGGTGATGACCGCCTGGGTCACGGACTGGCCGAGATAGGCTTCGGCGTCGGCCTTGAGCTTGGCCAGGATCATCGCCGAAATTTCCGGAGCGGAGTAATCCTTCCCACCCATTTGGACCCGGATATCGCCGTTGGCGGCCGCCGACACCTTGAACGGGACAAGGGCGAGCGCCTTCTGCACCTCGGGGTCGTTGAACTTGCGGCCCATGAAGCGTTTGATCGAGAAGATGGTGTTTTCCGGATTGACCACTGCTTGCCGCCGCGCCAACTGTCCGACCAGGCGTTCGCTGGTTTTCGGATTAACGGCCACCACCGACGGCACCAGGGGCGAGCCCTCCGATGCGGGGATGACCTTCGGGTCGCCGGCCTCCATCACCGCCACGACCGAGTTGGTGGTTCCGAGATCGATGCCGATAATTTTGCCCATGATTGAGTCTCCTTTAGCAGCCTGGCTGCTCTGTAGTATCCATGCGGAACACGGTTTGCCGCGCCCTTACTGCGCGCTGTCTTCGGGTTTATACGCCACCCTGACCTGTGCCGGCCGGAGTACCCGGTCCCCCATCCGATAGCCGCGGTGAAGCATTTCCAGAATTTCCCCATCCCCCCGGTCCGCGCTCATTTCCCGGGTGACGGCCTCGTGCAGGTTCGGGTCGAAATCCGTCCCGGGGTCTGGTTCGATCGGTGTAATTCCCTCCGCCTCGAACGCGGCGACCCCCTTGCGGTAGATCAGCTCGATGCCGTCCGCCCATTGGGCGAGGTTTTGCGCTCCGGACCGTTCCTTGAGCGCCCGCTCGAAATCATCCATAACCGAAAACCAGCGCGCGGCCGCCTGGCACGCGGCGGATACTTTCGCCTCCGCAGAGTCGCGCTCAACCCGCTTGCGATAATTTACGAGGTCGGCCTGGGTCCGTTTCCAACCGTCCAGATATTCGGCCGCCTGGGTGCGGGCCTGCTCCAGTTCGGTCTGCAGCGCGCCAAGTTCGTCGGAAGGTTCCGCGGTGTCGGCGACGGGTTCTTCGGGCATGGGTTCTTTATGCGCGTGATTTTTCTTTTCTGCCATAACCGTTTTCAATCTATCCTTGAACTTGCGGAATATGTCACCCTGAGTGAAGCGAAGGACCTATAAAACCAGGGAGAAGCTTCGCTTTGCATGACCAACTTCATAAAATCATCCGCTGAGTGTTTCTGAAACCAAATCGCTCATCAGCGAGGAAACATAACGGACGGCGGAGATCGTCCGTCCGTAGGCCATCCGCATCGGGCCGATCACGCCCAGTGTTCCCGTGGCGAGGCCGGGTGTCCCATAACGGGCGATCACCATCGAACAATCACGGAGTTCCTCCCAATCCCCCTCGCCGCCGATGACCACCTGCACCCCGTCCACTTCGGACCCCAGCGCGCGGGAGAGGAAATCCCCGAGCAGGTTCTGCTCCTCGAGGATGCGCAGTGTCCGGCTGACCAATTCGGGATCGGCGAACTCCGGGTTTTTAAGCACGTTGGCCAGCCCGTCATGGACCATCTCGGCGGTGGCCACGAAATCCGCCCGGTGCATCAACTCGACGACCACGCCGAGGACTTCCCGCGCCAGCGGAGACATCGTTTCGAGCGCGCTTTCGACCGTCTCGGCATCCGCTCCGGCAAACCGGGCGTTGATCTGTTCGGCCGCCTGGGTTAGCTCCTCCTGGGACAGCGGTTCCTCCAGAGTGATGAACTGCTGCTGTACGCGGCCGCCCTGCAGCACCAGGACCAGAAGCGACTGCTGGCCCTTAATGGAGATCAGCTGCAACTGGCGGAAGGCCGCGCGGTCGGCGGCGGGAGCCGTCACCAGCGAAGCCGCGCTGGAATGGCGCGCCAGGATCGCCGCCGCCAGGCGCATCCACTGATCCATATCGCCGCGCGCCTGGAAGAACTGATGACTGATCGTGCGCTTCTCGGCGGTGGGGAGTTCGGTTTCTCCCAGCAGACGCTGGACGAAATACCGGTAGCCTTCCTCGGTCGGAACCCGCCCGGCGGATGTATGCGGCTGGCGCAGGTACCCCTCTTCGGTAAGGGCCAACATGTCGTTGCGGGTGGTCGCGGAACTGAAGTTTAAATGGTAATGGTCCACCAGGGTCTTCGAACCGACCGGTTGGACCGATTCCACATACTCCCGGACGATCAATCCAAGGAGAAATTCTTGCCTTTCAGTTAATTTTTGCACCCGCTATCTCCTTTAGCACTCTATTGACGAGAGTGCTAACCGGATGAGAGAGATGATACCATGGGATAGTAGCTGAGTCAAGAAAACCGATTAATGCTGGAAATACTCTGAAAACCGGTGAAAAACAGGTGGTTTCGGCCAATATTGAGTATTAGTGAGTATTCCTGATCATTTTCACTTTTCCGGTTCGCCCTTATCGGGGCCTTCCTCCAAGGACAAGGTATAGCCCTTGCCCCGCACCGTGCGGATCAGGCCAGGGTGCTTGGAATCCTGTTCGATCTTCCTGCGCAAACGGACAATATGCGGGTGGACGATGCTTTTGGCTTCGTTCTCGTTCAACTCATAACTCAGGGCTTCACGCGCAATGCGGCGCGAAGAGAAGACATCCCCCGGCCTTGACATTAAAAGCGCCAGGATGTTTTCCTCGCTGGCGGTCAATGTGGCAGTATGGATCTTCCCTTCCCATTTGAGGGTGGCTTGGCGGTTATCGCGGTCAAGAGAAACGGGGCCGGCATGCAGAAAGCGTTCAAGCGGAAGAGGCAGGGTTCCGCTCTGCGGCACGGGGGCATCGGTCTTCAGCTGCTCGAGGGCCGCTATCGCCGTCTCCAGCGAGTGGCGCTGCTGCATTTCACTCAGCCGCTTGCGCAACGCCTTGCGCACGGCGGCCTCGACCTGATCCAGGGAAGCCGGCTTGAGCAGATAATCCACCACCATTCCGGATTTCAGCGCCGAGAGGGCGCTTTCCATCGCGGCATGCCCGGTCAGGATGATCACCAGCAGGTTCGGCCGGACCTGCTGCGCCTTCTGCAGCACAGCCATGCCGTCCATCTCCGGCATACGGATGTCAAGCATCATCAGGTCATACGGCATGCGGGTCAGCTTCTCCACCGCCTCCGGGCCGTTGTGGGCTTCGTCCACATAAGAGTAGCCTTTGAGTTTGAGCGCACGGCTTATGGCGAGCAAGACATTCGCGTCGTCATCGACAATGAGAATACGCGCTTCGGGCAGCAGGGGCGTGGTTGCGGACGGATCCATAAGGCTCCCCTTTCTAGGAAGTAGCGGCGGTGAACGGCAGGGTGATGATGAACTCCACGCCTTTGCGGTGCGGCAGGTTGCCGGCATGAATGGTGCCGTGATGCCGCTGCAGGATGGCATGCGAGATGCTCAGCCCCAGCCCGGTCCCTTCCGGCCGGGTGGTAAAAAACGGATCGAATATTCGCGCCAGATAATCAGAGGGTATCGGCGGGCCGTCGTTGACGAATATAACCTCCGCCCGGTCCCCCAATGAGCGGACCCGGATATCCAGACGGCCTTGGCCCTTCATGGCATGGAGCGCGTTCAGGATGATGTTCAGGAACACCTGGATCAACTGGCCGGCCGCGGCCATCACCGGCGGCAGGTCCTCCGGGAAGGTGGTGATGATCTCCACCCGCTGGTTGCGGAGCGAGTTCTTGCTTAAGGCCAGGGCTTGCTCGAGTATTCCGGTGATGGAAACCGGCTGGAGGATATCCGGCGCCGGGCGGGCGAATCCCAGCACCCGCCGCGTGGTTTCATCCAGACGCTCCACTTCGCGTTCGAGGATCCGGAAGGATTGCTCGCGCTCTTCCTCGCTGAGCGGATAGGAACGGATGAGTTCCAGATGCGAGCGCAGCGCTTGCAGCGGGTTGTTGACCTCATGCGCCAGCGAGGCCGCCACGCGGCCGATCGCCGCCAACCGTTCCGTGCGTTCGGCGTCGTCCAGGATTTGCTGATAATGGGTGATCATCTCCCCGATGACCAGGATCTCCTTGGCCGAAAGCCCCCGCCCGCGGAGGGGGAAGGCATGCACGCGAAAGACTTCCACACCGTGCGGCAGGGAAACGCTGATCTTTTCCCGGGTGACCGCGCCTTCCGTCTGCAAGCCTTCGGAGATCAGGCTGCGGATTTCCTCCGGCGTACCCGGGAACTCGAGGAGGTTCAATCCGATCACCTGGCGCACCGGGATTCCCTGACGCCGCAGCTCGCGCACCGTCTTGGGATTAACCTCCCGTACCGTCCCGCGCGAATCCAACAGGCAGATCAGAAAAGGCGCCGCGAGCAGGATGCTTCGATAGCGGCTTTCGGACACCCGCAAACGGTTGTCGAGGATGGCGTTTTCAAGTACCGTCTCCAACGCCCGCGCCATCGAGAGCAACATGCTGTAGCCCGGGATCGAAAGTGGTTCCCCCCGGTTATGGTAAAGGAGCAACACGGCGACAGGATCCTTCACCAGGAGCGGGATCGCCAGACAGCCGCCGGCATGCTTCCCGGTAAAGGCGGATTGTTCCGGGAGACGGGTCGTATCCACGACATAAACCGCGCACTGTTTCTCATACGCAACCCGCACTTGTGGAAAATCATCCCATGCCATCCGTTCCGGCATCTGGCGCGCGCGCGGCCCGAAACACTGATAGCGGATGCATTCGGAACGGGGAGGATCGTACAAGGCCAGCCCGGCAAATTGGACCGCCGGGGAAAGGCCGGCGCAGGCTTTTAACATCGTGGAGATGGTCTTCGGCCGGCTTTGAAGATCCTGCTTTAGTTGGAATGCCGTGACACGATCCAGCTCTTCGCCGGCCGCGGAAGACCGGTTCGTCCCGCCGGAGGACCGCGTCCGTCGTGCCACCGGTTTCTTTTTTAATAATGATTTCAGGGTGGGAGTTATCACACGGAAGCCGACTTCTTCAAGGATCGCCCGCATGCGCGGGACAACGCCTTTTCCGGAAGCAAACAGCATCATCGTCGGCCGGTTTCGGAGGTCGCCGGATTTGGCCACCACGCCATCCTTCCTTCAGAAAAATCCTGCTACCCGGATGGATATTACCAGAATCCCGCACGAAAAACCACGAAGGCACGATGCAAGACCGCCCCGTTTTTGAAAAACGGGGCGGTCTTCCTTGCGATAAGACCGACGCGGTTGCAAGGGGGATCCATTGGCCCACCCCTGCGACCGCCTCGGTCTATTCTCACGCCACCCAGAAATTGGAACCGAACAGCAGGGCGAACAATCCCATCAGCAATAAGCTGGCGATGGTCCAGGCCCGGTCGAAGGCTTCATCCCGGTTGCCCAGGCCGCCAAGCATGATGAACGTCGCCGGCGCGCCGAGGATATACCGGGGCATGCCCTGGGTGCCCCCGCTGAAGAAGGAAATGAAGACCACCATCAGGCTGAACAGCGCCAAGCCCGGATCCGCCCGCAGCACGCAGGCGCAGGCCGCAACCGCCAGGATGGTCGCTCCGAACTCCACCATGTAATAAAACGAACGCTGCGGGAGGGAGGTATTGACCCACCAGAAATACACAAGCGCCGCGCCAAAAACAATCAGCAGCAGATTGGCCGCCGCGCTTACCTTCCCGGGTAACTCCTTTTTCCGCCAACCTTGGAGGAACATCCTGGCCGAGAGCAGCCCGGTAAAAAGTATCATGCCGTAACCGATGGATTCGGCGAGTTGCTGCTTGTCCGCGCCAAACAACACGCGGTAGGCATCCACCCAGCCGTTCCAGCTGCGTTCGATCTCCAGCACGCCCCGGCCGAAAAAGGATGCCTCCACCACCCGGAACGGTTCTCCCAACAGCAGATACCATACCCCTATGGCAGCCAGCGGGCTGAGCACCAATGCGCCCTTCCACAACAAATCCCATAGGCCCTTCGCCGTTTGGGCGTCCGCCCGGTGCTTTCCCTTCAGGAAACCGCGGATAAATGGAAAGACTTCCTTCAGCCAGGCGATCCCCAGTGGAACGATCAAAGCACCGCCGACCGCCCGGGTCAGGGTAGCGCCGGCCGCCAGAAGCGACGCCTCGAACCATGTTTTCCTTCTTATAAGCGCCAGGCAACCAAACGCCAGCCCGACAAACAATCCCTCGCTATAGACCATGGCCAGGAAGAAGCCGGTGGGGAATGCGATCAGATAGAACGCTGTCCGGACAGCCCCGGATCTTTCCAGCGCACTGCGGGTCAGGTCATATAGCGCTAACATCGCGGCCAGCGTTCCGAGCAATGAGACGACGATTCCCGCCAGAGCCGCTGTCGCGATGGGGTTCATGCCCAGCAACCCCAGGGGGGAGCTGAAGATGCGGATCATCAACGGATAGAAGGGGAAGAAGGCATAATTCAGCGAGAAGGGTTCAAAGTTTTCCGGAATTCCTGACGGGCGCCCGTCCGGCAGATCCTTGGGAATGGCAAACGCCTGCGGGTATTTTTCCCAGATCAGTTCGGGGTTTTCCGAATCCGCCCAGACCGCATGCAGGATCGGATCGTCGTACCCGGCGATCGCGATCGACAGATAATATTCCGAGTCGTACGCCACCTGCCGATTGAGGAAGGGTTCCAGCAGATACGGTTGTTTGGTGTGCGCTCCCGGCATAGTCTCGGCTCCCGTCCAGATGAGGACGTCGTCGGGCGCCTTAAGTTCCACCCGTGCGGCGGCAACGGTTTGGAAGCCAAGCACCAGGAACGCCCAGCAGAACCAGATGATCAGAATAGTGCGAATGGGATGGGATTGCCAGCTGTGCATGCATCGCCTCCGGGTATCAGTAAAAGCGGGGGGCCGCGACCCGCGGGTCTCCGCCCAGTTAATCGGAATGGCAAAATTTTTCTTTACGGACCAGCCCCCCTAAACCCATTTACAGCAATCGCACAGAATTCGGGCAATACGCATTCGGACTGGGAAATAATGAATAGTTGCCGCATACTGCACAAAAATTACAAAATTAATTATAGAAAAATTTCTAAGCGCCCTTTGTGCACTTTGTGGCAGAATGCTTCTTCCTTCACCCGGGAAGCCTGTGAAGGGCGAGCGCCAGCGCCGCGATGGTCTTGCCATCCTCTATTCCACCGGTCTCGAGCAATTCACGGGCTTTACCTTGGGAAAGTTTTTCCGGAAATAATTCTTCGTCCGGATCCGCCGGAAGCGGATCGGCGTGCAATTCCCCGGCCAGGAAGACGTGCATGTACTCGGTGGCGTATCCGGGGGCAAGGAAGAAACCGCCGAGCGCGGTCAGCCGGTCCGCGCGCATGCCGGTCTCCTCGCGCAGTTCCCGTCCGGCGCACGCTTCGGGAGATTCGCCCGGGTTGAGCGTTCCCGCCGGCAGTTCGAGCAGT
>DAOUDU010000095.1:0-76094 GCA_034430775.1 Anaerolineales bacterium | reverse complement strand
CGCGTATCGCAACCGCTTCGATTTGCGGCCATGGTCGATGGCCCATGGTCGATCGTCCGGTTTGTTCTGGTAAACTCGGGCAGTTCGAAAGGATCCGGAATGTCGCTGATCGAGATCTTCTCCATCGCCGTCGGGCTCTCCATGGATTCCGTTGCGGTTTCCCTGTGCGCGGGCGCGTCGGGTTATACCGGCCATCTCCGGCCCGCGTTCCGGATCGCCTTTCATTTCGGATTCTTCCAGGGCGCGATGCCGCTCCTGGGATGGCTGGCCGGCAGCACCATCGCCCCCTTCATCTCCGGGTTCGATCACTGGCTGGCATTTTTGCTCCTGGCGTTCGTCGCGGTCCGGATGTTCCGGTCCGGCCTTTCGGACGAAGCGCCGGATCCATCGTGCGATCCATCCCGCGGGCCTACCCTGATCATGCTTTCCATCGCCACCAGCATCGACGCCATGGCCATCGGCTTTTCCCTCGCGCTCCTCGCGGCGCCGATCCTGCTGCCCTGCCTGATAATCGGTATCGTCACCTTTTGCCTTTCGCTTGCGGCCACCCAGCTCGGCGGCCGGCTCAGCCTCCGCTTCGGAAAGCGCATGGAGCTTGCCGGCGGCGTGGTGCTCCTGGTCATCGGGCTGCGGATCCTGCTCACGCATCTCCTGGCCGCGTGATCCCCCGCTTCCCATACCTCCGGGCACTGGCTTAATCAATTCGCCAAACGTATAATCCTTCCGGGACCGGAAGGAAACCGAAATGAAGACCATCGATCTCTCCTTACAGACCTCCGACGAAGGAAAACCCTCGGTCTTCGCCTTCATTAGCAAGCTCTTCCCCGAAGGCAAGCAGAAGCAGACGGATCTGGACGCTCAGAACGAGGTGATCTTCAGTATGGAACGGGCGCTGGGTGATGATTTCACCCTGATCCGCGAAATCAAGATCCCCGGCCTTGGCACCTCAATCCCCATGGCGTTGGTCGGGCCGCCCGGCGTCTTCGTCCTTTACGCCAGCCCGGTGAAGGGAACCTTCCGGGCCCGCGGCGACGCCTGGTTGAAGCTTGACAGCTCCGGGAACATGCGCGACGCAAAACCGAATCTGCCGCACCGCACCCGCCTGTATGCCGAGGCGATCCGCAAATTTCTGGCCCAGAACGATTTCCCGAACGCCGAGATCGAACCGGTGCTGCTTTTCACCCAGCCGGAAGCGTTCGTGGAAAACATCAAAGCCCCGATTCGCATGGTCATGTGCGATGGCATGGAAAGCTACAGCGAGAGTCTGCGCCTGCTGAACCCCACCTTTTCAGAGGAGGAGCTGGGCGCGGTCGTGCGCTGGCTCTCCAATCCGGAAGGAAAACTCACCATCGCGGAAGAGATCGCCTCCTCGGGGGAAGAGATCGCCCTCCAACCGGTGATCATGCCCTCCGAAGACCTGTCGGATGCCGAGCCCGCCCAGGAAGCGGATTTCATCACCGAAGACGTGATGCGCGGTGCGTTCGTCGAGCAGCAAATGGAGCCTGTCGATATCCCGATCCCCCCGGTAATCGAAGAAGCGGTGGAACAGGCCCCGGGCATCTCGTTTTCATTCTCCGCCCTGCTCGCCAAAACACACATGTCCGCCAACCAGGTCACCATCCTTGGCGCTTTTGCGCTTCTGGATCTGCTGGTTATCTGTCTCGGATTCGCATTCGTGGCACTGAACGCGTTCCACTGATTCCATATTCCGGTCCGCCGCCGGATCCGTCCCATGACGAAACCCGCTTCCGCCCCCTGGTTGTCCATCATCATCCCCGCCTACAACGAAGAGCGGCGCCTGCCCGCCACGCTGGATAAAATACTGGCCTACCTTTCCGGCTGCCGCTTCTCGCACGACGTGTGGGTGATCGATAACGGCTCGACCGACCGCACCGCCGATGTGGTCCGGGAGTATGCGTGCCGGCATCCTTCCCTGCGCCTGGAACAGATCGCCGTCCGCGGCAAGGGGGTGGCCGTCCGGACCGGGATGCTTCGGGCCGAAGGCGCCTTCCGCTTCCTGTGCGATGCCGATCTATCCATGCCGGTCGAGGAATTCGAGCGCTTCTTTCCGCCAATCCTGGAGGATACCGATATCGCGATCGGTTCGCGCGAAGTGCTCGGCGCCCGGCGCTTCGGCGAGCCCGGCTACCGGCACCTCACCGGACGGGTGTTCTCGCTCGCGGTCAAGCTCCTCGTAATGCGCGGCCTCGAGGATACGCAGTGCGGCTTTAAATGCTTTCGCGCCGCCGCCGCCGAGGATCTCTTCTCGCGCCAGCGCTTCAATGGATGGTCCTTCGACGTGGAGGTGCTCTACCTGGCCCGCCGGCGCGGATACCGCATCCATGAAGTCCCCATCTCCTGGTACTATCAATCCGACAGCCGGATCCGGCTGGCGAGCGATTCCCTGAATATGTTCGCCGATCTCCTCCGCATCCGTTGGTTCGATCTGCGCGGGATGTATGCCCGGCCCAATCCGCACCTCCTGCCCGACTCTTAACCGCGAACGGCGGCTCGTGCGGCGGGGCTGCCTTTTGGTGGCCGGCCTCGACGAAGCCGGCCGCGGCGCCTGGGCCGGCCCGCTTTCGGCCGCCGCCGTGATACTCCCCCTTCGGCGGCGCGGCCTGCGCACCGTCCTCTCCGGTGTCCGTGATTCTAAGCAGATGACCCCCCGTCAGCGGATGCTTGCCGCTGAGGCGATCCGCTCCGTCGCGGTCGCCTGGTCCGTCGGTTCGTCCACCGCCGCCGAAGTCGACCGGATCGGTCCGCTGCGGGCGACGTACTTGGCGAT
Organism: Anaerolineales bacterium; assembly: GCA_034430775.1. Classification (GTDB taxonomy): domain Bacteria; phylum Chloroflexota; class Anaerolineae; order Anaerolineales; family RBG-16-64-43; genus JAFGKK01. Next base: position 73,306 of record DAOUDU010000095.1, on the reverse strand, counting down.
GCAGCGTGCGGTGGCCGATCTGAATCCCATTCCGGAGCATCTGCTGATCGATCACTTGGTGCTGCCCGGCACCTCCCTGCCCCAAACCGCGATCACCCATGGAGATGCGCTCTCGTTGTCCATTGCCGCAGCTTCGGTCCTGGCCAAGACCTGGCGCGATGAACGCATGACCGCCATGGAAGACCTCTACCCGGGGTATGGGTTTGCCCGCCATAAAGGGTATGGAACCTTCTGCCATGCCAAGGAGCTCGCCCGCTTGGGCGCCTGCCCGGAACACCGCCGCTCCTATGCGCCGATCCGGCGCGTGCTCGAGACCTCTCCGGTATAATCCGGGGTGATCGGTATGCCATGACTCCCCGCGATCCGAACGACCTCTCGGTCGAAGAGCTGGAACGCCTGCTCTCCGCCAAACGGCAAGCCGCCCGGCGGGAACGCATCCGCCGTTTCGGCCGTTCGGGGCGCGCTGTGTTTACCGAGCCTCCCCCCGCCGCGCCGGCCGCGGCGTCTGCCGCGCCGGCCGCGCCTGCGCGCAAGAACCTCCTCGACCGGGTCCTGCTGGCCGTGGAAATCGGCGCGGTGATCCTCCTCGGGCTGGTCGTCCTCCAATTCGTGTTCCGCATCCAGGAACTGAACCGCGAATCACTCGCCAGCATCCTTTCCGGAACCCCTTCCGCCACGCCGCTGATAACCGCCGTCGTCCTCCCCTCCGGGCACACGCCGCCGACCTCGCCCGGCGGACCGGCGCTTAACGAAGAGGAGATCCCGGCCGGCTTGCGCCCGCAGATGCAATCCTATCTGTCCCTCGCCATCCCCACCCGCGGGCCGGATCAACCCGTACGACTCGATCTTCCCAGCCTGGAGAAAACCAACCTGCCGGTCGTGGAAGGGGACGGGTGGGAACAGCTGAGGCAGGGGGTCGGGCATCACATCGGCAGCGCCAACCCGGGAACGACCGGCAACGTCGTGCTCTCCGCCCACAACGATATTTTCGGCGAGCTGTTCCGCGACCTGGACCGCCTGCAGCCCGGCGACGATGCGATCGTCTACACCGCGTCGCAGAAATTCATCTACCGGGTCATCCGCATCCGCATAGTCCAACCCACCGACGTCTCCGTGATGACCCCCACCGGACGTCCGACCCTTACACTCGTGTCCTGTTACCCGTATATGATCGACAACCAGAGGATCGTGGTTACCGCGGAGTTGACCTCGTTCTGACATACTTTTCCGTCCCGAGAGTCCTCTACCGTCCCGGCGGCCCTTGCCTGCCCTCGCAGAGCGGAGTGGCCGCCGCCGCACCCGCAGCGGTGGCATGCCCCCGGCAAGACCCATCCTTATTTCCCCGCTCTTCCGTCCTAAAAGCAGGGAAAAAATAAGGTTTTCCTAAGAAAACTTCAGCTTCACAACCGGCGGGTATTCTTATGCTACAATTTGCGCGATTTCACCCCGAGCAGGTTTACACTCACAGGCAAGATGCGTGGATCATACGCGGGATGGCGCTTCCGGAAACCGCCGGGGCGCGCGTTGCTACGGGCCATATGGAGTGAAAGGATATTCCATGTCGGAAAAAAAATACCGCAGGTCGGGCCGCGACGAATTGAAGAATCCGGATTACTCATACATCAAGCGCGATCTGCGCCGGATCTTCCTGATCGCCGTTTCTTTTGTCGTCGTTATGATTGTTCTCTCGTTCATCCTTCGATAACCTCGAGAAAGCGATAAACGAATGGCTTCCTATCTGCCCACTCCAAAATCCAAACAGCCGAAACCGGAAAAGGCTCCGCTGCCCGTGAAGGCGCCGGAACCTGCTCCTGTTCCGGAATCACAAAAACCGCCCCGCCGCAAAGGGCTTCCGGATTGGGCCAAGGGTGTGCTGATGACCCTGGCGCTTGCGCTGCTGGTGTTTGCGGGTTTGGGTTCGTATCTGTTAATGCGTAACTTCTTCAGCAGCGGCGGAACAATCATCGGCATCGGTCCTCTATCGGGGGATAGCACACCCCTTCCACCCGGTGTCACTCCGACAGTGGCGATTCCCGCCCTTAGCTACAAGCCATGGAACGGCGTGGACCGGGTGACCATCCTCGCCCTCGGGCTCGACGCCCGCGATTGGGGTCCGGAAGCCAACTCCTCCGCAACACGTTCGGATTCGATGATCGTCCTGACCATGGATCCGATCGCCAAGACCGCTTCCATGCTCTCCATCCCCCGCGATCTCTATGTCGAGATTCCCGGATACGGGTTCGACAAGATCAACAAGGCATATTTCTACGCCGAAAAGGACCGCCTGCCGATTGGCGGGCCCGGGCTGGCGATGCAAACGGTGGAAAACTTCCTCGGCGTGCCGATCGATTATTACGCCGTGGTGGATTTCAATTCCTTCACCACCGTGGTCGATAAGATCGGCGGGGTCGATGTCTACATCCCCTTCGATAACATGATCATCGATCCGGTCGGGGATGAGGACGTTAAGGAGTTGTTCTTCGGCTGGAATCATCTGACCGGCTCGGAAGCGCTCGCCTTCGCCCGTGCGCGCTACACCGAAGGCGGGGATTTCGACCGCGCCGCCCGGACCCAGCAGGTCATTCTCGCCATCCGCGATAAGATCTTGAGTCTTAACATGGTCAAGACGCTGCTGCTCGAAGCGCCGTCACTTTACGAGCAAATTTCGAGCGGCATCAAGACCAACCTGACCCTCGAGCAGATCATCGCCCTGGCATATACCGTGAAGGATATTCAACGCGAGAATATCCAACAGGGCGTGATCGACGAGGATTGCCTGCTGTCCATCGAAGATTTCGGCGAGGAATCCGTGCTTATTCCGGATCTCGCCAAGGTCCGCGAGCTGCGCAACAGGCTGATAACCTCCGGCGGCCTGCTCGGGTATGCCACTCCCCCAGCGGACTTTGCGGAACTCGCCTACAGGGAAAACGCCAAAATCGAGATCGTCAACGGATCCGGGAAGGATGGGATGGCCGGAGCAACCAAGGAATTTCTCATTCGCAATGGTTTTTCGGAGGCCAATATCACTACGAAAACCGCCACTACGGATGAGATGTTCCAGAACCCTCAGTACACACTCATTACGGATTACACCGGAAGACCCTATACGGTCGGACTTTTATTGGAAATAATGGGGTTTGGAACGCCCAATTTTAAAACAAGCATCCGGCTGGACAGCCCGGTGGATGTGCAAATATTCTTGAAGTCCGATTGGGTGATCCCGCAATAATATTCTCCGGCGTGGTCTACAAAAAAAAATAAAAACCGGCGCTGTCTTTGAGACAGCGCCGGTTTTCGTAATTGGCTGAAAACCCCGTCTATTTCTTCCAGTGAATGATCTCTTCCCGCTCCGAGCCGACGGACACCAGGGTTACCGGTACGCCGGTCTCCCGCACTATTCGTTCCACGTAGTTGCGCGCCTCCGCCGGCAGATCTTCCTTCGTCCGCGCACCGCGGATGTCCGCATTCCAGCCGGGCAGGTCGGTATATACGGGGCGGAACGTTTCCAGCCCCGACATACCCAGCGGCAGTTCCTTGTAGGTTCTCCCGTCCCGCGTGTAGGCGGTGCAGATTCGCACAGGATTGAATCCGCTGAGGATATCGAGCTTGGTGAGCACGAACTCGGTTAATCCGTTATGGCGCACCGCATAGCGCAACAGCATCAAGTCGAGCCATCCGCAGCGCCGCGGCCTTCCCGTCGTCGTGCCGAATTCGTCCCACGGCAACGATCCGGTACCGCGCAGCCTGTCTCCGATATCCCCCGTCTCCTCGGTCGGGAAAGGGCCCTCGCCTACACGGGTCTGGAACGCCTTCACCACGCCGATCACCCGGCCCAAATTGCGCGCGCCGATACCCAATCCGGAAAAAGCTCCCGCGATCCCGGTCGGGGAACTCGTTACGAACGGATACGTTCCCTGGTCCAGATCGAGCAGCGTGCCCTGGGCACCTTCCGCCAGCACCGTCTTCCCGCTTCGCAAGGCATCCGACACCAGCGCGGAGGTGTCCGCGATGTACGGTCCGAATGTTTGCGCAAAATGAAAGAAGGAGGCGGCGATGGCATCCGCATCCAGCGGCGGCTGGGAATAAAGCTTCTCGAGAGTCCGGTTTCCGCGCAGGATGTGGGCTTTAACCTTGTCGGCGCACTCCTCGGGCTGGGCAAACACTTCCGCGCGTAAACCGCAGCGCGCCGTCTTCTCGGAAAACGCCGGGCCTATTCCCCGTCCGGTGGTTCCGATCTTCTTTTCGCGTGCGGCTTCCTCCGCCAGGTCCAGCGCGATGTGAAGGGGCGTCAACAGGTGCGCCGCATGTGAAATTTTAATCCGTTCGGGGGAGCATTCCACCCCCTGTGAACGCAATTGGTCCATCTCCGCCTGCAGGCGCTGGGGATTGATCACCATGCCGCTTCCCAAAATGCACAGCGGTTCCGGATGCACGATCCCGGATGGAATCAGATGCAAATGGAAGATCTTCCCGTCGGCGGCTACGGTATGGCCTGCGTTGTCTCCGCCGGAAAAGCGCGCCACAATGGCCGCCTCGCCGGCAATCGCATCCAGAATCCGCCCCTTGCCTTCGTCGCCCCATTGTGCCCCGATGATTACATGTAGCGGCATTTTCCCTTCTCCTTCCGGACCGGCGTTGCCGTGCAGGCGCCAAACGAGGGCGTTTTGCAACGCCCTCGTCCTCGGACTCCGCCGAAATCCTCAGATCACTTTTCTTAAGTATGCCACAAATCCGTCTGACGTAAATCCCCCGGACGCGGGGCGCCGCCTCCCGTCCCACAAACGAAAAACCGCATAATGCGTAGATAATCAATATGAAGGATTTGCCAGGACTTCTCACCGCGGAAAAATCTCCAGCCGCAAATGCCGATCGCGGCCGCAAACCCATCATCATTCGTCGAGTCGATCGTCTTCCGCGCGCCGATCACGGATCCGCGCAAGGCTACCTTCCCCTTCCCGAAAGCGATAGAATAACCGGCGAAGGATTAAACCACGGTGATTCCGTTGCCATCCGAAACCGCGTCTCCTGTAAAAAAATTTTTCCTGCGTGTCCGGACTCTTCCAAAGGCGCACGCCCTGCTCCTTGTTGGGCTGCTGTTGATCATCCTCGCCGGTCTCATGCTGTCCCCGCCGGGGTTGCTCGGGAAGGCGGATGCGATCGGGTACGCTGTCTGCCACCGGATCGATCTGCGGTCGCTGCATCTTGGGGATCGGCAGCTCCCGCTGTGCGCGCGCTGCACCGGGACTTTCCTGGGAACGATCATCGGCGCGCTGCTCCTGATCGCTTTCGGCCGGGGACGTTCCGCTGTCTGGCCTTCCCGCGGGCTATTGATCGTCCTGGCGCTGACCGCCGTGCCCTGGGGGGTGGACGGTCTCAATTCGTACGTTTCGCTTTTCCCCCGCTTCCCACACGTCTACGAACCGCAGAATTGGCTGCGTCTGACCACCGGGACGTTTCTCGGGTTGGCCATGGCCGCGGTGTTTTTGCCGGCGGTGAATCAGAGTTTATGGAAATCGCCTTCGCCCGAACCGGTCATCCGCAACATCCGGGAACTGGCGTTGTATTTCCTGCCCGCCCCGCTCCTGATCGCGCTCGCGCTGACGGAGAACCCGATCATCCTCTATCCGTTGGCTCTTCTCAGCACGGCGGGGATCCTCTTCCTGCTGACCGGCGTATACACGGCCCTGCTGCTCATGCTGTTGCGCCGGGAAGGCCTGGCCGAAACCTGGGCGCAAGCCTGGCCATGGTTGGCCGCCGGGCTTGCGCTGGGGCTGCTTCAGATCTATGCCATCGACGCCGTGCGGCTCCAGCTCACCCATACGTGGGGGGGATTTGCCCTGGGAGGTTGAATTTCATCCGCCGGATTTACCCGTCATGCGCGGGGTAATCCGGTCCCTTTCGGAGGTTAAGCATGGATGTCTTTTCCGCTTTCGGTTTATCCGCCAGTGCCGGGTTGAACGCCTATATCCCGCTGCTCATCGTGGGGCTCCTGGCGCGCTATACCAACACGATCACGCTTTCCGCGCCGTGGGATACGCTTTCCGAACCGTGGGTTCTGTTGATTGTGGCCATCCTGCTTCTGATCGAGATTCTCGCCGATAAAATCCCGGCGGTGAATCATTTTAACGACGCCCTGCAGACGCTTATCCGCCCGGTCGCCGGTGCGATCACCTTCGCCGCCAGCGCGCACGTTATTACCGATCTCAATCCGATCGTGGCGATGATCTGCGGGTTGTTTGTCGCCGGCACGGTTCATGGAGTCAAGGCGCTGGCAATCCGCCCCGCGGTGACCGCAACAACAGGCGGGGTCGCCAATCCGATCGTCTCCACCGTCGAGGATCTCATCGCGACGACCTTGTCGATCGTCGCCATCCTGATCCCCGTCGTCCTCGGGGCGCTGATCTGCATCGTCTCTGCCTGGATCATCTGGCTGATTTTACGGAAGATCAACCGCGAAGCCAAACAGGCGTAAGCGCGCTTTCTTCCCGGCGGGGAGTGCAGGTCGGCGGACGGTTGCCGCTGCGCAGCAAAAACCTTTTTCCGCTGAATGGCGGTCAGCGGCTTGGTTTTCCGTTTTTCGTGTACAATAGAGAGTACCCGTTACTTGGGCCAAATTGATCCCCAGGAGGATATTTCATGCAACAGCCAGCGCCCGCTCCCGCACCTGCTCCCGCAAAGAAGTCCAATACCGTCACGATTATCATCGTCGTCATCGTAGTCCTGATTCTATGCTGCGTCTGCATCGGCCTGCCTCTGGCTTACCTTTGCGGTGATCTGCTCACCGGCGGGACGTGCGGTCTGTAACCCACTAAATCATCGACACGTCCCTAAGGAATATCCTCGGGCGGCCATGACGGCCGCCCTTTGTTCTTAATCCCCGATCCAGATTCCCCGGTCCGGCGTCCAAATCCGGTCCTCGCCCTCATCCACCGGATGATTATGCAGGCAGAGGATATCCACCCCGCTGGTGGTGCGCAGCCGGATGCGGTACGCCTCCCCCCGGCGTATCGATTCCGCCACCACGCCGCGGACGCCATCCATGGCTTTCCCTCCTCCGCGCCGCAGGCGCCCGCCGCCGGGCCGCAGGAGTATCCACCCCGCCTCCCCCTTCACCGGACCGGGCCGGTCCGCCGCCGCTTCAAACTCGCCAAGCGCCGTTCGAATCCGCAGCGGCCGGACGCTTTTTACCGTGCCGCGCAGGACCGTCCCCAGCCCGAGGAAACTCGCCGTCCAGGCCGAAGCCGGCCGCGCGATCAATTCTTCCGGCCGCCCGGATTGCACGATGCGACCGGCATGCAAGAGCGCCACCCGTTGGGCCACACCGAACGCCTCTTCCTGATCGTGCGTGACATAAAGGGAAGGGATATCCAATTCACGCAATAACCGGTGCAACTGTCCGGTCAGCTGTTCGCGCAGCGCGCGGTCCAATGCACCCAGCGGCTCGTCGAGCATCAGCAGGCTCGGCCGCGGCGCCAGTGCCCGTGCCAGGGCCACCCGCTGCTGCTCCCCTCCGGAAAGGTCCGTCACCCGGCGGCGTTCGAATCCCGCCAGCTCCACCCGCGCAAGCGCTTCGCCGGTTTCCCGCCGTATCCGGTCCTCGGGCAGATGCTGCATCCGCAGTCCGAAAGCCACATTTTCCGCCACGTTGAGATGAGGAAACAGGGCGTAATCCTGGAACATCAATCCAAATCCGCGCCGGTGCGCCGGCATTTGGGTGATGTCGCTGCCGTTCCACAATACCCGTCCGGAATCGGGTTGTTCCAATCCGGCGGCGATTCGCAACAGCGTGCTTTTCCCGCCGCCCGACGGCCCAAGCAGGCAGAGGGTTTCGCCGCGGTCAACGCGCAGAGAAACCCCCGCCAGCAGCGGCTTGCCCTCATAACTCTTGCGAATGTCGATCAGTTCCAGCATGCATCACCTTTCTCATCATCCTCGCCCGTTTATCGCTTTTGTATTTGATAATCGGGGGAGCCTGTCCTCGCAGAGCCTGTCCCCGTGCGTTTTTAATGGGGATGCGCAGGTTCGGTTTTTCTCTTTGAACCTGCGCGAACACGAAGCGAGGGGACAGAGGAGGGGAGGTTATCGGGTCTCTGTCCGCTCCCGTTCGATTATCAGCACCGTCCCCGCGCAAAACAGCATCAATAGCGACGTCATCGCCATCGCCTGCCCGTAATTTAATCCGCCGGGTTGGGAGAGCAGCCGGTAGATCCCCACCGGCATCGTCGGGAAGTCCGGCCGGACGATCATCGCGGTCGCGCCGAATTCGCCGAGTGAAATGGCGAACGCAAACGCCGCGGAGGAAAGGATCGCCCGCATCGCGATCGGAAGATCCACCGTCAACCGGACCCGCCACGGGTTGGCCCCGAGTATCGCCGCCGCCTCGCGCAGCCGGACGGGGATCCCGGCGAAGGCGGGTTTCAATCCGCGCACCACGAACGGAAACGCAATCAGGCTATGGGCGGCCGGAAGCATCCACGGCGAACGGATCCAATCCATCGGCGATCGGGAAAAGACCAGCAGCATTCCCAGCCCGAGCGATACCGCGGAAGTTCCGAGCGGCAGAAGCAGGAACGGCTCCAACAATCGGTCGCACCGGGTCGGGCGGGCCAGAAGCGCCGCCGCCGGGATTCCAAGCAGGATCGCCAGGACCGCCGTCGCCGAAGCCGCCAGCAGCGAATTTCCCGCCATCTCAACCGGGGTCGCGAAGAAGGCCGAGCCCCTCCGGTTGTAAAATAACTCACGGTAGTAGTCGATCGTCCACCCCGTAGTCACCGACGACCGTTCGCCGGAAGCCGGCTCCGTCCGCAGAAAAGACCGCGCCACGGGTGAAGCCAGCGGCAGGAAAAACAGGAGTGCCAGCATCGCCGCCAGCAACCCCACAGCGGTTTTTTCCGAAAGCGTCCGGGGCCTGCGCGCAACATGAAAACCCACGCGTCCGGATCCGGCCTCCGCGCGTTCCGAAAGCCGCGAGGAAAGGACGATCAACAGCAGGGTGCACACGATCTGCAGAATGGAAAGCAATGCGGCGGCCGGCAGGTTGAGCGCCTGCAGCGCCTGAATGTAGATCTCCGTTTCCACGGTCGAAAAAGCCGGCCCGCCAAGGATCAGGATCACCCCGAACGAAGTGAAATCGAAGAGAAAGACAAGCGCCGTGGCAGCCAGCAAATGCGGCGCGAGGAGCGGGAGCGTCACCCGTGTGAAAGCCTGCCGCGGACCGGCCCCCAGCACGCGCGCGGCGGCGGTCAGGCGCGGATCCAGCCGCTCCCAGGCATTGCCCACCAGCCGCAGGACGATCGAGGTGTTGTAGAAAACGTGGGCCAGGAGGATCGCGCCAAGTGTGTGCAGAAACGTCAGCGGCTGTGCGATCAGGCCGGATTGCACAAGCGCCAGGTTAATCCATCCGCGGGATCCGAGCAGCGCTTCGAATCCCGCCGCCACAACCACCGTCGGGAGAATGAAAGGAATGAGCGTTACCGCGCGCAGGACCCGTTTAAACGAAAAGGTAAATCGGGCGAAGAGGTACGCCCCGGGGATTCCGACGATCAGTGTTAAAAGTGTGGAAAGCGCGGCTTGGAAGACGGTGAACCCCAGCACGTCCATGGCGCGCCGGATTGGGAGGGAATCCCATCCACTTGCCCGCGCGGTCGCGATCCCCGTTCGCAGGATGGCCCACAACGGGGAATAGAAAAACACCCCGATAAACAGCACGGCGGGGATCCATAGCAGGATCCGGTTGGCCGGAAAACGGGAGAACCAGGCGCGCAGCGTTGCCCTGCGCGTTACGGCAGCATGATTTCCTTCCATGCCTCCATCCATTCCTCGCGATGCGCGGTGATGGCGTCCGGTGCCAGAACGGCGGGTTGCTCGGGGAGCGGTGCAAATCGGATGAAAGCCTCCGGCAGCACGGCTTGCGGGTCAACCGGATACACCGCCATCTGCAGCGGGATGTCTTCCTGGAACGTAACGCTCAAAAAGAAGTCCACTAGCTTTTCCGACAGGGCGCGGTTTGTGGTGCCGGCCAAAATGCCGGCGAACTCGATTTGGCGAAAACACATATCGGGCCCGGTAAGTGAAGCGGTCGGGGGTTCGTCGCGCGGCGGATCGGCATAGATGAATTCGAACGCCGGGCTCGAGGCGTAAGAGACAACCATTGGCTGCGGGCCTTTGCCGGAGGATGCGCTGAAGTTGGTGTAATAGGCCGTCTCCCACCCGTCGACGACTACCGCCCGGTTGGCCTTGAGCGATTTCCAAAAATCCAAAAAACCCTCCGGCCCGAAATGCGCGACCGTCCCCAGCAGAAAGGCCAGTCCGGGTGACGATGTGAACGGATTTTCGACGGCCAGCAGACCTTTATACGCGGGAAGCGCCAGGTCCTCAAGCGATTCCGGCAAGCCCAGCGATCGCGAGGAGAACCATTCCCGGTCGTAATTAATGCACACATCGCCGAAATCCACCGGCAACGCGCGGTTTTCGGTATCCAGCCGGAACTGTTCGGGAATGGTATCCAGCAGCGGTGAAGCATAGGGTTCGAAGATCCCCTCCTGCAAGGCGCGGCTCAAGAAGGTGTTGTCCACGCCGTAAAACACGTCGGCCAGCGGCGCCTGCTTGGTCAGGATGGCCTTGTTGAGCGCCGCGCCGGCATCGCCGCTTTCGAGAACAATCACCTTCGCACCGGTCGACTCTTCGAATTGCCGCAGGACCGTTTCGCTGACGGCGAAGGAATCGTGGGTCATCAGCGTGATCGTGCGCTCCGCGCCCGCGGGCCGGCAGGCCGCAAGCAACAGCAGGAGCAACACGGATGCCATCCCAAGCAGCATGCCTTGCCGGCCGGCAGGCGCGCCGTCGTGGATCAGGTTTCGGATCGTGTATGGATGCACAGCAGAATTCCTCTTTCAACCGTAATGGTAGCGCGCGGTCCCAGCATTCGGTTGCTTATGCCGCGCGTCCGGAAGGGAACAAGCGTCTCATGGCGCAGTGGGAACTTTAATCCCTCGGTGGCGACCCCTTCGGCGGGGGTTCCCATGGGAAGCAAAGAGATGAGATCCCCCGCTGCTCCGTGGACGGCGGTCTCTTTTCCAATTCGGAAGGCTTCCTCGCGCCCGTCATCCATGCGGACGTCGATTTTTTCAAGCGCCGGATCGCCCAGCAGGGAGAGGTTCGCCAGGGTCTGATCGGTTCTGCCGCCCAATCCGGCCAGGATCAGGATGCTGGAATATCCTTCCCGGACCGCGAATGCCAGCGCGAGTTCGAGATCCGTTTCATCCTTCTCGGCGTCAAAGGCCTGGATTTTCGTCCCGGCGCGCTCAAGGGAATCCCGCACCGTGTCCGGCAGCGAGTCGAGATCGCCGATCAGGATATCCGGTGCGCGGCCGCAGACAAGTGCATGCCGACTTCCCCCATCGGCCGCGATCCAACAGTCCCCCTCGCGCAGCAGGCGCTTGGCGGCTTCCGGATCCGGAAGCAGACCATTGGCGAAGATCACCGCCCTGGTGCAAGACATAAAAAAAACCTCCGCCGCCGGAGGGTTTTTGTGGGCAACGCGATCCCTCCGCCGGCATTACCCGGAGCAGGTTCTGCGGGTCGAAGGCTGGGCGCCTCCCTCTCAGCCCGGTTACGGGCTCCCCGTTGATATAGTTGGATTCTATAGAAGCGTTCGGGTTCCGTCAAGTCAGACCGGAGCGGTCATAAGGGCGATCCGATGGATCGCCCTTATGACCGCTCTAATTTTGTACCCGTTTGAGGATCCTAAGCGCCAGAAGCGTGATCCAGCGGGAAGGCTCCTTTTTATTGTTGAATTCCCAACCTTTCCACGCCATCCAAACCGATTCCGGAAGGAAGCGCCCCTCGCGGTCCGCTTTGGATTCAAGCAGCCGGATCATCTGTCGGAAGCGCGCATCCTTCCACGCGGCCGGAAAGCGGGAGAGGACATCCAGTTCGTGCAGCAAGTCGTACCAGATGAACGGCGCCTTTAGCTTCGCAAAATCCGTTCCCATGCCGAACAAATACGGCTTGCGTGATTTCCGCGCCGCCCACAGTGAAAGCGCCGCTTCCAGGCCGTTGCGCCCAGCCGTGCTTTTCGCGAATGTCTTCTCTTCCGTGAGAACTTCCAGCATCAGCAGGTTGGCCAGCGGGCAGGGATCGTCCTTCCGGCCCGGGCCGCGAAATCTCCCGAGTTCCGGCGCGGCCGCGCAGGGCCAGCCGTATTCCCGCGCGCGTGCCGCCAAGGCGCGCATCCCTTGGCGGACCGGAGCCTCGGCGCCGTATCCCATCTTTGCCAGGCTGTGCAGGAGCACCGGCGCGTCACACAGCACCCAGGCCTGCTCCGCCCTGCCGGAACCGCCGAACGCCTTCGGAATCAGGATCGGCATCCGTGGAATGCCGTCCGCCGTCATTTGTTTAAGGATTTTTCGGATGATACCGTCAAGCTTCGGGTCGCCGCGGCGCATACCGATTTCCGCCAGAAAGGAAAGTTTGTGATATGGGAGATCCGCCTGCTTGTGGTTTTTCACCGGCGCGCCGGGCCAGCCCTCCAGGCTGGCGATCACGCCGGCGATTTGTCCGTCGCGCAGCATTTCCTTGCGGTCGGATACGGCCGTCGGGGAAGAATCTTTTTCTCCCAGCAGGTCGATCCGCGTCCGGTATCGGATCCAAGCAGGTCCTTGCAATAACCAATCGACGGGGAGTTTCATGATTCCTCCGCAATGAAAAAAACGCAGCTCGTCCTGTACGGAACAGATCGCCGTTCCTTAATACTATTGACATCTGGAGATCTCTCAAGGGGGAAAAATCATAAAAGATGGAATTCTATTCCGAACCGGCTTATCTTGAGAAATTGTTTACAGGGAAATCCGTGGTTTTCTTCGTGCGATCCGCGGGAAAAAAATCAACCTTCCACCAATTCCAAATCCGGGCTCACGTCCATGGTCAATGGTGATCGCTGGCCCGCCTGAAAACGGAAGAAACCCGCGGCGGCGACCATGGCCGCGTTGTCGGTGCATAATTCGAGCGGCGGCGTACGTACCGGGCATGGTGCGATCTTCTGCAACGCGGACCGTAATTCCTGGTTAGCCGATACGCCTCCGGCGACCAGAATTTCCTTTGCGGCAAATTCCCGCGCGGCGCGCACGGCCTTCTGCGCCAACACATCCACCACCGCCGCCTGGAACGAGGCCGCGAGATTCGGGATCGGAAGGCCCGGCGCCGGCGGATCGATCCCGGCCGCGAGCGCCGGCTGATGCTTGCGGACTTCTCGCAGCACGGCGGTCTTCAATCCGCTGAAGGAAAAATCCCACGTGTCTTCCAGCCAGGCGCGCGGAAAACCGATCGATTCGGGGTCGCCCGTCCGGGCGGCTTCCTCGATCGCCGGTCCGCCGGGATACGCCAGGCCGAGCAGGCGCGCCACTTTGTCGAACGCCTCACCCGCCGCGTCGTCGAGCGTCCCGCCCAGCCGCCGGTAATCGCCGTGGCCCTGCATCAGGTACAGGTCGGTGTGTCCGCCGGAAACGATCAGGCACAACACAGGGAAGGATTCTTCCTCCTCCCGGCCGAGCCAGAGCGAGTAAATGTGCGCCTCCAAATGATGAATTCCCAGGATCGGAAGACCCGCCGCCAGCGCCAGCCCTTTGGCCGCATTCACCCCAACCACCAGCGATCCGGCCAGCCCCGGACCGCGCGTTACCGCGACTGCATCCAGCTCCTCCACGCTTAAATGGGCCTCCTCAAGCGCCCGCCGGATGACAGGCTCGATCGTCTCCACATGGCTGCGGGAAGCCATCTCCGGGAACACGCCGCCGTAACGCGCGTGCAGTTCGTTTTGCGAAAGCAAAATATTGGAGAGTATCCGTGTGCCGTTGCCGACGACGGCCGCCCCGGTATCATCGCACGACGTCTCGATACCGAGTACCCGGATCTCGGGCGCGGTGGATTTGGCGGCGCTCATTTCGCCTTCTTTCGGGGCCGGGCGGAGGTTTTTTTCCGGCGGGCGGCCGTGCGCACTGTCTTTGCGCGCGCGCTTGTCCGCCGCTTGGGTGATGTCCGCCGCCGCAATCCGCCCTTCACGGGAAGGACCAGGTTCATGGGATACGGCGCAATCACTTCCGCCGCGCCGTCCGGGCGGATCCACACGGTGTTTTCCAGCCGCACGCCCATCCCGCGCTCCGGATAGTACAACCCCGGCTCGATGGTGAACACGGCCCCGGGTTGAAGGACCTCGCGATTGGATTCGGCAAGCAGAAAGGAGGGCGACTCGTGCACGTTCAATCCCAGTCCATGCCCGATCAGATGCACGTAACCGCTTTCCGTTTTCGGATCCCTGCGGATCGTCGAATGGCCCCTGGCTTCGAAAAAGCTGCAGACCGCCGGCTGGATCTCGTTGGCGCGCATCCCGGCGCGAATTCTCTCCTCCGTGTCCGCATATGCCAGCAGCACCTGGCGGTGCAGGTCCTCCACCGCCTCGGGCGCGTAGCCCATGCACCAGGTGCGGGTGAAGTCGTAAAAATATCCGCCGCCCATCTCGCACGGGAAGAGGTCAAATACGATCGTCTTGCCCAAGCAGACCGGATCCGCGTCGGTGCCGGTGGAATGCGGAATACCGGCGTCACGCCCCTGTGCGAAGATGGTTCCTTCCGGAGCCTCGGCGCCGTGTCCGGCCAGGGCGCGCCGGATGAAGGCTTTCACCGCGCCGATCGTCAGCGCCTCGCCGCCCCGTCCGACAAGCACCTCTCCGCGGGCCGCATGCGAGGAGAGAAAGGCGGCCGTTTCCCCGATCACCGCCGTGGTGGTCCGCCCGATCGACCGGATCCGTTCGATCTCCTCAGGGCTCTTGGTGGAACGCGCCCGTATCAGGACCGGGTCTTCCCCTTCGGAGACGAATTGGATATCCGGCGCCTGGGCCGGCAGCTCGGCGAGCAGGGCGTAGGCCGAAGAGAGCTCCACATTTCCCCCGATCGCCACGCGCCCGCGGATGCCCATCTCCCGGAAAATCCGCGCCATGCGGATCGCTCCGGCTTTAGCCGCATTCCCTCCCGCTTGCGTAAAAATTTCTTCGGGGTTGAATTCGTTGAGGTTGCGGCAGCGCAATCCCGTCCGCGCCGCCTCCTCCCGTTCCATCGGGTAATGGAAAAGCACGGGCGGGGCGCCCCGCTTTTTTATCAGATCCGCCCGGGTGATATTGGCGATGCCCGTGAAATACACCAGTGCCGGATTATGATTGGCCGGCCCCGAAATCCATATGGCGTCCAGGCCGCGTTCCTGCATCAGGCGATCCAGATCTTTTTTCATGGCCTACCCTGTAAATTGTGAATTAAAAAACCGAAATCTTTTCGGGTTCCGCCCGTTTCCCCCATATGGATTATAGCAGTGGTGGGTTGGAATGGAGGCGGGCACAGTCCACTTTTCAAGCTATTTTCTTCCGTCGAGGGAGGCAATCGTGGTATTATGAGGCCGCGAAGACCTATGAGCGCACAGCAGAAAATCACCATTATTGAAGGTCCGCCCCCCGTTTTTGAAGATCCGGGCGCGGCATGGCCCGCCAGTCTGGGCGACAGCATCCGCCCTTACCGATCCGCCCTGACGCGGATGCGCACATTTAACGGACCGGCGCTGGTCGAACGTTGCTACCATGCCTGGAAAAAACGCGAACCGATTGTGCTCGAATTTCGCGCCCCCGACGGTCACATCACCCAGGCCCCCATCCAGGCCGCCCGTTACGTTCCCACGGCGGAAGGGCAACTGCTGATGCTCTGGGTGCGGCTCGATCCGGAAGAAGTGGAAACCGAGCGCGGCTCCGGGGATTGAGAGGTCATATGTATTACACCCCGAAGAGTTCCGAGATCGATGCCACCCGTTATCCCGACCTGCGCAAGTGGGTCGTCGGATGCCTATCCAGTCATAAAAAACCAAACGATATTATTTTTCAATTGTGCCGCCGGACGGGCTGGGATTGGGGCCAGGCCAAGCGGTTCGTGGAACAGGTTGTCGAGATGGACCAGAAGCAGGTCCACCAGAAGCGCATGCCGTTGTTACTGGGCATCGGCGTCCTGTTCCTAATTGCAGGAACGATATCCTTCATATCCGCCTTCATCGATTTATCGGCTATTCTTTCGACGATCGAACTTCCCCTGGACCTTCAAAAAGTGATCGACGCGGCGCTCATGGCCCGATCCATTTACTACCTGATCGGTAAATTGGTGTTCGGAATGATTGGAGTCGTTGGGGGAGGATATGGGATTATGAACGCCGTGAAATCCGCGATGACCGGTGAAGGGGAGGACCTCCTGAATCCGCAAACGCCGGGACAAACATAATCTGTTGGTAAAATCCGCATTCCCATACCGGGCATCCATGGAATGCGGGTTAATCCGAATTCTTCATTTTGGCAATCACTCACTTGGAGGAGATCAATGAATACAAAATCCATGCTTCTTGCCGGGGGTCTGGCGGGGATTGCGATGGGCATCCTCGCCGCCATTCCATTACTCGGCGCTGTCAGTTCGTGTTGTTGTCTCTGGGCGGGGCTCTGGGGCTGCGGCATCCTGGCCGTCTTCCTCTACCGCACGAGCAATAAAGCCCAACCCGGCTTGACCGTCGGCCAGGGGGTGGTCCTGGGGCTCATCGCCGGAGCCGTCGGCGCGTTGCTGGCATCGATCTTGGGCGGGATCTCCAGCCTGATTTTCGGCGGCATGAGTAATGGCGCCGCCGTCATGGATTATTTGAACCAAATTCCCGGCGCAGCCGAATCCCTTGACGCGTCGTCCCGGCAGATCATCGAGCAAGCCGCCGCGACATCCGGCAGCATTCTTTTCAGCACCTGCTGTAAATTTGTGATTTTTCCCTTGTTCGGGATGATCGGCGGCCTGATCGGCACGGCGTTGATCTGGAAAAATAATCCGCCAACGGTGTAATAATCCGCGCTTCCGTACATAATAAATCGCGGCCGGAGATCTCCTTAGATCCCGGCCGCGATTGGTTTAAGACACGGAACAAATGCAGTTTTTTTCTAGGGGCTGCGATGCCGGACCAGAAGGTAAGCCAGCAACCCGGCCGCATTGGCCACCAGGACGAACAGCCCCCAGAGCACAGACGCCCGTCCTCCGCCGCCGGCGCGCGAATCAAGCACCACCCACAGCGGCAAACCCAGCCAGTAAACCAGAAAACCGGCGGCACCGAGAACCAGAAAGGCGATATCGGCTGTACTCGGCGCGGTGTCCGTTGCCTCATAGGCGACACCGAAGAAGGCGGCTTTTTCCCCGTCCGATCCGGGGATCGATCGCACCAGATGCCGGTAGATATCGTTATGCTCGCCTTCGCGCCGCATCGCGGCCGCCAGACGCAGTTCCAGCTCCGTTTCCGTTGTCAGCAGTCCCGGTTCGAGCGCCAGAATAATATCCTCTTCGTACAGGGAAAGCTCCCGGACGGCGTCTCCGGCGTGCGCCGGGCCGCCGCGCACAATGGTCAGCATCCCGTCCGTATCCATCATCCATACCCAGACGATGTATGGTTCCGCGGTCAACTTTTCCGCGGCAGTTTCGAGTCCGGGATCGTTCGCGGATTCCACAGATGCGGGAAGGATTCTATTGAGTGCTTGCTCGACCGATTGCCGGCGGTTGCCGCCGGG
Organism: Anaerolineales bacterium; assembly: GCA_034430775.1. GTDB lineage: Bacteria > Chloroflexota > Anaerolineae > Anaerolineales > RBG-16-64-43 > JAFGKK01. The sequence continues at coordinate 55,692 of DAOUDU010000095.1, read as the reverse complement.
ATCCAAATGTCCCTCCCGATCAGGATCGAAAATCCCAATTCCGATCGACATGTAAATGAACATGCCGATGAACCCGATCAGGCCGATAACGGCGGCGGGCAACAGAAAATTACGCTTTGGCATCGGATGTCTCCTTTCGCATTGCCTTGATGACGACGGCTGCGGCGAATGGGCTCAGCAACAGGTTGATGGCCGGGATGGCCGCCATCCACCAGCGCATATCCATCCGCCCCGCGGGAAGGAGGGGCAGCAGCGCCAGCAGCACAAGGCCGGCAACGGCGCACCCTGCCGCGGCAACCGGCAACCCGTTCCCGGCCGCGCCGCCGCCTCGGGCACGTGCCGCAAGCGATTCCGCCAGGGCGGCGGGAAGCGGCGGCGCAACCGGTGTCTGGACGGAGGTGATAAGGGCCCGTAGATTATGTTCGCCGATCGGTTCCGGATCAATTCGTACCGTCATGGTCCACCTCCCGTAATTGCCGGCGCAGTGCCGCGCGCGCCCGCGCCAGCATGGATTCCACCGCTTTGTACGATCGGCCCGACCGGCGGGCGAGGAGGTCCACGCCGATTCCATCCACATAGCGCGCCATCAGCAGCCGGTGGTATTCCGGGGGAAGCGACCAGAGCGCCTCGATGACTTGCGCGCGCAATTCGGACCGTTCCATCCAGGTTTCCGGAAGCGGTTCCGTTTCCAGGTTGTCCCATGCACCCGCGCTCGCTGCGTTCTCCGGTATCGGATCCGCCATCCGTCCGCGGCGGCGGATTTCATCCGCCGCTTTACAGCGGGCGATCGCGCACAGCCAGCCAAAGAGGGGCGCGTCCCCGCGGAAGCGCTGGATGGCTGCCGCCGCGGCCAGCAGCGTCTCCTGCCGGACATCCTCCGCCCAGGCGGATTCTCCGCCGCAGAGATGGAAGGCGAACCGATAGAGCGCGCCGCCGTATCGCTCGCACAATTCGGCCCAGGCTCCGGTCTCGCCCCGGAACAGGGCGGCGGTGAGTGCTCGGTCTTCGCTGGAAGCAACTGCCACGTGTTTTCCTTCCCGAAGAGTAGTCGTGGTCGCAAGGAAAATCCTTCGGTCGCGCGGAAATGGTTCTCAGGTATCCAGAGTGCCTCGAATAACCCCACAAATAGAAATTTGATTATTCCGCAGGATCCGGGTACCCCGCGTGCGAACGGATTTACTCTGAATGGACGGGATGAATTTGAGCAGCTCCTCAGATCGGAGGAAATGTATACCGAAACACCGATAATATCCGAAACCGCCGGGGGAAATACGCAAAGGATGGCAGCGTAATGCAAGAAAAAAAAACAATATCGTTTCGGTGCAATCCGTGTACAAAAGAAAGAAGTCCGGCTGAGGTGCTACGAATGGAAATCCGTATTACCCACGGATCCGCAACGGATCAGGAGAGAATTATTCCTCGACGAATTTCCCGCCGTGAATCTCCTTTTCCAGGAGAGTCCGCCGGGAGTCGAATTTAAGGAGGACCTCAATCGATTGAAAGCAGCGGCCGCTGCCCTGAACGACCTTGCGGCAGGTATAAGATTTCGGCGTGCCGGTCGGGCTGAACTCCACGCTTAAATCGTTGGCCATATTAACCCGGGCGGTGAGGATCTCGCCGCAGCGATTGCACTTTACGGAAACGGTAGTCACCCTCGGGCTGTCACCGGAAAACGATTTCAGTAATTTATCCAGGAAACCCATAATTAAAACCTCCCGTGGATTTCGCCGCTATCCCGCCGGAGGGCGGGAATGCGGCCGGATGCCAATTTTACTCCGGGAAGACCGCAAAGCGCGCCCCGGTTTTCCCGCCGTGCTTTTCCCGGTACATCAGGTCATCCGCGGCGCGAACGATGTCGTCCGCCGTGCAATCCATCGTCCGGTACGTCACCGCCCCAAGGCTGACCGTCACGCCGCAACCCTTTTGGGCCGTTTTTCGGCCCGGGTTTTCCTGCACCCGTGCGACAGTTGTCCGTGAAGCGGCTTCATCGGTCTCCGGCAGCAGGATCGAGAACTCATCCCCACCCAGCCGTGCCACGATATCGATCCGCCGCGCGACTGCTGCCAGCACCGAATCCTCCGTCTGGTGGCCGTAGAAATCGTTGACCGTCTTGAAGTTGTCGATGTAAAAAAGCGATGGTGGCCGGTTTTACCGGCGGCAATACGCCATTACACTTCGCAGGATATCGAAGAAGGCACGCGTGTTGTAGACCCCGTTCAGGCTGTCGGTCGTCGCCAGACGGCAGATGGAATCCATCGTCCGCTGCCGCCGCCCGAGCAGCCGGACGGCACACAGGAAAAAGCCAGGCGCTATGCAATCCCCCAGATTCCGACGCAGAGGCTTCGGGAGAGGACGCCCGGTTGAATTTCCGTGGTATAAGCGGCGAAGGCCGCGCATAAACCGGAGACCGCAACTCCCGACTCCTCACGCACGTGCCAGGCGGCCAGCGCGATCGGTATCAAATAGAAAACGGGCGGCATCAATCCGGTTCCGGTTGATAATCGATCCATCCGCAAAGAAGGGATAGCATCAGGCTCGTCGGGATGAATGCTTTTCGAAACTTATGAATCCAGTAATGGGAAGAGGCAGCAGTCATCGCGATACAAACAGGCGATCCGCAATTCGATCATATGCCCGTTTTCCTCCCGCCGCGCGCCGGCGCGTTCGAATGTCCCCTTGCGGGAGAACGCCCTCGTTGAGATAATCAGTTTGCCGGGGGTTCCCTTTGTCGAAGACACGCACTGAATTTATCTGCCAGCAATGCGGTTACGCCAGTCCGCGCGGAATGGGCCGCTGCCCGCGTTGCAGCGCCTGGAATTCCATGGTCGAACAGGTGACGGCCGCCCCCTCGCGCAATGCCGCTTCCGCCGCCGGGCCGGTCCTATCCAGGCCCAAGCGCCTCCGGGAAGTCGAGGGCGGCGAAGAGAGCCGCCTCCCGCTGCCGATCCATGAATTCTCGCGCGTCCTGGGCGGGGGCGTCGTGCCGGGTTCGATTGTCCTGATCGGCGGAGATCCCGGGATCGGCAAATCCACCCTGCTCCTGCAAGCCTCCTGGATCCTTGCCGGGGCCTCGGGCCCGGTGCTGTATGTCTCGGGTGAAGAATCCGAACGCCAGATGAAAATGCGCGCGGTCCGGATCTCCGAAGGGATGTCCGGGGGCGAGCCGGAATCTTCATCCTCGTCCGCCGGGAAATCCGGGGGCGCGGCGGCTTTCCCGGAATCGCTTTTCCTGGTCACAGAAACCCGTCTGGATGCCATCCTCGAGCATGTGCAGGCGCTTTCCCCGCGCATCCTGATCATCGATTCGATTCAAACGGTGTATTTGCCGGAGTTGACCTCCTCCGCCGGATCGGTCTCTCAGGTCCGGGAGTGCGCCGCCCGGCTGCAGACGCTTGCCAAATCCTCCGGCATGGCGGTGTTTCTCATCGGTCATGTGACCAAGGAAGGCGTACTGGCCGGTCCGCGGGTGCTGGAACACATCGTCGATACGGTCCTGTACCTGGAGGGCGACCGGTTCCAGAGTTACCGCCTGTTGCGTGCGGTAAAGAACCGCTTCGGGGCGGTTGCGGAAGTGGGCGTTTTCGAAATGCGCGGCGACGGGCTGGCCGAGGTTTCCAACCCTTCCGAGGCATTCCTGGCGGAACGCGCCGCGCAATCGCCGGGTTCGGCGATTGCCGTAGTGATGGAAGGCACCCGGCCGCTCCTGATCGAAATCCAAGGATTGACCAGCCCGGCGGCGTATGGAACCCCGCGCCGGACTCCCAACGGGGTGGATCTTTACCGGTTACTGCTGATCTCGGCCGTGCTGACCCGGCGTGCGGGGTTGCGCGTTGCGGAAGAGGATATCTTTCTTAATGTGGTCGGCGGAATTCGGATCGATGAACCGGCTGCGGATCTTGCCATGGCTGTCGCGATTGCCTCGTCGATGAAGGACCGCCCGGTTGCCGCCGATCTGGTGCTCATCGGCGAGATCGGGCTGTCGGGCGAACTCCGGGCCGTGAGCCAGACCAATGCCCGGCTGCGTGAAGCGGCGGCGCTGGGCTTCCGCCGCGCCATCGTCCCCAAGACGGTCCGCCGCGGCGAGGGCCCGCCCAAGGGAATCGAGATCATCCCCTGCCGTTCGCTCCGGGAAGCGATCGCGTCGGCTCTGGTGCCGCATGAATAGCACCCGGACCCTGCGGCGGGTCGCGCTCGCTGTCTGGGGATTCTGCTTTTGCCTGATGGCAACGTTCCTTGTGTTCTGGAGCGGATTGGGAAGCGCGGCGGCGGCCGTTTTATTCCCTCCGCCCACCGCGACCCCGACCATCACCTCCACCGCTACGCGCACGTCAACCTTCACTCGCACTTTCACCCTCACGCCGTCGCGGACTCGCACTCCGACCCTCACCTTCACGCCGTCGAACACTCCCACTGTTACTATCACGCCGACCGATACTCCGCTCCCATATGCCTCCGGCCCGGTCATCATCGGGCACTCTGTGGAAGGCCGCCCGATCGAGGTGTACCGTTTCGGTACGGGTCCTTCGGAACGGCTGACCGTCCACGGGATCCACGGCGGAAGCGAATGGAACACCATCGCCTTGGCCGATCAATTGATTAAGGAATTGACCGATCATCCCGAGATGATTCCCGAGCAGACGGTGCTGTACATCGTCCGTTCGCTGAATCCGGACGGGGAGGCCAAAGCACATGGCCCGGATGGTCGGGCCAACGCCAATCAAGTGGATTTAAATCGTAACTGGGATGCCTATTGGCAGGCAAAATGGCCGCTCGACGGCTGCTGGGTGATCACCCCCGTCACCGCCGGTCCGTTTCCATTCTCGGAACCCGAAAGTGTTGCGCTGCGGGATTTCATCCTGGACCACCAATTCACCGCAATGATAAATTATCACAGCGCGGCGCTCGGAGTCTTCGCCGCCGGGCAGCCCCCCGATCCGGCATCGAAACGACTGGCAAAGGCGATCGCCGCGGTGTCCCCTTACCAATACCCCCCGATCGACACCGGTTGCAAATATACAGGGAACCTAGTCGACTGGGCGGCGTTCCAGGGAATTGCCGCGGTGGATTTGGAATTAATGACTCATACGAATACCGATTTCACGGTGAATGTGAAAGTCCTCGAAATCCTGCTCAACTTTACATAGCGGCGGGGCGGATCCGGCGGCTGAACCTCTTTTCATTGAGTATTATTTCTAAAATTATTTACCATGAAGACACAAAGACGCAAAGTGTTTTCTTCGTGTCTTTGTGTCTTCATGGCAGTACAGTCATCTACACGCGAAAGAACCACCCGTTCCATGATAAGGCCGGCTAACCTTCCGAGACCAATTCAATGCCTGCAGCACCGATCGGAGAGGAGGAAGAAAATACAGGGGATTGCGTTTTACGAATACCGGGGACTTAATAAATAAACGGAATCAACCGCGCGACCTTCGCCTTATATCTTCGATATTCATCTCCATAGGCTTCGATCAGCCTTCGCTCCTCCAGTTCGCTCCCGATTAGGATGTATAGTGTGACGGCCAGGTTGAACGCCAGCGTACCGGTGGTGAGGATGGGGAATAGCCACAAAATCAGCAGGCCGGTTGTATACATCGGATGCCGGGTTATCGCGTAGGCGCCTGTGGTGACCAGCTTGGCATCGCCCTTCGCATTGCCCAATTGACGCAAGCCGAGGAAATCCGGCGGATCGGAATGCAGGAAACTCAAACCTAACAAAACCGATGCGATAAGCTGGCCGGCCGCCAGAATCACCCACCACGGGCCGGGAACACGGACCAATACGGAACCGGGATTCTGCACCAGGATCGCTAAAACCGGAAGGAGCGTTATCCCCGCCGCCGCATTGAACCCGATCCGGTAAAGATTATCCGCCACCGGGCCAAAAACTCCCCGGGCGGCTTGCTTCGCCGGAATACCGGCCAGCAGGCTATGCAGCGCCCCCCAGGCGATGGTTGCAAGAAATATCAGAAGCGGTCCGTGCATAATCTTCTCCGTCGCCCATTGTAACCCTGTCCGCCCTTCCCCTGGTTGCACCCAAGCGGTATTTCATCGATAATCCAAGTTAAACTAGTTGCGATCCCGCCTGCCGGCGGGAAGGTTATTAGGGAGCGCCGGATGAATAAGTTCCAATTCCGCAATCTTCTGTCCGATTGGATGGAGATCCGCCAACAGGATACGGTTCAGCGCTGGCGCGGGCAGTTGTTAAGTCTGGTCCTGCTCGGCAGTTTTCATGTCGCATTATTCTTGTTTATTTACAATTTCATCCAGTGGATCCGATCACCCAATCCGATCTCGCTTCGGTTTGTTCTTTCCGATGCCGCGGGGCTTGTTGGGATTGTTGGGCTGTGGTGGCTCAACCGCAGGGGATGGAACCGGGCGGCTTCGGTTGCATTTGTCCTTCTGGCGTCGCTCTTGCCTTTCATCTCGGTTCCCGCTGCCGATTACGACCGCATATTGATCGTGGCAGCCATCTCGATTGCGCTGGCTTCGTTCCTGTTTACCCCGACCGGTTCCTTTGCCGTGTTGGCGCTTCAAACAGCCCTTTACACGGCAAGTTTTCTTCAAACCCAATCCCCGGTTAACTATAATTATTTTTCAGTAGTTGTCATGGGGCTTCTGGCGTTCATCTCCTGGATCTGTGCCACATGGTTCGAATCCGCCCTGCTGCAGGCGCACGCCTTCCAGGACCGGCTGCGGATGATCACCGAGAATATGGCCGGGGGCATCGGCCACATTAATACCCACAGTATTCTTCTGTACGCCAGCCCCTCGGTTAAAAAAATGTTCGGTTGGGAACCGAAGGACCTGGAAGGCACCTCGGTGCTGGAAAACATTCACCCCGAAGAATCCGCAACCGTTCTGAAACAGGTGCAGGCGGCCGTCGCGCAGCACCGCTCCACGATCCGGCAGGAGTTCCGGTACCGCTGCGCCGGCGGGGAATACAAGTGGGTCGAATCCGAAACCCGCCTGATGTATGAACCCTCGGGAACATTCGACAGCGCCATCTTTGGCATTCACGACATTTCCCGGAGGCGCCAGGCGGAAGAAGCCCTGATCCGTGAGCGCACTTTTCTACGCGCGGTCATCGACGCCTCGCCGAACCTGATCTGCGTCAGAAAGGCCGATGGGACCTTCGCGCTGGCCAACATGGCCCTGGCGGAAGCGTACGGTTCCACGCCGGAAGCCATGATCGGCCGGACGGATTCCGATTGCCCGCATCCGCCGGAAGGGGTTGAACGGCTCCGCGAATCAGACCGCGACGTTATTACCCGACAGGCATCGATCATCATCCCCGAAGAAAAGATCGCCCTCGCCGGAATCGGCGAGCGCTGGTTCAGTACCACGAAAATCCCATTGCCCGAAGGGAACGGGCACTGTGATCAGGTATTATGCACCTCGATGGATATCACCGATCGGAAAAACGCGGAGGAGGAGATCCGCCGCCTGAACGCCGAACTGGAAGGGCGGGTCGAGGAGCGGACCGCGCAGCTGGCGGCCGCGAACAAGGAATTGGAAGCCTTCGCCTATTCCGTCTCCCATGATCTGCGCGCACCATTGCGCAGCATCGACGGGTTCGGCCAGGCGCTGCAGGAGGAGTATGCCGCCCATCTGGATGATCAGGGGTTGGATTATCTGCAGCGGATCCGGTCCGCCAGCAAGCGGATGGGGCTGCTGATCGACGACCTGCTTCAGCTTTCGCGGTTGACGCGCGGCGAATTGCACCGCCAGCCGCTGGATCTGTCCGCCATGGCGCGCCGCGTGGCGGAGGAATTCCAGCGCGCCGAACCCGGCCGGACGGTGACGTGGACGGTCGCCGAAAAATTATCCGCCGAGGCGGATGAACGGCTGTTGTCGGCGGTACTGGAAAATTTACTTGGCAACGCCTGGAAATTCACATCCCGCCGCAAGGAGGCGAAGATCATATTCGAACCGGTTGTCACGCCCGAGGGGGAACGCGCTTACTGCGTTAAAGACAACGGCGCCGGCTTTCAGATGGATCACGCGGATAAACTCTTTCAGGCGTTTCAACGCCTGCACACCGTCCAGGAATTTCCCGGGAACGGGATCGGATTGGCGACAGTCCAGCGCATCATCCATCGGCACGGGGGGAGGGTTTGGGCGGAGGGTGAACCGGAGAAAGGCGCCGCCTTTTACTTCACATTGCCGGATTGATTGACGCGCAAACGGACTTCCACAACCCCAATGTATCCCTCTGTACAAATCAGAAAATACTGATATTAATTTCATGCCATACCCCCTTCCGTACAGCCGGGAGAGACTCTTCTCCTTGCTTAGGGCGACAAAGGTGTAGGTTTTTTTAATTTCCTCCGTGCTTGTCAGGTTTCCCCTACGTATCCTTCGTGGAAACCATTTCGTGTCCTTCGCGGATCCTCTTCTCCATCAACCAGGCCGGTTCCAGAACTTCTCGGATTATCCCTTCATGATCAAGGTACGACCAGCGGCCGGGATCGTCGGCGATGATGCGGTACCCCTGCCGTTCATACAATAAGCGCGCCCGTGGATTGTCTTTCTCAACCCCGATCGACGCCGTGTCCATCCCGCGCCGGCGTAATTCACTCTCCGCCGCGATGAGCATCCGGGTGCCGAGGCCCCGACTCTGGAAAGCGGGTTTGATGCGGAGCGCGTAAAGGTAGCCGCGGTGGGTGCCATCGGCGAATCGCGGATCGCTGCTGCTCCATTGAATGAATACCTGGCCGATCATCTCGCCGGTCGCCGTATGCTCCATCATCAATAACTGCCGCGTGCCGATCCTCATATCCTGGTAGGCCTGTCGGAAAAGCCGGCGGAAATGGAGATACGCCCCATCCCATTCCAAAGCCGCGAGATCCCTTTCTTCGATCGGGCGGATGACGAAAGCATCCGGATCCGCAAGGCCCGGTCTGAAAGGGACATCCCCCGGCTCTTTTTCCAATTTTGGCGTCGCTATCGGTTTTTTCTCCAAGGCTTAATTCTCCGGAAAATCCGCCAGAAGCGCATTCAACATCTGCGTTTCATCCTCCGCCGTGGAGATCCGGCCATCCAGGCGCGCGCTGCGCAGCGTATGCAGAATTTCCCGGTAGCGCGGTCCGGGAGGCAACCCGCGCCGGCGCAGCACCGAGCCGTCGGTCGCCGGCTGGATGGTGCGCCATTCAGCTAGGTAGCGTTCCAGCCGATCGCGGACCAGTCCCTCCGATTGCAGAATGGCTCCCACCAGTGCCGGTTCCGGCACGTCTTCCAGGAGATCGACCAGTCGGCTGGGGGAGGCATCCTTGGGCAGCGCCGCCAGCCGGTCGGCCGCCTGGCGGGCAGCCAGAATGTTTTGGGATTCCCGTTTGGGGAGATTGAGCCGCTCGAGTATTCCCGTCAATACCCCGCCGGGGTGCCCGGTCAGCCAGGCGGAAAGCGGCGATACCATTTCGCGCCCGTCGCCGGTAAGGTTCCACGCGGGATCCGGCACGAACGCGCGCGCGCGGCGGATATGCTCCATATGATCGGGATTCCATTCCAAGTCCTTGTGGATCTGGCCGAGTATCTCCAATTCCTGCAGACGGCGGAGGGCGTTTTCCGGCGCCGGTTCTTCGAAGATGGCTTCCAGTTCATGGCGGATACGATCGCCGCTCACCCGGTGCAGGAGCGGCAGGGCACGCGCAATCAGATCCCGGGTGCGGGGCTCGATTTCAAATCCCAGCCGCTGCTCCAGCCGGACGGCGCGCAGTATCCGCGTTGGATCGTCGACGAAGGAGATAGAGTGCAGCACCCGGATCCGCTTCTCGTCCAGATCGCGCAGGCCGCCCCAGAAATCGCTGACCTCCCCGAAGCGGGCGGTGTTGAGCGAAAGCGCGAGCGTATTGATGGTGAAATCGCGGCGGTGGAGGTCCAACTTTAAGTTTCCGCGTTCCACTTCCGGAAGCGCCGAGGGGTGCGGATAAAATTCCGCCCGGGCGGACACCAAATCCAGAGAATCCGGAAGCTCCGATGCCGATTCCGCGGGCAGGTCCAGTTTTCCCAAATCGACGCCGCGCAGCAGCCATTTGGCCGTGCCGAACCGGTCATGACTGCGCACCCTCCCGCCGAACTCCTTTGCCACCGAGCGGACCAGCCCGATGGCATCCCCTTCGACCACCAGATCGAGATCGTGCGAGGAAATCTTCAGGATCAGATCGCGAACCACGCCGCCCACCAGGTACAGCGGCATGCGCTGACGGTCCGCCATGGTCGCCATGGCATGCAACAGGGCCCGCCGCGCCGCGGGAAAATTTTGTTCGAGCCGCTCGCGCAGGTTCAGCCGGGCGGCGGCCTTTCCGCCCTTCCCGGGAGCCAGCGCCTTGATCAGGTCGGTCCGGGTGACAATACCCACCACCTGCTCACTGTCGGTGGAGACGACCGGGATCTGCCCCCACCCCTGCTCCACCATCACCTGTTGCAGGCGGGTGATCGAATCGGCGAGTTGGACGGTGACCGACCCGCTCTCCATCACGGTTTCCACATGCGCGCGCTTCATCCCATGCGCGACCGCGCGGTCCACCGCGCGCCGCGTAAGCAATCCGACCACCCGGCCTTCCCGCACGACCGGAAATCCCTCGTATCCGTAGCGCGCCATCCGTTCCGCCGCCTCGCCGATCGTCAGATCGGATTCCACCACCTGAGGGCGCGGCGAGTAGATCTGCGCCACCGAAAGCGGCGGTGTGACGGCGTCGGGCAGCAGCTCCACCAGCTCGCGGCGTAAGGCGTCCGGCGTGTGTCCGCGGATGAGCGCCGCCGCGGCGCGTTCGTGCCCGCCGCCGCCGAAATGCGCGGCGATCTCCGAAACGTCGATCGAATCCGACGTCGAACGCGCCACCAATTGGATATGCGATCCCAAATCCACAAGGACAAAAAGGCCGTCGGGGTTGAAGAGATCCCGCAGCTTGTGCGCCAACGTGGAGATTTCCTCGACCTCCGCCTGTGCGGCGGCCTGCGCGATGAGTATCCGGCGGCCCTGGACGGTAAGGAATTCCGCACTGTCCAGAAGGCGGTCGTACAATTCGCGTTGTAAAACCGAAAGCGGATGATTGAGGAAGCCCGCGGCCAAGCCCAGATTGGCGCCCTGCTCGAGCAGTCCGGCGGCTGCGCGCACATCGCGCGGGGTTGTGCCGGCGTAGGAAAGCGACCCGGTGTCTTCGTAGATCCCCAGCAGGAGAAGGGTTGCCTCCTCCGGGGAAAGCGGGTGCGGGAAAGCTTGCAGCGATTCGACGAGCAGCGTAGTGCACGCGCCGACCGCATCCACCGCGACGGTCCAACCCCGCGGCAGGGTCTTATGCGGCGGGTGATGATCCACCGCATGCACGCGCGTGTGGGTTCCGACTCCGCGGGTCGTCGGCATCGTCTGCGTATCCACCAGCGTTACCCGGTCCACGCGTCCGCGCGGCAGATCATCCATGGATTCGAACGGCAGCGCGTCGCCGTAGAGCGCCAGGAATGCGTGTACGTTGCGGTTCATACGGTGCGGGAGCACGGCGTGTGAATCCGCTTCCAAAAGGCGCGCGGCGAGCATGGCGGCCAGTGCGTCGAAATCGGCTTGTTCGTGCGTCAGGATCAGGTGCATGGCGGCATCCGGTTCGATTATACTTCCGCGTAGATGGATCGAGGCTGCCGATGACCGAGACGATGGATCCCGAACTCCTCTGGAGCCGCCTGCTTTCCGGCGAACCGGATCTGATCCGCGCCGCCTGGAAATGGCTCGACGCCGAGGAGCAGGAGCGCGTCCGCCGGCATTTGCAGATAATGGCGGAGGAAACGGGATGGCAGATGGGTCAGCGCTTGGCCGCGCGTGCGGCGTTGGAATGTTTGGAGACGGGCCGCGGGGAATAGGCGATCCGCTCTGGGGTGGATTGGCGTCGTATCCACCGCGCGCCGATGATCATTACAAATCAGGAGAAGGGTATGCCGATCGAATTTATCCGTGATGTGCCGTCGTGGGAGCGGATCACTGCCGAATGGAACACCCTGCTTGCGCGCTGCGCTACCGAAAATCCTTTTCTTCGCTCTGAATTCCTGCGCGCCTGGTGGGATCACCTCGGCGGTGGAGAATGGCCGTCGGGCGAATTGCGGATCGCCGTCTGGAGGGAAAACGGGGAAGTCCTGGGGATCGCCCCTTTGTTTCGAAGCGGCCGCGACGGCGAAACGCGGCTGCTTCTGATCGGCAGCGTGGAAATATCGGATTATCTGGATATCCTGTCTGTCCCGGACAAGCTTCCCGTGTTCTGTGCCAATCTACTCGATGCGCTTGCAGGGCTGCCGGCAGAGGAATTCGGCGCGCTGGATTTGTTTAACCTTCAGGCGGGCTCGCCTACCATTCCGATCCTCGAGCGGGAAACCGCCCGTCGGGGATGGGCGCTTTCGCGCATGCCGCTCCAAATCTGCCCGGTGATCGACCTTCCCGCCTCCTGGGAGGAATACCTTTCCACGCTGGATAAAAAATCCCGCCATGAAATCCGCCGTAAACTCCGGCGCGCCGAATCCGGCGAGGAAAAAATGGAACTTAACATCCTGGGGGCGCGGGAAATGGAGGAATTCTTCCGTCTGATGGCGTGCGACGAACACAAGGCGGCATTTCTCACCCCGGTGATGCGCGATCAATTCCGGTCAATCGCCGAAGCCGCCGAACAGGCCGGGATGCTGGAGCTGGCATTCCTGGAAATCGGCGGGCGAAAAGCCGCCGCCTATATGAATTTCACCCTGGGGAAGCGGGTCTGGGTTTACAACTCGGGAATGGATCCGCAATATGCGGCGTCATCGCCCGGCTGGGTGCTGTTGGCCATGCTGATCCGTCGCGCCATTGAGACCGGGTATCGGGCATTTGATTTCATGCGCGGCGACGAGCCCTATAAATTTCAATGGGGCGGCAAGGGCGATCCGGTATTGCGCCTGATCATCCGCAGGCCGTAACCCTGTCGAAACGCCATTCCCGTGCGTTCGTAGCGGGGATCCAGGATTGTACTTTCGTATATCCTTTCCCCGCTACTGGATACCAGAAAATATATGTCTGCAAAGATATAAAAACTCCAAAATCTTTCAATTTCCACCAATATTGTCTGATTTTCATCAACCTGTGGATAACTGAATAAAAACTGTGGAAAAGTCTGGAAAAAGCAGGGAAAAATGTATATAAGCCTTGGGATTTTGTGGAAAGACTTTTACAGAATATTGGGGTTTTAAGGTATTTCGGTGCGAGATTGGCGGATCAATTTATGGAAATTAAGGAAATGCCTGACGCCCAAAGACCAATCGCCAGGATGAAGGAAACCGCCCAAAGTGCATATGCCGATGGCCTTTGCCCATTTCTCCACGCCCACCACCCAAGGATCGCATTCAATAGCCAAATAAAACCTCCCGCTAGGGGGAGAATCAACAAACGACTTGGATCGCCGAAGCTGGCCGGCTCCCCGGCCAGATCGAATCGAAACGGTTGATCCGGCGGCAGGCTGGGTTGGATCGCCGTGAGGAAGGATCCCAGTGCGGCAATTCCAATGGAACCGCCGAGCAACAACGAAAGCGCGGGCGGGTTTTTAAGGATTTCCACCAAAATGGAAGGGGGTTGTATGGAAACCGGCTCGGTTTTTTCAAGGCTGCCGCGCGCGGAAAGCTCGGTCAGGCAAGTGGCAAATCCGGCCGGATCAGCGGGAGAAATCGCCAGATGCCGGTGTTTTGTAACAAGCAGTAAAACCCCCTGTCCGCGATCGGTGGCCAGCCAATCTACGGTCGCTTCGCCTTCAACCGCCACCTTTCCATGCCACATCTCCAGCCAGCCGGGAGCGGCTGCGCGGACTGCACTGGAAATTCGGCCCCCGGAACGGATTTCCTCTATCTCTTCGACCGGCAGGATCTCCCGCCACGATCCGAACCGCAGGGTCAGCGAACCGGATTCGGAAATTTCATAGCCGGCGTTAAGCAGAAAGATTATCCGATAGAGGATCGGCGGCAGCAGGAATAATCCGGAGGCGGCGAGAATCAGGCCAGCCGCACCGACCGGATCCGGAGGAAAAGCCAACAACCGCCAACCGGCGGCGCCGATTGTCCCCCACAGGAAAATGCCCAGGAGGACGTGGATTATAAGCAGTCGGGTGCGGGCAGCCGGAAAGCGGGTTAACATGGAGAAAAAAGCACGATCGGATTCTTCAGCCGCAGGTGAGGCAAGGTGAATCCTGCGAACGGCTTTTGAGAACCCGGCTCCGTGATGCGTAGAGCAAGAATCCGGGAGGAATCAGGATTTCGGGTAGATCGGCACATTCCACGCGTGGAACTTCGGTTCCATCCCGCGCACGATCCGGAAATACAGATCACGCAGTTTTTCAACAAAGGGCCCCATCTTCCCGTCGGCGATCGGCCGTTTATCCACCTGGGCAATGGCGGCGATCTGCACACCGGTTCCGCAGAAGAAGGCCTCCTCGGCAAGGTAGACTTCGGTCCGGTCGATCGGCCGTTCGACAACCGTCATGCCGAGTTCGTCGCGCGCCAGCTGGATCACAGTGCGGCGGGTGATGCCTTCCAGAATGTTGTCGGTAACCGGCGGAGTGACCAGCACACCGCCCTTGACCATGAAGAAGTTTTCAGCGCTGCCTTCGGAGATATGCCCATCGGCGTTCAGCACGATCGCCTCGTCGTAGCCGGCGCGGATCGCATCGGTTTTGATGAACGCCGAGTTGACGTAAGCGCCGATGATCTTTCCGCGGGCGGGGATGCTGTTATCGTCGATCCGGCGCCAAGAGGAAAAAGTCACCGACGAGCCCTCCTCGCTTTCGATGTACCGGCCGAAGGGGATGGAAACGATCGTGATCTCGGCATGCAGATCGTGCAGCCGCACGCCGACCGTTTCATCGGGAACGTAGGCCAGCGGCCGGACGTAAGTGTCCTCGTGCCGGGCTTCCGCCCGCAGAAGTTCGACCGTCACATCGGAAAGCTGCGGCGGCGTATCCGGCAGCTCCATACAGAGGAGGCGCGCCGAATCCAGAAACCGGCGGAAGTGGTCCAGCGGCCGGAACAAGTAGAGTTGGTTGTCTTTCTCATTCCAATACGCCCGCAGGCCGCCGAAGACTCCGGTGCCGTAATTGAACGTATGCGTAAGTACGCCGACCTTCGCCTGTTCGTACGGTACGACGCGGCCTTTGAAATAGGCAAACTTGGGTAATGTCATATGATGCTCTCCTCCGATCGGGAGTCGGAAACGCAACGGCCCGGCGCGCCCAATTATATCCCTTGACGACTTCCAGTGGCCGGTCTACACTACCCCCAACAGGCGCCCCCGTCTGCCCGCAAGGTGCTTCGTCTTCGGGCGGACGGGGTTTTTCAAATAGCGGGATACGGGCTTCATGACAAATTCGGCGACTTCGATTTCTTTTCTCAGAAGGATCATCCCCGCCTGGGGCGTTTCCTTGCTGCTGGCTTCCTGTGCGATCGCCGGACGCAGCGAGAAGCGCGCCCGGATGGCGACGGCGCTTCCCAGTCCGACCGGCACCCCGCTATCGGCGCCGGTTCGTCCGACCGAGACACTTCCCCCGCTGTTGTCGGAAACCGCAACGCCCGAAAGCGTGCTCGCCTGCCCGGAACGCAAGGGTATTCTACGGGCGGAGACTGTTCCCAGCTCCGTAACCGGATCGCCCGCGGAATTCTATGTTTACCTCCCGCCTTGTTATGATTCCGACCCTCCGATTCGCTATCCCGCTCTGTTCCTGTTCCACGGCCTCGGGCGGACTCCGGACCAATGGCACGATCTCGGATTGGAGGCCACGGCCGATCATCTGATCGTGTCCGGGCAAATCCCGCCACTCCTGATCGTCCTGCCATCCATCTCCGGAGAAGATTCGAACGATGCCGTGTTCCTGGCCGATCTGCTGCCGGCGGTCGATGCGCGGTTCCGGACACTTGCCGACCGGGAACACCGCGCCGTTGGAGGAGTTTCCCGCGGCGCGGAATGGGCCCTGCGTCTGGCGCTGCGCCGTGCGGATTTATTCGGGGCGGCGGGCGTGCACAGCATTTCCCCCGGCCCGACGGCGCTGGCGGATTTTTATATCTGGGCGGAGGCCGTACCGGACACGGTCTGGCCGCGGGTCTATTTTGACACCGGGTATTCGGATCCCCAGCTCCCGCAAATGCAGGCAATCGTCCAGGTATTCGACCTGCTGAAGCGGCCGTACGAAAAGCACATCCCGCCCGGCGATCACAGCGACAGCTACTGGAGCGAGCACCTCCCCGGCTATCTGATCTGGTACGCCGCCGGCTGGTTAACAGGAAACGCGCCCGCGTGAAGTACGGCGGACGCGTTAATTTTCGGTTGAACTTCTACTTCTCTTTTTTCTTTGCCGGCTGCATCTGCCTTGCAACCAGAAATAGCGTCGCAGCCCCGGCGCCGATGGCGAATAGCCCCGTCGTGGCGGGCCCGGAATAGATGTGCAGGCAGATGAACGCGCCCAGTACGCCGAGGAAGATGGCGATCTTAAGCTGCCATTCCTTTGCCGCATCCAGGAATGTCGAAATGGTCAGCCAGCCGATCATGATGCCGAACACCAGGCTGCCCAGCGGCCGAATCAGGGATCCGATGATATATGCAAACTGATCCCATCCCTCAATAAAACCGTCCATGGTGGCCCTCCCGCGCAAGGATTCCCGTGCGAACACGGGTATAGTTCAGTCTAAACCCGATTTTCAGCAAGCGCAAGCCGACAAATCCGGCGTTTTACCCTCAACCAAAAGACATTGAAGCGTAAAGAAAATCCGACGGATCTTCTGTTCCCATGCCCGCCACATCCCAGCATCTTGGCGTTTTTTACTTTTCCCCCAAGCTCTCTTGACAAGCCTCCAATGTAATATACAATTAATTCTGTGATACAATTGATACAAGAGGTGCAACCGTGCAGCTCCGATTGGATTTTCAGGAACGGGAGCCGATCTACCAGCAAATTGTCGAACAAGTGAAGAGCATGGTTGCTTCCGGAGCGCTCAAGCCTGGAAGCCAGCTCCCCACGGTTCGCGAAGTTGCCGCGGATTTGCGGATTAACTTCAACACCGCCGCGCGCGCCTACCGGTTGTTGCATGAAGAGGGAATCATCTCCACCCAGCAGGGACGCGGAACCTACGTCCTGGAAGCCCCGCCTCCCACAGAAGCCAGGCGGATGAAACGCGAACGGCTGCAAACGATGATACGCGGCTGGATGGAAGAAGCAAAACGGCTTGGGTTTTCTCCCGAGGACGTGGAAAAAACCTGGGAGGATGTGTTTGCCCGCTGGTCGCGGGAATAATCGGTGAGCGAAACTGCGGAGTGATATCGCCCGTAGAATATCGTAGAAAATGGAGAATGCGCTATGTCAGCGAATACATCATCCACGGCAAGAACCGGAAGGCACAATCCGGTGGCGACGCACACGGTTAGCCCCGTCGGCTTTTTTCTTTTCTTCATCATTATCATTTTGACGGTGATTCTCGCCACAACTTTGGATTACTACCAGGTTTCGGATGTCGTTATCGGAGCCGTCACCTTGCCCCTCATCGCGCTGGCGGTATACATCATGTCCTCCCTGAAAATGGCCAACCAGTGGGAAAAGGCCGTCATCCTGCGATTCGGGAAAATCCATAATTTACGCGGACCGGGGATGTTCTGGATCATCCCGGTCGTGGATACGATCGCGGCCTGGATCGACCACCGCGTGATGGTCACCCCGTTTAATGCGGAAAAGACTCTCACCAAGGATACCGTGCCCGTTGACGTTGACGCCGTCCTCTTCTGGATGGTATGGGATGCTCAAAAAGCCTCGCTCGAAGTGGAGAACTACCGCCAGGCGATCGCCTGGGCGGCCCAGACCGCGCTGCGCGAGATCATCGGCCAGATGACCCTGGCGGATATTCTCGTCGGGCGCGCCATGATGGACGCCGAGCTGCAAAAGATCATCGACGAACGGACTACCCCGTGGGGGGTGACCGTGCAATCGGTGGAGATCCGCGACATAGTCATTCCGCAGGACCTTGAAGACGCAATGAGCCGCCAGGCCCAGGCGGAACGCGAGCGGCAGGCGCGCGTCATCCTCGGAGAATCCGAGCGGCAGATCGCCGATTCCTTCGCCGAAGCCTCCAAGGCCTACCATGGCAATCCGGTCGCGTTGCACTTGCGCGCGATGAACATGCTCTTCGAAGGGCTCAAGGAAAAAGGCGCGCTGGTCATCGTACCCTCCAGCGCGGTGGAAACCATGAACCTGGGCGGCCTCGCGGGTCTGGTATCGCTTGAGAATCAAGTCAATAAGAAGGAATAGACCATGACCGCGTCCGATTATCCGCTCTGGGAATACCGCGTTGAAGATTTCGGCGGGGTGATTAAAAGCGAGCCGAAACGCGAGGTTTTTCAATCCCTCCTGAATGCCTGGGGCGAGGAAGGCTGGGAGGTGGTCAATGCCGTCTACTCCACCGGGACAACACGCCTGCGAATCATCGCCAAACGCCCTTTGACCCACACCGCCCGCAGGAAGCGCAGGATGCCAGGGCCGGACGGTGAAATGACCTAAGCATCAAACGCCCCGAGCCGTAATGGAAAATCCGCCCCATAGAACCCCCGAGTGATGAGCATCAGCGATTTTCTGATGCGAAGATTTCGCGAGCGGGGGGCGCCGGTATAATTCGGTTAGCCGGAGTTTTTTCGGGAATATTCCGGATTCCGGAAGGCCATGCTCAAAGGGTCAAATACACATGGATATATTATCGATCGCGCATTTTCTCAATGGGTTGTTGATGATCCTCCTTCCGGTCGGATTGGGGATATTTCTGACCCGCCGCTGGAAGCTGGGTTGGAAGCTCTGGCTGATCGGCGCGGGGACATTCATCCTATCGCAGGTTGGCCACATCCCGTTCAACCTGGTGACGAGCCTGCTGCTCAACCGAACCCCGCTGGTCCAACTCCCTCCCGCGGGTCAGCTGATCTTCAACGCTATATTCCTCGGATTGAGCGCCGGCCTTTTCGAGGAGTTGTTCCGTTATGGCATGTTCCGCTGGTGGGCCCGTGACGCGCGCTCGTGGCGGACGGGGATCATGACCGGCGCCGGGCACGGCGGGATGGAAGCCCTTCTCCTCGGACTGCTGGCGTTGTATGGTTTTCTCCAACTGACGGCGCTGCGCGGGACGGATCTCGCCGCGCTTGTTCCGGCGGATCAGCTGGCGCTTGCCCGGGAACAAATGACCGCTTACTGGTCGATGACCTGGTACG
The DNA here is from genome assembly GCA_034430775.1 of Anaerolineales bacterium. Taxonomy (GTDB): domain Bacteria; phylum Chloroflexota; class Anaerolineae; order Anaerolineales; family RBG-16-64-43; genus JAFGKK01. Next base: position 36,467 of record DAOUDU010000095.1, on the reverse strand, counting down.
ATTCGCTCCTCGGCGCACTCGAGCGCCTGTTCACCATTCCGGTGCAGATCGCGTTCGCCGTGATCGTGCTCCAATGCTTCACGCGGCGCCAGGGATTCTGGGTGTGGCTGGCGGTGGGATACCATGCGCTGATTGATGCGACCGCCGTACTCGCGCTGAAATATATCGGCGCCTACGGCACCGAAGCGATCGTCGCGGGATTTTCCATCCTGAGTGTGATCATCATCTTCCTCCTGCGGCGGCCCGAACCGGCGCCGGATGCCGAACCCCCGCCTCCGGTTCCCGTCGCGGACTTCATGCCTCAGCCGATTGAAGAAACATCCGAGAAGCTTAAGGACACCCGTTTCGCGTAGGTGCGTATGATCCATACCGAGAAGATCACCAAACAGTTCGGAAAAATCCTGGCGGTTGACAGTCTCAGCCTCGACGTGCGTGAAGGCGAGGTATTCGGCTTCCTGGGGCCCAATGGTGCCGGGAAAACGACGACCGTCCGGATGCTGACCAGCCTGATCGGCATCACCCGCGGTTCGGCAACCGTCGCCGGCCTCGAGGTAGGCCGCCGGGATACCGACATCCGCCGGACGGTCGGCGTGCTGACCGAAACCCCCGGGATGTACGACAACCTCTCCGCGGAGACCAACCTGCGGATTTTCGCTGAATTGTACGAAGTCGTGGACGTCCGCGGGCAGGTTGAGAAGTATTTGAAGATGCTCGGACTGTGGGACCGCCGGCTGGACGCGGCCGGGACCTTCTCCAAAGGGATGAAACAGAAACTCGCCATCGCCCGGTCGCTCCTGCACGAGCCGCGCATATTGTTCCTCGACGAACCGACCGCCGGACTCGATCCGGAGGCTTCTCATCTGGTCCGGGAATTCATCGCCGATTTAAAGAAGGAAGGCCGGACCATTTTCCTTTGTACTCACAACTTGGACGAGGCCGACCGGTTGTGCGACCGGGTCGGCGTGTTTAAGACGCGCCTGCTGGTGCTGGATACGCCGGCCAATCTGCGCCGGTCGGTCTTCGGCCGGAAAGTCGTGGTGCATCTGCGGGCGGCAGACGAAAAACTCGCCGCGGGGTTGCGCAAACTGGCCTTTATCCGGGAAGTAAAAATCATCGAGGGCAAGCTCGTGATAACGCTCGACGATCCCGAGCGGCACAATCCCGAGATCATCCGCGCGTTGGTGAATGCGGGGGCCGAAGTGGTCTTCGTCGGGGAATTGCGCCACTCGCTGGAAGATGTTTATCTGCAGCTGGTGAAGAACGCCTGAGGTGGATATGGATAAGATCCGAACGATCATTCGCAAGGAATGGCTGGAAGTATTCCAAAACAAACTCGTGATCTTTACGGTGGTTTTTCTGCCGCTGATGATGGCCGCCATCCCGCTTGGGATTCTTTTCAGCATGAAGGATTTGTCCTCGGCCTCCGCCGTTGGCGCGGCCGCCGAGCAGCTTCCCAAGGAAATGGCCGCGCTGTGCCCGGATACGCTAAACTCCGGCGACTGCATGAAAGTGTTCATGGTCAACGAATTCATGATCCTGTTTATGATCATCCCGGTCGCGGTTCCCGGGGCAATCGCCGGGTATTCGGTTGTCGGCGAAAAGACCACCCACAGCCTCGAGCCGCTTCTGGCGACGCCCATCACCACCGTCGAGTTGCTGGTCGGGAAGTGCCTGGCGGCGGTCATTCCCGCGGTTTTGGCGACCTTCGGCGCGTTTGGGATTTTCGCCATCGGGGCATCGATCATTCTGGCCAATCCCACCCTGATTTCCGTGCTGCTGGATTTGCGCTGGCTGCTGGCGGTCTTTGCGGTGGGCCCGCTGCTGGCGTTCCTGGCCGTGACGTTCGCGCTGATGGTGTCTTCGCGCGTCAACGATCCGCGCGTCGCGGAGCAGGTCTCGATGGTCATCATCATCCCGGTCATAGCGGGTTTTTTCGGGCAGATTTCCGGATTGTTCATCCTGAACAAGGAAATCATCACGATAACGGCGTTGGTCATGCTGGTATTGGACGGCGGGATGTTCTATTTGGCGACCAAGGTATTCCAACGCGAATCGATCCTTACCCGGTGGAGATGACGTCATGAAAAAAATCCGGCTGGCCTTCCTCCTGGCGGTCCTCGCCGGGGTGATCACCGTCCTCCCGGTTCTGGCGCAGGAGGGAACCCTCACCCTGAGTCTGTCCCGGGATTGGGGGTACGGGGGATTCGGCGGCGATATCCAAGGGACGTTTTCCTTCCACGTGCGCGGTCCGTCCAACCTGGTCCGCGTGGAATACTATATCGACGAGTTAAAGATCGGCGAGGATACGACGGCACCGTTCGACCTGCAGTTTGTGACCGATAATTATCCGCTCGGGGCGCACGAACTGTATGCCCTCGGATACACCGATGACGGGAAAATCCTTCGTTCGAATTCGTCGCATCCCACTTTCGTTTCGGCGTCGGAGGGCGGAGCGGTGGCCCTGAAAATCGTCGCCCCAATGCTGGTGTTGGTCTTCGGTGCGATGATCCTCTCCGCCGTCATCCCCCTGCTGACGGGCCGCAAGCCCGCCGCGCTCGCGGCGGGAACGCCGCGCCAATATACTTTAGGCGGCGGGGTCTGCCCAAAATGCAGCCGGCCGTTCGCTTTCCACCTGCTTTCCTTGAATATGCTCACCGGCAAGTTGACTCGCTGCCCGTACTGCGGCCGGTGGAGCATTGTCCGCCGGGCATCGGTCCAGGAATTGCGCGCCGCCGAACAGGCGGAAATCGAAGCCGCCAAGGGTCCGATACCGGAAGCATCCAAGGAAGAGAAGCTAAGGAAGGAATTGGAAGATTCCAAATTCCAGGGATTGTGAAGCAGGCAATCGAACAGAAAAACGGCCCGGGCTATGCGGCCCGGGCCGTTTTTTGACCCCCCGATCATCGGAATGTGATCGGGGTATGATTAGTACGTAAAGGTGGAGCGACCGTCTTTCATGAAGCGCACTATGAAAATCCAATTACGCCAACTCGCCTTATGCTCAATCGGGACGGTACTCCTCCTCGCAGGATGCCAATTCCCCGCATCGATGAAATCGCCGCCGGATGCAGCGACGCTTGTTGAACGCACGTTCGATTTCGAGGGCGTGAGCCGTTCGTATCTCCTCCACCTTCCGGAAAAAATCCGCAACGCTCCGGCCGTTCCCGTTGTTCTGGTCTTCCACGGCGGGTTGGGCCGGCCGGAAAACATGCCGGACACCACGGGGTTCAATACTTTGGCGGACACCGAAGGATTCGCCGTCGCGTATCCGCGCGGAACATCCCGGATAGAGGGGGTTGAGCTGGATACATGGAACGGCGGTTTATGCTGCGGCTGGGCGCAATCACAGAATGTCGACGATATCGGGTTTATCCGCGCGTTGCTGGACGATCTCTCCACGCAGATCGATACGGATCCGCGCCGGATTTACGCCGCCGGGCTCTCGAACGGCGCGATCTTCTCCTACCGGCTGGCATGCGAGTTGGCGGACCGGATCGCCGCGATCGGACCGGTCTCGGGGACTCAGAATATCGCCGCGTGCAATCCTTCCCGGCCCGTCTCGGTCATCCATTTTCACGGAACCGCGGATCGCATGGTTCCGCCCGAGGGCGGATACGGCGAAGGTGTAAGCGGTTTTTCCTTTGACCCGGTCAGGAATTCGGTCGATTTTTGGGTGGCGGCCGACCGCTGCACTGTAAAGACGGACCGCGAACAGATCGGTCCGGTCCTGCACGAGGTGCATTCGCCATGCGCGGACGGAACCGCAGTCGAGTTGTACTTCATCGAAGGCGGACCGCACGGCTGGCCGGGCGGCGTTGCGTACGCGCCCGGCGCGGACGATCCCTCGAACGCGATCGATGCGACGGCGGTGATGTGGGAATTCTTCAAGGCGCATCCCAAGCCGGAAACGGCGGAATAAAAACCTTTTTACCGCAAAGCCTGTACCGGCAGGGGTGGGCCGGGGACGCTAAGGGCGCAAAGATTTCTGTAACACTTCGAAGGCTTAGCGTTCTTTGCGCCTTAGCGGTTAATTTCTCTGATGAATATCTCGTTTAGAGCAGATACTCAGGAATTCTCCTCTCCCGGTGTAAAATTATCCACAGAGCATTGATGGCAACCAACGACCACCCCCCGTCCCGGTTATCCGCCTTCGAACTCTTCGCCGACCTGCCCGCGGAAGAAATCGCCGCGCTTGAATCGGCGTTGGAGGAGCGGCGTCTCCCGAAAGGGAAGGACATCTTCCGCGAAGGCGAAAAAGCCCGCTACGTTTACTTCCTGCTCGACGGCCGGATCAGCATCTGGTACCGGCGCGGCGACGAGGAAGAGCAGGTCAAGGTGCTGGAACCCGGGGAAATGTTCGGCGAGGAAGCGATTCTCGGAACAGAGCCCCGGATCGCCTCCGCTTTCTTGGAGGAGGATTCACGCGTTTTACGGATTTCACATCCCGTATTGCTGGAACGGCTGCGCGGCCTGCCGCTGACGGCGGGCGTGCTGCGGACCGCGGCCCGCGGGCGGCGGCTGGTGCGCGGCCGCGCCTTTGCCTGGCTGACACCCGACGAAACGGTCTACCTTGCGACGCGCAAGACCAACTTTCTCCTCGTCCCGACTTTGGCGCTGCCGGTTCTGCTGGGATTGTTCAGCCTGGGCGGAATGGCCGTCATCCGCCAGCAGGGCTGGCCGAATGCGGCCTACCTGGTGGCCGGCGCGGGATTGCTCGCGGCGCTCGCATACGGGGCATGGTCGACCATGGATTGGGGCAACGATTTTTACCTGGTCACCAACCGCCGGGTGGTCGCCCTGCGCCGGGTGCCGCTCATCTACGATGACCGGCAGGAATCGCCGCTGGATATGATCCAATCCGTTGCGTCCGCCAGCACCATGAATCAGCGCACCTTCGGGTACGGGGATGTGGTCGTGCGCACCTATACGCGCCCGATAACGTTCCAATCGATCCCGGATCCGAAAACCGCCGCGCGGCTGATCGAATCGATCCGAAAGCGTCGGCAGGTTCGCGAGGAACAGGATGACCGCGCAGAGATCGGCCGGCTCCTCGCAAGCCGGTTAAATCAAAAAGAATCGGCCGAAGCGAGCCTGGAGGGAATCGAAATCCCGGAAGCCGCGGAGAACCAACCTGCGCCATCCACCGCACCTGCAGCCTCGCTGGGCGGGATGCAAACCCGCGTCGAGCAGGGCGGCGTGGTCACCTACCGCAAACACCGGTTTTTTCTAATCCGGAACATGTTCCTCCCGACCCTGCTCGTCCTCACCGCCATCCCGCTCGGCGTGCTGGTCTCCTCGGGGATTCTCCCCCTGGACCGGCTGTTGGGAATAAGTCTTGTGATCGGCGTCCTCGCGTCAGGGCTGGGTTGGAACGCGTATGAATATCTGGATTGGGCCAATGATCTCTACCAGGTCACGCCCGAACAGATTCTCGCGCTTCACCGCAAGCCGCTCGGGGATGAAGAACGCCGCACGGCGGGTCTGGAAAACATCCTCAGCCTGGAATACGACCGGCCGTCGCTCCTGGCGCGCCTCTTTAATTTCGGCACGGTCAAGGCCAGCGTCGGTCAGGTGGATTTCACCTTCGACGAAGTCGGCGATCCGGTCCACGTTCAGGAGGATATCTTCCGGCGGATGGAATTCAAGAAGCGCCGCGCGGCGGATTCGCAGCGGCGGCAACGGCGCGAGGAAATCGCGGACTGGATCGAAACGTACCATAACCTTACCCGCACCGATTCGGGCGGGGCGGAAAGCAAGGAGCTGGAATGACTGTCCGAGAAATTATTACCGAGCCGAATCCGTTGCTCCGGAAAAAAGCAAAAAAGGTTGCGAAAGTCACGACCGAAATCCGCCGCCTTATCGAGGATATGGTGGAGACGATGCGCGTCGCGCCGGGAGTTGGCCTGGCTGCCAATCAGATCGGCATCCTGCAGCGGGTGATCACGGTCGAATACGCGGAGGAGCCGGCAGCGGAAGCAACAGCGGATGAACCTGCGGAGGGAGAAGCCCCGCCTCCGCCCGAACCGGTGTTGTATATGCTGGTCAATCCGGAGATCACCCGTCGTTCGCGGGAAAAGGTGGCCGGGATCGAAGCCTGCCTTTCGGTTCCGGGTTTCGCCGGCGAAGTCGAGCGGCATGTCGAAGTGGTCGTCAAGGGATTCAACCCGCAAGGTGCGCCGGTGCGGATCAAAGCCAAAGGCTGGCTGGCGCGCATCTTCCAGCACGAGATCGACCACTTGGATGGGATTTTATACGTGGACCGTGCGGAAAAAGTGTGGGAGATCCGGCCGGAGGATCCGAGCGACAACGTGTAGGGAATAAGGTGGTTGAGCCCTGCCCCGGCTTCCCCCACTTGCGAAGCCTTCACGCTGGAAGATCGCCGGCGCTCATTGATCCGGGGGCAGGCACCGTGGCGGAGCCAGGGTAAGTGAAACCACCGACACCCCCTCACCCTTGCCCCCCCCAGAGTTTATGCTCAGTTGCCACCCATTGAAAATGGCAATATATCCATAGCAGTACAAACGCTGGGAGAGGGTGGCCGGAGGCCGGGTGAGGGGGAGCGCGGGATGGGTTGTTACGCGACCTACTTTCCCGCCACAAACCCCTTCAAATCAAATGTCTCATCCAGCAATTGGTCCACCACCTGCGAAACATCCCGCTTGGAAGTAATCAGCTGTTTGATAAGCGGAACACTTTCCGTATCATTGAGGAGAATCGCGCCGACTACAACCCCGTCGCGAACGACGATCTTCCGATAGGTTCCCGCCTTTATATCCAGTTCTCTGCGCACCGTGAGCGCCGCATCTTCCGCGGTCGCCTCCCCGAGACTCGTCAGATCCATTCCCAGCACGTTAAGCGTGGCAGAGAGCAGTGTGCCGGTATAAGGTGCGTGCTCCGCGCCCGCCATGGCATGCGATGCGACACGCGCCTGCTCAATAGCGGGAAGGATCAGCCCGTAAACGCGCCCCTCGAACTCCGCCGCGTCGCCCGCGGCAAAGATATCCGCGGCGCTCGTCTGCTTGGACGGATCGACGAGGATTCCTTTTTTCACTTCGATCCCCGCGTCCCGTGCCAGCTCCACGCGCGGCACGATCCCGGCCGAAAATAGAATTAATTCACCGGGCACTTCGCGCCCGTCCTCCAGACGGATACCCGTTGCGGCGAATTCGCCCGTCACCGCCGCCGTGTGCGCTCCGGTAATGAACGTCAACCCCAGCGATTCCAGGCGCGTTTGCAGAAATTCTGCCCCTTCCCGGTCCAATTGACGCGGGAGAAGATGGGGCGCGATCTCTACCACTTTCACATCCAGATTCAAGACACACAACGCATGCGCCGTCTCAAGGCCCAACAACCCGCCGCCGACGACGATAGCCCGGCGGCAGCGCGAGGCCTGCATCCGGATCGCGGCCGCATCCTGAAGCGTACGGAGCACGAACACTCCCGGCAGGTTCGCGCCCGGAATGCCGGGGATAAAACATCGTGATCCGGTGGCCAACAGCAACCGGTCGTAGGAAAGCGCCTCCCCCGCGGTGGGCGTCAGGGTATGCGCGGCCGGTTGAATTCCGGAGACGGTTGTGTTAATGCGAAGGTCGATCTTTTGCGAGGCGTACCATTTCGCCGGACGGTAATACAAGGCGGCTGGCTCCAAAGCGCCCGTCAGATACTCCCACAATTTTGGACGGTAATAATACGGCGCCGGTTCCTCCCCGAGCAGAATGACCTCGCCCGACGGGTCCAGACGGCGTAGATTCTGCGCAGCCGTTGTTCCGGCGACGCCGCCGCCGACAATCACATACCGGGTCATGAAATCCCGTTCAGGTTAATTTCTGGAACATACTCTTATCCACGCCGCACTCCGGGCAAACCCAGGTATCGGGGATGTCTTCAAAAGCCGTTCCCGGAGCAATCCCGTGGTCCGGATCGCCCTTCTGTGGATCGTAGATATAACCGCACGCGGTGCATTCCCATTTATCCATTGGAGTTTTCTCCCATGTTTGAGTTTTTCACAGCCATCGCGAATTTTACCCCGAACCCTTCGCCCGCTTCCAGAGCTTTGGGAGTGGGATTACCGGGGAAAGCGAGATTATCGAGGATCTCCCACTGCAAGGGCTCGACCAGTTTCTTGAACATCGCCTGTCCGCCGCCGCTCCAACCGTAACTGCCGAAATAGGCGGTCTTCCGTCCGGTAATGTGCTTCGCCTCGATCATGCTCAGCGCGGCCGTCATGATTGGAAGCAATTGGCCTTCGTAGGTTGGCGCGCCGACCATCACGCCGCGCCCGGCGTACAGCGCGGGCAGGATGTAACTGATATGCGTGTGCGCGACATCGAACACTTTAAGGGGAACGCCGGTACTGGCGATCCCGCGTGCGACGGCGTTCATCAGTGTTTCGGTCGCACCGTACATCGTGGCGTAGAGAACGGTGATTTCCGGTTTCGGTTTGTCGATCGCATACCCGGACCATAGTTTATAGAGTTCGATGATCCGCTCCGGCCGTTTGCGCCAGATCAGGCCGTGCGACGGGGCGACCACCTTGATCGGCAGCGCGGCGAGTTTGTCGATCGCGCGCAGGACCATGCGGCTGTATTTGGCGACGATATTGGCGAAATACCGCTCCGCTTCGCGCTCATAAAAATCCACCGACGGGTATTCGTCGTCGAAGATCGCGCCATCCAGGGCGCCGTATCCTCCGAAACCGTCACAGGAAAAAAGCACCTGCCCCGGCGTGACCCAGGTCATCATCGTCTCCGGCCAGTGCACGAGGGGGGTTTCGTAGAACGTCAGGGTATGCGCCCCGAGCGATATCGTCTCGCCGTCGTGCACGACACGGATCCGGTCGGTGATGCCGTAGAACGAGTCCAGCAAACCACGCGCCTTTTCGGTGCAGAGAAAAACCGCCTTGGGCGCGAAGCGCTCGCATTGCTTTAAGACTCCGGTGTGGTCCGGCTCCATGTGGTTGAGGACAATGTACTCGAGCGCGGACGCATTCACCAGACTGTTGATCCGCCGCAGGAGGTCCTCGCCTTTGATCGACTTGGCCAGGTCGATCAGCGCCGGTTTTTCATCCTTGATCAGGTACGCGTTGTAAGAAACCCCTTCGCCGGATATCGGCCACATCCCTTCGAAGAGGTCGGTCGTCCGGTCGTTGACGCCGATCCAATGAATTCCCGGAGTGATTTCGACGGTTTCGGACATGGTCAACTCCTTAACACAGGCGATCGGAAGGGAAGAGAAGAGTCATTGCGAGCCCTGCCCCGACTTCACCGTGGCGGGACGCGCAATGACTCTCACAGAGGATTCCCATATTCAATCCCGATCATCCCAAATAATCCCGCAGGGAGCGGCTGCTGCGCGGATGGCGCAGTTTGCGCAGTGCCTTGGCTTCGATCTGGCGCACACGCTCGCGCGTGACTCCCAGCCGTTGGCCGACTTCCTCGAGCGTATGATCCCTCCCATCCAGCAGCCCGAACCGCAATTCAAGCACCTGCCGCTCGCGTTCGTTCAAATACAGGAGCGCATTGCGGATCTGGTCCCGCAACAGTTCGCGTGAGGCGGCGTCGAGCGGAGTGACCACGTTTTCATCCTCGATGAAATCCCCCAGGATGCTGCTCTCCTCCGAGCCGACCGGGGTTTCGAGCGACATCGGCTCCTGTGCCAGCCGCAGGATCCGTTCCACGCGTTCCACCGCGCGCTGTAATTTGAGTTCGAGCGGCGCGGGCAGGGGTTCCTGTGCCGCGCGCAGGCGCAGCAATTCCGTGGTATCCGGCGTCTCGAGGAGGTCCATCTCGATCGCCAGTTCCTCGCTGGTTGGCTCGCGTTCCAGTTCCTGGACCAGATGACGCTGGGCGCGGGTCAGCCGGTTGATGGTTTCCACCATATGCACGGGGATCCGGATCGTCCGTGCCTGATCGGCGATCGCCCGGCTGATCGCCTGGCGGATCCACCAGGTGGCGTAGGTGCTGAATTTAAATCCCAGTATCGGATCGAATTTTTCCACCGCTCGCAGCAGGCCAAGGTTGCCCTCCTGCACCAGGTCCAGAAAGGCGATCCCGCGTCCGATATAGCGTTTGGCCACACTTACCACCAACCGCAAATTTGCGCGGATCAGCGCCTTGTGCGCTTCCAGTTTGCGCTCCTCCACCGCGTGCAATTCGGTTTCCAGAACCCCCGCAGAGGGCAGCCAAGGCTGAAACGTATGCCGCGGCGGCGGAGTTTTCCGGGTGCGTAAAAAGGTGGCGAGCTTGGATTGGGTTGCGGTTGGCAATGCGTAAAGTACCACAAAGACGTCGAAGGCATTGCGCGCCACTTTGTTCCAGGCCGGATCCCTGCCCCACGGTCCGCGCTCCAGCCACGTTCGAAGGTAGGACGGCCCGGCCTCCTGCCATGATTCGCGCAGCGTACGGGCCTCCTGCAGCAGCTTTCTCAGATCGGGCATCGGCTGGCCAAGCCGTTTGACGGTTTCGCGCAGGTGCTTCCAATCGTCGCTCAGGTCGTGGTACAGCTCCAGATACAAAAGCCCGGCGCCTGACAGGCGCACACCGACCGGGCGGAGGGCGGTCACCCGTTCCCGGACCGCCGTCACACGCCGCTGAGCAAGGATTTGAACCGCCAGCCAGGTTTCCTGGTCCGGGTTGAGGAGGTTGACCTGGCCGATCTCGCGCAGATACATCCGGACGGGATCGTCGGTCAGCTCCAGGCCTTCAAGGATCTCTTCGCCCTCGAGCTCCTCGCTCAGCCCTTCATCCTCGAGCGCATCCAGCTCCTCTTCGCTGACCTCCCCCTCGCTCGATACGGAAGGGGCATCTTCTTCGCCATAGGTCTGGTCTTCGGTTTCGGTTTCCTCGTCGCCGGCGGCGTCCTCGCCGTCGACATCCATCGCTTCCAATTCCTCCGACCCCTTCGGCGCTTTTTCCGATTTACGCTTCGGCATTAGGAACCCTCCACGCCCGATGGGCGGGGTGATGCGGTGTGATCTGTTCCGCTGCGCACCCCGCCCGACAACACCCGTTCGATCTCCCGCAGCGAATCACTGATCCGATTGATCCGCTCGAGTGACCGATTCCGAGCCTCACGTATCTCGTGTTCCTCCGCCGCTTCCGGCGGATTTTGCTCCACATCCATGAGGTAAAACCGTAGATCGGCCATCTGGCGTTCCAAAGTCCGCTGTCGCAGCCGTAATGCGGCCTCCAGCGCTTCCTCGAAGGTCGGCGCTTCCCCCCCATGATACTTCAGGAAGGATTCCCTGGCCCCCGCCATCGTTTCCCCAAGGCTTTCTTCGGTCCGCGCGGCGAGAAATTGTTCGGGGTCCTCCTCGACCAGGGATTGCCGGATCAGGTCGATCAGCGCCGACGGGCCCGCCCCGCTGAAATCCCCGGGACCAATTCTATCCAATTTCAACTCGCCGAAGGAACGGTCGATGCGAAAGAGCAACTCCGGCGCGCGGACGAGGACCCCGAGGTTGTAGGATTCATGCAGCTCGGCCCGCCCGCCACCGGAGGCTGCGCCGCCTTCCTTTTCGGAAGGCTTCGGGGCTTCCGGCGCGGGTGCCCGTCTCGCCCGTCGCTTGGGACGAGCGGCGGCAGAGCCGGTCAGCGCGCGTTCGTCCACGCGCAACGTGCGCGCCACCTGTTGTCGGTATGCATCCCGTTCTACCTTGTTGCCCACATCTTCGATCAGCGGCAGCATGCGCGCGGCAATCATGGCTTTAAGCTTGGGATCGTTCAGGTCCTTATTCTTGGTCAGCGTGCGCAGCACATGCAGCACAACGGGCGGCGCGTCGGCGATGATCTTTTGCCATGCCTCCGGGGATTGCTGAACGACCTCGTCGGGGTCCTTCCCGTCCGGCAGGGACGCCACGCGCACATCCGCCTGCAGCCGGCTTTCGTAGCGCACAAGGCCGCGCGAGTCGAAGACCGCCTCACCCTCCCGGTCGAGCGCCTCGCGCGCCAGTTCCAGCCCGCGCAGAGTGGCTGTGTCCCCGGCGGAATCCGGATCCAGCGCCAGGACAATGCGCTTGGAGAAGCGCTTGAGCAGGCGCAGCTGGGCTTCGGTCAGCGCGGTCCCCATCGGGGAAACCACGTTTTCAAACCCGGCCTGATGGACGGCGATCACGTCCATGTACCCTTCGACGATCACGGCTTCGCTTGCGGCGCGGATGGCGCGCGCGGCGCGGTCCAGCCCGTACAACAGGCGGCCTTTGTCGAAAAGCACGGTTTGGGGGGAGTTGAGGAACTTCGGCTGGTCGTTCGGGTTGACGATCCGCGCTCCGAACCCGCACAGCTTTCCTGCGGCATCACGGATCGGGATTGTGATCCGGTTGCGGAACCGGTCGCGCATTCCGCCGGAATCGGATTCCAGCGCCAGGCCCGCTTCCACCAGTTCCGGATCGGTATAGCCCTTCGACCGGAAGAAGCCGATCCCATTTTCCCAGCCGGCCGGCGCAAGCCCGATCCCGAAGGATTCCAGCGCGGTATCCGCGAGGCCCCGGTGGTGAAGATACTCAAGCACCTTCGCCCCTTCCGGGGAATTAAGCAAAGTGTTGCGGAAAAACGTCGCCGCCAGTTCAAGCAGGGTCCGCAGGCGGGCGTGTTCCTCTTCGGCCCGGATAGCCTCCGGCGTGCGCGGGTGCAATTCCACACCGGCGCGCTCTGCAAGGATCCGCAGCGCTTCGGGGAAATCGCAGCCCTCTTTCTTCATCACAAAGCGGAAGATATCGCCGCCCTCATTGCACGCGCCGAAGCAGCGCCAGGTCCCGCTTTCCGGGAAGACGGCAAAGGACGGGGTGTGGACGTTGGCGTGGAAGGGGCAGAAGCCGGTGTAGTTCTTCCCCGAACGGCGCAGCCGGACGGTTTCGCCGATCAGATCGACAACATCCACCCGGTCCTTGATATCTTCGACGGCAGTCACGGTGCGCTCCCGGAGAGATTATACCTTCTGGGATGTGGCGATCAGGCACCGATAAACGCAGATATCAAGTCTCTCCCTCACCCTCTTCTCCCTCTCCCAGTATAAGCTGGGAGAGGGAAATCAAAAATCCGGTGTTTTTCGGATTTGTGACAGAGCGAGGGAGAGTTTCCGGGTCTCGATACGGGCGTTGAAAAGCAGCTCCCTACTCGACCATCCAATAAAAAAAACCGGCGTCTTTTCGGCGCCGGGCGTTGAATCTTAAGATAAGAAGAGATTTTGTTATAAGACGACGTTGATATTCACAATCAGCGGCTCATCGCCGTCCGGCCCCACACCGAACCGTTTTCCATCCGGATCCTGCAGGTACCAGCGTCCGATGTGCTCTCCGGCGCTCTTCGGCGCGGTCAAATCCACCGAAAGCCAGGTGCTCTGATTGGGCGGGACGATTTCAGGGAAATCGACAAAATTCGGGCCATTCATGTGTTGGCCGGAGTAATACAACAACTTGTAGCGGCGGTCCCAGGTACACATGCCGATATTACGAATTTGCCAGATCTTGGTAAATTGCGCGTTCGGCTTGAGGATCGATCCATCGACGATCAGGCCGATATCGCCGACGAAGAAGGCGGCGTTGCATTTGCCCATGAGAGTCCGGGTTTTGAGTGAATCCGGATCGGTGGTGGGGGTGGGTCCGGTCGGCGATCCGATGGGCGTGATGCCTTCGGGCGTCGATCCGTTCAAATCCACGGTGGGAATGACGGTCTCGGTGGGCGTGATGGTCGGGGTCGGCGTGTCCGTCGGCGTGTCGCTGGGCGCCATCGACCGTGTTTGCTTGATCTGATCCGAAATCTCGGTCAGGATACTCTCCATCGTTTTGGCCGCTTCCGTCTCCCCCGGTTCGGTCGGGGTGGCGGGGGAGGAACAGGCGGCAAACAGCGCCGCCAGCAGCAGCGAGACTCCAAGAATGGAATTTTTTCGAATCATGTGGGTAAACCTCGATGGGAAAGCCATGGGATGGAAAAAACGGTAACGTGAAAAGCTCTACCGGGCCGGCAGCGCCTCAGCCTGCGGTTCAGCCGCGCCCTCCTCGCCGTCGGCACGGACGGTTTCAAGGACGATGCTGTCTTCACGAAGCTGGATCATGACCGCGTCGCCGTCGCGAATCTGGCCCCCCAGGAGAGCTTCGGACAGGCGGTCTTCCACTTCGATTTGGATCACACGGCGCAGGGGCCGCGCGCCCATTTCAGGGTTGTATCCCTGATCGGCCAGGTAGGCCTTCGCTTCCGGGGAAGCCTGCAGTGAAATATGATGTTCCATCAGCCGGTCGGCTACTTTATTCAGTTCCAGCTCCACGATCTGGGTTATATCGTCCTTCTCCAGCGCTCGGAAAACGATGATCGCATCCACCCGGTTGAGGAATTCGGGCCGGAAGGCGCGCCGCAATTCTTCGAGGAGCTTTTTGCGCATCTCCTCGTACGGCTCCACCGCGCCCTTGTGATGTTCGCCCTGCTTCCCAAATCCGATCGCCACCTGGCGGCGGATGGTATCGGCGCCGATGTTCGAGGTCATCACCACCATCGCGTTGCGGAAATCCACCTTGTGGCCTCGTGCGTCCGAGAGGCGCCCTTCTTCCATGATCTGCAACAGGATATTGAGCGCTTCGGTGTGCGCTTTCTCGATTTCGTCGAAGACGACAATCGAATACGGGCGGCGGCGCAGCGCCTCGGTCAGCTGTCCGGCTTCCTCGAAGCCCACGTATCCGGGCGGCGCGCCGACCAGGCGGCTGACGGTGTGCCGTTCGGTGAATTCGGTCATGTCCAGTTGAGTCATCGCCTCTTCGCTGCCGAAGAGGAACTCGGCCAGGGCCTTGGTCAGCTCGGTCTTGCCCACCCCTGTCGGGCCGAGGAAGATGAACGAGCCGATTGGCCGGTTGGGATCCTTCAGCCCGGCCCGCGACCTTCGCACCGCGCGCGCGATGGCCGTGATCGCCTCTTCCTGTCCGATGATGCGCGCGCGCAAAGAATCTTCCATTTTTATAAGGCGCGCGGATTCCGCCTGGGCCAGTTGCATGACCGGGATACCGGTCCACATGGAAACCACCTCGGCGATATCCTCGGCGACCACCTTCGGCCAATCTTCCTTGCGCGCCGGGCCCGCCTGAAGGTCCTTCTGTTGCGCTTCGAGTTTCCGTTCGCGCTCCATCAGGGCCTGCACTTTTTCGTCGGTGGCGTTTTCCGCCGCTTGGGCCTGCTCCCGGCGGATGTGGCGCAGTTCCTCGGCCGTCTCGCGCAGCTTGCGCGCCTCGGGACTCTTGTACATCCGCACCCGCGACGAGGATTCGTCGATCAGGTCGATGGCCTTGTCCGGCAGGAAGCGGTCTGACACGTAACGCGCCGAAAGCCGCGCGGCGGCCTCGAGGGCCTCGTCGGTGATGGCCAGCCGGTGATGCTGTTCGTAGTTCGGACGTACGCCGTGCAGAATCTGGATCGTTTCCTCGATCGAGGGTTCCTCGACCGTTACCGGCTGGAAACGGCGTTCCAGCGCGGCGTCGGATTCAATGTGTTTGCGGTATTCCTCGAGGGTGGTGGCGCCGATCACCTGCAGTTCCCCGCGCGAAAGCGCCGGTTTGAGGATGTTGGCCGCGTCCACCGACGATCCTGCCGCTCCGGCCCCCACCAACATGTGGACTTCGTCGATGAACAGAATGGCTCCGGCACTCTTCAGTTCGTCGATGACCCGCTTCAGCCGCTCCTCGAACTGGCCGCGGTACATCGTCCCGGCCACCAGCGACCCGACGTCCAGCTGCAGCAGGCGTTTACCCTGCAGCGGCACCGGGACATCGCAGGTGGTGATGCGCTGCGCCAATCCCTCGACGATGGCCGTTTTGCCGACGCCGGGCTCGCCGATCAGCGCCGGATTATTCTTTGTCCGGCGGGCAAGGATCTGGATGACGCGTTCGATTTCCTTCTGGCGGCCGACAACCGGGTCCAGCTTGCCTTCCTCCGCCTTGGTGGTGAGGTCGGTCGCCAGCTGGTCGACCATCGGGGTCTTGGCCTTGTCGGCCTTGGACGGGGCGCCTGCCGGTTGCTGCAACGGATGCCCCAAGGGGCTGTCCTGCAGGATCCGCCGGGTCTGGCGCCTGACCTGCTCGGGTGAGACGCCAAGTCTGCGGAGCACATCCGCCGCGGTGCCTTCGCTTTCGCGGATCAATCCGAGCAGCAGATGCTCGGTGCCGATGTACTGGTGGCCCAGTTTGCGCGCTTCCTCGATGGCGTTCTGAATTACCTTCTCGGTGCCCATCGAAAGCTGGATGCGCTCCGGAAACAGCCTTCCCGGCGGGATGACCCGTTCGATCATCTCCTTGACCCGCTCCTCCTCGAGGCCAAGCTCGCGCAGGACGCGCCCGGCCACCCCGCCCTCTTCCTGGATCAATCCGAGGAGCAGGTGTTCTGTGCCGATCTCCCGCTGGTGCAGGCGTTCGGCTTCCTGATGGGCGAGGCTGAGTACCCGACGAGCCCGCTGGGTAAAGCGTTCCAGACTGTCTGCCACTGAGATCTACCTTTCCAATCGGATGGAAAAACAACACAGGCGTATTTATTCTACCAAATTTACTCCGGTTAAAAATCACCCAATAAAAGGCTTCTTTGCTGGGTTTTCTGGGCTCCTGAATGGTTTTTTCAGGCGGAAAAGCAGTATTTAATAGGGGGCGGACGGTAAATCCAAAGGGGAATCGTATGCGAATTGCGCGGTATTGGCATGTTTCCGAGAAAAAAAGCTGCGAAACATTGATTGAACGGGTTCTAAAGAAAGAGTCGCCTCATCCCGAAGGGGGGAAAGGAACAGCTTTGCCGCCTAAAATTTGTGTTCCTCCATATGCCCGAGTATTTCGATGTGCAGCCGGTCGGCGATCCGCTGCTCGTGGAACGCCTTTTCCGGAAGGCCGGCGACAAGGCGGATCAATGACTGGCGCAGGCCTTCAAACGTTTTTATGACTTCATCCTCTCCGCACTCGGAGAATCGTTTAATCGCCTGCGCATTGAATTCGTCGACGCCGAAATCCGGTGATTGATACGCCGGATCGACGGGCATCCGTTCAAGCGCCTTGATCCCCTCTTCCCACCATGCGATGAAGTGGGCCAGAATGTCCGCGAACCGGGCATAGCCCTGTTGATCCACAAAACGCTTTTTCCCGTCTTCCGTCAGACCACGGTATCTTTCCACGTAGGTCCCCCATTCCTGCTCGAGCGCGTCCAATAATTCCATTCGGGAAACGGAAGGCATAGCGACCTCATTTGGGTTATCGGATGAACACAATTTTCCAATCACCCCCGCATCCCTTCCTTCGCCCACCGCGTTCCCTCGCGGAGTGCGCCGGTCCGTATGGATCCTTGAACCTGCGCGGTTACGAAGCAAGGGTACGCTGGGAGAAGGTGGCCGAAGGCCGGATGAGGGAGTGAAAAAAACAGTGCCTCTGTGTACTCCCAACCGCCCGCATTTTACCCTTAACCGGAAATTCACGCGGCCGCCGGTCCGATCGCGGCTATAATTTTCGCATGGCATCCCTGCGGGCAAGAGCTCAGAATATTTTCCGGAAACTGGAGGCGGTCTACGGTAAACCGGCGTGGGAGGATCAAAAACCGCCGGTCGACGAATTGCTGTCGACGATCCTCTCACAGAACACAAACGATTCCAACCGGGATAAAGCTTTCCAAGCTCTGTGCGCGCGCTTCCCCGCGTGGGAGGATGTCCTTGAGGCTCCGGTAGAGGATATCGTTGCCGCAATCCGCCCGGCGGGTTTGGGACCCCAGAAAGGTCCGCGCATCCGGTCCATTTTGTATACAATAAAGAAAGTCCGCGGCCGGATCGAATTGGATTTTCTGCGCGCCTTCCCGCCGGAAGCCGCGCGGGCCTGGCTGCGAGAACTCCCGGGGGTCGGGCCTAAAACGGCCGCGATCGTGATGCTCTTTGCGCTGGAGATGCCCGCCTTCCCGGTGGATACACATGTCTACCGGGTGACCGGCCGGCTGGGGCTGCGCCCCAAGCGGATGACGGCGGATGCCGCGCATGATCACCTTGCGGGACTGTTTGACCCGGATCAATACGCCTCCGCCCACCTGAACCTTATCCGGCTCGGGCGCGAGGTGTGCCATGCCCGGACGCCGGATTGCCCGCTCTGCGCACTGCACCGGATGTGCCCCTACCATCGCGTACGCGCCCCCGCGGCGAGGTGACTATGACATCTTCCCAAACCAAACCCGCCTCTCTTGAAGGCCTGCGCGCCGCGCTCCGTGCCATGCAAAAGCGGCTGGAACCCGGTGACAGCCTGCAGGGATTGATCCAGCAGACTCTGACCTATTTGGATTCTTACACCCAGGAGATTAACCGCGCGGACGAGCATTCGCGCCTGGCGGCAATCTACCAGGTCTCCCAGGCGCTTGGTTCATCGCTTGTCCTTGACGATGCCCTGACCCAGGTGATGGACGCGGTGATCCAGCTGACCGGTGCGGAACGCGGATGCATTATGCTTTTCGATGAGGCGGCCGTCGGATTGGATCTGCGCGCGGCGCGCAACCTCGAACGCGAATCCCTCAGCGACAAGGAAATGGAATACAGCCGCTCGGTGGTCGAGACCGTCTCGCGGACCGGCAAAGCCGTGCTGACCACCAATGCACAAACAGATCCGCGCTTTTCCGAACAGCATTCGGTGATGCAATTTTCCCTGCGATCGGTCCTATGCGTCCCCCTTAAAGTGAAAGGCCGGGTCCTGGGCGTGATCTACGTCGATAACCGGGTGCGGACCGGGTTGTTTTCCGAACGGGACCGCGAACTGCTTTCGGCGTTCGCCATACAGGCGGCGATCGCGATCGAAAACGCGCAACTGTACACCTTGACCGACCGCGCCCTGGCCGCGCGGGTTGCGGAACTCGAAGGTCTGCAGCGCGCCGATCGCCAGTTGAACGCCACACTGGAAACGGAAAAAGTGGCATCGACGTTGCTGGATCTTGCGGTGCAAATTACCCACGCCGCCCGCGGATGGGTGGCTATCCGACCGGATGCGGAAAGCGATCCGCAGATCGTCGCCGCGTCCGGTTTTCTCGAAAAAGAGACGCCCGCGCTTCCGCCGGAGGGCGACCCGCTGGCGGCGGCGGCCGCCGGAAGCGCACTGGCTGCCCGCGCCGGAACCCCGAGCCTTGCGGCCGGGATGCTCGCGCCGGTGGTGCGCGAGGGGAAAGCCGTCGGCTTGGTGCTGGTCGAACGGCCGGAACCGGATTTTTCCGCAGCGGAACGCGAAGCCTTGGAACGTCTGGCGGATCACGCCGCCGCGGCGGCCGAAAACACCCGCCTGTTCCAGCAGCTGCGACGCGCCAACGACGCGAAATCCCAATTCGTCTCGATCGTTTCCCACGAATTGAAAATCCCGATGACCTCGATCCGCGGATACGCCGATCTTCTGAAGCAGGGCCTGATCGGCCCGGTGAATGAAAAGCAGCTTGAATTCCTGCGCACGATTGTGAGCAATGTGGACCGCATGACGGCACTGGTTTCGGATCTGTCGGATATTTCGCGGATCGAAACCGGGCGGCTGCGGATCGAACCGGCCGTGGTGCCCGCCGCGGAAACAATCCGCGACGTCATGGTTCAGTTGAAACCGCAATTCGACTCGCGCCGGCAGGTTGTGGAAACCGACATTCCCGAGGATTTACCAACAATGCGAACCGATCCGCAGCGGCTGATGCAGATCCTGACCAATCTGCTGAGCAATGCCAACAAGTACACTCCGGAGGGTGGACGGATCGAGATCCGCGCCGCGCGCGAAGGTCCGATGATTCGGGTAACCATACAGGATCATGGAATCGGGATGACAGAAGAAGAACAATCCCGCCTGTTCACCCAATTTTTCCGCGGGGAATCCGCCGCCGTGCGCGATCAGCCGGGTTGGGGACTCGGGTTGCATGTCACCAAGCGCCTGGTCGAAATGCTGGGCGGTTCGATCGGCGTGGAAAGCAGATCCGGCGAAGGCAGCAGTTTTTGGTTTACCCAGCCGGTGGAAACCAGCTGACCCAAACCCCGCTCCTTTCCCATAAGGGAAGGGGACAAAGGGATTAAGGGAGAACAACGAGGTGCCATGTCCCCTCATAAACGCTTCCCGCTGATCCTCTATCGGGAATTAATGCGCCCGCTTTTGCTTCCGATTTTCACCATCGCACTTATTCTGATCCTGTTCTGGATCGTCGCGTTAACCGGATGGCTCCCGGTGCATATGGGAATCTCCGTTCCGGCACAAAGCCCGCTGCTGGGCCTGGCCGCAGGCATTGCCGGGGTACTGTGGCTTATCTTTCTGATTCTTCCACGTTTGGCGTACGTCCAATGTCAACCCGACTATCTGCTCCTGCGGATCGGTTTGCTGAAGTTGATCGTCTCTTACACGCGCCTGCGCACCTCGCGTTCCGTACAGCACGGGCAGATCCATTCTCCGAAATCGCAGCCTTCCTCCCGGCGCGCGCTCGCTGTCCGAATGGCCCTGAGGCAAAGCGTTGCGATCGAATTAACATCCTTTCCGGCGGCGTTCTTTCTCTTACGCACACTAACCCACCCGTTTCTCTTCCTCGGCGAACAGCCGGGGTTCCTCTTCGCTGTCGAGGATTGGATGACCCTGGGCCGCGAGGTGGAAGAGCGCCACTCCGAGCTGCTGGCGAAAAAGCGCGACGCCGGCAAGCAACCCCGCCTGGGCGCCCTTTCCTGAAGGATGGCAGCGATCATTGGTAAAATACCCCCAATCGGGTTTCCAGCATTTTTTCCGGGAGCCGGGCGTAAATAGCCGCAGCATTGAAATCACACAGGATTCGGAGTGGGGGTGGGATTGTTACTTCTGCACCGAGAACGAGAACTTCCAGAAGTACATGGATTCCCCGACCGTGGAATTCCTGATAAACGATGCGCCTTTGGCGGAAGGTTCCCTGCGAACATCCGATAAACCGGGTATCAAAGACTGGCTGTGCCGGAATTGGCCGATGATCCATTCCGGGTGGCCAGCGGGTCGGTAAGTGTTTCCGGAAATCCATTTCACCCACAGCCGGCAGGTATCTGACGGGAGAGCGGTTTTCCCCGCGGGGGAATACAGCCAGCTGCCTTTGGTTGTTGTCAGAGGGTAGGGGTATTCCCGCACCGGATCGCCGAAAGACCGGGATCCAAAATCGCTTCCACCCAAATAGAGAGCCATATCATGCCCCTCCGTTCCGCCGCCTGCGGTTTTCTGTTGTTATGCCTGTGCGCCTGTTCGGCAGGGACGCCGCCCGCTTCGGCGGACTTTTCTGCAACATCGTCCTCCCGTGCAACAATCGCCGAATCGACGGCGACGGTCACCTTCACCCCAGAACCTACGCCGGCCCCCCGCGACCGCCCGTTGTATAAAATCGAAGCCTCCCTCGACACCCGCCTGTCCCCCGGCGTGAATGGGGAAACGATGTCGCTTTCCGTCCGCGAGCAGGTGACGTATACCAACCATTCGGCGGAAACGATTCCGGATCTCGTACTGCAATTTGAACCCGCACGCCGCAAGGCACTCTTCGCGCTGCAAAGCCTTTCGGCGAACCGCGCTTCGCAGACAGCCCCGGCCTCTACCGAGAATGGCCAGCTGCGAATCCCGCTCGATGCCCCGCTTGCACCCGGCGAGAGCGTCTCACTGCGTTTGGAATACCGGCGCAGCATTACGCAGGAAAATTCATTACTGGGATGGAACAGCTACCAGATCGTGCTTGGAAACTGGTACGCTTTTTTCCCGCCGTATCGGGAAGGGAAAGGCTGGCTGGCGTACGCTCCGGGGAAGGTGGGCGAATACCTCAATTTCCCCTATGCCGATTTCGACATCCGCCTGGATATTCAAGGCGATTCAACGTACTTGGTGGCCGCAAGCGGAGTCCCGGAAAAAGAGGAGACGCCATGGCATTTCCGCTTCACTGGGCGGTCCTTTGCGCTGGCCCTGACCACCCAAACCCTGTTTACCCGGACGGCCGGCGATGTGGAAATCCTCGGCTTTGCCCGTCCGCAGAATGCGGTGCAGGGCGACTTCATGACCGGCATTGCCGCCCGGGCGGTCGAGATTTTCACGGAACGCTACGGGGCGTACCCCCATCCGCGGCTGACGGTCCTCGAATCCGAACTGCCTGACGGGATGGAATTCGACGGGCTGGTCTTCCTCAACCCGGACCTGTTCCCGTATTACGCGGGCGACGGGGCGGATTATCTCACCGCGATTACCGCGCATGAGACGGCGCACGAATGGTGGTACGGCCGGGTGGGTAACGATCAGGCGATCGACCCATGGCTGGACGAAGCCTTCGCTGTTTACAGCGAGTTGCTTTTCTACGAACGCGCGTACCCGAGCCATGTGAAATGGTGGTGGTGGAATCGGGTCGACCGGTATGCCTCCAACCAGTGCGTGGATATGCACATCTACCAGTTCACCGGATTCCGGGATTACGTGGATACGGTCTATCTGCGCGGGGCCAGGATGCTGCATGCGGTGCGGACCCGCATGGGAAATCAGGCTTTTGAGGAAAGCCTGCGCGAATTGCAGAGCGAGGGCCTGGGGCGGATCATCACCGCCGCCGACGTCTTCCGGATCTTCCAATCCCGTTCCGCGGTTCCGTTATCCAGCATATGGGATGAGTACCTATGCATGCCGCCGCCCCACGGGTAGGCCCGGACACGCTGAAAGCCGGCCGAAAGCCATGATTCCCTTCGCGCAATCCGCCCAACCGGTCTCCGGAATCTCCCTCACCGAAAACCAAATTCGGGATTTCGAACGGTATGAGGAATCGCTTCTGGATTGGAATCGGCGGTTCAACCTGACCGCGATTACCGGGCGCGAAGATATCCGGACCAAGCATTTTCTGGATTCGCTTTCCTGCTTGAAAGTTATGGCGCTGCGTCCGGGGATGCGCGTCATTGATATCGGCACCGGCGCGGGCTTTCCGGGGATCCCGATCAAGATCGCCGCGCCGGAGATCCGGCTTACGCTGGTGGAATCCATTCGCAAGAAGGCGGATTTTTGCCGATACCTGGCCGGGGAATTGCAGCTGCGCGAGGTTACGATCCTGAATGCCCGCGCGGAGGAAATCGGGCAGAACCCCGCCCACCGCGAACAATATCATTGGGCGGTCGCCCGTGCCGTGGCCGATTTATGCATTCTCGCGGAATATTTGCTTCCGCTGGTCAGGATCGGAGGGTATGCGCTGGCGCAAAAAGGAGAAAACGGCCCGACCGAGGCGCATTCCGCGGCCGGCGCCCTGCACCTCCTGGGCGGCGCGGTTGAGAAAATCGTACCGGTCGAGCTTCCAGGCATCGCCGAAGCCCGGTATCTGATCGTCATCCGGAAGAACGCCGCCACACCGCCGCAGTATCCGCGTCGTGCCGGAGCGCCCTCGAAAAAGCCCCTTGGGGGCCGCCCGCACCACTCCAGCGGCAAGTGCGGATGTTCGGTATCGGAGAAGTAATAATAATTCACTCCCAAGACACGACCCTACCAAGGGAAACCCATTTTATCTTCGCGTCTTGGTGTCTTCGTAGTAAATAATTTGTCGACAATGAAGACAATAGAATTAAACCACCAAGACACCAAGGCGCGAAGGGATTTCTTTTTTTCTATATCCTTGTGTCTTCGTGTCTTTGTGGCACTAATTTTTCGACCATGGAGAGAATAGAATTTAATCGCCAAGACACAATCCTACCAAGAGAGTACTATTTATTTTCTTCGCGTCTTGGTGTCTTCGCGGCAATGATTTATCGACTATGTAGAGAAAAGAATTTACCCATTAAGACACAAAGGCACTAAGGGAATTTTCTACTTTCTTGGTACCTTCGTGTCTTTGTGGTTGATCATTTGTCGATTAACAAAACGGTTTCATCTTCTGCGTCATTCACCGTCTTTTCACAAAATCAAAACAATTACTCGTCAAGGAACCATCCTTCAAGGATGATCGGTGAAATCGCGAAGGGCGGGTGAAATCGACTTTTTCCTTCCTTGGGATGGTTTCCTTGTAATACGAGATATGTTTACAGTTTGCATCCGGGTATCAGGAAGTCCTGTAGGAGAAGCGTACCCTATTCGGACATGTCTATCCGGGCTATCCTTTAATGCAATTCATATGGAATCATCCATTATTACAAAACCACGACCCGCCCCGCGCAGGGGAACCCTGGATTGGCGGCCGTATTGGAACTGGATCGAGAACGCTTTGTATCGATCCGTTTTATTGTTCCTGGCGCTGGTCACCCTCCTGGTCATCATATATTTGAAGTCCCGGTCCTCGATCGCGCTCGTTGGGGATCCGTTGCTCTTTGTCTATACGGTGGGGATCACGATGTTCCAGCTTTCCCGGCTGATGAGCGCGATCCTCTACCGGCGGACCAATCATCTCTACCTTGCGGCCGCACCGGCGCCCGGCGACGCGGGCGCCTACGAACCCATGGTGTCGTTCGTCATCCCCTGCAAAGACGAAGAAGCGGCAATCGGTAGAACGGTGACCAAGTGTTTCGAAGCGCACTATCCAAAGGACAAGCTGGAAGTCATCGTCATCAACGACGGCAGCACCGACCGGACGATCGGCATCCTGCGCGATCTGCAGAAGCGATACGGCCGGCTGGCGGTTGTGGATTGGAAGGAAAACCGCGGCAAACGGCACGGCATGGCCGAGGGGATCCGAATGGCAAAAGGCGAGATTATCGTCCAGCTCGACAGCGACAGTTTTATCTCACCCGAGACTTTCCGCAACCTCATCCAGCCCTTCCAAAATCCGGAGATCGGCGCGATCTGCGCGCACGCCGATCCGGCGAACGCGGAGGCAAACTGGTTGACCCGGATGCAGGCCGCGTACTATTTCGTTTCCTTCCGGGTCCTCAAAGCGGCCGAATCCACCTTCATGACCGTTTTTTGCTGCAGCGGGTGCTCTTCGGCGTACCGCCGGGAGATTATCCTGCCGATCCTCGACCGGTGGCTGGCCGAAAAATTCCTCGGCCTGCCCGTTACCTGGGGCGAAGACCGCGCGCTGACCAACTGGGTGCTGCGGCGGAATTACCGGACGATCTACTCGGAACAGGTGCACGCCCATACCATCTGCCCGGATACGTTCAAGAAATTCCTCAAACAACAGATCCGCTGGAAGAAGGGCTGGCTGGTCAACTCCCTATTCGCCAGCAAATTCATCATCCGGCGCGAACCGTTCGTCGCCTTTACGTATTTCTTTCCGCTGTTCGTCATCTCCCTGATCACGCCGTTC
Source organism: Anaerolineales bacterium (assembly GCA_034430775.1). Lineage (GTDB taxonomy): Bacteria > Chloroflexota > Anaerolineae > Anaerolineales > RBG-16-64-43 > JAFGKK01. The sequence goes on along the minus strand of DAOUDU010000095.1, from coordinate 11,283 downwards.
ATCGCCGTCAAGTCGCTGATCCTCGGCCCCATCCTCCGCGGCGCGCTGCCGCTGTATTACATCTACGGGGTGTTTCTGATGTCGTTCGTGATGACTCTCTATTACCGCTGGATCTCGCGCGAGAATAAATACTGGCCTTTCGTTTTCGTATGGTCGGCGATCAACATGGTGTTCCTGTCATTCGTCCTGTTCTACTCGGTCGCCACAATCCAAAACCGCAAATGGGGCACGCGCTAACCGGGATGATCAAGAATCTTCAAAGGACGAAAGGCGTTTTTTTCCTCCTGTTTATCCTGCTGGCACTGCTGATGTTCGGCGGCAGCCATTTTCTCGGCCAGAAGGTCCCCACCAACCGGAAACTTGAGTTCTGGCGGACCGGGATGCCGGATGAGTTCACGTACCTTGCCTCGAAAGAACCTGAAATCGTACCCATCATGCCAACCCCAGCGGGAACCGTAAAGGAATCCGCGCTATCGCTGCCGGTGCTGCTCTATCACGGCATTCACGAGCAGGCCACGGAAGATCTTGTCGGCTGGAATAATTTTAAATCCCAGATGTACGCCCTGAAGCAGGCCGGCTATCAAACCGTCGGATTGGCCGAGGTCGAGGATTTTCTCCTCCACAACAAACCGCTCCCGAAAAAATCCTTCCTCCTGACGTTCGACGACGGCCGAAAGGACAGCTACTACCCGGCCGATCCGATCCTTGAGGCGCTGGATTATACGGCGGCCATATTCGTCATCACCTCGATGATCTCGGAGGAGAACGACTTTTACCTGACCGAAGCCGAACTGAAGGAGATGGTCAACTCCGGACGGTGGGAGCTGGGTTCGCACGGCGACAACATCCATCGATCGGAACCGATCAGCCTGACCGGCGATGCCGGGCATGTGCTGAGCAATAAGCTCTGGCGGCTCGCCGACGGGCGGCTTGAAACCGATGTGGAATACGAACAGCGGATCACGCTCGACCTGCTGGAATCCAAACGCGCATTGGAAACCCGTTTCGGCGTGAAGGTGCGGGCGTTCGCCTTTCCGTACGGGGATTTCGGGCAGAGCGGCACCAACATTCCCGGAAAGGCCGCGCCGGCGATCCAGAAAGCCGCGTCCGCTTTTTTCCATATGGCGTTTTACCAGTCATGGGGAGAAGCGATTGTCCGTAACTACCCGGGAATGGATACGTTCATGGTGCGCCGGCTCGAAGTTGAACCGGAGTGGGATGCCGCACACTTGCTCGCCGCGGTCGATGGCGGCGAGGACAAGCCGGCGGACTTCTCTACCAGGATGGAAAACAATCCCGGGTGGACCGACGGATGGGGCGAGATGAATTTCACGCCCGGCCGGCTCGAGCTCACAGCGGGAAGCGATACCACCGGCGCCTCCTCTTATCTCGATGGGACATATCTGTGGACGGATTTCGACCTCACGCTTCGCGCGCGTTTGGTGCGCGGGGTATCCTTCTCGATCCTGGCCCGCGTGGACCGTGAAAAGAATTTCGTATTCTGCTCGTTCGGACCCAATGGGGTATCCTATGGGGAGCAGATCAACGGGCAGACGATCGAGGGAACCGGATGGTACACCAACCTGAGTCTGCTTCAGGGGCTGGAAATCCAGGCCGGGATTTCACTGAAGGGGAACACTGTCCGCTGCCTGCTTAACGGAGTCTGGAGTGTGGAATCGACGTTTCTCCGGCACGTATCCGATCACGGCATGATCGGTGTGAGTGTCTGGGGGCCTCAAAAAGGCGAAAGCGCGCTGGAAGTGATTTCCCTGGATGTCCGTGCTTCGTAAATTACCCCTCTTCCCGCGAAGTCGTAAAGCACACAAAGAAATAAAGTAATAACTTGGCGCCCTTTGCGGCTTTCCGAGTAAAAGGTTTCTACTCCCCTCCTATGAAAAAACATTTGCTTGCGGCGGGCGCACTCCTTTTACCGCTTCTGTGTTTTCCTCTGACGGATATCACCCAGCCCGTCTTGACGGTTAACCCAACCGCATCGGAGACCGTATCCCCGCCGTCCACACCAACCGTCACGGTCACACCGTCCATAACCGTTACCCCGACACCAACCGAACCACCGCACTTTGCGAGCGGCTTCGACGACGCCACAGTGCTGGAGGAAACGGACCGGATGGATCGCAGCGCCAGCCCGGAGTGGTGGCTCAACTCGGGTGGATGGTTTCTGCAACAGGGGGGCATCGGCAGCACGTGGATCGGGGAAGCACCCGCCGGCTCACGCTGGAGGGAGCTCTACAACCGGACTAACCCCTGGGATACGGACCGGGGCATGCATCCGCAAAATCTCTTCCGATTGATCACCCGCACCGCGTGGCGCTCACCCGAGCAGCGGGTTTACTTTCGCATCAGGGGGGATAATTTAAGCGCGAGCGCGAACCGCGAAAAATCCAATGGGGTGTTGCTTTTTATCCGGTACCGGGATTCTGACAACTTGTTTTACGCCGGCGTGCGCGTTGACGGCTCCGCCGTGATAAAAAAGAAGTTGGCCGGCGTGTACACGACCCTCGCGGAAGCGCCCTGGTTTCCCGGGATGTACAACCGGGAAACCTCGCCGAACCTGATTCCGCATCAGGCATGGATCGGGCTGCGAACGGTGATGCAGACCGACGGCGAAACCGTCACGATCCAGCTGTATGTTGATCCTGACCGGAGCGGTTTTTGGATCCTCGCGCTGCAGGCGGAAGCGGCGAACGACCCCCCGCGTGACGCGGCGCAATCCGGATACGGCGGAATCCGCACGGATTTCATGGATGTGGAATTTGATGATTACCGGATTGAAGAAACTGAAAAACCATAATTACCACAAAGACGCCAAGACACAAAGAAAACCATTAATGATCGGACAAAAATCAAGTTATTCATCCCCGTAGTAAAGAAAATCCTGAGTAATCCTGTCAATCCTGTCCATTCTCTGCCACCTCGGTTGAATACGGCTTCAATGTACCGCCCTCGACCCACCAACTTTGCGCGCGGCGGCGGTAGGTTGCCGGAAGCATATCCGGATCGCTGGCGGTGGTGAACACCTGGTCGGCGCGCGCGAGGTCGGCCAGCAGATCCTCGCGCCGGCGGATATCCAATTCGGAAAACACCTCGTCCAGCAGCAAAACCGGCCATTCACCGCCGCGTTTGCGCAGCCATTCCACCTCCGCCAGCTTTACCGCGAGGATCGCCGTGCGTGCCTGGCCGCGCGATCCGTAGGTGGTCAGATCGATCCCGTTCGCCAAGAACCTTACTTCGTCGCGGTGCGGACCGGCGACCGTCACCCCGCGCCGGACCGCCTGCTCGCGCGTGTTCCGCAAATGGTCGCGGAACAGCCCGCGCACATGGTCCGCCTTCCATTTTGTATGATCCACCGCGGCGTCGATCGGCAACTCCCGCTGCGGGTCATCCGCATCCTCCGCCGGGCGCGACGGATCCCAGGCCGGTTGATAGCGAATGTGGAGCGTTTCCAAACCGTGCGTCAGGCGCCGGTGAAGCTGGGCAGCCAGGGTTTCGATTTCGGCCAGCGCGCGCGCCCGGCCCAGAAGCAGCGCCGCTCCAGACTCCGCCAGCGGCTCGTCCCACACATCCAGCTGGCCGGGATCGCCGCCGCCTTCCTTAAGCGAACGCAGCAATGCGTTGCGCTGGGCCAGGGCATGGTGATAATCCCCCAGCGCCGTCCGGTAGGGCGGATCCGCCTGAGCCACCGCCTCATCGAGATGGCGCCGGCGGTCGGAAGGCGCGCCCTCGACGACCCGCAGCTCCTGCGGCAGAAAAAGCAGCGCGCGGAAAACACCGGGCAGTTCCGAAGGCTTGCGTTTCACCGAATTGACCAGGACATCCTTCCGGAAGCGCGGTTCGCCCGCGGCGGTGCGTTCGTAAAAAAGGCGCAGCTCAATCCGGAGCGGGCCGTTTGTGTCTTCCACCTCCGCCTCCAGCCGGGCAAACGGCTGGTCCTCGTGCAGCGCCAGAAAGTTGATCAGCTGGCGGTCGTTTTCCGCCAGCGGCGAACGGGCGTGCGTGAAGAGGTAGATCGCCTCCAGCAGCGAGGTTTTCCCCTGGGCGTTCGGGCCGGCCAGCAGGATCGGGCCGCGCGGGAAGGCGGTTTCGAGGCGGATGTAATTGCGGAAATTGGAGAGGGACAATCGTACGATGCGCATAAAAATCAACCGGATTTTAGCACAGCCGCGGATGGCAAAGCGGACCGAAGTCTGCTTCACCGCCGCCCCGCTCCCCGCAAAAGGCGCTTGACAAATCCAAATTTCCTGCTATTATATCGGCAGTCGTTATATCGGTTTACGTTACAGCGGCTTCCGGTACAACGCTATCCGATATATACGGAAGGGACCTATGCCCAAAGCCGATGAGATTCAAAAATACCTTCCCCTGACCGAATCCATGTTCTACGTCATGCTTTCCCTGGTGGAGCCGCTCCACGGCTACGGCGTGATGCGGAAGGTGGAAGCAATCAGCCGCGGGACCGTGACCGTCGGGCCCGGGACCCTGTACGGCATGTTTACCAGTTTCGAGGAAGAAGGGCTTATCACGATGGTCAAGGAGGAGGAACGCCGGAAAAGCTACCTCCTGACCGCCAAGGGCAAGCGCGTGCTTGTCCGACAGATCGAGCGGTTGGAGATCATGAACAAGTGCGCCGCTGAATTCAAGAACCGTCTTTAGGAGGATGGCAAGGAGATAACCACAATGGAAACAGAAACGCGCTGCAAATTCCGCTGGTTCTGGGCCTGGAATGATGACCGCGAGGAGGAGTGGCTCGGAAGCATGTCCCGCGAAGGCTGGCACCTATCAGATTTTGGTTTTCCCGGCTTGTAATATTTCCGAAAAGGCGAACCGAAACATTACGTCTACCGCCTGGATTTTAACACCTCCAAGCTAAAGGACCGGGAAGCATACCTTCAGCTTTTTCAGGACGCCGGTTGGGAGCATCTGGGGAATATGTCGGCCTGGGAATATTTTCGAAAGGAAGCAAAACCTGGAGAGGCGCCGGAGATTTTCACCGATCCGGAATCTAAAATCCAGAAATATCAGCGGATTCTCCGGTTTTTAATTATCTTCTTCCCGGTCCTGTTCATCCTTTTCAGCACCAGCGGGAGACAAATCACGGAGAGGGGACCGATGGGAGGCGTGCTGCTATGCATCACGACGGGAATCCTGGTCCTCTACGCCGTCGGATCGCTCGGGATCATCCTGCGGATCGGAAGGTTGAAGAAAACCGTTCGAAAATAACACACTGTTCCAACCCCCTCACCCCGCCATCACCCGGGAAAATCGCTCGGGCTCTGGCACCCTCCCCTCGCTTCGCTCGAGGACAGGCTCTCCCCCTTCCCCTGACAGGGACGGGGGAGAGGGGACGGGGAAGAGGAGGATAGGCCAGAATTGTTACGAGCGCGGTTTCTTTTTCCGGCCCGCGTTTTTTTGTTTTTTCCCCAAGCGCTGCAGGCGGTGCGCCACCGCCCGTTCCAGTTCGCGCCGGCGGCCGGCGGCCGGGATGCGTTCGGCCGCGGAATGCGCGGCTTCCGCCCAATGCGCCGCCCGCGCCAGGTCGCGCTTGCGCCATTCATAGAACTTGGCCAGTTCGATGCACGGGATTGGATCGTCGGGAGCCGTAACGTGCCAGGTTACCCACAACTCCGCCGCGGCTTCAAAGCCGCCGCCGGCCTTAAGAAGGTTCGCCAGCCCTTCCAATGCGCGGACGCGGTCCTCGCCAAACAGATCGGCCCGCAGCGCGGCACGGAAACTCTGCTCGGCAAGCGTCTTCCGGCCCAGGCCGCGGTAGATGAATCCCATCGCCAAAGCATCCTGCGGATCTTCAAATTCGTCCGGCGTGCGGCGGTACAGGTCGGCCACTTCCGCGGCCAGGGTGGCCATCGAAAGGATATCCTGGGTATTATGGTAGAGCACGCCCGCCATCGGGGCCGGGTCGTTGGTTTGCAGGTACTCGCGATACAGGTACGGGATCAGTCCACCGGGCACGTCCTCCGACGACCGGCGCACGTCGAGCAGGTCCGTCTCCAGATTCCGCAGCGCGCAGGATTCCAGCCGGCGCTTCCACAGGCGCCGGGCGTGGGTAAGCAAATCGAACTGTGCGACCCCGGCCAGCGCGTCGAACCGCCGCAACCGCAGCGCCGCGCGCGCCTGTAAGATCGGCACATCGAAAGCCCGCCCGTTGAAGGTAACCAGCGCCTTGAAGGATTCCATTTCCGCGAGGGACGCCTCGAGCATCGCGGATTCGCCGGACGGGTCGGGGAGAAAATACTGGCGCACCACAAAGCCGTCCGCGGAGAAGAATCCCGTGCCGACCAGGAAGGCCAGCGTTCCGGCTCCGCCCGCCAGCCCGGTGGTTTCGGTATCCATGAAGATCATGTCCGCCGGGGTCGTGTCCGCCGGAACATCGGGGAAATTGGGAAGCGGTGATGTCTCCAATAATTTCGCCAGCGCCATGCCGCCATGCCGCCAATCCGCGGCATAGCGGAACTCGGCGAGCATAAAGGAACCGGCGGGCGAAACGATTTCGCGGCCGGGCCAATCCACGGGGATGGCGGGTACTTTCCGGACGGGCGGCGGAAGTGAGGAAGCCGGCTTCAATCCAGCCTGGCGGAGTCGTGCGCGCAGCGCGGATAAGTCTCTCATAAAATTAACATAAAATAATGAGGGGCGGTTCGATGTCCATGCGTAACGAGCGCGTAAATAACATCCGGCTCACGGCATTATACGCCAACCGTACCCCCGTTCATATGACATTCGGCAATGACGAAAAATAAAAACCGACGTACGATATTCCTGCACGTTGAGTTGACGGAAACAACTCCTCCTCTTTGGGCGAACCTCCGCCGGCATGGACCCGGCGGAGGTTTCTTTTCACCCATGCAGGAGATTTGGGACGTGACGGGCCGGTTCCGAAGTCAGGAGAGCGCCGATCGAAGGACGATATTCTCCATCGGATTCGACATGGCATTGCAGATTAACCGGATCGAATCCGGATTAAACCCGGACGGAACGACGAAATAGATCGAATCCTCCAGCGTGCCGCCGGCACTCACTGTCATCCGGCCCTGCCCCATGATGGTCTCCGACGCCGACATCCTGTGGACGTAACCGTCACCATCCATGATTCCGACATCCCTGATTATCAGCTCGGAATTCTTCGTGCTGCGGATTTCCACCCGGACTTCGATCACCCGCGAGTCCGGTGGCAGGGTGAAGAAGATATTTGGGATCGAATCCAGATTATCCTGAACCATGAGCGCCGTAAACGAGCATCCCTGCTCTTCTGCCGATTTGCCGAAGGGAGCCATTTCCGGTTGGTTGCGTGAAGTATCCACACGGATCGGCGAATAGCCGTCGGCGGGCGGGGTTAATCCGTACGAAAACTTCTTCCATCCCCCTGCGGGATTTATAATGCTAATTTCCAGCGATATGGGGTGCGATCCTTCAGGCATCGAAAACTCCACCCATCCGCGGGCGCGCTCGCCCCGGTCGAGGAAGCCGGTGAGATCGATAGCAACTCCCGCACCGGAATTCCCGAAGACCTGCCCGTACGTATGCCCGTTGCCATCCGATATCCCTCCAAACGAGATACTGAACGGGGAGGAGAAATCTCCGTTTTGATTACCTGTCACAATGTCCAGGGAAACATTCCCCTTGCCGGGGCTGATGGATCCGGCTGCGGGGATCGACTCCCGCACCTGCAGCACTGCGAAGAAATAACCCATATAGCTGATGTAATCCCCCGGATGGGTTTCTGCGGGCAGGTTGTCGGAAAGCTCCCCGTCTGACCCGCCGGATTCACCTCCGGATTTGATGCCGGAACCCGTAAGGGTGGAACAAGCCAGAACAGATACAATCAGGCCGGCAAGCATAAAGCGGAAAGCTGGATCGGGTTTTTTAAGCACGAGGGCCTCCTCTCGATGAATTTCCAAGGTTGCTAAAAACTATATCACTTTTCCCCCAGCGGATTATTTCGGTCCGGCACCCGTGTATTGCCACATTCCCCCAAGTGATGTATTCTTTACACCGCCTTCGCTTCCGATCCCTGTCCGGCGGACGCTTCCCGTGATTATGAAAAACCGAATGGCCCTCTTCCTGCTCCCCATCCTGCTGGCGTCCTGCGGCATCTGGAGTATGCCCCAGGGCGACGTGTATTTCCAGGATGATTTTTCCAACACCGGGAGCGGTTGGGACCGGGTGGAAGGATCGGATGGCGTGACGGATTACGCCGACGAGGCCTACCGGATCTTTTCGGCGACCGCCAACTACTATATGTGGGCAACTCCCGGCAAGACGTTCCCCGGCGACGTTCGGATCGAAGTGGATGTAACCAAGAAAAGCGGCCCCAATTCGGATGTCTTCGGGGTGCTCTGCCGCTACCGGGACGAGAAGAATTTTTACATCCTGATGGTATCCGGCGACGGCCAGGCCGGGATCGCCAAGCGCAGCGCCGCCGCCGACCTGGTCATGCTTTCGGGGGAATCTCTTAAATCCAATCCGGCCATCCGTTCCGGGCTTGCGGCCAACCACCTTCGCGCCGATTGTTCAGGAACCAGCCTGTCACTTTACGTGAATGAGGTCCTTGTCTCCACTGCCACCGATGCGGAATTCTCCGCGGGGGATGCCGGCCTCTGGTTGGGCGCTTACGACCAACCCGGTTCCGATCTGTTTTTCGATAATTTCATCGTTCGGAAACCGTAATTTTTTCCGAATCGGCTCCATCTGCCAATTGAATTAAAACTTGCGCGTTTTCTGACTACGTGTGGTCCGGGGAAGCATGCGCAAGCGTTCACGGATTACACCGAATATTTCCGAAACACTGAATTCTATTTACAATTAATGCATGGGTGCCTTCGGCTCTTTTCGGTGTGCTCAGGAACTGTAGCTGACGTTCATGAAGATCTTTTTTGACCTGGTCGGCTGTCGATTGAATGAAGCCGAAATCGAAAAAATGTCGGCGGAAGCGTTCGCCTTGCGCCACGAAATCGCGCGCACCGCGCAGGAGGCCGACTGGATCGTGATCAACACCTGCACGGTCACCCGTGAAGCGGAACGCGACAGCCGTCAGAAGATCCGCCAAGCACACAGCCGTAACGGCAAAGCCCGTATCGCCGTAACCGGCTGCTGGGCGACGATGGATCCGGAATGTGCCGCCGCGCTGCCGGGTGTAACGCGCGTGATCCCCAATGCGGAAAAGGACGGCCTTATCCGCCTGATCCTCGGCGCGGATGAACCGTCGGCCGCATCGTTGGCGGCGCACCCGGCACCCTTTCGCCGCCGGACACGCGCCTACATTAAAGTACAGGATGGGTGCGATAACGCCTGCAGCTATTGCGTTACGCGCCTGGCGCGCGGACCCTTGCGCAGCCGGACGGCGGACGCGATCGTCGCAGATATCCTCGCCGCGCAGGGCACGGGCGCCAAAGAAGCGGTATTGGCGGGCGTGCACCTCGGTGCGTGGGGCAGGGACCTCGGGAACGGATTGGTCCTCGAGGATCTTCTGGAAGACATCCTTGCCCGCACGGAAATCCCGCGCCTGCGGATATCCTCGCTCGAGCCGTGGGATCTGCGTCCGGATTTTTTCCGGTTGTGGCGGGACGGGCGCTTGTGCCCGCACCTTCATCTGCCGCTGCAATCCGGCTGCGGATCGACCCTGCGCCGGATGAACCGCCGCACCACGCCCGGAGAATATACGGAGATCGTGGAAGCGGCCCGCGCGGAAATTCCGGATCTTGCGGTGACCACCGACCTGATGGTCGGCTTTCCGGGCGAGGACGAATCGGAATTCCGTGAAAGCATCGGCTTCGTCGAGCGGATGCGCTTTGCGCGGCTGCACATCTTCCGCTTTTCGCCGCGCCCGGGGACGGCCGCCGCGCGAATGGAGGGCGCGGTCCCGCTCGAGGGGGTCCGCCACCGGGCCATGTGGGCCCGGCTCATCGGCCGCCAGGCGGCGGACAACTTCGCGCGCGCATTTCTCGGGCGCGCGATGGACGTGCTGTGGGAAGCCGACACACGCGGCGGGCTGCGCCGCGGCCTGACCGGCAACTTCCTGCGCGTGCGGGTGCGGTCGGAGGATATCCGGCCGAACACCATTTCGCGCGTGCGGCTGGTCTCGGTCGATCAAGGGGAAATTACAGGGGAACCAAAGAATTAATTCTCGCTGTAAGGATATTAAGATCGCCAAGAGGATTCAAAATATTCTTTGCGCCCTTTGCGGCTTTGCGGTGAGAATTTCGCAGACACTGGAAAAAATCATATAGCGAGCAAGGGAAGAATGGATAATCTACGATCATACGGAAACGCCCCATACCGCATCGCCGTTTTGCACGGCGGTCCGGGCGCGCCCGGCGAAATGGCGCCGGTGGCCCGGGAACTTTCGCGCGCGCACGGCGTGCTTGAGCCGTTGCAGGCGGAAGATACCCTCGATGGCCAGGTGACGGAGCTGCGCGCGGTCCTGGAATCGCGGGCGAAACTGCCCGCCGTGCTGATCGGCTGGTCGTGGGGCGCGTGGCTGGGGTACGTCCTCGCCGCGCGTTTCCCGGAGTTGGTGGGTAAGCTCATCCTGGTCGGCTCCCCGCCCTTCGAGGCGCGGTATGCCGCCCAGATCGAAGACACACGGATGAGCCGGCTGAGCGAAGAGGAACAACGCGAAGCGGACCGAACCCTGAAACGGCTGGACGATATCTCGGGGCAGAGCCACCAAACGTCGCTGGCCCGCCTGGGCCGGCTCTTTTCCAAGACGGATACCTTTCGCCCGCTTCCGGTCCCGGATGAAACGATCAAGCTGCAATTTAATATTTACCGGGCCGTGTGGCGCACGGCGGCGGAATTGCGCCGCAGCGGGGCGCTGCTTCAGCTCGGGAAGCAGATCCGCTGCCCGGTCGTCGCCATCCACGGCGATTACGACCCGCACCCGGCCGAAGGCGTGCAAAAACCGCTCGAAACCGTCCTCGCGGATTTCCGCTTCATCCTGCTGCCCAAATGCGGCCACGCGCCGTGGCGGGAGAAGGACGCGCGGACCAAGTTTTACACGGCTTTATTGAAAGAGTTGGCGGAATAGAATCCACAAAGAGCACGAAGAAGACCTGAAGGACACGAAGGGATTTCATAAAAACTTCGTGCTCTTCAGGTTTTCCTTTGTGTTTTTCGTGGAATCATTTCCGGCCGAAATCCGCCGGACTCTCCCCCCACGTATCGGTCTTCCACTTTCGAACTTCGTTGGCATAGGTATTCTCGCGCAGCCAATCCTGCGCACGGGCAATAAGCACATACACCGCCCGGGTA
>DAOUDU010000094.1:0-9249 GCA_034430775.1 Anaerolineales bacterium | reverse complement strand
GCATAAGCTGGGAGAGGGAAGGCTCAAATCCGGCGCAATTCCGGATTTGAGACAGGGTGAGGGGGGTATGGAAGGAGTCACCGATTCCTCGCCCTCTAAAGAGGGCTCGGAATGACCATCTAAGTGTGTCATCCCGAGGGGCTTTCAAGCCCTGCCTGTCCTGAGCGAAGCGAAGGAAGGGATCGGTCACTAAGAGAACGGCAAGACGGATTTGTGGAAGGAGTGATCGTCATTCCCGCGTGCTCGTAGCGGGAATCCAGGAGTTCGTTACTCTCCCTCACCCTCTTATCCCTCTCCCAGCATAAGCTGGGAGAGGGAAGGCTCAAATCCGGCGCATTTCCGGATTTGAGACAGGGTGAGGGGGGAAGGATTGTGATGGATCTCATTCACGTCGAACCGGAAGAATTGCGGAGCACGGGACGGGCATGCGAGTTTGCCCATCTCGACTTCGAGGATTCGCTGCAGGAGATCCGCTCGACGGCGATGCGGCTGGAAGCCAACTGGCAGGGCGGCGCGGCCGAATCGTTCGAGTATGAGCTGGCGCAGTGGCTGCGGGTGATGGCGGAGAAGATCGAACAGGCCGGATGGTTTGCGCGCGTTCTGGCGCGCCAGGCCGAGGGCTGGGAAGAGAGCGATCAACGCTGGACGGGCGTCTACCGCGACACGCGGGCGGCCGTTCCCGAAGAGGCGGTGCGCGCATGACCCATGTGGCCGTAACGCTCGAATACGACCGGCAGAGAATAGACCTGGCGCTGCCGCTGGCGACGCCCGTGCGCGAGCTCGTCGAAGGCGTGCTTTCGATCTGCAAGATCGAACCGGCGGATAATAAAAACTACACGCTCAGCCTGCAGACCGAGAGCGGCGGGATCAAACGCATTCCGCTGAGCGCGCACCTTGAGGATGTGGGCGTGCTGCACGGGGCGGTGCTGAAGCTGACGGCGGAAGGGCCGGCCGGCCCGCGGGCGGCAACCGCGCAGGGCGCCTTCCTGCGGCTCGAGACCGGCGAGGTGTTCGCCGTCACCGGGATGACCGTGATCGGCCGGCGGGACCTGAAGCAGGGCATCTCGGTCGACATCGACCTCAGCCGCCACGACACGGGCCGGACCGTTTCGCGCCGGCACGCGACGATCGAGCACCGCCAGGGGTATGTGGTCATGGACCTGGCCAGCATCAACGGGACCTTCCTGAACGGCAAGCGGCTCGCGCCGCGCATGCCGACGCCGCTTAAGAACGGCGATGAGATCGTCATCGGCCGCAACGGGGTGCGGTTGAAGTTTGTCGAGGGCGAGCGGCCGGGCGAATAGATCGGATGCGAGACCTGTCAGGCCGGTAAGAATCGAATCCCCCCTCGGGGTTGAAACCCCTCGCTGACAGCATGGAAGCCCGTTCGGGCTTTCATGAGATAAGGCAGGGCTTCAGCCCGACGGACGACGCGATGCGGGAAGGGTTGCTGTCCGTCGAGGTAGCTCGGGGTTGAACGCCTCGGGGTTGAAACCCCTCGCTGACGGCATGGAAGCCCATTCGGGCTTTCATGAGATAAGGCAGGGCTTAAGCCCGACTGTTGCTACACCCTAAGGGTGGAGTGACAGTACACTTAGGGTGCCTTACCTGCCGCTAAGCAGCGGAATAATGGATAAAGTCTCTCCAAATAGTATCAATTTGTACACTCCACGGGTTGGTCGCAAACGAAGGTGACAGTCTTCGTCACCCCGGATGGCATCCGCAGGATCGAAGGAATCTGCGGGAATCCGCTGAAAAATCCGGGACCTTCCGGAAAAGAATATTACAAGTGTCACTTATTGACGCCTTGATTTTTGGTATACTAGTCCTGCAAAGGGGATTTTTTTTTATTAATAAGGGGGATTTTTCATGCGGAAAAACCAAAATGCGTACCGGGGGATTATGTGCGAATGGATTTTCCGAGCACCGAAAGCGACGACCAGGGGGGCCCGCGTTCGACCCGCCTTAATCCCCGTTAACACCATCTGCTCGTTTGGAGCCGCTCTCCAAAATTCCCGACAATTTACGCTGCGCATAGGAGGCGAGGAATGAAGAAATACATCCCGTTGCTGGTGGCCGCCGTCGTGTTCATCCTGGCGATCCTGCTCCTCCAGCCGGAATCGAAGGTCCAGGTGGTGATCCTCACCAATGACCTTCCGGCCGGACACGTGATCGAGGATATCGATCTGGCGGTGCGCGAGCTTCCCGAATCCTTCCGCCCGGCGGATGCCATCGAGCATCCCTCGCAGGCGGTCGGGCAGACCGTCAAGACCGACCGCGCCAAGGGCGATATCCTCCGCCTCCGCCACCTCGGCGAACCGATGGAGCTTAAGCCCGGCGAACGCGCGGTCGCAATCCGCGTGGATGACGCCTCCGGCATGGGCGGGTTGATCGCCCCGGGCGATATCGTCGGCCTGACCGCGGTAATCGCCAGCCGCGATGTGATCTATTCCAAGGCGACCGTCGAAGGCTTCCGCGTGATGTACGTCTCGCCGGAATTCCGCGCCGGGTACACCCAGATGCAATCCGCCGGATCCGGCGGCAATATCGCCCAATCGCGGGCGAGCGAGGGGATCGTCGTCCTGGCCGTACCGATTGCGCTCATTGACGTGGAATACGATTACACCTTCATTGGCGGCACCACGGAAGTGCGCAAAGTCAACGCCGTCGAACTGATCGCCGCGCTGACCTCCTCCGGCAGCGCCACGATCATCCTCTATAAAGTCCCGCTCAATCCGGAAGACATGCAAAGCCCCGGCCTGGACCTGAACGACCTGATCTTCATCCCGTCGCCCACGCCCGGACCCACACCGACAGGAACACTGCCGGAAGAGCCGGTGCTCGCGCCATAAGGAGAGGCACAACCCATGTTCCCCCAAGCAACCCCTGATTCATCGGTCGTCGTCGTCCTGCTCGGCGGTCCGCCGGAGCGGGTGACGACCTGGTACAGCGCCTTCATGGCCGATAGCCGCTTCCGCGTGGCGTCGCTCGCCACCGACGCGGATTCGTTCCTGATGCAGCTGGCCGGCAACCCGGAAGTGGTGCTGGTCGACGCGGCGCTGTTTTCCGGACCGCCGCCGCTGATCGAGGCGCTGACGAAAGTATCCGGCACGGCGTACGTGGTCCTGCCGACGATGGACGAAGCCCAGCGCCAGACGATCGCTTCCATACCATCGGTCAAGGGGGTGTATCCGCTGGATTCCTTCAACCTGGCGACGGCGATCTCGCAGATTCACGCCAACGCGCTCGCCCGCCGGCAGATGGCGCCAACGGTCGGGGATTGGGGGACCCAGAAACGCGAAGCCGCGACCGCCACCACCGGCCTGCGGATCATCACGGTCTGGAACCAGACCGGCGGCTCGGGCAAGACGACGATCGCGACCAACCTGGCCTATGAATCCGCGCGGCGCGGGATCCGCACGCTGTTCATCGGCCTCGGCGCGCCGGATATCGCCCCGCTGTACCTCGGATTGAACGCGACGCCGAACCTGACGGTCTGGCGCGCCAACCCGATCCCCCAGGTGCTCAAGCAATCCATCCAAAAGACGGGCGACCTCGATGTGCTGGCCGGGTTCCCGGACGTGCTGGCCGAGAGTCAGATCCTGACCTCCTCGCCGGATGCGGAAAACTCGCTGACGAAGCTGGTGATGATGGCGGCCTACGAAGGCTACGCCTGCATCGTCCTCGATGCGCCGCATTCGCAGGTGGCCGCGCTCGCGCTGGCCGCCTCCAACACGCTGATCCTTGTGGCGCGGCCGACCCTGGCCGACGCCTGGTGCACGGTCGAAGCCTGGCGCACGCTGCAGGAACGGATGGCCGGCAAACACCGGATCGCGGCCCAGAATGTGATCGTCGTCCTCAACCGCTGCCGCTCCGGCTCGATGACCGCTTCCGAATGGCACGGCGACGCCTCGCGCGTCTGGCAGCGGCCGTTCCCGGCGGTGGGCGCGGTCTTCCCCGAGGATTACGAGATCGAACGCGCGCAGGAGCAGGGCAAGCTGCCGCTCCTGCAGGTGGATACGTTCGCCAAGCCCCTGATTGCGGTCGCCAATTCGCTCTTCGGCGGGAAGGCGACCTACACCGATACGAGCGGATCGCGCAAGTCGATCGGCGGATTGTTTACCATGCGGGTTAAAAAGTAACCCCCCCTCACCCCCAGCCCCTCTCCCAACTAATGTTGGGAGAGGGGAGACAGATTTCCCTTCTCCCGGCGTCAGCTGGGAGAAGGTGGCCGGAGGCCGGATGAGGGAGAGCTCGCGAAAGATGAACGGTTCGTATCGTGAGATAAAGAATTGAATTTGTAGGGTGGGTTGGGGTGTTTTTGGCCGGATTTCATACACAGAACATCCGCCAACCCACCATACGAAAAAAGGATCAATCCAATGTGGACCCGGATGTCGACGGGCATTACCGACGAACAACGCAAACAGCTGGTGGAGGATGCGGCCAAGGCGCTGCAGAACCTGCCGCTGGATGAACTGCGCAACAACAACAAGCTGACGCTGAAATCCCAGCAGCAGCTTTCCCAGCTTATTTCCGGACTCGGCGTGGTGGTCGCTTCCGAGGAAATGAACGCGCTCGTTCAGCAGGTGGTCGCGCGGCTGGGGGGTCTCGGGTTCTTCCACGACCTGCTGCCCCCGCAGCGGATGGACCTGAACGAGATCGCCGTCACCCCAAACGGAAAAGTGTGGGTCTTAAAAAAAGGGGCCCCGCGCTTCGAATGCCTGACGATCACACCTTCCCGCGAGGAAGTCTGGCGCGGGGCGGAAGCGCTGCTCGCGCCGCTCGGCCGCTCCGTAAACGAGGCCACGCCCTCGGTGGATGCCAAGCTCCCGCGCACCGAGAATTTTTCCGGCGCGCGGATTAAAGTCCTGCACCCGTGCATTTGCCCCGGGGAAGGGTACCCTTCGATCAACATCCGCCTGTACGAAGCCCGGCCGGTCACGCCCGAGCAGTTGATTGCGTGGGGCATGGCGCCGGAAAGCGTCATCCGCGGGCTGGTGGATATCATCGGCCGCACCGCGCGCGTCCTGATCATCGGCGGGACGGCGACCGGCAAGACGACGTTCCTTTCCGGGATCTCGGCCGGCATCCCGCGCGAAGAGCGGGTGGTGAAGATCGAAGACCCCGAGGAGATTTGGCTCGACCATCCGCATGTGGTGACGATTGAAGCCCGCCCGGCGCCGCCCGGCTCCTCGATCCCCTCTTACACGGTAAAGAACGGGGTGGACGACGCGATGCGGATGAGCCCGCGCTGGCTGATCGTGGGCGAGGTGCGAACGGGCGACGCGGCGATGTCGCTCTTCCGGGCGCAGATGTCGGACCATCCCGGCCTCTCGACCTTCCACGCCGAAGGCCCGGAAGAGACCGTCTTCCGGCTTTCGGTGATCATGTTCGCGGATTTGCAGGTGCAAATGCAGGCGGCGCGTTCGATCTTCGCCCAGGCGGTGGATGTGGTGATGCAGGTGGGCTGGGCGGAAGGCAAACGCGCGCTGATCGGAGTTTGGGAAGTCGCGCGGGAACTCCAGCAGGGGGAAGTGGTCTTCCGGAAACTCTATTCGCGCGGCGACACGATGCTGCAACCCTTTACCAGGAGGTAGGCCGAGGTGGAACTCGAGACTCTGAAGCCCTACATTGCCGGCGCGGCGCTTGCCTTCGGGACATATTTCCTCGTCCAGCTGCTGACCAAGATCAAGCGCCCGGGCGGACGGCTGACCCAGTTCGGCGGCCCGTCGGCGGATAAAGCCGCGGCGGAAACGGGCTCGCGCAATCATAAAATCCGGCTGGTCTTTGCCTCCTTTGGGCTGGATGTTTCCGGAAACGAGGCGATGGCGCTCGTGCTGGCCATACTTGGCGCGGGCACGATCCTGTCGATCGTTCTGCTTATCGTCGGTGCCCCCTTATTGATGCTCCCCGCCGGATATGTGGCGGCATTTTTCATTGTGAATTCGCAGATGAACACCGTCTGGATCAAGCTGCAGCACGGGATCGAACGCGAGATCCCGGTCTTCCTGACCCGGCTGGCCTCGACGGTACAGATTGAATCCAACGTGCTCGAGGCGATCAACGAAGTCTCGGAGACGCTCGAGCCGAAGGGCCAGCTTAAGGAATGGATGCAGCGCTTCATCGGCCGCTGCCAGGCGGGCGGGATCAAAGCGCTCGACGAGATGCTGCTCGAGGCGCAGGCGATCTCCACCAGCCTCGGGATTGCGGTATTCGAGATCGGAAGGCTTTGGGAAACGGGCGGGCCGGGCTACGTAAAGGCATTTACGATGGCGGCCGACAACATCGGCGACGCGCTCAAGGCGCGGGCGATGGCGCACGCCAAGGGCGACGGCGCCAAGAGCTCGATCCGCATGATCGTCGTCGCGCTGATTGCGGTGGTGATCTTTATGTTCACCACGCCCCAGTTTGCCACGGCGATGGACGATCCGACGATGCAGTTGATATACACCTTTATCATCGGCTGGATGTTCTTCGGCTGGTCGATGATGGATTCGATCATCGAGGGAGCGATATAGAACCGACCCCTCCCCCACTCCCGGCCTTCGGCCACCTCCCCTTGCTTCGCTCGGGGACAGGCTCTCCCCCTCCCCAATCTGGGGAGGGGGAGAGGGCAGGGGTGAGGAGGAGGGGTCAGTAAAAAGGCAACCCTATGGACCTTTCCGCCGTCAACACGTTCCTGCACTCGAACACCGCCCAGATCATCATCGTGCTCATCGCGGGCGCGCTGGGCGCGCTGATTGTGTACCTGATCACCTCGTCGATGAGCTTCGAGCAATCCACCTCGCGGCGGCTGGGGAAGTTCGCGGGGACGGTCCCGACCGGGCTGACCGAGGAAATCGGCGGCACGGTGTTAAAACTTTACAAGCGGGATACGGCCCAGATGCTTGGGAACCTCGATTGGGCCCAGCTCGGCGGTCACTTCCAAGGTTGGGGGCTGGATACATTAATTGGGCGCTGCGCGATCTTCGGCGTGGCGGCCGTCATTGGCATGCTCGTCATCATGCCGGAAAACCTGCTGTTCGTCATCGGCGCCGGCGCGCTGGCCGCGTACTACCCGGTCCTGCAGGTGAACGGGCGCGCGGGCGACGTGAAGAAGCAGGTGGGGCGCGAGGTGCCGGAGATCGCGGCGCTGGTGGCGGCGGAACTGGCGGCCGGGAACGCGCCGGATGTGGCGATCGAACGCGCGGCGCAAATGCCGGGGCCCTTGGGCAAGCTCCTGGGGCGGGCGCTGGCGGATTCACGCTCGAGCGGCCGCCCGCTCTTCACCCGCAAGCCGATCCGCGGAACGCTGGTCGAGCTGCTGCTGGCCTCCGGGCTCACGCAGCTCACCGCCTTCGGCGCCCAGTTGGACCTGGTGGCCACCAAGGGCGTCTCCGGCGCGGACATGATGGCGGATATTTCCCGCGCGATCTCGCGCGAATACTTCGAGCATGTGATGAGCGCGGCGGAAAGCCTCGAGGGCAACCTCGTCATTCCGTCGTCGATCTTCTTCTTCCTGCCATTCACGGCGGCGATCATGCTGCCGGTCATGAATTCGCTTTCGGGGGCGTTTTAGACCCCCTCCCTAACCCTCCCCCATTTCCCGAATTTCGGGAAATGGGGGAGGGAAGGGTGGGGGAGGGGCAAGTACAGGAGTGCACATGGACACAAAGAATACCAATCCGCATCCGGCCGAAACCGCACCGGTGGGCATATTTACGCCGCTCTTCGACTTCATACTGGGAAAAACCCCGGGACTGATCAAGACCGCACTCTACATTGGGCTGGCGTATGTCGCGCTGGTTGTGGACATTGCGCCATGCTCGGGGCAGGGGTGCGCCTATTATGTATCTAAGGGAGGCTGCTCCGGCGATGGAAGCTGTGATTCTTCCTATTACACCTGTTACTCCGACTATCCTGATTGTCATACATGCGATTCAATAGCCGCGCGGAATTATTGCTGGGATCTTGGCTGCAGCTTTACTGGTTACAGCGGTTGCGGTTGCGTCGCACCGCCGCATTCGCTAAACGTCAGCGGTTCCGTAACTTGCCTCAATACGGGCAACCCGGGTTGGTGCCTCGGCGACGCAACGTTTGACGTCAGCGCCACCGATAGCAATACCGGTCATGCCGTCACGATCTATACCAGTGTAGGCAATTGCGGTGGATCCACCTATAACCCGTCCTGCAGCTTTCCTCTCGGGGACGGAAATGGCATCTCGATTTCTTACTATGCTCAGTGCCCCAGCGGACCCACCGGCACCTTCACCACTTCCTATAGCCAGGACAGCGTAGCGCCACTCGTGACCCCCACGCTTTCCGGCGGCGTCCTGGGAGCGGGCAGCTGGTACCTCTCCGGCCCGGTGTCTCTCAGTTGCAACGTGTCGGATGCCCTAAGTGGTTTCGGCAGCGTATCGTACGGCACGCAAACGTCGGGTACCGCCGACGGATCTTATTCACTTTCCTGTACCGGATACGATGTGGCCGGTAACTCCGCCTCCGCGTACGCCACCGTCAATATCGACGGCACTCCGCCGGTGATCACACCCACCGTCAGCGGAGGCACTATGGGGGGCGGGGGCTGGTATTTGAACGGCCCGGTCAGTTTGACATGCGCCGCGACGGATGCCACTAGCGGCGTCGCCAACGTCGTCTACGGGACGATGACCGCCACTGCGCCGGGGACGACGACCCTTGACTGCACGGCGTATGACAACGCCGGCAATTCCTCCTATTATTCCGTTCCCATCACGATCGACAATGTTCCTCCCAGGGCGGGATTTGAATTCCGCGGCGGGTACTGTAACGGCGGTTGGTATAACACGCCGGTGTACGCCTCCTTTCTGGTAAGCGACGATCACAGCGGGGAGGGGCGCGGCATCTTCAAGGTGGACGGCGAGGATTGGGACGGCACCAAGGCGATCAAAGACGGGATCCACACCGTCACTGGAACCGGTTGGGACCTGGCCGGTAACGTCGTGAATATATCCGACACCCTGAAAGTCGATACCTACGCGCCCATGTCCAGCTTTCTAACCGAGTCTGGCAGTTGGGTGGCTGGATCTGTCACCCTGGAGGGCCAGAGCATTGACTGGACTTCCGGAATTAAGAAGGTGGAGATCTCACTCGATAACGGCCGGACATGGATTTCTATCGGAGGCAGCGCCAACTGGTCGTATGAATGGAACACGCTCGATCCGGACACTCCCGTTCCCGACGGCTCCTATACAGTGCTTGCGCGTGCCTTGGATAACGCCTGCAACC
>DAOUDU010000093.1:0-1664 GCA_034430775.1 Anaerolineales bacterium | reverse complement strand
TACGTTCCCGATATGCATAAAGATCGCGATCCGGAGCGCGGGACCCCGGAAATATTCATGTTCCAGCACGCGCGCCACCGTCATGACCCGTCCATCCGCTGGGGACAAGATTTTTTCCGCGGCGGCCGGCGAGGACCGCTCGGGATCCCGGAAAAAGACCAGCAGCAGACACATGACCGCCAGCGCCGCGGCGGCTAGGAGGCCGGCCGCAAGCCGCAATGCCGGCGCCTCCAGGAAAAACCAGGCCGGAATCCCGCTCAACAGAAACACCAGGAAGGCGAGGGACAACCCGGGGTATAGTTCCTGCGTCCAGCGCATTATTCCCTCTCCATGTCCCGCCACAAATCCTGCAAACGGGCCCTCTCGGCGGCGGCGTGGTCCCGGTCGGGATCCAGAAACCAAAACCATGCCGCCCAATTTTGCCCGGCGGCCCGAAAAACCCGTTCGGTGTAGAGTTCGGGTTCATGCTGAAATACGCCGCAAAAAGCGGCGGCGATGTCCGGCAGGTTTTCCAGGGCCAGCAGCAGATAGGTGTGGCGGCCCAACCGAACCAGCCGAAAAGGGATCAAACGGTCCCCCGCCAATATTTCACCCTTGAGTTTCTGGTGGCGAAAGGCCCAATTGGCCTTTTCCATACCGGCTTCGTCCGGCGGGAGGCGCAACTGCCGGATGATGTCGATTTGTTCCTCCGCCGAATACATGGGTATGGCCTTCACGGCGGCGCGTAAAGCCGGGATATCTTCAAGCCGAAACACGTTGAGAGCCTCTGCGGCTTCCTCCTCCTCCTGGAGAATGAGCCTCCGCAGGAGGCCGCAGAGAAATTCCCGCTGCTCCCGGCCGAGATCGGCCGGGGTTTCCGGCAGGATTTCGGACAAAACCGACCATTCTTGAGCCGGATACGGATCCCGGGGATCGGAAGAAGTCATTCCAGGTTACCTTAATTTATAGCGTTCGATCAGTTTGGCCAGCTCCAACGAGATGGCATTCATCTTCTGCGCCACCATGCTGACGTCGCTCAGGGTCGTCTTTTGCTGTTCCGTCAGGGCCGCGACTTCTTTGGTGGAAAATGCGCTTTCCTTGGAAAGGACGGCGACCTCCTCCAGGGTCTGGCTCAGATCCTCGGTATGGTTGACTTGCTCCTCCGCCGAAGCGACGATGGCGGTGGCCAAGGAAGTGGCTTCCCTCACGCTCCGGATGATATTGTCGAAAGCTTCGTGGGTTTCGTTTGCCAATTCCTGGCCCCGCTCCACTTCGCGGGTTTCATCCGTAATCGAAGCCACCGCCTTGTTCGTTTCTCCCTGGATTTCGGAGACGATGGCCTCGATTTTTTGCGCCGCCGTGGTGGAGGCCTCCGCGAGTTTTCGCACCTCATCCGCGACCACGGCAAACCCTCTTCCCCCTTCCCCAGCCCGTGCCGCTTCGATGGAGGCGTTCAGCGCCAGCGTGTTGGTATTCCGAGCCATTTTACCGATCAGCAGTACGACCTGCCCGATTTCTTCCGACTTGGCGTGCAATAACTGCAGGGTCTGACGCGACTCCTGGACAACGCGGTTAATTTGGCGCATCTGTTCCAGAATGGCTTGAACGGCCTGCCCCCCGGCTTCTGCCGTCTGGACCGCGTACAGTGAAGCCTTGGCGGCGGTTCCCGATTGTTCCGCGACCTG
>DAOUDU010000092.1:0-2342 GCA_034430775.1 Anaerolineales bacterium | reverse complement strand
TTTGCTTCTTGGCCTCCGTGGGCTTGAGGTTTTTTCCAGATTTCTTTCCCTCCACAAACCGGTTGACCGCCGCGGCATTCACCGTCCCGAGCATCACTTTGTCGCTGCCGGTGACCGATTCGAGATAGCCATGATAACCGTTTTTGTTTGCCGGGAGGAGGCGCAGGTCCGGATGCTTGGCTTGAAGCGCTTTCTTGGCTGCTTCCCGCTTGGAGTAATCTCCATCGAACCAAACCGTCACCTTTTCGTTTTTACCGGGCAGGGCGATCCCGAGTTTCTTGCTGGCCGCCTCCATCCGGCTGGCCTGTTTGATTTCACGCTTGAGATCGAAGCAATCCGGCCGCGTGCAATATTTCTGTGGTCTTCCCCAACGCTGCTTCCAGGATGTCATGTTCGGGCAGGATTTACATGCACCTACCTGGGGGATACTTTTGTGGTTTGGGGTCGGGATGGGATCCTCCGGCCAGGTCAGGCTCCAAAGATCATCCTCCAAGGCTCTGGCCTTCTTCCGTAGGAATTCTCCGATGCTTTCGGCCAGGAACTCCCCCCTGTTCAGCTCATCTTTCTTCATCACCTCCAAAGCCAGTTGTTCGGCATACTTCGGATCGATCCGGGCGATAGGGATCAGCTCGCGGGCATAGCGTTCCGGCAGGTCTTCCTTTTCAATGGCGTCTTGTACCCGGGCGGGGAGCTCGAGAAGCCGAAGAAGGTTGCTAACTCCGCCTTGAGAGGCGATCCCGACCAGTTCACCCGTCTCCAATTGGGTGGTGCCGAATTCTTTCATGTGCCGGCGGATCGCTTTTGCCTTTTCGATTGAGGTCAGCCCGTTCCGCTGATGGTTCTCAACGATGGCGCGAGCGGACATTTCCTCATCACTGATATCCTCAATGATCAGCGGGAAGGGTAGGCCAGGCTTGGCGAGGATCCATGCATCCTTGCGCTGGTGGCCGGTCTGTTGCTCTGGTTTACCGTCTTTGTTGATACGACCCCGTGGTGTTTCGATCAGATCATGTTCCCGGATGCTTTCCACCAGCTCCTGGAACTTTTCGGGGTCGCGGGTCGTGCGTGGTTGGTACGGATTGGGAAGAATTTCTTCCGGGGGAAATTCCTGCACTCGTGGCTTGTTATTGGATTGTGGTTTCTCTTTCACCTGTTCGTTGGGAATAACCATGTAGATCTCCTTTGTGTGTATCTGCGTGTGTCTTACCGAGACCTTCTCCTTTTACTAGCCTCCTTTCGTAAAGTTTCCACGAGGACGTCGTGGGCGGCGAGCTGATTGGTTAGCCGTTGGTCCAAATGGAGTTTATACGGGCCACGGATTTTAATTTTGGAGAAATGTGGGTGTTTGGGGAAGAGTAGGTAGTTGTGGCCATTGATGTCCAGTGTGACGAATGTATCGGTTTTCGGATCGGTGGTCCCAATTACAGCGGAAGGGACAGAC
This sequence comes from Anaerolineales bacterium, assembly GCA_034430775.1. Classification (GTDB taxonomy): domain Bacteria; phylum Chloroflexota; class Anaerolineae; order Anaerolineales; family RBG-16-64-43; genus JAFGKK01. The sequence goes on along the minus strand of DAOUDU010000092.1, from coordinate 901 downwards.
AATACAGCCGCTTGGTTTTTGATGTAGCACGCATCCCCGATGGATCGGGTTTCGGGGTTATAGAGCGGATCGCGCCATTTCTCCCCCAGATCTTTCAGATCGGGGATCTTCACCATCTCCGAGGGAAAGGTGATCTCGTAGAGCCAGAAGGCTCCCATTAGGTCTTGTTGATTGTTGATGTAGTTGAGGACTTCCAGAATGGCCAGGGCGGTGGAATTAGCGGCCGGCACAATTTCGGTTCCTGTTCCATACCATCGTCCGGCCTTCAATCGGCTGCCCTTTCCGGAAAAGGCTTCATCGATCGTATCCCAGCGGCAAATGCGGACGGCGGTTTCCTTATCTTTCGTCATGACGGGATCCTTGTTGATCCTATTTTACTGTAAAAGCGGCGTTTGTCAATGCTATTGCGTCAATTGTCTTGACAAACTACACCGTTTGGTGTAGCCTATTGTTGATGGAAAAATACTGACAACAGAAAGCCGGGAGGTATCTATGACTGTCGATATTTTGGTCAAGCGAACTACTGATCAAAAGAAATATACTCCCCTCTATCAGAAAATGGGGATGAAACCGGACCGTGATGCGATTAACCCGTCTGTCCGGATCGCCAATGCGGAGAAAATCCGGACCGGGCTTCCCTATCAACTGGTGGACGACCTGCAGAAGCTGCTCGATGTCAGCTCCCGCGAGCTCGCCCGCATTACCGGCCTAAACGACCGCACTTTGTCGCGCCGGCGGGGTGGGGCGTTGAGCGCGGATGAATCCGAGCGCCTGTCGGCCGTAGCCAAAGTGGTAGACCAGGCCATGTTTGCTTTTGGCTACAATGAGGCGGGGATGCATAAGTGGTTCAAGACGCCCAATCCGATGCTGCTACACCGCCGCCCGATTGATTTGCTATTCT
>DAOUDU010000091.1:0-5016 GCA_034430775.1 Anaerolineales bacterium | reverse complement strand
GGACAAGCGCGTTCCGCCGTTCCCGCAATGCCAGGCCACCCGTTCATCCACAATTTCCAATCCATGGCGGCAATGCAATTCTCCGGCGGCCCGGGTCCACGAATTGCCGCCGTCTTCGGTATACCGGACGTCGTCATCCGGACCGGCCGTCAATCCGAAATTCCCATTGTAAAAAGCTGCGATGGTGACCAGGTACACACGGAATGCCGGACCGAGTTCGCCGAATAATTTTTCTGAAGGTATGGTCCCATATGCGATCCGTCGCACCTCTTCCCAGCGGCCTGGAACAACAAACCGGGAGGATTCCCGCAGGACGGGAAACGCGCAGCCCGCGATTCCGATGACTCCCATAGCCAGGAGGATGCGTACCGGTTTGTTTCGCATACCGTTATTTTTCATGCAGGCGCAATGATCCGACGCGTTCCGGCCGGCCGGTTCTACTGTGAATTAATTTTTATAGCTCAAAAGCCGGTTCGGATGCAACCGATCGGATACTCTCCTCCGCTTTATCCAACTGGGCGCGGCTTCCGCACACCGCCAGCCATACGCTCCCCTCGGCCCCGCCCACGCCCCCGGCCGCGGCCAGTTCGGCATCGGCCCCCGTCAGCAGAGCGATCGCATCCAGTTCGGTGAACACCAGGCCGCCCGGCACCGGGAAAAGGCGCGCGCCACTCGCTCCCGGCGAGTTTAGCAATACGGCGAGCCCGTCCAAATTACCCGGAATGCGCTTTTCCAAACCGACCGGGAGGATGAGGCGGACCCGCCGCCCGGCCGCCGCTTGGATAGCGGCGCCGATTGTCCCGGCTTTCGGATGGCCGATGAGAATGGCCGCACGCCGCGCGCTGAGGTCGACGGCATTGGCGCCTTTCAAGATCACATCCCCTTCTTGTAATCCATCGACGACGTCGAAAATGGTTTTCCCTTTCCGCCATACACCCTTCTCGAGCACAACATCTCCCGGAAACTCGCTTTCATCCGGCAGACGACCGGCGCCGGTGGTCGGGCGACTGGGAGGCAGCGTGATCCCGCGGAAAAACCGCCTCCGGGAAAAGTCCTCCGCACCGCCCCGCGCGGCCAGGATCTCCTCGGCCGCGTAACCGTTTGTCGTTCCGGCTACGATGACCAGTGTTCCCGATTTCAACACATCGTGGATATGGGGGTGCACCGCCAGCGCCTTGGCGATCAGCCGCTTTCCCGCCGCGGGAGTGAGTGCGAATTGTCTTACGATGGCATGGCTCGATCCAGGCATCCGATTCTCTCCTGAAATTATTGGGTTCCCATCCTTGGACTTCGCCGGCGCGGGGTAATGTGTCCGGTCGTTTTCTCCATTCTATCAGTATTCCATTTGTGTATTTCCAAACGGCGGCCTGTCCGGAAACGCCGGCGGTTTTTTCAACGCCATTACCCAAACCGGATGGAAAAGTATTATTTTTGCCCGATGCGCATCGAACCGACGGTTCCCGCCGGAGGAATACTATCTTTCCGAGAAAAACGGCGCCACTTGTTATTTTGGATGGGAAACGGTGCAAGGGGTATCTACCCGAATAAATCCACCGGCAGCAGTCTGACTTGTCCGCCTTCCAGCCTTAAGGCCATCCCGTATCCGAAATACTCGGTCGCCTTCAGCACGGCGGTGATGGTATGCAAACCGCGGGAAAGGTTGAGCTCCACGCGATGCTCCGGGCTGACATAGCCTCTGTCCGACCATTCTGGAGTATCTTTCCAGGTACATACGCCGGAGAAGACATCCTTGCCATCCACTTGGAGCGAGAGTTCGTCGCTGAACCCGATCCGGAACGCCAGAACGCCATCGGCGGCCATCTCGATCCTGCGCACAAGCTTCACCTCGCGCGTAAAGGACGGCAGATACCGGTTGAGATTGAGGATCCCGCTCGGTTCACAGGGTACCGCACCGAAACCTTCCAGGAACCATCCGTCGACCGTACCCGGTTCAGGAACCGGTTGGCAAGCGGGAAAAGCCGCCCTCGATAATTCCGGCGTTTCATCCCAGATCCGTATATTCGAAAAGAAAGCCGGCTTGTACGACCACAGTCCGATCCGTCCGGCCGGCACCGGGTGCGCCAGCGGTTCAACCAACAGCGCCGGCTGATCCCCGGCCTGGATCAGCGCCTGCCGGCCGCGGAATTCCACCCGCAGCCGGAACCAGGTCATCGGCGGGACCAGCGCGGTTTTATAAGCGCCCTCACCGAAATACAGCTGCCAGGTATTCGATCCGTGGAAGACGGGGTCATATTGCAGGGCATCCCATTTCCCGCTGGTATGGGGCTGGGCGTACGCCAGTTCGTAATTCTGGGTGTCGGTCGCGCGGAACACGATGCCCGGGAAAGCCGTCCCTTCCGCACCGATATCGACTTCGATCTTTCCATGCGCGAGAAACGCCTCCGGATGCAGGAGCAGGCTCGGCCCTTCGCCGCTCAGGCGCAAAGCCTTTCGCCCCTGCCAATCCACATACGCAGCGTCCGGATCCCGAACATACCATTCTTTCAGATCCGGAACTTCGGCTTCGTATAGTTTGCTCATACCACTTCTCCGGTCATCCGAAATCAAAGTCCTAAAACCATCTGCGATCGGAGACGCCCGATAATTAGGTATCCCTTCCGAAGGCCCCTTCGGAAGGGAAGCCGGCGGAGATTATTCTCCGCCGGGCATCGTGCTTGCTCCCAAGGATACTCGGAATTTTACAGCAAGGGAGTGTGAAGTTTATCGATCCGGCGTTTTCCCGGAATTCCCGCGGCTATTCTTCCTTCTTCTTGGCTTGCGCCTCCATCGCCGCCCCGATGGCGACGCCGACGGCGATATTGTTCATGGCGATTCCAAGTACAAGGCCGATCACCATGCCAAAGACGAGTCCATACGCCATTTTCCTGCTGGGCTTTTTTTCGGGTATTTTTTCATTCTGATCTGCCATCTTGCGGTTATCCCTCCAAAGAATTTGGTTATCTCGGCAGCCGACAGAACTGCCGGCGGTATTTGGTTGGTGCGCACCCGGCGTGCGTGCGGAAGATGCAGCCGAAGCGGGAGGAGGCGGAAAAATCACCTCAGAGGTTCCGCAGAGAATGCGGGGCTTTTTCTGCTTCGTTCATGGCCGCTATGATTCCTTCCCAACCGGCGTGGAACTTGCTTCGAGCGCCTGGTATTATGCAAGACTTCCAGCATCCCGGTCCACCAAATCGGCAAAACCGGTTAGCGATTCGACAGCTCCCGGTTGCGCTGGAGATCGCCTGTCTTTCCGATACAATATGGAAATCCATTGTGGGGGTAAAAACCGCGCGCAGGAGAAGCAATGCCGATTGATCAGGCCTTTAATGATTCCATTGCGTATTACGATGATTGGATGAGGAAAGCGCTTCCGAATTACGCCGATCTCTTCCGGACGGCGCAGGAGCTGGTCCCGTTTCCTCCGGACCAGGCGATTGACGTATTGGATCTGGGAGCCGGGACAGGGTTGTTCTCGCAGCACATCTTTGAAAAATATCCGAACGCCAGTTTCCTGCTTGTCGACCTGGCGGAAAAAATGCTCGGCGTCGCGAAGCGGCGGTTCGGCGGGCATCCGCAGCAGTTTGCGTACCGTGTCGGCGATTACCGGTCGATCGCGGTTCCGCATACATTCGATCTGGTGATCTCGAGCCTGTCCATCCATCACCTTTCGGATGCGGAGAAACGGGATCTCTTCCACTCCATCCACGGATTCTTGCGGACTCCGGGAATCTTCCTCAACATCGACCAGATCCGCGGAGAAACCGATTATCTCCGCGATCTGTACTGGACTCATTGGCTGACCCAGGTTCGGCGCAACGAACCGTCGCAGAAACGTATCCAGGAAAGCATTGAACGACGGACGGCCTACGACCGGGATTCTCTCCTCGCCGACCAGCTTGGCTGGCTGTCGGAGGCGGGTTTCGTAAACGTCGATTGCGTGTACAAGAATTTCTTTGTCGGCGTTTTTCTGGCGATGAAAGCATAGGATGCTCGCCGCGCCGCCGCCCGGATCCCCACGCCGGGCATCCGCTTCCTTTCAGACGGTCAACGGATCAACCATGCCCGCGTCCTCCGCGTTCCCGACCCCCCGCCCCGAAGTGAATGCCGTCCTGGCCGCCCTCCTCGGTGGCGTCCGGTCGATCCTGGCGGATCATCTCGTCGGGATGTATCTGGACGGGTCGCTTGCCTGCGGCGATTTTGACCTCGCGAGCGACATCGATTTCCTGGTCGTCACCGATCTCGCGGTCACGCCGGATCTCTTCTCCTCACTTCAGGCGATGCACGACCGGGTTGCGGAGACCGACCCGTTCTGGGGTGTCGAACTGGAAGGCTCCTACATCCCGCGAGCCGCCATCCGCCGGTACGATCCATCGCTCGCGATGTACCCGAACCTCGAACGCGGGAAAGGAGACCGGCTGAAAATGGTGCATCACGACGAGGATTGGATCGTCCACTACCATGTCGTACGCGAACGCGGGATCCCGCTCTTCGGCCCGGAACCCAAGACGCTGATCGATCCCGTTTCACCGGAGGACCTGCGGTGTGCGATGCAAAAAATCCTGCTAGGCTGGTGGGGAAGCTTTCTTAACCATCCGGCGCAGTTGACACAACGGGGCTATCAATCCTACGCTGTGCTTTCGATGTGCCGGATTCTGTATACGCTGGAATACGGCAGCGTTGCCTCTAAATCGGCCGCCGCGCGCTGGGCGCAGGACCATTTGGACCGGCGATGGCTTCCACTCATTGAACGGGCTTGGGATGGCAGGCGCAATCCGGGATGCGAATCCTCAGCGGCGGACATTCAAGAGACTCAGGAAATTATCCGGTTTGCGCTGGCCCGCGCCGGGTTGCTTTCCGACAATATGGGAGCATGCAAATGAACATTGCCTTCTTCGCTTCCCATCAGGGGTCGAACATGCAGGCGGTCATCGATGCCTGCCGCTCCGGAGTACTGCCGGCCAGGCCGTGCGCGGTCATCAGCAACAACCGCGATTCCGAAGCCCTGGTCCGCGCCTC
>DAOUDU010000090.1:0-17421 GCA_034430775.1 Anaerolineales bacterium | reverse complement strand
TATCGGGCAGCGGGTGACGCAGAACACGACCCGGCCGCCGGCGCGCTCCTCGCTGAAGTCGAACGCGCCGCTTTCCTTGAGCGGCTGCCAGAGCACGCGGATGAAATCTTCGATCTCCGTGCCCGGGTGGGCTTCCTTCTCGCCGATGGCTTTCCAATCCCGGGCGATGTTCAGCGCCAGGAACTTTTCGACCGCCGCGCCCGCCGCATCGCCGTACTTTGTGCTGAGTTCCGCCAGCAGCCCGGCCGTGTCGCGTTTTCCCCAGCCTTCTTTGAAATCGGAGAGGATGGCGTATTCGCGGGAATCTTCCTTGAAATAATCCTGTAGCGGCTGGTTGAGTGTGTTCGCAATCCATCCGAAGTGCGTAAGGAATTCATCCTGCATCAGACGCCTCCAATATCTCCGCGGGGTACGGCCGGTGTTTCCGACTGAGGAATGGACAATCGGCCGGAGTAAAAAGCTCCAGCCGATTGTATCAGCGATTTGTGTGGACCGATTCCGGAATGGATATGTCCGGTTAGTTCGAAAGGAGCATCCCGACAACGATTAAAACGGCCGAGGCTCCGAAAATGACCGGGCACAGCCGGAAAGGGAGAAAGGCGATTTTAAATCCGGTGAACAGCGACACGACGGCGAGTACGATCAGCGCTGCCGCCGCGACAAGGTAACTTCCCGACGAGACGGCGGAGGCGGGATCGATCGCTGTTGCCGCCGCGACGAATGCGGCGATCGTCACAAGCGCCACCCCTTCGACGATCCACTCCATCGTGATGATCCGCCGGTTGTCGCGTGAGATTTCACCGAACCCTCGAACCACTCCGCGGGTGGCAAACACATGGGCGATCCCCCAAAGCGCGGTGAGGCCGGAGGCGGTAAAAAGGATTATCGATCCCAGCATTGGATTATCCTCCTGAGGCGGGCATGGGGTTGCCCGCCGGATACGGATGCCCGTCGGCGATTTTTGATAAACCGATCCTGTTTATTAATCCGCATTCCGAACCCGAAAGTCCACTTCCGGAAATTCCGGATCCGGCCCGTTTAGGAGCGGCGAATCGATCCCCGTCAGGTGTTTGCCGAAAAATGCCAACAGATAACTGTTGATGATTTTCTCCATGCGGTACGGATTCAGCGAGCCGGCCGCTCCGGCAACCCGGAACAGCGGCGAGATCAGAGGAAAATCACAATAATCGGTGTGGACGGTGCCTTGGACGACCACCCGGTAGTAGGTATTTCGAAACCGGTCAAAGACGGAATCGTTCTGACCGGCGTTGACCGCGCTGTACATCATCAGGAAAGGTTGATCGAGGGATCCATCGATCAGGTCGCCCAGTTGGACTCCATCCAAATTAACCCCGGCCTTGCAGCGGCCGTCGCGCATACAGACTTCTCCTGCGACGACGCCTCCCATCGAGTGCCCGAACACCCCCAACCGCTCCGGATCCAGGCGGCCGGAAAACGGAGAGGCTATCTCGCCGCGGTTAAGCCGCTCGATCTGGTCCATGACGAAGCGCGTATCCTCCGTCCAAATCCGCAGACTTTCCTGCGCGGCGGGGTTTGCGGCGAGATATTGACGGAAAAGTTTTTCTTTTTCCGCCGGATCGTCCGCGGCCATGACTTCCTTTAATATCGGGATAGCCGGGACGGTGCCGTTCCGGATGACGGCCTGATACCGGTCTTCGCTGAAGGGCGCGCGCCGGCCGTCCGGGTATTCCACGAGGGCTGCTTCATACGGATGGGCGATGCTGAAGACAACGTACCCGTGGCTGGCGAGCTCTTCCATCTGAACGATATTCTGGCCGGCGTACCCGGGAATGTAGGCGTGCGAAAAGATCAATACCGGGAAGCCGGATTCAGAAACAGTCACCGGCGCATCGGCATGGGCATGGGAGGGCACCAGCGCCAGCTGGTTGAACAGGAACGCCGGCATGCCGAATGTCTTGGCGACCTGACGCCCCAATTCCCCGGCGTCCGGCCACATCGGAATCGGTTGCGCGCCGTCTGTCTTTTCCGCCGGATACCAGACTTGGATGATGAGATCGCGATGATCGGCCGGATCCGGAGTAAAAAGCTCTTCGCGTGCGTCATCCACCCATTCGAAACCTGTCGTGCCCACCGTATACGGGCCGGTCGGCAACGGAAGTGAAAACACCGGAAAAAGTTCCGGCAGCGCGGCGGCAACTGCAACCGCCGCCAAGCTCAGGACTGCTCCCGTTCCATTAATAATCCGGCGGCCGAGGCCGGCCGGTTGTTGGGGCTTGTTGGTCCATATCCTTGTTATGCCGATGATGAAAAAAAATACCGCCAGTACATACGCCGGGACCATCGACCAGCGGTACTGTTCCAAAATCCATTGCGTTCCTGCGGTAATCAGGGGAAGAAGAGACACTCCGGCAAGTCCGTGGGGGAGTTTCTTCGCGGGAATGAGGAGGCTGCCCCACGCCGCCAATAATAAGATAATCGTAATCCACTCCAATGGGCGCATATTAATCCTTTCATTCCCGCGAAGAGTATTTGTATTGTATTGGCGTTGTCCCGGAAAAAGCAGTCTCGAACGAGGCCTGTTGGCGGGCGATTGCGGGTGGATTTCAGGTGTCGAGGGGGAACGACGGATCTTTCAAGCGGAGGATGCGGCCATCGGCCTGACCGGCCCATGCGCCGGGTAGATTTTCCGCGCGCCGTGCTCGCGCAGCGTGCGCCAGCTGGCGATAACGAGATCGGGAATCCCCGCGTCCGGGATTTCCTCCGGCGGGAGGTCGCCGGTGAAGACCGAACCGTCATCCAGAAGCAGCGAGACGCTGTCGGCGGAATGCCCCGGCGTGGAAAGGACCTCGCCGGCGATGCCGATCTGCTCAAGGATCGAGCGGCTTTCCGCAAACGTAACCGGGGCAATATCGTCGGTGGTAACCTCCAGATAGTGATCCTGGGGTTTGGTGAACGCTTTCATCAACGGGATCGCATCGCGCTGGGTTTCGAACACGAGCAGACGCATCCCGGCCAATTTGAGCTCCTGCGCCAGGCCGGCATGGTCAATGTGGTAGTGCGAGGCGGCCCCGCAGCGGATCTGGGTGAGCGGAATGTTCATCCGCCGCAAATTTGCCATCATCGCGCCCATCGTCCCCGGCCAGCCGAGGTCGAACAGCATCCGTGACGTGCCGGCGCTGATCACCCAGAAATTGGTCGAGCGGTATCCGACGTTGACGATGGTGAGATGGGTGTTGCCCGGGTTTTTCATGAGGGTACCCTGCCGTGATCGAATCACGCCTCAAAAACAATTGCCGTTATCGAGCAGGACGGGAAAATATGGCGGCCGTTCCATTCGCGTACGGCGCGACTCTCGGCAACCGCCTCGGCCACGAGTCCGCTCATAACCTGCCGCCCCATGTGTTCGAAAGTCTGGACGTAGATGCGCGAATCGATCGGATCGCGGATCGCATCCGCCTTTACGGAGATGATGCTTTGAGGTTTCATCACAACCTTTCGAACCGCGCCTGGAAGAACCGCAGGTACTTCGGTTCGAAGACCATCTGTAAACCGCGCGACTTTTCCCGGACATCGAACACGGCCTTCACCGCCTCGGCCACGACGTCCATATGGGCCTGGGTGTAGACCCGGCGCGGGATTGTCAGACGGGTGAGTTCGAGTTTGGGGTAGTAGTGATCGCCGGTCTTCGGGTTCCGGCCGGCGCTGGCGATGCCGCGTTCCATCGAGCGGATGCCCGAATCCAGATACAACTCGGCGGCCAGAGTCTGGGCCGGGAACTGGATCTGCGGAAGGTGCGGATAAAAAGCCGCCGCGTCCAGGAAAACGGCGTGCCCTCCCACCGGCAGGGTGATCGGAATGCCCCAATCGGCAAGCAATTCGCCCAGGTAGCGGACCTGCCCGATCCGCGAACGGATGTGATCGTCCTGCACGCATTCGGCGATGCCGATCGCCATGGCTTCCAAATCCCGCCCGGCCAGGCCGCCGTAGGTATGCAATCCCTCGTACACCACCACCAAGTTGCGCAATTCCTCGAACAAGGCGGGATCGTTTACCGCCAGCCAGCCGCCGATGTTGACGAGGTTGTCTTTCTTCGCGCTCATCCATGCGCCGTCCGTTTGGCCGCAGAACTCCTTCAGGATTTCCGCGATGGATTTTCCCGCGTATCCTTCCTCGCGTTCCTGGATGAAGAAAGCGTTTTCGGCCATGCGGGTGGCATCGAGGAAGAGCCGGATGCCGTGCTTTTCGCACAACGCGTGCACGGCTTTAACGTTCGCCATGCTCACCGGCTGGCCGCCGGCCATATTCACCGTTCCGGCCAGGCTGACGTAGGCGATATTTTGCGCGCCTTTTTCCCGGATCAACGCTTCCAGCTTGCCCAGATCGATGTTGCCTTTGAACGGGTGTTGGTTTTGCGTATCGTAGGCGTCGTCGATCACAACGTCCACGAAGATCCCGCCCGCGAGTTCCTGATGCAGGCGCGTCGTCGTGAAGTACATATTGCCGGGAACGAATTGGCCCTTCTTTATCGCGGCCTGGCTGAGGAGATGCTCCGCGCCGCGGCCCTGATGCGTGGGCACGATGTGTTTGTATCCGTAGTATGTTTGCACGGCGTTCTCAAGGTTGTAAAAATTCCGGCTGCCGGCGTAGGCTTCGTCGCCCATCATCAGCCCCGCCCACTGCCGGTCGCTCATCGCTCCCGTGCCGCTGTCGGTCAGCAGGTCGATGTACACGTCCTCGGATTTCAATAAAAAGGTGTTGAAGCCGGCGGCCGTCAGCGCCTGTTCGCGCTGTTCCCGGGGAATCATCCGGATCGGCTCGACCATCTTGATCTTCCACGGCTCGGCCCAGGACCGGCGGCCGAACTGCTGTCCCATGGTTTTAGGAGAGTCTTTGGACATGGAAGTTTCCTCCTTGGGTGGAACCGCCGCTCCCGGGTGCGGCCGGGAAGCTTTTACCGTTCCATGACGGGCGTGGGGAGCATCCGCCTGTCACGATTATATCCGCGGACGGATTGAATCGGATCCGCGCAACCGGGTAAAGAACGCTTGCGTGTTCTTCCCCCGAAAAAAAGGTTCCCCAAGGGGGAGTGTTGAAGGATTGGGGGAAAATGGATTATCCGGATGCGCCGCTTATCGGGGCTTTCTCCGCTCTCCTTGCGCGGTTGCGCAGCAAGAAAATCAGCGCGGCCAGTGCGGCGATTGCGACGCCGCTGACGCAGCTCCGCCCGGTGAAACTCTCCAGATCGCTTGTGAAATTAAATAATATAAAAAAACCAAGCCCGCCGATCACCCACGCCAGCCGGTGACGGTCCTCCCATGCGCCGCCGTTTCCCGACCAGAACAGAACCAACCCCAGAGTCAGCGCGTCCAGGAGCGCGAGCGCGGTTACCGAAGCCCATACCGGCGGGGTCGCGTATTCCGGGAGGACGTACGTAATGACAAAGAACAGCGTCATATTCACAAATCCAAGCAGCAGAAAGAAGAAGGGATGCGGAGGGCGCTTGTGAACCGGCGCGGGAACATTCGGCGGAACGAACCGCGCGGCGAGGATCAGTCCGGCGAAGGCGAGCCAGGAAAGAATGTATCCCGGCCAGGGCGGAAGGTATTCGGTAAAGAGCAATCCGGCGGGGAGCCACAACGCCAGCCCGGCGATGCAGGCGATCAGCCCCCGGTTGCTCAGCCAGGGTTCCGCCCGCCGGTCGGAATGGATCATTTCCGCCAGCATGATCCCGGCCGCTATGCTGACCAGCACATGGAAGTGGACGAGCATCTCGGCGTAAGTCCAATTCACGCCCAGGACGTGATACGGTTTGAGGATGGCTAATTCCAGCCAATCGGGATTGAAAAACGAACGCACTACGAGCGCTTCTTCATAAATGGCATAGGCGATGCCCAGCAGGACCAGGCTTAGCCAGCCCTTTTTCCAGCGGCGCACGAGTTCGCGGCAGATCAGCGCGCCGAAGCCGTACGGCAGCATCAACAGCACCACGCTGATTGGGTTGCAAAGCTCCGTCGGCGGCTGGTGGCCGGAGACAATCTCCCCGAGCAGCGGGGCGAGGATAAGGAGCGTTAGCCAGGGAGGGAAGCGTTTCATATGAGAGGTATCCTCTTTCCCATTCGCAATCCGGGGAGGGATCAGTGCACCGACAGCGTTACGGGGTCCGAATATCTCGAAGCGTAGTCGTATTGCCAATGGCCGGAGGCGTCCATTTTCCCAATCTTGCCGACGACTCCTATCTCCACCGAGGCCGTCCCCGCGGCCAGCCCTCGGAAGACCACCGTCAGCGTATCCGCGATCCTTTTCGTCGACACCAGCTCAAGAACCGCGCTCGATCCGGTCGCGGCTTCGATCACATTGCCCGGGAGAAGGGTGATCTTCAAAACGGAACCGGACCCTGCTTGATCCATGACGGTGATGTAATACCGGGGGTCCTCGTATCCGCCGACGATCGTTCCCGTGACCGTCACGGTCTCGCCGGCGGCGAGTCGGTCGGCGCTTGCGGAAATCTCCACCCGGTAGACCGACTCCTGTGCGGCGGCGGTCGGCTGCGCACATCCCGCAAGCAGGATCGGGACGAATACTCCACACATCCACTTCATTTTGGAAATACTCCCGTCATATGTAAACCCAGGATCTGCGGATCTTAGGAATTGCCATGGTCCAGGATACGAATTATAACGATGAAATTTGCGGTTCGGACGCAGATGGATGTTCCCTTCCCACCTTCACCCACACCAAGGGTGTTCAAAGGTAGACAGAGGCGTCATTTGCGCTTCCCCCCTTCATTAATAAAAGGAGGGGGAGAACCCGCCTTCGAGCGAAGCAAGAGGAGGATGGGCAGGGAGGGGTTCCTGTGAATTCCCAAAGAGGGCTTCGTGGCGCGATCCGGGCCGGATTACAATATCCGCATGCATAACCGTCATCGGGCGGTGCGGATGCTATTGCGCATCCCGTTTCTTCCCTTTCTCGCCGCGGGTTTGTTGATCCTGCAGATCGTCTCCCCCAACCAGGTCTGGGCGGTGCTGCTCATCGGCTTGGGAGGGCTCTGGCTCGCCGGATGGATCTGGGCCCGCTCGCTTGCGTGCAACCTTTCCCTGCAGCGCGAGGTCCGCTTCGGCTGGGCGCACGTCGGGGATCTGGTCGAGGAGCGGTTTACGCTGCTCAATGCCGGATGGGCGCCGGCGGTATGGGTAGAAGTCCTGGACCGTTCGACGATGCCCTCCTACGATCCAAGCCGCATCAGCGGCGTGGATCGCTATTCCGAAACCCACTGGCAGACGAAGGGCATGTGTATGCGCCGCGGGCTGTATATGCTCGGGCCGACCACGATCGTCACCCAGGACCCCTTCGGGATCTACCGTGTCGAAAAAGATTATCCCTCTTCCTCCACGATGGCGGTCATGCCCCCGGTCGTTCCGCTTCCCGCGATCGAGATCGCGCCGGGCGGGAGGGCCGGCGACGGGCGGACGCGGACCGATGCGCCGGAACGGACCGTGGATGCCGCCAGTGTCCGCGACTATATCCCGGGCGACTCCCTGCGCTGGATCCATTGGCCCACTTCGGCCCGCAAAGGTTCGTTGCACGTCCGTCTCTTCGATGGGATGCCGGTTGGGGATTGGTGGATTTTCATAGATATGGACCGGTCATCCCAGGCCGGGCAGGGTGAGAATTCCACCGAGGAACATGCCGTGGTACTCGCCGCATCGCTCGCCAACCGCGGCATAGGCGAAGGGCGGGCGGTGGGTATGGTAGGTCAGGGGGAACGGGATTTATTCTGGATCCCGCCCCGCGAGGGCGATACCCAGTTGTGGGAAATCCTGCGGGCGTTGGCGATGATCACATCCGCCGAACGGCCGCTTGGGGATCTGCTCCGCCAGTTGAATCCGCGGGAGAGCGCGCGCTCAAGCCTGATCCTGATCACCCCCGAGGTGGACGGGCGCTGGTTGGAATCACTGCTGTGGCTCATGCGGCGCGGCATCCAACCGACCGTGCTCCTCCTGGATCCTGTTTCCTACGGCGGCAAGGGGAGCCCCGCCAGGCTCTCCGCCCAGTTGATGGAATGCGGGATCGCGCAATACGTCTTCACCCGCGATCTGCTCGACCGCCCCGAACTCCGTCCCGGTGACCCGGGCGGCATTAAATGGAAGGTCACACCGCGCGGCAGGGCAATCATTACCGAAACGGTCGATCTTTCCTGGAAGACGCTCTCATGAACGCCCTGGGCGAAAGGATCCTCCGCGGATTGGACGGACGCGAGCTTGTGAAGTTCGCGCTGCTGGCGGCCGCGCTGGGCACAATGGTAAGCGGGATTGCCCCGCTCATCTTCCGCTCGGATACCGCCCTCCTCCTTTCAGCGGTTCTCGCCGGGCTGTCCGTCGGCTGGATTACAGGCCGGTTCCCGCTTCCGGGCGCGGCGGCAGGATGGATCGATGCCGCGCTGGGAATCGATTTTCTTTTCCTCGCCATCGGCCGGTTGGATATCCCGCTTCGAAACGGGATCGGGTCGTTTGCCCGATTCCTGTGGCATCTGCTTCCGCAGAATGCGGATACGGTTTTCCAGGCGGGCCCTCTGCTGGAGGACATCTACCGCGTCCTCACGGGGCCGATCTCGGTCATGGCGCGTTTCCAGGGCTGGACGGTATCCATCGTCCGCGGTGAGGATTTCTTCGACCCTGTCGCATCCGCCTTTTTTTGGAGCCTGGCGCTGTTCCTGGCCGGCGCATTCGCCGGTTGGGCCCTGACCGCCGCAAGGAAGCCGCTGGCCGCCCTGCTCCCGGCGGTCCTTCTGACGGGGATCGTCTTTTCTACCGTCCGGGGAGATTGGCGTTTCGCGGTCCTGATGATCGGGATGGTCTTCCTGGTGGTGATCGTCGTCGAACAAAGCCAGAAGGAGCAGGATTGGGAACGCAGGGAGATGGGGTATTCGACCAGCATCCGCTGGGATCTGTTGTTCTCCGCCGTTCCCGTGCTCGGTCTATTACTCGCGGCATCGTATGTCGTCCCGTCGATATCCGTCGACGACATCCAGCGCTGGATCCGCGAGCAATCCGCGCCGCGCTCCGCGGTCGGAAATTCCGTCGGGCAGTCCTTCGGGCTTCAGCCCGTGAGTTCGGGCGGGGCGGATTCCGCGCAAGCCGAGGTTTTTCCCCGGTCGCACTTCCTGGGCGGCGGGCCGGATCTCACGCATGATGTGGCGCTCCTCATCGTCACCGGCGAAACGCTCCAGTACCTTCCGGGAGCCCGCGAACCCGTTGCGCCGCATCATTATTGGAAAGCCCAGACCTACGATATCTACTCGAGCAGCGGCTGGCTGACCAGCCCGACCGACGAGCGGGAATTGGCCTCCGGAGAGCGGCTCTTCGATACCCTCCCGCAGGGTAACCTCCTGCATCAGATCGTAACGGTAAGCCGTCCCGGATACGGCCCGGTCTATTACGCGGGGGAACTGGCCGCCGTGTACCAGCTCTTCCGGGTCGTCGCGCGCACCAACTTTGATGTCTTGGGGGCGGTGGTGCCCGGAGCGGAGTACGAGTTGGATTCCGTCTACCTCCAGGCGGATGAGGCCGCCCTGCGCGCGGCGGGAACGGACTACCCGGATTGGATCCGCCACCGCTATCTTCAGCTGCCCAACGTGCTTCCGGACCGGGTGCACGCCCTGGCCCGCGATCTGACCGCCACGCCGCCGACCCCGTATGACCGTGCGGCCGCCATTCAGGATTACCTCCGCCGGGAGATGCATTACTCCCTGGAGATCGACTCGCCTCCCTACGATCAGGATGTGGTGGATTATTTTCTTTTTGATTCAAAGGAAGGCTTCTGCGATTATTACGCCACGGCCATGACGGTGCTGGCCCGGTCGGCCGGCATTCCCGCACGGATCGCCTTCGGGTACGCCACCGGAACGTTCGATCCCGGTCCGGGAGAGTACACGGTACTGGAATCCGATGCGCACGCCTGGCCGGAACTTTATTTTCCGGGGATAGGCTGGGTGGAATTCGAGCCCACCGCCGCCATGCCGGAGATTCCGCGCCCGACGGCCGAGGATGCGGCGGTCGCCAACCCCGTCCCGCCGCAACTGCAGGATGCGCAATCCTCCGCCGGATGGAAATGGGCGGTCCTGCTCCTTAAGTGGGGCGCCGTTCCGGTGCTGTTCATCCTCCTGGCGATTCCCCTGCTCGCATTATTTTGGAGCCTGCTGGCGCCGGTCCGGTTCCGGACGATGGCGCCGGCGCGCCTGATGCGCAGTGTGTTCCGCGGGCTTCAGGCGCACGGAGTCCGGCAGGGGATCCGCCTTTCGCCGGGGATTACCCCGTACGAATTCACAAACCGGCTCGCCGAGAAAAATCCTGCCTGCGCGGCGCCTCTGGGGCGGATGGAGGAGATCTACACCCGCCAGTTGTACAGCGGGAAGGAGATCAGCCGTGAGGATCGGAAACATGTCCTCCGGATTTGGCCGGATATCGACCGTCAGCTTTGGTTGACGTGGTGGAAGAGCCGGTGGCAGGCTTTTCGCAGACTGCGGCTTGCGGGGAACCGCGCCGCCAAGGGAGCGGGACGCAAAGGGAGCGGTTGAACGAAGCCCGCAGCGAGGGCCGGCTTCAGGTGTTGTATTTTCTTTGGAAGTGGAGAAGAAGCAAAAGCCAAAGGAAATGAATCGCCGCCGGCAGGATGGTGGAAAATTGGTCGAAGTAAAACACCAGCGGATTGACCGCGACGATCGATAACATCAGGCCGATCACCCCCAACGACACCCCCTCCTTCCGCTTTTGCAGAATTAATAAAACGCCGGAAAGGATCAACACCAAACCGACCGAGGCTTCCAGCGCCAGCCGGGCCGAATACCAATACACCGCCGTCAGACTCGAAACGTGGCTTTCCAAAATCCAGCCGGCCAGGATGGCGCCCAGCCGCTCGGGCGTGGGAAGTGCCGCCGCCAGCCGGATCAACCCGGCGACCTGGATTCCCCCGAGCGCCGCCAACCCCCCGGCCAGGGTAATTCGCAATTCGTTGCGGGTGATACGCCGGGCTTCGAACTGCGCGATCGACTCCTGAGCCCGCTGAAAGAGTGTCGGCCGGGCGGGGGAGAGGATCACGCTGTCGCTCTCGAGAAATTTCAGGAGCGCCCCGGCCAGGTGGACGAGCGCGGGATCCCGCTCCTGCCCGTTGATCACGCGCAGCCGGGCCGCCAGATCCGAACGTTCCTCCTTGTCCAGATCCCGATCCAGCACTTCCTCCAACCCGTCCAGCACCCGGTAAAGCAATGCGCGCGGATCGCGCGCCGGCGGCCGATTGAATTGGACGTACACCCATACCGTCAGAAGAAAGAATATATACACGATCGGCGCCGCCGGCGGATAGAAATAATCGTTCGTGCTGGTGATGAATTTGCCGACCTCGTCGAGGAAAAGCCCCGCGCCGGCGCCGGCCAGAATGGCGCTTACGGTCAGCGCCCAGCGGTTGACCAAGATCAGTGGAAGCAGCGAGGCAAGGAACAGCAGCAACCCTCCCCAGAGCACATGCGCGATATGCAGGTTCCCGGTTCCGAGCTTTGGGTACCCGGTCAGCTGGAGGAACAGCCGGGTCAGCGTGATGGATACCGCAAACGCGACCAGTGTGAAGAGGAGGTATTGCGGCGCTTGCTCGCGGCGGACCGGGGATCGGAGATTTTTAAAATTATCGGCCGGCGGCGGGATATTCAAGGCGTCTCCCTGGGAAAAAGTCGATCCACGACTAGCACGAAGCACACGGAATATTTTTATAATAACCGGCCCAACACGAATTAGCAGGGTGCTGAAAAATGAAGTTGTCTTTGCGAGCGACTCCTTCGCTGCGCTCAGGGCATGCTTCGGGAGCGAATCACTCTCCCTCTTCCAGGAACAATCAGCAGATTGCTTCGCCTGCCCCGATTGGGGTAGGCCGGAGTCGCTTCGCTCCCCTGGCCCTGCCACGGCGCCTGCCCCCCCGAGCGATGAGCGCCGGCGGTCTCCCGGCGTGAAGACTTCGCGAGTGGGGAGCCGGGGCAGGGCTCGCAATGACACTCTGATTGTTTTTCAGCAGCCTGGTAAATTGAGCTCCTGATTTCCCTTCGTGCTCTTAGTGCGCTTCGTGGATTTCCCCTTACCAATCCCGCACGGCGGTTTTTTCGCCGATCCGGATCTCCTTCGGCGACGCGGGATCCAGCGCCCAGCGGATGCGGGCGACGCCTTCGACCACGTCCGCGCGCGAACCGCAGTAGGAAAGGCGCAGGTGGTTTTCCGCGCCGAATTCCTTGCCGGGCACGGTCACCACGAACGCCTTCTCCAGCAGAAACGTGCACAGCGTTAGGGAATCCTTGCCGGACGCGGAAAAATCCGGCAGGGAGTAGAACGTTCCCTGAGGTTTCACAACCCGCACGCCCGGGATTTCAGCCAGAGCTTTTATCATTGCGTCGCGATTGGTTTCCAGGAGCGAGACCAGTTCGGCCACGCCCTCCTGGGGGCCCTTCAACGCGGCTTCCGCCGCCGCCATCAACACGCCGGAATTGCACGATGTGGTCGCCGATTGGATGTTGTTCATGATTGCAATGACCGCCTTGGGCGCGACCGCCCAGCCGATCCGGAAGCCGGTCATGCCGTAGATCTTCGACACAGCGTTCAGGATGATCAGGCGGCTTTCTTCCACGCTGCGGTCGGTGTAGGCGCAGGGGTTGGGGGCCTGCAATCCGTCGAAAACCAGCTTGTGATAAATATCGTCCGTCACCAGCCAGACGTCTCTGCGTTCGCAATAACGGACGATTTCCTCCACCAGTTCCGCCGGATAGAGCGCGCCGGAGGGATTGTTCGGGCTGTTGAGCAAAATCGCTTTTGTGCGCGCGGTGACGGCTCCGAGCAGATCCTCCGCGCGCGGGATGTGCGTATCGGGGGAGGAGGGCACGGTGACCGGCACGCCGCCCGTCATGCGGATCATTTCCGGGTAGGAAACCCAGAACGGGGCGGGTACGATCACCTCGTCGCCGGGATCGAGCAGTGTAAACAGCAGGTTGTACAAGGTCTGCTTTGCGCCGGAGGATATGATGACATTCTCGACGGCGGCTTTCCGGCCGTAATTTTTTTCCGTATATTCCGCGGCGGCTTTGCGCAGCGAGGGCGAGCCGGCCGAGGGTGTGTATTTGACGTCTCCGGCGGCCAGGTAGGCGGTGGCGGCCTCGACGGCGCTGTGCGGCGCCTTGTTCTTCGGCTCACCGCCGCCCAGGTGGATCACGGGAATTCCCTGCGCCTTCATGGATTTGGACAGCGCGTTAAGCTTCAGCGTCGGTGATTCGGCGATCGAGGATGCCAGTCGGCTGAGTTTCATGGTTTCACTCCCGGGGAATATGGGCGAAATTATAACAGGGGGGAGCGGTATCCTGTTCGCGTTCCATCCTTTCCTCTCTCCCTTTATCTGCGTTTCAAAACCACTGCCTTGGGAAGAGAGTAGGATTATAAGGTTTTACTGGCGGAGGGAATCGGAGAGGTGGGATGGCAAATTAGGGAAAAAGAGCCAATCGCCACAAAAGGCACAAAACACACAAAGAGAAAAAACGACGGTATATTTGTTTAGGAATTTGAAAAGGGGGTTTTTCGGAAAAACCAATCTGTGAAGCTCGGTTAAGGAGTCAGGATCGAAGGAGTGGAAGAATTTGATCCGCCATTATTTTTGAGCTCTTTGTGCCCTTTGCGGCCCATAATAACCTCCGACGGAAAGGGAAGAATCGCGTACAATTCAGGTCTTATGCGCGAATGGAATCTGACCTCTGCCGATCCACTCTCCTTATTCCTCGCTGCGGACGCGCGATTTTGCTCTCCGGACTACGCCGACGATCAGATTTGGGAGCTTATTTTGCGCGGCGGCGACCCTCCCGCCATGGCCGTCGAAACACTGTTGGGCTTGCGCGCCGTTTCCCTGCGGCTGTTTCCGATCTTTAACCTCGGCAGCCGCCCCCTTCAGGACCCCGCCGCCTTCGCGTCGCCGCCCGTGGTCCGCCGTTTCGCACCGAACTATTTAAAGGTAAGCTGTCGGCCAACACCTTCCTTGACCGCGGAATGCGAATATTGGGTTCCGGAGAGCCATGCGCTGGCCGGAAGGATCACGCTCTCCGGGTCCGGGACGGATCCGCTTGGCGGGGAGTGCTGGCTGGCGGGTATCCTCCGCCCCGCGGCGGAAGGCGCGCCCTTTAGCCCGGAATCCGCGGGGCCGTATGAAGGCGTTTATCTGCGCGGCCGCGTGCGGAATGCGGTTCCGATCCTCGTGCTGGCGGGCGCGGGCGGAATCGGTCGGGGTCCAATTCCCTCACTGAAGGTGACGTTCGAGACGGATGCGGCCCGGCCGCGTTCATTCCGGTGGGTGTTCTGCTGCCATGCCACCGCGGAAGAGGGCTTACGCTGCGCACGCGCGATCTTCGCGCGGGAATGGGATGCGGAAATCGCCCGTATTGAACTGGCGGGGGAATCGCTGCTGGAGATCGAGACCGGGCGCCGGGATTGGGATGCGGTCTTGGCATTCTCGCAGCAGACGGCATTGCAATCGGTGATCGGAAGGACGCGGGCGCTGCCCCATCCCTCGCCGGTGACGGGCCGCAATCCGGAACGCGGTTTTTCCCTGCGCGGTGACGGCTCCGATTACCCGCCGGCTTGGAGCGGGGCGGATCTTTGCGACGTGCTGATGATCCTTCCGGTATGGGCGCTGGCCCTGCCGGAGGGCGCCAAGGATCTGCTGCGGAATTTTCTCGCCGCCTCCGGCGATGGATTGCCGGATGCGCGTCCCGGCGCCGGAAAACAGCGCGCCGGATTGCTCGCCCCGCCGTTATTAAGCCAGGCTGCCGGGCGGGCGTTGGGCGGGCGCGAGGGGGATACCTTCCTCGCCTCCCTTTGGCCGCTGGCCGATCGATGCCTGGAAGCCTGGTTCGGGCCGGAGCACGACCGTGACCGCGACGGTGTGCCGGAATGGGACCGGCCGGATTCCTTCGGTCCGCAAATCACGGCGATGTGGGCGCGGGAGGATCCGTGGGGCGGGTGGATTCGTCCGGACGAAACCGAGAGCCCGGCGCTGGCGGCACTGCTTCTGGGGGAATGCCTATCCATTGCGAGCATGGCGGAACGCGCCGGGGACGGCGGGCGGGCGCAGGTTTGGCGGGAGCGCAGCGCGGACATGCGGCGCGTGCTCGATCGGATGGCGACATCGGACGGGTACCGCACGCTCGACCGCATAACTCATGAATCGCCGGCCGGGAAAAAAATTTGGGAAGGCCGTTCCGGCGCCGTATTACAAGAAAGCGTGGACCTGCAACAGCCGGTGCGCTTGCTTCTGCGCTGCGCCGGTTCACAGGAAACCCGGCCGGTGATCCAAGTGGCGGTGGACGGGATAGACGCCGAAGGCGCGGTGCGCGGGGAGATTTTCCGGAGCGAGCATTTTACCTGGCATCGCGGAGCGGGGACGTGCTTCAGCCGGACGGTCTGGAAGCGGATCACGGCGATCCGCGTGGAAGGGCCTTCGGCGGGGATAACTTTCTCGCTCGATATTCCCAACCTGGCGCGCGAAGACCTTTCGCATTTTCTCCCGCTGTGGAGCTGCGCGCTTGATGCTGCGCGGGCAGGAAAGTTGTTTGACCGGTTGGGGAAGGATTCGGCATTCGATTCGCCCTCCGGGTTGCGCTTCCTTCCGCGGTCGGACCCCGCCGCCGGTCAGGCAGCGGCGGGCGGGGTGTGGATGTTCTGGAACATGCTGATGGGCGAAGCGGCGATCCGGTACGGCAGGCATGAATTGGCGTACGCCTGGACGGGGAAGTGGATGCACGCACTGGCCCGGGCGCTGCGCGCCGACCGCTCCTTCCGTTCCTGCTACGAACCGGAGCGGGCGGGCGGCACCGGCCCGCGCAATTCACTGCAGGGAATCTTCCCGATCGGTTTTTTCCTGGCCGCGCTCGGGGTTCATCCTGTCGCCTACAACCGGGTGTGGGCCGGCGGTCGGTCGGTCTTCCCCTTCCCGGTAACGCTCCGCTGGCGGGGCATGACGCTGCGGCGGGAAGGGGATACGCTTCAGGTGGAATTTCCGTCCGGTGTTAAGCGCGTATTTCAAGGCGCCGAACGGACACTGATAACGGATGAGGAGTTATCTTAACACCTCCCCTCGCTTCCCCCGCTCGCGAGAACTTCGCATCGGAAGAACATCGACGGTCATCGCTCGGGGGGCGGGCGCTCGCTTAAGGATAGGCTCTCCCCCATCCCATGCCACGGGAAGGGGGTGAGGGGGTTGGGACGGAAGTACGGTTGGGTAAACATTTGGTTAAATAGCCTTGGCAACCATCCTGCAATGATATTTCCGTGAATCTCTGCTATTATTTCATGCAGGAATTGTGAAAATGAAGTGAAAATAGTGTGACAAGAGTCCCGGTATTGATTGCCGCTTCGAAAGGAGTGGAATAGAATAAACATTATGAAGGAATCTAAATTTCCCTGGCGTGGCCGGCGGACGCGCGGGCAAAGCATCGTGGAATTTGCCCTGATGGCGCCGATTCTCCTGATCCTTCTTTCCGGATTGTTCGAATTCGGATTCATATTCAACGGCTATCTGGCGGTATTGGACGGTGCGCGAAACGCGGCGCGGTTTTCGAGCGACAACCAGTTCGACATCCGCGACGCCACCACGAATTGCAGCGCGACCCGTGATTTCTACCGCCAGGCCGCCTGCGAAGCGGTGAACAACCTGGCCGCAGAGCAGCCGACGATCACACTCTGCCTGCCAGGTGTGGTGCAGAAGCACTGTGACGGTGTGACCTGGGACCAGATGGACGATGTCATCGTCTCGGTTTTCAGTGTGCTTCGGCTGGAGCCGACCGGCGCGCAGATAGTCCGCTTCCCCAAGGAAGGCGGCTGTCCGGAGCAGGGCTGGTCGTATGCCGCAGATATGTCCGGCCGGAGCCAATGTGCAACCCGCACCGGGCTGCATTTATCGCGCTTTACCTCGGCGGAAATCAGCTCCATGCTCAATGACGACGCGCCGAACACGGGTTTTGTGATGGTGGAGATCAACTTCAACTACAACCACATGCTCTCGCTGCCGTGGTTTACGCAGTTTGTCCCGGACCCTCTCCCGTTCTACCTGTATTCGTTATGGCCGCAGGTTTCGGCGGAGCCGACCTCGACTCCAAAACCATAGAAGGGCTGAAGCCGATATGCGATTCTTCGACGATTGGAATACGCGCAGGCGTTTGCGGACCACGGGTCAGGCGCTGATCTTGATCGTGCTGACCTTCATGGGCCTGTTGCTGTTCCTCGGGTTGATGGTCGACCTGGGGCAGATCTTCCTCGCCAAGGGGTACCTGCGCCGCGCCGCGGACGCGGGGGCGCTGGCGGCCGCCGCGCAATTCCGCGAGAGCCGGACGATCGGCGAGATGACCGCCGCCGCGCTCGAAGTCGCGCACAT
>DAOUDU010000089.1:0-11078 GCA_034430775.1 Anaerolineales bacterium | reverse complement strand
GACCAGCTCCGTTGCCGAATCCTAAGCCGTATATCCGGGTCCCTGTGGGATCGATTTTACCCGGAAAATATTCTATATAAAGAAACATCCAAGAAATCACCTTTACTATCCGCTCTCTGCATGCCCTCCGAGTGATGAGCGGCAGCCTAAGCTTGCGGCCTGTTCCTTCGCGCGCTTCCGGCTTGTGAGAAATACCGTATTTGTCCGGTTGTCCTCCCGGAGGTTCGATGCTAGGATGACCCCGTGAATTCCATAAACCGGCTACCAATATCTCGTCTGTCCTGCCTGCTCCTGCTCATTGTGCTGCCGGCGGGGTGCAACCTGCTGCAAGCCACGCTTCCCACTCCTGTCCCCCCCCCACGGTGGCGCTCGATCCCACGCGCTCACCCACGGCTCCGGCCGCGCCGCAACCCAGTGCCACCCCGGCGCCTCCCAACGTTCAGGACCTTTCCGATCGCTGCCCGACAGCCGCTGAGATTGCCTCCATTGATACCGACCTGATCCTGAGCTTTGACTACGATCCGACCGCCGGGAAGCTTGTATACCGGGCGGCTGACGGTTCGGCCGACCTGTCGCTCCTGCAACTGCGCACCTACCAGGTTCTGTTGGTCTTGCAGCGTTTGGAGTTCGATCGGCCCCTGCCCTGGACCGACCTCCCGCTCTATGCCTGGTTCACATCCACGATTGAAGGCATCCGTTTCCGGAACGACATTTCGAACTCCTCCTGCTGCAACCCGCCCGGCACGATGAACCTTGTCACCAGCCTGTTTGCGCTCGAGACCGACCGCTGGCTGCAAGCCGAGGATCCGGATATCAACATCCAGGGGCTGATGATCCTGATGATCCATGAAGCCCGTCACAGCGAAGGGTATTACCACACCTGCGGCACGAAAGATCAGACCATCGCCGAGATGGGTGCCTTCGGCATACATTACTGGACCTATATCTGGCTGGCATATCACAGCGATCCGGCCTTCATGACCCCCGGCGGTTCGCAGCCGAACCTGTACCGTGAGATTAACCGTGACATGGCGGTGCGATTTCAAACAACCGGCCCGTTCTGCCTGGAAGCCACCCCCACCCCGGGCTCCACACCGACCATCCCGTAGCGTTCCCGGCGCCAAAAAGTGTGGGGGCATTACAGTAAAGGATATGGGTTCGCCTCCATACGCCCGCGTCCTATCCTGCGATTCCTGATGGATTCCGCACTCTTTGCATCATCCCAAAGCGCGGATGCTTGCAGGCTCAGGGTGCTCTCCGCAATCCGCGAGGGCATGGATCGAGAGTCACATGCCGCCGCCGAGAGAGTTATCTCCGGCATCTTTGGCGCCCATCGACCCCGAACGGACGGTGAAACCTGCGCCGCGCGGAGAAGCGATATGTGTGTTACACTAAATACCTCGTTTCAATAATGGATATTCCGCTGTACCTAGACCGCCGGCGCATCTCCATACCGGCGGTCAATCATTACACGGCCGCGCCGTAGAAGGAAGTTGGAAATGGATATTCGAATTTATGTAGGCAACCTGGCCAAATCGACCACCGAGGACGAAATTAAGTCTCTGTTCGTCCAGGAAGGCGAAGTTACCACGGTGGATCTGGTGAAGGACCGGGATTCCGGCCTCTCCAAGGGCTTTGCTTTTGTCACCATGACTTCACAAGAAAGCGCCGACAAGGCAATCAGCAAATACAACGGCTACGCGCTGGCGGGGAATGAACTCAAAGTAAACGTCGCCAAGCCTCGCGTAGAGCGCACGAAGCCCGGCTAATCTTTGGACAATCATGAAGAAACCTCGTTTACCAGCGAGGTTTCTTTTTATTTAATAATCTCTTCGGACGGCGATCCCCCCTCATCCCCTTTTTTGCTTTTATCTATAACCGGCACCGTCAAACGGCCGGCCTCCCTTTCGGGGCCATATGGGCCATTCCGGGCGTTTATCACCTTGGAACATGGTATTAAATGTATGGTATAATGCGTGTTAACCAAATTGGATTTGTAGTTACTCTATACCAGTCCTTTGCGAGCTGGTATTTTTGTTCCTCATTGTATTGTTTCGAAAGCAGAGAGCATGAGGCCGACATGTCGTATCACATTGGAGATAAAGTTATTCATGCCACTCACGGAATTGCCGAAATCATAAACGTGGAGTCAAAAGAAGTATCCGGTGTTTCCTCCGATTATTACGTCGTTCAAACCAAGACCTTGCTCCTATGGATACCGCTTATAAATCAACTTAAAAGCAGTCTCCGGCCGCCGACATCCAAAAGCGGGTTTTCCAGCCTCATGGATATTTTACGCTCTCATAATTCGCCACTTCCCGCGAATCGCAACGAACGGAAATCACATATTCACAACAAGCTTACCGATGGGGCCATCGAATCCATTTGCGGCCTGATCCGCGACCTGTCTTTTTGCCGGAAAAATAAAAAGCTCAATGATACCGAAACGTCCATTTATAAGGGTGCCGTCGGCAAACTTATCGACGAATGGCAATATTCCATGTCGGTTCCGCAGGCGCAGGCAATTCAAGAATTGAATGTACTCCTCGATGAAAGCTACGTGCGGTCTGTCGAGACGAATTAACCCACCCCCAACAGCCTGTCCTCAAGTCTCCCCGAGCGGCGAACTTCATAGATATTCCGTTGCGAAGAATTCGCGGGCGGGGAAGGGTTTCCGCCAGGTTTTGTGCTTTGAGCGGATGTACTTGTGGATTGGGCACCCGCCCATACACCTTTTCCCGGATACCGTCCAACATGGCCTTCGCCGCCGGGATGAAGCAATCGTCCATCCCCTTCTTTTTAAGGACGCCCGTCGGAAAACCGCTTTGCTTCTCGGCCGGCATTTTCTTTCGGTATTTTAAGTGAACCCGCCCCTTTTTATTCCTTCACCTTTTTAAAAACCGTCCTTCCGTCGTCTTTATGGAGTATCAAGGTGCCGGGGGAAACTTCAAACTCCATGTGAACTATGCAGCCCATTTCGTTTTCGTGATCGCAATACGACGGGTCGTACAGCATGTCTAGGGATTTTCCGGCGATTTGAAACTTGCCCGCGCCTTTCGCAATCCCATGGAAATACTCAACAAAGGTGCCATCCGGTTTGAATTCCATTTCATAATATCCCCTATCGCTGCTTTGCCACCGGCCGACCAGATTTACCCACATGTGATTATTAATGTCATTGGACAGCGCCAGGATATTATCCACAATACCGACGGATAACATCACGATTACGAAAATAATCACGGGAACGATTGCTGCTTTCTTCATCATGCCTGTCCGTTGACCCCCCAGGAAATAGCCAGGAATGTTTTTTGGGCTTTTCTACTACCGCCGTCCAGATCATTTCCGGCAAGCGCCTGCGCGGCCTTCCTCCCCCGCAATATCCTCTCCGGGAGCAGAAAAAAGCCTAACCCCCCGGCGTCGATGAACGGGAGATGGGTCGCGCGGGACAATACGCCAACCGGCCCGGCAGCCCGCGTAGAAAATTTTCTTCGATATTCCCTGGAGGTACTCCCAAGAGGGATCGAGAACCGCAACATGTCGTCAAGGAAAGCGATACACATGTTATCCGCTCATTTTTTCCGGGTCATCCAAGAGAAACGACGAACGCCCTGATCCGCACTTTTACAGAAATTATTTAATGGGTTTAACGCTTCCGTTCGTCATGCGAACAAGATCGGCGGGAGTGAGTTTAAACACGGCGTGGGACGTTCCAGCCGCCGCCCAGATTTCATCCAATGGCATCAGGTCTTCATCAATAATAGTGGTGATGGATTCCAAATGACCGATCGGGGGCACTCCGCCGATGGCAAATCCGGTCGCCTTTTGGACAAACGCGGGATCGGCTTTTTCCACAGCCTCACCGAGAATATCCCGGATCCTCCCTTCATCCACCCGGTGGAGGCCACTGGCAATTACCATAACCGGGCGGCCATGAGGAACGGTTCGAAAGATGATGGATTTGGCGATTTGCCCGATGGAACAGCCAATCGCAGATGCCGCCTCCGCAGCCGTTCTGGTAGAGGCCGGCAGTTCCACCACTTCTCCCTTGACCCCCGATGCCGTCAAGGCATCTTGAATTCTTTTTGCACTGGGGCTCAACGCTTCCGCCATGGCATGTACCTCTCTTCCGCCATCCTTAATCTCCATCAATGGCGGCGGATTATAAATTCCGGGCCGGGGAATGGGAGTGAGGTTGCGGCATCACTCCACGCCCAGGTAGGCTTTACGCACCGTCTCGTTGTTTTTTAAATTCTCCGCCGTATCCTTCAGGACGATCTGGCCGGTTTGGATCACATAGCCGCGGTGGGCAATCGAAAGCGCCATCAGCGCGTTCTGTTCCACCAGCAGAATGGTGGTGCCCTTCTGGTTGATCGTCCGGATCACGTTGAAAATCGCGTCCACGAGCAGGGGCGCCAACCCCATCGACGGCTCGTCCAGCAGCAGCAGCTTCGGCCGCGCCATGAGTGCGCGGCCGGTCGCGAGCATCTGCTGTTCGCCGCCCGATAGAGTCCCGGCCAATTGTCGGGTGCGCTCCTTCAGCCGGGGAAAGATTCCAAATACATAATCCAGATCCTCCTGGATGCCGCGCTGATCCCGGCGGTTATAAGCACCAAGGTCCAGGTTTTCCGCCACCGTCAATCGAGCGAAGATCCCCCGCCCTTCCGGCACCATGGCCACTCCCTTCCCCACCACTTGATGGGGCCATCCCCCATGGCTAAATCCACCGCCGCCACGGCGTGAAGGCTTGCCGTGGGAAACAACGGAACGCAGCTGTCTTCCGTGCGCACCAGCAGCTCAATTTCCGTGCAGCCCAAAATCACACCCTCAGCACCGCGCTGCGCCAGTGCTTTGATGATATTGCGATAATACTCCCGCGATTCCGGTTTCACAATGCCAAGGCACAGCTCATCGTAAATAATCCGGTTAACAATCTCCCGTTCGGGCGCGTCCGGAATGAGAATCTGCAGACCATGCTCCTTCGTAAGCCGTCGCGTATAGAAATCCTGCTCCATGGTATACCGGGTTCCCAGCAATCCGAGCGTATGCAGGTTCGCCGCCTTAACCGATTTCGCGGTCGCGTCCGCAATATGCAGCAATGGAATGTTGACATTGGATTGGATGGCATCCGCCAGTTTATGCATGGTATTGGTGCATATGACGAGGAAATCCGCCCCGGCTTTTTCCAGGCTTCGCCCGGCGCCTATCATCTGGGCAGCCGCGTCGTCCCATCGGCCTTGTTGTTGAAGGCTTTCGATTTCCGCAAAATCCATTGAGTAGAGAATGCATTTTGCCGAGTGCAGACCGCCCAACCTTGCCTTGGTGGTTTCATTGATGATCCGGTAATATTCCAGGGAGGATTCCCAACTCATACCGCCGATAAGACCAATGGTCTTCATATCGATTTTCCTTTTATGCTCATTCCCGCCGGTTTCTTTCCACCGCCCGACGGCTCGCCGCCGGCCGATGGTTCGGATCCGGGGAGTAGGCGGTTTTCCGGAACGACACGGCGGGTTCGCGCATTACACAATTCCGGATCCCCACATGATAAGCAACAATGCGGCCATTCCCGAAAGTATCGTCAACAGCGGATTTCGGGTCCGCCATGCAACAAGAATGGCGACCACCCCGGCCATCAGACGGAAATTGCCCAAGCTTATGTCGATCGAATTATCCGGCATGAGCAATGCCGGCGCTACGATCGCGGACAGCACCGCCGGGGGGACGAATCGCAACCCCCGCTTCACCGTTTCCGGAATTTGCAGGCGTCCAAATAAATATATAAAGGACATACGCATCCCGAACGTCAGCAAACCTCCCACGACCATCACCATCCAGATATTCATCGGCGATACTCCAAAACCGTGCCGGTAAGGATACCCACCAACGCCGCCAGGATGAGCCCCAGTTTGAACGGAAGCGCAAAGGCCATGACCGCGACGACCGCCGCCGAAATCGCCGCGGCCACCGCGGGTTTATCCTTCAGCACCGGCATCACCATGGCAATAAACGTCAACGGCACGGCAAAGTCTATCGGCCACGAAGCGGGAAGCATGGCGCCGAAGAATATTCCCAGCGCGCTGCTCAGCTGCCACGTCGTCCACAATCCCAATCCCGCGCCGAAAAAGAACCAATGCCCCGTCGGGGTAAACCCCGTTTTCTCGTAATGAAGAATGGTTGCGGCATACGCTTCATCGGTCAGGAGGTACGCCAGCAGCATTTTCCAGCGCGCAGGCAGGCGGGCGATGAACGGGGCGATGGACGCGCTGTAAAGCATATGCCGCAGGTTGACGATGGCGATCGTCAGCACGATGACGAGTCCCGGCGCGGACTGGCTGACAAGCTGGGCGGCGACAAATTGGGCCGATCCCGCGAAAAGGATCGAGGACATCGCCAGTGCGGCCGCCGGAGAAAGTCCGGCGTCGAGCGCCAGCACACCGTAGATCAGGCCGAACGGAAAAACGCCAACAAGCAGCGGGAATTCGGCGCGAACTCCCGCCCAGAATGATTTGACCGTTTGATCCATGATTTCCTTGGAATTTACTTCTTCCGTAAAATGGAATAATAATTCAGTCTATCCGGAACATCTCGGAACAAGCCGCCCAATGGAATCCGGCGTAACCGTCCGCCTGTCCCCGCGGCGTGTGCAGGTTTGGAGTGTTCTTGAAACCTGCACGGGCACAGAGCGGGGGCCTGCCCCCGCAACGCGCGCAGGTTTGGGCTGATTCTCAAACCGCCGCAATGACGCCGGGCCCGAGTTCAAAGAGCAAGGCTCATTATACTTATTCCGCGGTTGGTGGCATTCCCACAACGACACAAGGTCGCTTCTCTGCTTCCGTCCTTCATTGGGAAATACTATCCCGCGCATTCTTGGCGAAGGAGGGGCAACTCCACATGTGTGCCGGCCGGCCACATTCGATCATTCCCGGTAATTGTTCACCATCCTGTCAGATTGAAAAGCCCTCTCAATGGTGCCGCATGGGAGATAATTTGATTTTAGGTTTACCAATGATTGTTTTCGATCTTCCCCGCCCTCATCCGATAATAATAATGGTTCGCAATAAACCGCGAGATCCTCAATAATGCGCTCGTAGCGATAATATGCAATCGCCGTTGAATTTATATCTGTTTGTCCATATCCCTTATAAAAAAGAGCTTCTTCTTCCTGCGGCGTATAGCCGCTGTCTCCAAGACCGCCGCCGATAAACATCAAGTCCCGTTCTTTTGGAGCAAAAATCAGCGTATCCCAATCCACCATGTACAGCGCGCCATCATTATCGATAAGCAGATTCCACCCATGGATATCGGCATGACATAAAATAAATTCGGGGGGATTTTTTTGAAGCGGGCGAGCCAGCGCCTCGGCCCGCGCGACGATTTTCAGGGTTTGACCGCTTTTGGCTTTCATAAATGCTGCGGTTTCCGATGCGACAGGCTCAACATAGGTATTTTTGCATACGCGCTCAAGGATTCTCTTTACCGAATCACGCCATCCGGTGAAGAATTTTTCTCTTGTAATATTGTGTGTTATCTCCTGGGGAATATCCGCTGCGTGAAACCTTTTCAAAGCAGCGCCAAATTCCTTCCATTGGGTTATCGATAATTTCCTCTCAAAGCCATTGCGCCCATCCACATAAGGATAAAGAATTACCTTATAGGGGGGGTAGGCATGCCCACAGACGCCCGGATTGGGTGGCGAGCGGCGGAATAATCTGTTGGATTCCCAGATCATATAGATATTTTGGGACCGTCACAGCGGATTCGTCGAATTCTCCGCTTCTTAATTTGGCAAAGTACACCCTTTTTAAATTTGCGGCCACACGATACACAGCCGACTTCTGATCGGCGCCAAGCGGAAGAAAGGAGAGGGCATTTCCCTTAATTCCATATTCTCTGTGCAAACAGTCGATAATTACTTCATCTTTGAGATCTGGTTTTTCTAACATTGATGTAGGATTCCCAATAACGAATCGGTTCTTGATACAGCTGAGCAACGTGCATCATCCATTGCCAGGCGTTTTCGGCGCGATTTCTATCAGGATCATATTTCCTCCCGTGATGTCCGCCGGGGCGGCAGGAATGGCGTTCAAGGATTATCCCGGCGGCTTGTCCATCCTCTGCGAGTGCCGGATGCGAGCTCAGTTCCTATTCAAGGAACTTTTCCAACGCGCCAAGCGAAATTATTTCATTTATATTCTCCACAAACCGAATATTCTCCGGATTACCGCTGGCAATGGCGCCCCGAAGAATAATTGGCTGCATATCCAAATCCCTGGCGCCCCGGTATGTGGATAACACGCAATATTCCGCACAATATCCGGAAAGCAGGATGGTGTTTATGTTCCGGTCCTGCAGCACTTTTTGCAGTTCAGTCTTCACAAATGCATTGCTATGTGTTTTTTGAATTCGTATATCCGATGGCAGCAACTTGACCTCTTCCGGAATATCAAACCCCTCCAGCCCGGGCGCCAGATGCTCCTCTTTATTGATATGTTGAATTCCGATTATGGGTAATTTTCTTTTTCTAAACAGCACAATGGCGGCATTAATATAGTCGATGGCTTGTAATATTGAACTGGAAGCAACCGGGTCGGTTTGTATAATCTCTTTTTGCACATCGATTACAAGGAATGCCATGTTCATATTCATATCCTCGCGGGTTGCCGCCTGCTGAATTATCACTCAGCCGATGGACCGCCCGGCCGGCTACAATCGGTTGTGGAGATCCATAAATCGCAAACTGGGAGCTTGCCCGTAAACGGAATCCGCGAAGAGCCCAAACCGAAACCCGCCCACGCGAAACGCAGAGATCCTCGCGGTTTTTATGAACCCGCGAGTTTCCGAAGCGAGCAGTTCGAGTCTGCCCCCGTGGAATGGACCGCGGGCGGTTGCGCAGGTATGCGCGAATTATACTTAATTCGCGGACGAAGAACACGGAAGGGCAGGATACGGCGATACAGCTTTCTGGCGCTTAAAAATATATCATAAACAATAATCCGAGAAGGCCAATAATTTTGACGGTATTGATAATAAACAATGGCGGAGTAAAAATAAATCTGCTTTTCTTATCCTTCTTAAAATACTCGAATTCACGGTAGGCATGCGTAATTAATAATGCCGGAACCGCAATCATTATATAGGGCATCTTCTCAAATGCATTGAAGAAGATAATTGCCCCGAAGCCGATATCAATCAGCAGGGTATTCATATTAAACCGGGTTTTCCATTCACTTTCCTTTCTTCCCATTAAATATATACCGATAAAGAGCGCGATCGCCTCGCCGACGATAAGCATACCCAATACGAAGGAAATGATTTGCTCGATGGTCATTTGTTCCATCCTTTGCGTGCATGAGGATTCACGTCAGGCGTTCCGCCTTCTTTTTACAACAGCCGAATGCCCTGCAGCCCAACCGCCTGTCCGTTCCCGCACAGTGCGCAGGTTGGAGTTGATTCTGCCCGCCTGCGATCACGCAACGGGAGCCTGCCTCGGCAAGGAGTCCGCAGAGTGGCGCTCTTTTATTTTGCGTAATATTGCAGATAATCTTCTCGAACCGGCGAAAACACCTCGATGGCTATCGAGTCTTCCAGGATTTGTGCTCCATGCCCGGTGCCGCCCGGCACGCTCCAACAATCACCCGGCTGCATCTCCTTTTTTTCACTTCCAATAGAGAGCACGATTCTTCCCTGCAGCAATCTTCCAGCCTGTTCCTGAGGATGGGAATGCAAGGGCAATGTGCTTCCCCTTTTCATGTGGAATTCCGAAAGCAGCATCTTTTCTCCGAATACCAAAGTCTTGATTTCTATTCCATCAAGTATTTTCTTGAAATGCTCGGAATTATTTGGGTAAAACATCCACGACCTCCTCAAAGAAACAGCGGTTCTCCGTCACAAAAAGGGGATATTTTCGCACAATGGCCTGTGGTTCAGCTGCGCGGCCGGACGTTTACGAGCGATTATTTTACCCGGAATAGGCGAAACACATTTGAGCCGTTTTTCGGCGCGCCGCATCGAACACAATCCATCACGGATCCCATTCAAAGCAGCCGTTCTTTGCCCGGGTTGTTTCCCCATCAAAGGGTCTACATGCCACATGCGAAGTATGGAAGCAACGGGTCCCTAAAACGCAGGCGTTCTCAACGCGGCGGGGAGATGGTATTCAGCACAGAACCGGGGGGATTTTCGCTTGTTCCATCCCGGCTTCAGCGCAACAGCGCCGAGGCACTCCAGAGAACCGGCGCCTGGCCGTGCAAATCGCCGACATTGCGCGGGCGATCGAGGTAATATTCGGCGGAGAATCCCTTGGGAGTCCCCGCGCACACCTCATGCACATTACCCCGTTCGTCGATGTGCTTCACAAGCCCCAGCCAGGCTTTTCGCGCCGCCCGGCCGTAGGCCCCGCCTTCCAGCCACCGGTTCTTCACCCCGCTGATCATCGCGAACGCGAACATCCCTGTGCCCGACGTTTCCGGCCAGGCCCCGGGGTGGTCGACGAGCTGCCGCCACAGCCCGTCCTCACGCTGATGCGCAAGCAGCGATTCCATCATGCGCCGGTAGCCTTCCAGAATGCGGGGACGACGCGGATGCTTCATCGGCAGCGCGCGCAGCAGTTCCGCGGTACCGGCGGCCATCCAACCGTTGCCGCGGCTCCAATAGTAACGCGAGTCGGGGGCGTGGAAGAAGAGGCCGCCGGGCTGCTGGAGTTTATCCAGGTAGGCGGCCACCGTCAGGGCGGCCCGATCGCGGTACTTCGCGTCTCCGGTCGCGCGGTACGCCTGCACCTGCAGCAGCGTGATCATGTACATATCGTCGACCCAGTACCGGGCCTCGGTGGTTATGCCGTCCGGTGTTACAGTCTCCCACTGGTCATTGGCGAAACGCATACCCAGATCGAGGAATTTCTGCGCCTTCGTCTGCAGGTAGAGTTCCAGCGGCACCGCTCCGAATACCCGGAAATCAACATGAGCCTGTAAAGAGATGTTCGTCGAGCCCGCGGGAGTCAGGAGCGGATCAAACTTCCGGATAAGCCTGGCCTGCAGGTCGGCATCGCCGGTGATCCGGGCAAGCATCAGCGCGCC
>DAOUDU010000088.1:0-33419 GCA_034430775.1 Anaerolineales bacterium | reverse complement strand
TTGAAATCGTGGAACGCTCGCCGGTTCCACCCATGGACGATTCGGACTGGGTTGAACGCTGGCGGCCGGAGGTTCCTCAGCGGACGTTCGCCGATCTTTCCACAAGCCGCCGCGGGTTGATGATAGCCAACCGCGGACTACCGGAGGTGGAGGCAACGGCCGAAAGCGGGATCGCGCTCACGCTTCTGCGCTGCGTCGGGTGGCTGTCGCGCGATGATTTTCCGGCGCGCACCGGCCATGCCGGGCCGATGCTCCCGCTTCCGGGCGCGCAAATGGAGGGACGCTGGGAATTTGAGTACGCCATCATCCCGCACGCAAGGGATTGGCGGGCGGCTGTGCGCGCGGCGCGCGCGTTCGAAGCGCCGCCGCGGGCAGTGGAGACGGACGCGCATCCGGGGGTTCTGCCGTCCCGCGGAGTCATCGTGGAGGTTGCGCCGCCGGCGTTCGAAATCAGCGCGATCAAACTAGCCGAAGACGGCCGGGGATTACTTATCCGCGGCTGGAACAGCACCGGTCAGCCTTTGAAAGTGATTCTTCGCCCGGGGAAAAAATTCTCCCGAGCGGAGCGGGTCAGCCTGGCCGAGGAACGGCTGAGTTCGCTGCGCCTTGGAAAAAACGGAGACGTTTCCTTCTCGGCCAAGCCATATGAGATAGTTTCTTTATTATTTGGAGGACATAAAAAATAGACAGGATTAATAGGATTTCACAGGATTGACAGGATTTGTTTTTTAAAATTAATACTTGAAATCCTTAACAATCCCGTAAATCCTGTCCAAATAAAAAAAGCCCGGCAATCGCCGGGCTCTTTTTTCACGGTGAGCAGCTTATCGTTGCGAAGTGTCCTTCACGAAGTCGAGGACGTCCTTGATTTTGGTGAATGCCAGCGCGGTGACCGTATCGGCGCCGCCGTAGTAGATGGCGATCCGTCCGGTCGGCGGATCGTACAGCGCCGCGCACGGGAAGGCCACATTCGGGACGTCGCCCACGCATTCGTACAGCGTCTGCGGAGAAAGCAGGTAGGGGCCGCCGCGGTGGATCACCTTCCAGGGCTGCTCGAGGTCCGTGAGCGCCGCGCCGAAGCTGTAAACGAACCCGTTGCACGAGGTCAGCACGCCGTGGTAGAACACCAGCCAGCCTTCGGATGTTTCGATCGGGATCGGCCCGGCGCCGACCTTGGTCGCCTGCCATCCGCCTTTGGTGCCCATCACAAAGCGGTGTTCCCCCCAAT
This sequence comes from Anaerolineales bacterium, assembly GCA_034430775.1. GTDB lineage: Bacteria > Chloroflexota > Anaerolineae > Anaerolineales > RBG-16-64-43 > JAFGKK01. The sequence continues at coordinate 32,191 of DAOUDU010000088.1, read as the reverse complement.
GGATCATGTCCGGGCTCTGGCTGATGTAGATGTCGCCGAACGGCGTGTGGCCGTTGTCGCTCGGGCGGCTGAACATCACATACTTGCCGTTGATCTTGCGCGGGAACAACACGCCGTTGCGGTTGAAGGGCAGGAGTGCGTTTTCCAGGAAATGGAACTTCTGAAAATCGTAGGTGTACCCGATCCCGATCGTCGGGCCGTGATAGCCGTTGCACCAGGTCACGTAAAACCGGTCCTCCAGCCACACCACCCGCGGGTCATAGCGGTATTGGAACTTGCCGATTTCGGGGTCGTCGCACAGCCATTCGATCGGGTCGTTATCCAGCTGCCAGTGGATCCCATCCTTGCTGAACCCGCGGTGCAGGTTCATCACGCGCGCGCGGTTGTCGGCGCGGAAGACGCCTGCGAAGGTGCCCTGATACGGGACGACGGCGCTGTTGAAAATGCTGTTGGCGGACGGGATCAGGTTGCGCGGAATGACCGGGTTGCCACTGTAACGCCAGACAACGTCGAAACTCCCGGCGGGTTTTTCTTCCCAGGGGATATTGGGCAGGGAGGGCTGTGCCATGGAAGCAGTTCTCCTTCGAAAAGGCGGTGATTGGAGGCCCGACGTGTAATCTGGCCGCGAGATTATAGCATACGGCCCTCATCCCCGACCCTTCTCCCATCATCAGATGGGATACGGAATACGCGTGAGGGGGAAGACTGCAATCGCACATAATGCGCTTTCTTCGCATATAATTACCCGCAACTCCACCCTCCATCCTCATTCCCCCAGGAGGTTTTCACAGGCATGGCTGCCAAACTTACCCACCGCGAAAAATGGGCATACGGATCGGGCGACCTTTCCTTTAGCCTGATCACTACCATCGTCGGAGCGTTTTTTGCCATTTTCCTCACCGATGTGGTGGGAGTCCCGGCCTCCGTCGCCGCTTTGGCGATTTTCGTCGGCGGCACCTGGGATTACATCAACGACCCGATCGTCGGATACATTTCCGACCGCACCCGCTCACGTTGGGGGCGCCGGCGCCCGTTTTTACTCTTCGGGGCGATCCCGCTGATGCTGGCGTTCACACTGATGTGGTGGAAACCGCCCTTTACCGAACCGGTCGCTTTGGGAATTTATTTTTCTCTGGTCTTCATCGTCTATGAAATGGTGGCGACCTTTGCGTATATGCCCTATCTGGCGCTGACACCGGAATTGACCTCGGATTACGACGAACGCACGTCCTTGATGTCCACCCGCGCGTTCTTTTCCATCCTGGGCAGTCTGGTTGCCTTCACGGTCCCGATCATGATTGTCGGCGGTTTCCACCCCGAGAACGCCGGCCGGGTGCTGTTGATGGGCGCGGTTTTTGGTCTCTTCTGCATCCTCCCGCTCTGGCTGGTGTTTTTTGGCACACGCGAGCGTAAGGAGTTCATGCACCAGCCGCCGACGGGGATCCGTGAATCGATCGGCGCGGTGCGCAACAATCCCCCTTTTGTGTTCAGCCTGGTGATCTATCTTTTCACCTGGGTCATGGTTGCCATCATCCAGCTGATCATGCTCTACTACATTAAATATGTCATTCGGCAGGAGCCGCAGAGTGACCTGATCATGGCGACGATATTCGTCGTGGCCATGATCGCCCTCCCCATGTGGGAATGGATCTCCCGCCGGTGGAACAAGCGCCGGGCCTACATCGCCGGGATGGCCTTTCTGGCGGTCGTCCTGCTCACACTCTCTTCGCTGAGTGCTTCGACCGGCCTGACCGTGATTCTGGCGATCTGCGTCCTGGCCGGTATCGGCGTTTCCGCCGCGCATGTCATCCCCTGGTCGATGCTCCCGGATGCGATCGAATACGGGGAATTGCACACCGGCGAGCGTCATGAAGGTATATTCTACAGCCTGATCACGCTGGCGCAGAAGATCGCCGTTTCGATTGCGCTGCCGCTGGCGCTCCTGGTCCTCGACCGGTCCGGGTATATCCCCAACAGCACGGTTCAACCCGAAAGCGCCGTCAACGGAATCCGCCTCATCGCCGGTCCGATCCCGGCGGTGCTGATCGGGTTGGGAATCCTGTTCGCCTTCCTGTATCCGCTCGGACGCGAGAATTACATGGAAATCGCGCGCGCACTGGAGGCGCGGCGTGCCAGGCCGGCCGGGATCGATCCCGCAAAGCCCCCTCATGATTGAAGTCCGCCCCGTCCGAACCGCCCGTGAGCGGCGCACGTTTCTCACATTCCCCTGGCACGTGTATGGGAAGGATCCGTTATGGGTGCCGCCGCTGCTTCCCGAACGCGGGAAGGTCATTGACCCCGCGCGCGGATGGTTTTTTAAAAACGGATACGCCGAGCTGTTTATTGCCTGGAAGAACGGCCGGCCGGCCGGGACAATCTGTTGTGCGGAAGATACCGCCGATACGCGCGAGCGCGGCCATGCCGAATGCATGTTCGGTTTTTTTGAGACGGTCGATGAGTACCCCGTCGCCGAAGCCCTCCTCCACTGCGCCGAAGATTGGGCGCGGGAACACCGAATGCCCGCCATTTACGGCCCGTACAACCTCGACCGCGAGGATTCGCGCGGCATTCTGGTCGAAGGGTACGACCGGCCGCCGGCGCTTCTGTGCGGCCACAATCCCCCGTACTACAGGGAATTCTGCGAGCGGTTCGGGCTGGTCAAGCGCGAATCCGACAACCTGGCCTATTGCATCGATATCGACCTGACCACACCGGAAGCCCGGCGCCTGGCGCGTCTTGCGGAGCGGGTGCGCCGGCGCAAGGGGGTGACCATTCGCGGTGCGCGGATGGACGAGGTTCAGGCGGAAATCGACCGGATCTGGGATTTGCAGAACCGTGCGCTGGCGCACCTCCCGGGCTTTATCCCCTATCCGCGCGAGGCGATCGAGAGCCTGGTGATGCCGCTTAAGGACCTGGCCGACCCCGAGCTGGTGCTTTTCGCCGAGATCGACGGAACGGCGGTCGGCTGGTTCCCCGCCATCCCCAATTTCAATGAAATCCTGATCCGCCTTAACGGCCTGCGCTACCCGTGGGATTACCTGCGCGCGCTGCGGCACCGGAACGATCGTCCGAAAAGCATCGCCATAAAGAGCGTCGTCGTCCCGCCCGAATATTGGGATACCGGCGTGGCCATCCTGTTGTTCGACGAGATGGCCCGGCGGGTCGCCGCCAAAGGGTACAAATGGGCGGACATGTCGCTTACGGGCGAGGATAATCCCGATACCTGGAATCTGGCCCATCATATGGGCGCCAAGATCTATAAGCGGTATCGGTTTTATCGAAAAGAAGTTTAGGCTTCCGTAAACAACCTTTTATTAGAAACTACGGGTTAATCCTTTTAAAACGAACCTTTCGCGAGTTTTACTGGGAACCAGCATGGCTGAACGGCGTCAAGTATTCATGGATAACTTACCCCTCCCCTTCTCCCCTCCCCATTCTGGGGAGGGGTAGGGGGTGGGGTTTGAAGGAGATACTATGAAAACCAGTTATATGCTTCCAATAATTATGACCGGTGCCTTACTCCTCCTGCCGGCCTGCACCCCATCATCCAAGGCGGCCGTGGCAATGCCATCGGAAGCTCCGCGCGATCCTGATCCGCAGGTTGCCGACTCCGACCTGTCCGAATGGGCGCGGGGCAACTCGGAATTCGCTTTCGCCATGTATCGGGAGATCTCCTCGGGCGGCGGGAACGTATTCTATTCCCCGTACAGCATGTCGATCGCGCTGGCGATGACCTACTCCGGGTCGCGGAATCGGACGGCGGACCAGATGGCCAAGGCGCTGCATTTCACACTCCCGCAGGACCGTCTGCATCCGGCGCTCAATCAACTGGCTTTGGAATTGGCCAGCCGTGCCATGGATGAAAGCGTGGACCCGGACCAGGCTTTCCAACTAAGCATCGCCAATTCCCTCTGGGGTCGGATCAATTTCCACTTTGAGCCGGATTTCCTGGATGGTCTCGCCCGTAACTACGGCGCCGGTATGCGGCTGGTGGACTTTCAAAGCGATCCCGAAGCCGCTCGCGTGGCGATCAACGACTGGGTCAGCCGGGAAACAAAGGAGAAGGTCAACGACATCATCCCCGTTGGAGTAATAAAGGATATCACCTGCCTTGTGCTGGCCAACGCCGTGTATTTCAAAGCCGCCTGGCAAAATCCTTTCCCGGAAGGCGCCACGCAGCCCGGTGAGTTCCGCCGTTTGGATGGAACCGCGGTCGAGGCGCCCATGATGCGCATGCAAACCAACCTGCGGACGATGAACGGAAACGGTTTCCGCGCCGTGGAGCTGCCGTATGCGGGCGGTCAACTTTCCATGCTGGTCCTGCTTCCCGAGGAGGGACGCTTCGACAGTGTGGAATCCGGGCTGGATGCCGGCATACTGACGGAAACGTTGGCCGGGTTGCGGCCGGGTCAGGTCCTCCTCACCCTCCCGAAATTCAAATTCGAATGGGAAGCGAAGGATCTCCCGGAGGACTTCAAAGCATTGGGCATGACCGACGCTTTTTCGGGCGCCGCGGATTTCTCCGGCATGACCGGAAAACCCGAGTTGTTTATCGGCGCGATATTGCACAAGGCGTTTGTCGGCGTGGACGAGGCGGGCACCGAAGCCGCCGCGGCTACCGTGGTGGTCATGGATAGGGCAGCCGCGCCCATGGATCCCGTGGATTTCCGGATCGACCGCCCGTTCATCTTCCTGATTCGCGACAACCCGACCGGCACGATCCTGTTCCTTGGCCGGGTGACGGATCCTTCATAGGAATCCTCCCCCGTTTATCGGGCTTTGATAAACGGGGGAGGGCAGAACCTGTCCTCCGAGCGATGAGCGCTGGTGGTTTGGCCAGCGCGAGGACTTCGCGAGTGAGGAGAGGGCGAGGGAGGCGCAATGAAAACCAAACATCCCGCGGCTATATTTTTTACCGTTGTTCTTTCTATTCTCCCGGCCTGCGCGCCCGCGCCGGCTAAGGCACAGGAAATCCATTCGGATCTGCCGCGCGATCTTACCCCGCAGGTGGCGGATGCCGACCTGGCGGACCTGGTGAAGGGCAACAACGACTTCGCGTTTGCGCTTTTCCCGCAGTTTGCTGCGGGTGATGAAAACGTTTTCTTCTCACCGTACAGCATCTCACTCGCGCTGGCCATGACCTACGCCGGTGCGAATGGGCCGACGGCGGACGGGATGGCGCAGGCGCTGCATTACATCCTTCCGGCGGACCGGTTGCATCCGGCGTTCAACCGGCTGGCACTGGAACTGGAAGGCCGTTCCAAGGCCGAAGGCCTCGATCCGAAGCAGGCGTTTCAACTCAGCGTCGCCAACGCGATATGGGGGCAAATGGGGGCACATTTCGAGCAGGAATTCCTGGACACACTGGCCCTAAATTACGCGGCCGGGATGCGCCTGGTGGATTATAAAAACGACGCCGAGGCCGCCCGGCGGGAGATCAACGATTGGGTCAGCGATTCCACACATCAAAAGGTAAAAGACATCATCCCGAAGGGGGCGCTGGATGCGCTCACCCGGTTGGTGCTGGCCAACGCGGTGTATTTCAAAGCCGCCTGGGTTCATCCCTTCGAGCCGGATGCCACCCAGCCGGAGCCCTTCTATCTATTGGATGGAAGTACCGTCGACGTGCCGATGATGCACGAACAGGCTTCTTTGCGGGCCATGACCGGTGAGGGGTACCGCGCCGTGGAACTCCCATACGCCGGCTGGCAGCTTTCCATGCTCATTCTGCTGCCTGACGAAAGCGCGTTCAACAGCATGGAAGCCCGGTTAAGTTCCGGAGTCGTGGATGAGGCGCTGGGAGCGCTGCAATCCGGCCAAGTCGTTCTCAGCTTGCCGAAATTCAAATACGAATGGTCGCTGAGCATGACGAATGGATTGAAAGCGCTTGGGATGCGGGAGGCGTTTGATCCGCAGACCGCGGACTTCTCGGGCATGGACGGGCGGCGCGACCTGTATATCACCGATATCCTCCACAAAGCGTATGTCGCGGTCGATGAAACCGGGACCGAAGCGGCGGCCGCGACGGCCGTGATCGTCAGCCCCACCTCGATCCAGCCGGCCCCGCCGATCGCGTTTACGATCGATCGCCCGTTCTTCTTCTTAATCCGCGACAATCTTACTGGGACGATCCTGTTCCTCGGCTGGGTGACCAATCCCGCATGATGATTCTCCCAATATAAAATTCCTCTTCTGAGAGGGACAGGGCGGCGGGTGAACCAGCGCCTTCGGCCGTGATGATATCCGGCGGCGCATCCTCCGCTGGTGGATCGATTACGATAATGGCAACCAACCCGTCAGAGTATAATTGGCAAAAACGAACCGCATCCTTCGCTGGTAAAACTATTGGATAAGCCAACCGTCTTTTTCAAGAGGATGCCGGGAGTACCCTATTATCTCGGCGGCATCACGTCTGAGAATTAGGACGGCAGCTTTTTAGCGCCCAATTTGGCGCAGCGTTATTCCAGGGGTATTCAACCCGGACCTTGGCTGCCGGAATGCGATCATAAAAAAGAGAGAGGTTTCATGGGTATTCGCTTTTCGGAGAAAGTATCGAGTTTTCTACTAATTTCCGTTATAGCAATCTCCGGTCTGCTGGGGCTTGGAGTGCTCACCTCCGGACATGATTGGGGGGATGATTTTGCTTCCTATATCATGCAGGCCGAGAGTATCGTTGCCGGGCACACTTCGGATTTCATCAGCGCGAACACATTCACCATATCGAAATCCTCCGAGAATCTCGGACCGGTTGCCTATCCCTGGGGTACGCCGGTGTTGCTGGCTCCCATTGTCGCGCTTTTTGGATTGAACGTGACGGCTCTGAAAATAGTCAATTGGCTCTGTTATGTGCTTTTTCTTTTAGCCGTCGCCGGCGGGCTGCGCAACAAGCTTTCCTCCTTTTCTCTAGTCATGATGATGGCTCTGCTGGGATTGGATCCGGTTATTCTCGATTTGTTCAACGGCATCCTCTCCGATATCCCGTTCCTTTTCTTTTCCACCGCAACGGTCCTGCTGATCGGACGCGTCGTCGTGGAGCGGAAAACGATCCTCAGGAATGGATTCGGACAAGTCCTGCTCGGGATTTTGCTTGCCGTTTGTGTGTCTATTCGCACCGCCGGATTTCTGTTGGCGGCCGTCGCCATCCTTTCAGAGATTGTCGCATCGGCCGTCTCGTTCCGCAGGGATTCGCGGCCGGAATCCGGTACGGGTGGGATAGCAGATAAGGCGCAATCCGGCATGGGCGGGATACCGTGGAAGCTGCTGTTCTTCCGGGCCCTCCCCTACCTGGTTTTTCTCGGGCTGACGGGTGTTGGATATCTTCTTCTCCCGGGCGGGGAAGATGGTTACCTTCAATCCCTGGGTGCCATATCCGTCGGGCAGATAAAAACGAACGTCACATATTATATGGATAGGTGGCAGTGGTTCTTTTCCGCTATCCCTTTTTTCCCCCTGGTCTTCGGCGCAACACTTCCATTTTTTCTAACCGGGTTGATAAAAACCATCGGGAAATACTACCCGATGGCGCTATTTGGCGCGCTTATGATGGGGTTGGTCATCGTCTGGCCGGCGACGCAGGGTGTGCGGTTTTTGCTGCCCATTTTCCCCTTCTTCCTTTTCTTTTTCTTCCTCGGATTGGAGGAATTTCTGCGGGCGCAAAAGGGAATCGATGGCAAGGTCATCCGTGCGGCCGCCGCCGCCTGCCTGTTGCTGGCGGCCTTCTTCTTCTTCAGACAATCGGCGGAACGGGTATTGGCCAATGTCAGGAATGCGCGCGAAGTATCCGGCGGTCCGTTCTCGGCCGGCTCGCAGGAGATGTTTACATATATCCGTGGCAATACGGCGGAGGAATCGGTCATCCTTTTCTTCAAACCCCGGGCGATGCGTCTGGTGACCGGAAGGCCCTCCATTCAAACCAACGATCCGTCGGACATACCCATCGGAAATTTCCTATGCCTATATGAGGAGGAAGACGAGGGATTCCAAATTACCGATGCGGAAGTTCAAAAACTCGTGGATGAAGGAAGAATAATGTTGGTGTTCCAGAACGCAGACTTCCGGTTGTATGAAATCCTCCCCTAAACGGGGGGGACAGAGCCTGTCCTCCGAGCGATGAGCGCTGGTGTTTTGGCCCGCGCGATGACTTCGCGAGTGAGGAGAGGGGACCATGGAGGAGTGTTTTCCAACGCCACGGCCTTTTCCGGTTGTGGCTTTTTCTATCCGCTGATGCCGCCAAGTTAGGTGCGGATCCCGGCTTGCTGAAAACCGGGATGGGGATACAATAATTCCCGCTCCGCTAGCAGCCCTCATGACGATACCCATCGGGAGGCAGCCATGACGCCGGTCATTGATGTCCACGCACACGTATTCCGCGGCCGGGATATCCCTCTCAAGGGATACCTGCTCTCACGCACCTACCCGGAATGGTATATCCGTTTGTTTGCGCCGGTCCTTTTCACCGTGATCGAAAACGCCATCCGCGGAGAAAGCCACGGATGGCTCGTCGACCTCGTCAAAGAGATCACCTTTGCCTATACCGGGAAGAATTACCGCCATTGGGCGGATATTCTCTCCCAAGACGATATGGAAGAGATCACGCATTGGATGTTTACCGAGTTTAACCAGGACCGGATCGAATTATCCGTTCCCCTGATGGTGGATTTCGAATACGGGTTCAAGCACACCCGAAAGCTGCACCCGATCGTGGAACAGATCGATGCGGTGTACCGCGATGTGGTGCTTCCCTTCAAGGGCAGGGTGCACCCATTCGCGCCGTTCGATCCGACCCGCGAACTCGCCTACCGGGCCAAGCTGCCGGGGCCGGGCGAACCGGACGGCGGACCCAGGGAAAAGTACAGCTCACTGGATGCCGCGAAGGAGGCCGTCCGCAATAGGGGATTCATCGGGATCAAGGTCTATAACCCGCTCGGCTACCGCCCGCTGGGGAATGCCGTCGTGGATGCCCAACGGCGGAGCATCTTTCGCCGTAATGGCATGCCGCGTTATGAGGTGTTTACCGGAGCGCAGTACGACGAAGTATTATCCGACCTGTACCGGTTTTGCGAGCGGGAGCAGGTTCCGATCACGGGCCACTGCACACACGATGGAATTGAGGCGTACCCGCGGGCCAGCTTCGATTTCGCCAGCCCGCGATACTGGATCGCGGTCCTTGAGCGATATCCCCGTTTACACATTAATTTGGCGCACTTCGGGTGGAGCCGGCCTGAGGAGTACGGTACCGCCCCGCGTCGGTATTTCTATGACCGCCCCTGGCAGGCGTTCCGGCGGCGGGTCGCGGGTTCCCCCGGCCGCGCTTCGGATTCCCCCTCCGGCGGAGTTCCGTCGGTCCATTGGGTCCGGAAGATCGCTGAAATGCTGACCCGATACCCGAATCTGTATGTGGATGTGGCGCACCACCCGGTGATGGATGACCGGAACCTGCCCAAATACCGGGAGGCGTACACGGCCATGTGCCGGGAATACCCGGGCGTCATCCAGCAGCGTCTGCTTTTCGGCATCGACTGGCACGTCATCGCGCGGGTGGAGCATTACGAAGAATTCAAGGAGCGATACGCGCGGGTTCTGGAGGAAGGAAAAATCTTTTCCAAGAATGAGATGCGGGATTTCATGGGGTGGAATGCGCTGCGATTTCTGGGAATCCTGCCGCCGTCGCGGAAGGGTAAAAGCCGCTGGTCGAAGAATTGGATGCGCTTGAAATCCTTCTACCGCAAGAACCGGATCCGACAGCCCAAATGGTTTCGCGAGGCGTCGCTCTACAAGGGGGAGTAGTATCCGGGGGAGGGATCTTCGCAAATCCCGCTTGACCGATTTTCCGGGGCGTGGTAGATTTGACCCATTCTGACAGAAAGGCGCATTGTATGTACAAGGAGTTCGAAACGGTGTTGAAAATGGAGGCGGCGGGTGGTAATCCCATTCTGCCTTCTTGGATTGCGCCTGTAGACCGGTAGTTTTTCCCCTCGTCATTGACCCACGGGCGCAACACACAGCCCGTGGTTTTTTTTTAACCACGGTAGCAAGTAAAAACCGTGGTTTTTCTTTTCATACGTAAGAGGATGAAATGGCTGAAAAACAAGTGGAAAAGACCGGAACCGTAGCCGAGAGGCTGAGTATCCTATGGAAATACTCGTCAGGTTTCCGCGGGCTGTACCTGTTCGCGATGTTTGCACAGGCGGGAGCCAGTGCCGCAAAGACCGGCACTTTTTACCTCCTGGGTTTCCTGGTGGATAAGGTGATCGGCCAGACGGTATATGCCGACCTGCTGCCGATGATGGCGGCGGGCATCATCGGCCTCGCGCTTGCGGAAGGCCTCTTTTCCTTTCTCAGCGGGCGGTCGACGGCCGGGGCGTCCGAAGGCGTCTCACGGCGGCTGCGCAACACCCTTTACGATCACATCCAGCACCTTCCGTTTGCCTATCACGACCGGATGCCCACCGGCGAACTGATCCAGCGCAGCACGTCCGATGTGGACGCGGTGCGCCGGTTCTTCGCCGACCAGGCCATCGGCGTGGTGCGGATCGGGATGCTGTTCCTGGTGAACCTGACCGCGCTCCTGTTTCTCAATCCAAAGCTGGCCCTCGCCTCGATCGTTGTGGTGCCCTTCATCATCGCGGTTTCGATTTTCTTCTTCCGAAGGGTTTCCAAGGTGTATGACGAGTACCAGGATCAGGACGCGGTCCTTTCGACCATGCTGCAGGAGAACCTGGCCGGCGTGCGCGTGGTGCGGGCCTTCGCCCAGCAGGATTTCGAGACGGCGAAGTTCGAAAAGGAGAACACCGAGAAATTCCGCCGCGGCCGGGCGCTGCTGCTGATGCATGCGCTCTTCTGGCCGTCCACCGACATCCTCTGTGCCGCGCAGGTGCTGGCGGGGTTCACGCTCGGCGCGGTGATGACGATCCAGGGGCAGCTCTCCGTCGGGCAGTACATTGCCTATACCGGGATGGTGGTCTATCTGATCTGGCCGATGCGCGATCTGGGGCGCCTCGTGGTCCACGCCTCCAACGGGCTGGTCTCGGCCTACCGGACGCAAGAGATCCTCCGCGAACCGAGGGAGGATCTGGATGCGGGCACGGTTTCCCCGTCCGCGCCGCTGCGCGGGGAGGTGGAATTCCGCCATGTCGGCTTTGAATACCGCGGGCAATCCGGCATCCTGCACGACATCAGTTTCCGCTGTGCACCCGGCCGGGCGGTGGCGCTTCTCGGTCCGACCGGATCCGGAAAGACATCGCTGGTGAACCTGCTGCCGCGCTTTCATGAATACACCTCCGGCAGGATCCTCCTGGACGGGGTGGAGCTGCCCGAGTACCCCAAACGCTTCCTGCGGAAGCAGATTGGCATCGTCGAACAGGAACCGTTCCTGTTCTCGCGCACGATCCGGGAGAATATCGTCTACGGCGTGGAACGCGAAGTGCCGGATTCGGAAGTGGTGGAGGCGGCGCAGGCGGCCGCGATCCACGAGGTGATCCTCGGACTGCCGGACGGCTACCGGACCCTGGTCGGGGAGAAGGGCGTCACGCTTTCGGGCGGGCAACGGCAGCGGATCGCAATCGCCCGCGCTCTGCTCAAGGACCCGCGCCTGCTGATCCTGGATGATTCCACCTCGTCGGTGGATTCCGAAACGGAAGCCGAAATCCGCCAGGCCCTCGAGCGCCTGATGCAGGGCCGGACGACGTTCATCATCGCCCACCGGGTGCAAAGCGTCATGCGTGCCGACCTGATCCTCGTCCTCGATAAGGGCCGGATTATCCAATCCGGGACCCATGCTGCGCTTATGGAGCAGGCAGGTTTCTACCGGCAGATCTTCCTCCTGCAATCGCGGATCGAAGCGGAAGAGGCGGGCGCGCTCGAAGCAGAAGCCGGCGCGGCGAACCTTGCCAGACCCTAAGGGGCTCGCAGGATTTCCCGATGTCGGATCAGGATGAACCGAGACCCTTGGGGTCTTTATGGAGATTTGAAAATGGCAATCGATCAATGGGAAGAAGAAGAATTTCAGGAATCCTGGGATACGCGTACCCTGCGGCGCATGCTGGGCCTGGCCGCCCGGCGGAAGCTCTGGTTCTGGGGTTTTATCTCCACCGTGGCGCTCGTGGCGCTTTCGGATTCCGTCTTCACGTATCTTAAAAAACTCGTCATTGACGATGCGATCACGCCCGGCAAACCGGAATCGCTGTGGTGGATCGGCGGGCTGTTCATCCTTTTATCCATCCTGCAGGCGGCCGGCGTGTTCACCTTCATTTATCTGGCCGGCCTGCTTGGCGAGCGGATTCAGTATGATCTGCGCCGCAGCATGTTCACCCGGCTCCAGGAACTTTCCTTCAGCTACTTCGACCGCACGCCGGTCGGATGGATCATGTCGCGGGTGACTTCGGATCCATCGAAGGTGGCCGACCTGGTGACCTGGGGGCTGCTCGATACCACCTGGGCGACGATGAGCATCGTATCGGCGATGGTTTTCATGCTTTACCTGAAATGGGATCTCGGCATCCTCGTCTTTCTGACCATCCCGGTCCTGGTGTTCGCGGGTGCGCTGTTCAAACAGCGCATCATCCGCCAATACCGCAAGGTGCGCCAGGTGAATTCGAAGATCACCGCCGCCTTCAACGAGACCATCACCGGGGTGCGCGTGATCAAGGCGCTTGGGCGCGAGGAACGCAACCTGCGCGAATTCCGCGGCCGCACCGACGAGATGTACCGCGCCGGTTTCCGCGCGGCCTGGCTTTCGGCGCTGTTCCTTCCGATTGTGCAGGGGATTGGCGCGGTGGCGCTGGCGACGGTGGCGTGGTTCGGCGGCGCGCAGGCGGTGCGGGGGGCGATTTCCATCGGCACCATCCAGGCCTTCATCGGGTACGTCACTTTCATGCTCTGGCCGGTGCAGGATCTGGCGCGCGTCTTTTCGGAGATGCAACACGCCATTGCCTCCGCCGAACGGTCCTTCTCGCTGGTGGATTCCCGGCCGGAGATCGTCGACCGGCCCGGTGCGCTCTCTCCGGAGACTCTGCGCGGAACGGTCGAGTTCGAGCGTGTGGCGTTCTGGTACAAGGAGGGCGAGCCGGTGCTCGAGGATTTTTCCCTGCGCGTGCAGGAGAATGAATCGATCGCGCTGGTCGGGCCGACCGGCGGCGGCAAGACGACCATTGCCAGCCTGCTTTGCCGATTCTACGAGCCGCGGCGCGGCGTGATCCGCATCGTCGGCCGGGATTACACCACCCTTGCGCAAAAGGCGATCCAATCACGGATCGGTGTGGTCCTGCAAACGCCGCACCTCTTTTCCGGAACGGTCCGCGAGAACATCCGCTACGGCCGCCTGGATGCCACCGAGGAGGAGGTCGCGGAAGCGGCGCGCGTCGCCGGGGCGGATGAGTTCATCCGCGCTCTGGAAAAGGGATACGAAACAGAGGTTGGTCAGGGGGGCAACCGGCTTTCGACCGGGCAGAAGCAACTCATCAGCCTGGCGCGCGCGATCCTTGTCCAGCCGGACATCCTGATCATGGACGAGGCCACAAGTTCGGTGGACACGGTGACCGAGGCGCTGATCCAGCGCGGAATGGAATCCCTGATGCGCGGGCGGATCGCCTTCGTGATCGCCCACCGCCTCTCGACCATCCGCCGCGCCAGCCGGATCGTCGTCGTGGAGGGCGGGCGGATCTGCGAACAGGGCGCGCATGCCGACCTGCTGCGCGCGCGCGGGAAGTACTACCGCCTCTATACCCAGCAATTCCGGATGGAGCGGATGCGCGAGCTGGATCTGGGAACCGCGCACAGTCTGCTGGGGGCGACAGACCCTTCCCCCATCCCGTCCCCCTAGGGTAGGCAACAACCTTAGGGTGTCATAAGGTACCCCAAGGGTGGTTCCCCGCCACCCTTAGGGTTTATCTTAACCATGGAATTTGTACGTCCTTCGATTACAATATCCCCCATGCCGCTTCTCGCGTTTCTCTCCGGTGCGTTCGTTATTTCCCTTTCGGGCGTGCTTGCGCCCGGGCCGGTCACGGCCGTTACGATCGGCAAGGGCGGCCAATCCCCGCATTCCGGCGCGTGGATCGCCATCGGGCACGGGATCGTCGAGATCCCGTTGATGATTCTCCTCGCGCTCGGGGTCGGCCGCTTCCTGGCGGACCCCGCGGTGAAAATCACCTTCGGAATTCTCGGCGGGTTTTTCCTGTTGTATATGGCTGTCGGTTTATTGCGCGAGGTGCGCCGCCCGGCGGTGGCAACCTCGTCTTTTTCCGGCTCCCCGCTTGCCGCCGGGATCATGCTCAGCCTGGGTAATCCGTATTTCTTTTTATGGTGGGCGACGGTTGGCGTGGCCCTCATTCTGCAATCGTGGGCTTTCGGCCTGGCGGGGTTTATCGCGCTGGCCGCGGTGCATTGGATGTGTGATTTTATTTGGAGTTATTTTCTATCGGCGCTGTCGTTCACGGGGGGGAAATTCTTCGGGAAATGGTTTCAGCGGACGGTGTTCGCCGTGTGCGGCGTGGCCTTGCTGGGCTTCGGCGGGTGGTTCCTCTTCGACGCTGTAAGTTCCATTCTTATATAACTGCCTAAGACCTTTTCACCGCGAAGACGCGAAGTACGCAAAGAAATCTTATAATAATTTAGTTCTTTGAGATGGTTTCATTCTGATGGGATTATTTTCTAAGCATGAAAATAATATTGATTTGCTTTTATTAAAAAAATCTTAGCGATCTTTGCGTCTTTGCGGTGAAATGGTTTTTACCCCGACAGCGGCTTGAACCCCTCTCCCAGCGCTTCGTGCGCCTGTCCGATGACTACAAACGCCGCCGGATCCACTTCGGAAATGATAGCTTTAAGCGGGTTGACTTCGGACCGGCTTATGGCGCAAAAGAGGATTTGCCGTTCCTTCCTGGAATACAATCCCGTTCCCCGCCACATCGTTACGCCGCGGCTGAGCTCGCGCATGATTTTTTCGCCGACTTCCTCCGGCCGGTCGGTGATGATCGTTGCCGCGCGGACGACGCCGGTTCCTTCGGATACCAGTTCCGCCGCCATGCCGCTGGCATACAGCGCCACCACCGCATACAGCGCCAGCGTCCAGCTGAAAGCGATCCCTGATCCGAGCACCACTGCCGTATCGGTGATGAGGAAACTCTCGCTCAAGGGGATCCCGCGCCACTTTCCCAGCAGCCGGGCCAGGATGTCGGTCCCGCCGGTGGTTCCCTTTGCCCGGAAGACCAGCCCCATCCCAACGCCCATCAGTACGCCGCCGAACAGCGCATTCAGCACTGAATCACTGGTTAGCTCCCGGGGCAGGTAAAAAGCCAGCAGGTCGATCAGCACGGCATATATCCCCACCGCCAGAAAGGTGCGCAGGAGAAAACGGCGGCCGCCCAGGAACCGCCACCCGAGCACGAACAGCGGGATGTTGAAGAGGATGATCATCACGCCGATCGGCCATCCGGTATAGCGGTTGACGATCTGCGCGATCCCGCTCACGCCGCCGGCCGCGAGTGTTCCGGGGATCAGGAACAGGTCCATCCCCACGGCCTGGATGACGGCCCCGATTAAAATTAGGAGGATATCCCGGAACGGGATCTTGGATTTCATATGGTCACTCCCGGCTCTCAGCGATCGTCATTGAATTGTACACGTATTGCGCCCCGAAGACCACGGATTTCACAGATAAAATCCGGATTACACAGATGGATATTAGTCGTTTCTTGAATGGATTTTCTAATAATTTTCTTTCCGTAAACTCCGTGATCCGCACTCCCTTACTTTCAAGTACAATTATGCCGCATCCCGAAAAGGAGAACCGTATGATCCACCGCAATCATTTTGCGTCCGACAACTGCTCCGGAATCTGCCCGGAGGCGATGAAATCCCTGGCGGAAGCCAATCAGGGATTTGAAGTTTCCTACGGTGAGGACTCCTGGACTCAGGAGGTCTGCGATGAAATCCGGAAGGTATTCGAAACGGACTGCGAGGTGTTCTTCGTATTTAACGGCACCGCCGCCAACTCGCTCGCGCTTTCCGCTTTGTGCCAATCCTACAACAGCATCATTTGCGCCGACACCAGCCATGTCGAAACCGACGAGTGCGGTGCGCCGGAATTCTACACCAACGGCGCCAAGTTGCTCCTGGGAGAGGAGCTCCAGGGCAAGCTGCAGCCGGAAAGCATCGAGACGGTCGTTCACAGCGGGCGCGGCATCCACTTTCCCAAGCCGGCGGCGGTCAGCATCACCCAATCCACGGAACTTGGAACGGTATACCGCCCCGCAGAACTGCTTGAGATTTTCAAAGCGACAAAGCGGCACGGTTTGCATCTCCATATGGACGGTGCGCGCTTAGCCAACGCGTTGGCGTTTCTTGACCTGACCCCGAAGGAACTCACCTGGCAGTGCGGCGTGGATGTACTCTGCCTGGGCGGGACCAAAAACGGTCTGGCGGTCGGGGAGGCGGTGATTTTCTTCAACAAGGCGCTGGCGGTGGATTTTGAGTACCGCTGCAAGCAGGCCGGTCAGCTGGCTTCCAAGATGCGTTTCCTGACTGCGCCGTGGAAGGGTCTGCTGGCGGATGGCGTCTGGCTTAAAAACGCGGCGCACGCAAACCGTTGCGCGGCGCTGCTCGAATCGCAATTGAACACCATCCCGGAGTTGGAAATCCAGATGCCGGTCGAGGCGAACGCCGTTTTCGTGAAAATGCCGCCGCGGTTGATTCATGCTCTGCATGATCAAGGATGGCACTTTTACAACTTCATCGGTGAGGACGGCGTCCGACTGATGTGCTCGTGGAACACGAAGGAAGAGGATGTCAACGTGTTTGTGGGGGATATAAAAAAGAATCTCACTACCCCGTCTTAACCTCCCACTCCCAGTATCTTTTTTTTTCAGATGATGATATTTTTATCCCCTCCCCCCTTCCCTGGAGGGAAGGGGGGAGGGGTCAGGGGTAGGGGGTTAGGACAGTATTGGAAGGGTGAGAGATAAAAAAAGCCCCGGGTGGATGACCCGGGGCCTTGTCTTTTCTTGGAGATTACCGTCTCACATTTCCCCGCATCTTTGGATCCATGATGTCCCGCAGCGCATCGCCCACCAGGTTCCACCCCAAAACGAACAGGATCAGCGTGATGCCGGGGTAGACGATGATGTACCAGTATTTGGAGAAGACCGCGATGTAGTTGCGTGCGAAGGAGATCACCTGGCCCCAATCCGCGTAGCCGACCTCGGTGCCGATGCCGAGGAAGGAGAGGGCGGCGAAGGAGATGACGAGCGTGCCGATATCCATCGATGCCAGGACGAGGGTGGGGTAGATCGCGTTGGGGACGATATGGCGGAGGAGGATTCGCGCGTCGCTTACCCCCACCACCCGGGCCGCCAGAATGTAATCCCGTTCCCGGATGGAGAGGATGTCGCCGCGGATCAGGCGGGCATAGCTCATCCACCCGAAAGCGATGATCGCGATCGTCGGCGGCCAGATGCCTTTCCCCAGCAACGGGGTGAGGACGGCGGAAAGCGTCAGCGCCGCGAAAATGAATGGGAAGGCCATGAAGATCTCGGTAATACGCATCAGCACTTCGTCCACCCAGCCGCCGTAGAAGGCTGAGACGGCCCCAATGATGATCCCGATCAGCAGCGTTACTCCTTCGATCAGCACCCCTACGATAATGGCGGTACGCGCACCCCATACCAGGCCGTAGAAAATATCCCACTGGCCGCTGGCGGTGCCCAGGATATGGAACCACTTGTCGGAGCCGGTGAGCGGTTTGAACCAGAAGGGAAGCTCCGGGGCTCTCCGGATCCATGTTGTCCCGGGCGGGTTGGGTGCGGCGCTGAACCCGTCGCGTGGGATGAAATAGGAATTGACCTTATCAACCGGCGGGATAATAACCGGGGCGAGAATCGCCACCAGGATGAAAAACAAGATCAGTCCGATGCCGATCACCGATAGGGGATTGGTGAAAACGCCCCGGAAGATCCTGTAGAATTCAGGTCCCAGGAAACGCTCCACCCGCCCGATTTCCCGCAGGGGGATCGCTTCTTCCGAGAGCGGCATCATGGATTCGCCAGCGTTTTTCATAAAATCGTTCCGCCTTTCAGCCCAGCCGGATCCGCGGATCGAGCATGGCATAGAGGAGATCAACGACCAGATTGGCTGTAATCAGGATCAGGCCGGTAACCATGGTGAAAGCGAGCACGGTGACCACGTCGAAGCGGCCGGCGGCCTCCGCGGCCGCGCTGCCCATGCCGGGGTAATTGAAGATTGTCTCGGTGATGACGACCCCGCCGAGCAGGTAGGCGACGGTAATGCCGCTGTAGGTGGCCACCGGAATAAGCGCATTGGGGCGGGCGTGTTTGTTGATCACATCTTTCTCGGGAACGCCCTTGGCGCGGGCCGTGGTGACGTATTCCTGGCGCAGCGTTTCAAGCATCGAGGAGCGTGTGATGCGCAGGAAGGCCGCCCAAGACGTGTAGGACAGCGTAATAATGGGCAGCACCAGATGGCGGATGGCATCCCACCAGATATCCAGGCGCCCGTTGAGGATGGCGTCCACGGTGACCAGACTGGTGTATTTTGTGTACTCTTCCATCTTTACCCAGTCCGATACCCTCTCGATGGGAAACCAGCCGAGCTCTGCGTAAAAGAGCATCATCAGTAAAATTCCCAGCACGAACACGGGGAATGAATATCCGACGATGCTGAACAGACGGGCGATCTGATCGATCCACTGGTTATGGTGCACAGCCGCCTGCACACCGAGCCATACGCCGATAAAAATAATGGGAAGAAAAGCATACAGCGTAAGCTCCAAGGTGGCCGGGAACCGGGATTTAAGGATATCCACAACCGGACGGCTGTAGGACCGCGAGAAGCCGAAATCGCCGCGCAGGATGCCGCCGACGACGCCTTCGCCGTCGGGATTCGGCCGTCCCACCAGCCAGCGCCAGTATTGGACATAAATGGGATCATCCAATCCATACTTTCTAATGATGCCCGCCATAACCGCTTCGTTCTTGGGGATATCCCGGACGTACAGTGCGGAGCGTGCAGAGGGACCCAGGATCCATAGCATGAGGAAGATCAAGACGGTCATCCCGAACAGGGTGATCGGAATTATTAAAAGGCGGCGGATGATGTAATTGATCACAGGGCAGTCCTTTTGTGTTGCTTTCTTGGACAGGCCATCCCTCTCCCGTCCGGGGACGGGAGAGGGATGGCCACAGCCGCGGGGATGGTTTCCCGCTTATCCGAACGATTAATTCTTCGACAGCGCGTAGTAATAGAACAGCGAGTACATCGGGTTGGTGTAGTAGCCGTTCACCCAGCGCTGGAAGTAGAAGCGCTGACCCATCTGCGAAAGCAGGATGGCGGGTACGTTGTCGTAGTACAGCTTGTTGAAGTCCTTGTAGATCGCCGCCCGCTTGACCGGATCGGTCTCGTGCGCGCCGTCTTCCACCAGCGGTCGGAACTGATCCAGCAGGTCTTGCGGCATCTTCTGCTTGCCCCCGAATGGGCCAAGCGAGTAGGTGAAGGTCCAGTTGTGCGGGTCGGGGATGTCTTCACCCCAGGCGATGATGAAGAATGGCAGCTTGCCGGTCTGGTAGGCGGTCAGGTAATTCGGCCATTCCAGGCCCTGGCTTTCCACCTTGAACTTCGGGTTGATATCGCCGATGTTGTCGCGGAAGATCTGGGCCACCGACTGGCGTCCCTGGTTGCCGCTGTTGTAGCCGACGATCAGGCGGAAGCCGACGTCCCACAGGCTCTGGCCGTCTTCGGATGTCCAGGTGGAGGCCTTGAACTCCGATTCGCATTTGGCGGGATCGTAGGAGTAGTGGGCTCCGTCCGCTTCATCGCCGATTTCGCCCATCAGCATTACGTTGTTGGCCTGGGTGCCCTCGTTCTGCTGCACGTCGCGGATGTAGATCTCCCAGTCGAAGCAGTAGGCGAACGCCCGGCGGATGTGCACGTCGTTGAAGAAATCGGGCGGAACGCCGTTGCCGTCCAGCTTACCGGATCCGATGAAGTCGTTGCCGCCTTCAGTGTTGATATTGAAGTTGAAGAAGGCGTCGGTGCGCGCGTTCGTATCCTGCTTGACGTAGCGCACGAGCGGATTCGCGGCGTCGTCGATCGTGCAGACGCCCTGTTGGTCGCAGGTGGCGCCGACGAGTTCATCCATGACCGGCCAGTTCTCGGGCGAGCCGGCCAGCGCGGCATCGGCATCGCCGGCCTTGAAGGCCGCGAAGCGGGTGCTGAACTCGTCGATGTACTTGAGGATGACGGTCTTGAGCTTGGGCGCGCCGGTCGGTCCGCCGGTCCACAACGGCGTAGTTACCCAGTAATCCTCGTTGGATTCGAGGATCACTTCCGTTTCACCCCATTCCTTCAGCTTGTAGGGGCCGGTGCCGTTTTCCAGCTTGCCGACGCCCTTGGTATTCTGCTCCTCAGAGGTCGGGCCGTAGTAGTTCTGCCAGGTGGCGCAATCGCCGTCCCAGCCGCCGTTGGCGGCAACCCAGGCTTTCTGGCCGATCCCGCCGCCGTACGCGGTGGCGGTGGTGATGATGAACGGGCCCCAGGGCTGGGCCAGCTTGAAGGTGACGGTGCCGGCCGCGTTGTCGGCCACGATCTTGGATTTCACCAACTCGCAGACCGCCGCAAGCTCCGCGGGATCTTCCGCCTGAAGCCCTTCGCGGTTGTCGATCAGTTCCTTCGAACCGTCGGGATCCAGCTGGTCGGTGATATCAAGATAGTCTGTGGTGCCCAGGATCGGCTCCGCCAGAAGCCACTGCGGCGAGTTCGAACCGCCCTGCAGAAGGCCGCGCTGGAAGGTGAAAGCCACGTCTTCCGGAGTCAGTTCTTCGCCGGTGTGGAACTTCACGCCCTTGCGGATCTTGAAGGTGTAGGTCAGCCCGTCGGCCGAAATGCCGCCGTTATCGATGGTGGGGATCTCCGTCGCCAGCATCGGGACCAGATCCGATTTGGATTCCCGGTCATACGTGACAAGGGTGTCGTAGACTTGTTGGAGGACTTCGCCGCTGGCGGAGTCGTAAGCGAGGGCCGTGTCGAGCGTGTCTACGCCGCCGAACTCCAGCGTCACGAAGGTTGTCGGATCCGCGGAAGCGAACCCATCCGAGAAGCTGGGGATTTCGGTGGAGGCCATGGTGCTGGTTGCTTTCGACCCGGCCGTTGTTGCGGTGGGTACGGGCGTGGTCTGGGGAGCGCATGCGGTGAAAAGCAACCCCAAGACAAGTGATGCGCCCATAGTGACTAATCGCTTTTTCCGATCCATGTTCTTTCCTCCTTTGTGATTTTGCGGAAAGACAACTACCTGTTTGGGTGTAAAAGCCTTTTTCGTTAACTTCCGGTTGCCTCCTTTCCCACGCGCCTTTCCTCTTCCTATGGCGCGGTGTTTTTCTCTTCTCCCGTTTTCCCATCGCGCTTCCCGACGAACCGTTCCGCAAAATGGCACGCTACCCAGTGCCCGGCGTGCGCCTCCCGCCAGTCCGGCACCTTGTCGGTGCACACCTGCTCCGCATACATGCAGCGGGTGTGGAACACGCAACCGGAAGGGGGATTGGCCGGGCTGGGAACATCGCCGGTCAGGATGACCCGCTGGCGCTGCTCTTCCAACACCGGATCCGGGATGGGGATAGCCGACAGCAGCGCCTGGGTGTAGGGGTGCAATGGGTCGATATACACCTCGGTTTGGTCGGCCATTTCCATGAGTTTTCCAAGGTACATCACCGCGACACGGTTGGAAATGTGGCGGACCATGCTCAGATCGTGGGCGATGAACAGGTACGTCAGGCCCATTTTCTTCTGAATATCTTCCAGCAGGTTGACGACCTGCGCCTGGATCGAGACGTCCAGGGCGGAGATCGGTTCGTCGCAGACGATAAAGGAGGGCTCGAGCGCGAGCGACCGGGCGATACCCACCCGCTGCCGCTGCCCGCCGGAGAATTCGTGCGGATAACGGCCGGCGTACAGCGGATTCAGGCCGACCACTTGCAGCAGGTATGCAATCCGGTCGGATTTTTCTTTGCCCCGGACAATGTCGTGGACTTCCAGCGGCTCGCCCACGATTTCTCCGATTGTCATCCGGGGATTGAGCGAGGCGTACGGGTCCTGGAAGATCATTTGCATTTTCCGGCGCCGCTGACGCAGGGTTTTCCCGTGAATCTTCGAAAGGTCCTCGCCGTCCAGCCAAACGGATCCCGCCGTCGGCCGGTACAGCTGCAGGATGGTCCGCCCGACGGTTGATTTCCCGCAGCCGCTTTCGCCCACTAACCCGAGCGTCTCGCCGCGGATAACGTCAAAGGATACCCCGTCCACGGCTTTGATTTCTCCCACTTGGCGTCGGAACACGCCCCGGAAGATCGGGAAATGCATTTTGAGGTTTTCCACCTTTAATAAAACGTTGGAAGGTCGGGCGGTTTCGGCGGTCAATGACATGCTCATCCTCGCGGCTTCCCGAGATCGATATCCCACCAGCAAGCTGACGTATGGCCGTTGTTTACCGAAGCGAGCGGTGGATTTTCCAACTTGCACCGATCAAATGCGTATGGACAGCGCGGTACAAAGGGGCAGCCGATCGGGGGCTGGCACATATCCGGCGGGAGGCCTTTGATGTTGACGAGCCTTACCGCCCGTGTTTCGTCCAACCGGGGCAGGGATCCCAACAGCCCGCGGGTATAGGGGTGTATGGGATTGGCGTAGAGCTCTTTAACTTCCGCGTGTTCGACGATGAATCCGGCATACATCACCGCCACGCGCTGGGCGATCCCGGCGATCACTCCCAGATCGTGGGTGATCCAGATGATCGCCATCCCGAAATCGTCGCGCAACTTCTTGACCAACTCGACAAACTGGGCCTGAATGGTGACGTCGAGCGCGGTGGTCGGTTCATCGGCGATAAGCAGGCTCGGGTTGCAGGCCAGCGCCATCGCGATCATCACCCGTTGGCGCATCCCGCCCGAGAATTGATGGGGGTAGTCCGCCAGCCGCTTTTCGGGGGAGGGAATTCCCACGTGGGTCAGGAGTTCCACAACCCGGGTTCGGGCTTCCGCGCTGGACATGCCTCTGTGAATCAACAACGGTTCGGCCACCTGTTTTTCGATGGTGATGACCGGATTGAGCGAGGTCATCGGATCTTGAAATACCATCCCGATTTGCGATCCGCGAATCCGGCGGATTTCTTCCGGCCCCATTTGTAGAAGATCTTGGCCGTGAAATAGGGCCTTCCCCTGTTCGATCCGGCCCGGAGGCATGGGGATCAGGCGCATGAGAGAATGCATGGTGACGCTCTTGCCGCAGCCGCTCTCGCCGACCACTCCGAGCGTTTCCCCTTCATCCACGTGGAAACTTACGCCATTGACGGCGTGGATCGTTTCCGTTTCTGTATAGAATTTTGTCACCAGGTCTTTTACGGCGAGTACTTCAGGCATGGATGGTTATCCGCCATTCATAGGATTGGGTGGGGTGGTTTTACCGAGGCAGAACATACCGGTAGATTTTAGCATAATGTCGGTTTTTATGAGCAACGCAAACCCATCCTGAGGGGTTATATTAACGCCGGTTTTCGGAAAAGATGACTGCCGTCTTTCCAATCCCTCTGTTTTAAGCCCGGTTTATGTGAAAAAAGCTTTCCCGACATATGGGTCCAAATTACCCGGGGATGCAGACCGACTCGGTCTTAAGACCGAGTCGGTCTCTTCGTCAGGGTCCAGCAGTCCACGCCGCCCGGTCGTAATATCCCCCCAGGTCGCCCATCAAGCGCGGTGTGAACTCCGGAGCGGTTGCGGAGAAAAACGCGCCGTCGTCAAGCACGATGAGCAATGTTTCTCCGGATAGAGGATCCCAAAGCATCGTGCTGACGCTTCCTTCTAATAGGGTCCGCCATTCCCCGCCGCGGATTTGGAGCATGACCCGGCTGCGATGGTTCTCCATCACCACCCAGGCTTGCGTGCTGTTCCTGGAGACCGCCGGCCGGTAGGAGGATCCGATGACGGGTGGATCGAAACGTGACTTCCCGTCCGCCCCCAGCAGCGCGTGCGGGTAGGCGTAGAACAAACCGCTTGCCGGAAGCCAAAGTAGATCCAGGGCGGATTTTTTCAGTAACCGGGCGGGAGCCATGACGGGCGGGGCCAGGAGGTATACACCCTCCTCGAGACCGCATCCGCAATCCGCATCGACCGAAATCAGCAGCGCGCCGTTTACGGGTGAAAAGGCCGGCTCTTGGGAGAGACATAAATCCGAGATGGGGGTTTCTTCGCCGCTGTTCAAATCCACCGCCCGTATGTTTCGCGCGACGCACGCATCACTGGTGTCATACACCAGGTAATGGGTATTGTCCTGCCATCCGATGAAATTTTGATAGGTGCCTTTGAGTTTAGTCTGCGGGAGGAGCTGGTTGTCGGATTCCTGCACTGCCCAGAATCCCGCCATCGGTTGGAAGGTGATGTACGCCGACCCGAACGGGGGGACCCACTCCACCCCGAAAAAGAGCAGGTGGCTGCCGTCCGGCGACCAAATCGGGCTGACGGCCTGGGATGGATCCTGCTCGATGTGCCGGACCTTATCCCATTCCAAGTCGACGGTAAACATATCCGTATTCGCGCCGTTTTTTGTGCCGGTGTAGGCCAGGGTCACGCCGCTGCCGGGCTGCCAGGCCAGGTTGGGGAATCCGGTGATCGCGTAATAGGCGAAGGCTTTGGGTGACATCGAGTTCACCTGTAATTCCCTGCGGGTGACATCGATCAACCGGGTTGTGCTTTGTACCCGGCCGCCGGGAATCTCCACGATGACCCGATCGACGCCCGTCTCCCCGGTAACCGTCAACGCGATCCGGTCGCCGCGCTGAGAAATTAAATTCCTCAGGTTCAGGCCGCCGTTTCCAGCGCCCTGTTCGGCGATGCGGGTGGGATAACTGCCGTCCGGGTTGGCGATCCAGATCCCGCGCGCGCCTTCGAACACCGCATACGGCCCGGCCGGATTCAATCCGGAGGGCGCACCCGGTTTTTCCGTTTGGATTTCGGCGGGAGACGATTCTGTGCTTGGGGTCGGTGAAGAGATTAACGCGTTGGCAGGCGACGGTGTCGAAGTGATTTTCAGAAGGCCGGTCTCGATAGCGGCGGCGCCGGTGCCGCTTGCGGCGGGAAGCCCGCCGCAGGAGGAGACGAGCAGCGCGATGCAAATCGGTGTGAGGAAAATCCGGGAGGCGCGCATTTTATCGGTTGGATGCGGAGGGATTATAGCATGGAGATTTTAAAAAACCTTGCCCTTTGGCCGGACCAGACACCATCGACTTAACGAAGCCTCGATTATCTGGAAATAATCCAAACCGCCGCGGTCTCGCGACGCGCGGCGGTCCGTTCTCATTAAGACCGAGTCGGTCTTAAGACCGACTCGGTCTGGATATCACTTTAGTTTTATCCGCGGCGCTTTCTTCGAATTGCCCGCCGGTGGTTTATTCGTATCGCGCAGCTTGATTTTCGCCCCCGACGGTTTGGCCGGGCTCTGCGGCTTCCCGCCACGATTGACGAGCGCAGCCGCCCACTGGATCCCCATCGGCGTGATCAGCATGAGCACCAGCAGGATCAGCAGGCCGAGGAAAATCTGCCAGTTGGTCGATGGGGTCCCCGCCACTTCCGGGACCAGGCCGCCGGGATTGAAGCTGCTTTCGCCCGGGACCGAGGGGAGGCTTTCCGAGAGCCGTACGCTCAGGGAACGGTTCAAACCGTCCCGCAACGCGGCCGGGGATGTGTACGTGATCACGTATTCGCTTTGCAGCGCGCGCCCGTACTGTTCGTAAAGCTTGCGGAGCGCCTCCGGATCATTGGCATATCCGTACGTCCCGCCTGCCTGCTCGGCGAGGTTCTTCAGCGCCGGTTCGTCGATACCGGTGTAGGATGCGGTTTTTTGAGCCGGATCGCCGAGCCCGATGGTCGAGATCGAAAGCCCTGCCGGCCCGATCCGCTCGATCAGCTCGTCCGCCGTGTGGGTCGAGCGGTTGTCCATTCCATCGGTCAGGATGATGACTGCTTTCCGGCCGGCGATGTTCTGCAGCAGGTCGATCGCTTCGTACACCGCGTCGTACATCGCCGTGTCGGATCCGGTGGTAAGGCCGTCGATCGCGCGCTTTAGCTCCTTCTGGTCGGTGGTGGTGGGCTGGACGTAGGTGATTTCGGTATCGAAGGAGATCAAGCCCGCTTCGTCGGTGGCGCGCATCTGGTTGACGTATGCGATCGCCGCCGCCTTGGCCGAATCCAGCTTCTGGCCGTAGGCCATGCTGCCGGAGATGTCTATCACCAGCATGGTCGTAAGCGGCGCGCTGTCGCCGATCCCGCTCACCTCCGTCGGCACAATCAGTTTTCCGTTTTCGTACAACTGGATGCGGTCGAGGTCGACCGGGGCGGGTTCACCCGCGCTGTCGGTCACCGAGAGGTACACCTTTACCGTCGGGAACGCCGATGTATCGACCTGGGTGATGGTCACCTCGAGCGGCTCGGTATCCTGCGCCAGGGCCGGGCGGGTCGGCGCGCACAGCGCTGCGAGCAGCGCGGACAGGAGCAGCATGGGTATTCTCTTGCGCAGACCGTCCATGAGTCACCTCTTTTCGTGGTAAAGCATTTCCGTATTGCCCAGGCGCAGCGTCTGGCGGTCCGCGAGTTCCGTCATCCCCACCTTCCGGTTGTTGAGGAAGGTTCCGCCATGGCTCATATCCTTGATCAAGAAATGCGAGCCGGTTCCGGTGAGCATGGCGTGCTGCGGATCGATGTCGGGATCGGGGAAGACGATATCCGCCTTCAGCGCATCGCTCCCCAGGATGACGCTCGGCCCCGACTTCTTCATGAACTTGTCGAGGATGAACTCGGTGCCGCGCAGCTTGCCGCTCGTGACCTCGAGCCAGGCCCGCGAGAGGAGGACGATGATCAGCGCGATCAGCGCCCCCACCGATCCTCCGAGCAGGATCAGCCCGAGCGCCTTGCCGAAGGCCGGGCTCCCGAATGCCGATCGCGCGGCTTCGAGGAGGATCGCCCCGACCAGGCCGCCCAGCGCTCCACCGAGCGCGCCCTTCCACATCTGGCTGCCGCCGGTGAGCCCTTCTGCGAGGCCGATCATCAGACCGAAGAATCCCCAGCCCACAACCCGGCCGATGAACCCGGCCCCCACCAGCTGGAACAGCATCTCCCCGAACGGGAGGCCGATCGCGCCGGCGATCATCCCAAGCCCTCCGCCGATTACTCCGGAGCGCAGCATCCGCGCCCAGTTCAGGGTGAACAAACCCTCGGCGATGCCGATCAGGAGCCCCACGCTCAGGCCGATCAATGCCCCGAGGATGACCTCGCTCAGATATATATTCCCGGTGAATGAAAGGCCGACCAGATTGCTGATTTGCCAGCCGATCAATCCGCCGATGCCCCCCAGCACGCCGTAGTAGTAAGTCCGCAATTTTCTATTCATGGTTTGTCTCTCCTTCCCCCGGTGGCGCCTCTTCCGCGGCGGGTTCCGGTTCCATATTCTTCCAGTACACCAGGCTCCGCCTGGAGCGTCCGAGGATCTCCCGGAATCCGAAGTATTCGTGGTTGTCCAGTTTTCCGTCCTCCGTGCGAACGAAGAACCCGCCGATCTGGGTGATCGGTTCGATGACCAGCGCCACCTGCCAGGGTTCCGGAAAGAAGTGGGTGTGCAGCCATATGTCGTAATCGGACAGGAACACCCCCATCCGCGGGTGGGTGTGAAACCATCCGACGATACGCTTGCCCGGATAGCGGTCTTCCTGCTCCTGGTGCAGCGCAACGAGGGTATCCTGGGTGAAGGTCAGGAAGGCGCTGCCCTGCCGGGTGTGGCGGGCGGGGAGTGCGGCATCCGCTACGATGTACTGCTCCCCGCTTTCCTTATCAACGCGCCACAGGCCGATCAGCGCCCCGCCGACTTCATTATCCATATCCCTTCCGGCCAGGGAACAGACGCGCACGAACGCCGGCTGGGTGAGGAACACCGAGACCGCGGCCTGCTTCCCGTTCCGGTCGAAAGGCGAATGCCAGCGCCGGGCCCGGCCCCGCGGCATCCGCGAGGGGCTTGGGCCTTCCACTTCCGGCGGACCTAATCGTACGCGCGGGCTTTCCATTGCGGGTGATGCTCCTTCCACTTCCGCTGGGCGGTCGCTGCGGCTCAGCCGGCTGTCACGTCGGCGGTCAGGATCAGCCGGTCGCCGACGGGCACCTGGGCGGAGGTCAGCGTCTCTTCTTCCTGGAGTTCGCGGCCCAGGGCTTTGCTGTCGATGCGATAGCTCATCGGCCGGCCGTCCGGACCGGTGGTCGGCAGTTCCAGCGAGGTCGTGAGTTCCGGGATCAATTCCTTGACCGGCACGTCGTTGGGGACTTCCGCGGTGCGGGAGCCGCCCGAGGGCAACACTACGGTTACGGATTGGTCTGCCATTTTGTCATCTCCTTTTGATGATCAACGAATGCGCTTATTTCCGGATTTTATTTTCCTGGAGGATCATTCTCCAGACGTGGATCGGCTTGCAGGGAATTGCCTGCGCGGGGTAGAAGGCATCGAACGACACATCGTTCTTCTCGCCCCATCGGCCTCCGGGCGGAATCGACTTTTTATAAAAGGGAATCGCCTGTCCGATTCCCAACATTCCCGCCAGCCAGCCTTGCGCCTCCCGGATCTTTTCCATGGGCTGTCCGGGGTTTTGGATGAAGGAAAGAAATCCCGGAAGGATGTGCCCGCTGCGGATGTCCGTGTATGCGTTTTGCATAGCCTCTCCTCTCGTGGAGCCCGTGCGCCTACTTCAACCGGATGCGGGGCGCGGATTCCTTCTTCACCTTGACCCTCCCCGGGCGCAAGAGTTCCCGGTTGTCAATCGGGAATGCGCCGGGGTGGGCGGCGCGGTAGGCGCGGCACCAGCGCGCGGCTTCCGCGTCCCAGGGGAACGGCGGCTTGGTCGGATCGTCGTGGAAATTCTTGTACTGGATCATCTCTCCCAGCATGATTACCAGCCGGTCCAGCGAGCGGCTGGCCGTCCACCAGGCGGCGTCGATGCACACCGTCTTGTTCAGGTGGTGGATGTTCGGGTGCCAGATCGGGGTCAGCCA
Source organism: Anaerolineales bacterium (assembly GCA_034430775.1). Taxonomy (GTDB): domain Bacteria; phylum Chloroflexota; class Anaerolineae; order Anaerolineales; family RBG-16-64-43; genus JAFGKK01. The sequence goes on along the minus strand of DAOUDU010000088.1, from coordinate 3,116 downwards.
CTGCAGCCCGGGCCAGCGCTGCGGATACTGGTTGTGCAGATAGATCTGGACCTGGTGGGTGTTGGCGAATTTCGGACGGCCCTGCTTGTCGATTCCGATGATGCCCTTGCACTTGTAGGTGACGATGTAGCGCTCGGGCGCCGGGGTGCCGTGCACGCCGCGGGTTTCGAACTCGATCAGGCTGCTTTGCGCGACCAGTTCCTTCAGCAACTGATAATCCGCCATCAGGCGCCGCACGCGCGGACTCTGGTTGAGCGCCGTTCCGCCGGCGGTGATGTCGGCGGTCAGGATCAACCGGTCGTTGGCCGGAACCTTGGCCGAAGCGAGGGTTTCATCCTCGCGCAGCTCCCGCCCCAGCGCCTTGCTGTCGATCCGGTATCCCATCGGCCGTCCGTCGGGACCGACCGTCGGCAGTTTCAGAAGCGAGGTCAGCTCCGCCATCAGGTCGCGCACCGGCGCGTCGTCGGGCATCTCGGCGGCGCGGGCGCCGCCGCTGGGGAGAACAATGGTTACGGGCAGGTCGGGCATAGGTTGGCGCTCCTCGATTCAGGAATTTCCGTCGCGCATCCCGGCCTCATCCCGGCATATGCCGGGATGAGGCCGGGATGCGGGGTCACGTGTGGTAATGCGGCACCTGGCACATGCCGGTGATATCCCAGCAGTCCTTATGATGGCGGGTCTTGCAGATCGGGCACGTCACCACACCGCGCGGATCCCGCGGTGAGATCGGCTGCAGGCAGTACGGACACTTGTGCTCTTCGGATCCGACCAGCCGGATTTCCGCGTCGTGATTGCCCTTGCGGAAGTACTTGAATACGCTGCGGATCCGCTCTCGCACCGGGCGGGTTTCCTGCTTCGGAAGGTCGGTCTTAATTTTTCGCGCGGACCTTTTTGCGGCGCCATTCCCCGCAGATTCGATCTCCCGGGCCGGCTCGAGCGGAGGTTCCGGGTATTTAATCCGCCCGGCGGCGTAGGCGAGGGTGGAGGCGATCGCCCCGATCAGAAGCTGAACCAGCGCCATCCAGTCCGGTCCGAAATGCACACGCCCGTTCAGATCGGCGCCGGCCAACCCGCGCGTCAGCCAGCCCAGGACGAGCAATCCCGCCGTGGTGCCGGCCAGCCCGGCCGCCCATTGCAGCAGCCGTGAGAAGCTCCGGAAAAACGCGCGCGCCAGCGCACCCAACAGCAGCCCCTCGCCGGCCGCGGCGGCCGTCGCAAAAATCCACGGCGCGACCGTGTCGTTCAAGATGCCTGCGACGGCCAACCCGCCCGCCGAGAGACAGGCCGCGATCGCCAGCAACTCCAGCCGAAAGAGCAGCAGGAACAGCTTCGGGGTGCGGTAGGGCGGGGCGGAGGTTTCCGGGTTCCGGCTCATCAAAGGTTTTCCTCATGCAGCACGATCCGGCCCGCGGCGGAAGACCCGGAGTTCTCCGCCGGTTCGACCTCTTCCCCGATCGATATCCGTTCCCGCAGTGGAACGGTGGCCGGGGAAGCCGGCCCCTCAAAGTGCCGGAAATGGAGCGCTTCGGGCAGGTCGCCGGTCAATTCGTAAAACCGGAATTCGCTGGCGTTGCGGGCGCGCAGGATGTGGAGCGGGGGAACTCCGATGCTGCCGAGCGTCCGGTGCAGAAAGGATTCTGCGCCGGTGATCTCGTGAGTCATTTCCGTCTCGCGCAAGGTCCCGCAGGTCGGGCAGTGTCCGGCTTCGAAGGTAACGCTTTCCAGCGGCCGCAGCACCTCCTCGCGGGTGTTGCACTTCGGACAGGAGAGCGTCAGGATCAATTCCTGGTCGAGTTCGATCACCGCATCCGGGCCGAGGTCCTGGCGGGTGATGCGCAGCATTTCCGAGAGCGTCGTTTGATCGGCGCGCGCCGGCAGTTCGATCACCTCGCCGTACACCCAGTGGCTTTCGCAATCCTCACGCGGGACATACGCGCTGGTGTGCATGTCATTGGTCAGTCCGTTAAAGTGAACCACCTTGCCCGCTTCGACCGGCATGCTGTGTATGAGTTTCAAGGCTTCCTGCGACTGCATCGCGCCGATGATCGAGGCAATGGTCGGCGTGGTGGGCACCTTCCCCAGCAGGACATTCTGGCGCGCAAGCAGCGGGCAGGAGTAGCGGATGGATAAGTCGCGCCGGGCGGTTTCGGTCAGGGTGCATTCGAAGCAGGCGCCCCGGCCGGGTACGAATACCCGCATCAATCCCAGCAGTTCCTGGATCGCCCCGTCGACCCAGGGTTTGTTCATCCAATAGCAGAAGCGGTTGACTGCCAGGCGCGCCTCGCGGTTATCGAGGCAGCCAATCACCGCGTCCATCCGGCGGATGATCCCCAGACCGAGCTGGGTGGTGACATTGCCGTGCAGATATTGGACGTGCAGTTGTGGGTTGAGCTGCTTCGCGCGCGAGGCCACCACTTCCGCTTTGCCGCGTTTGGAATCCCCGTCGCGGAAGAGCACCGAGCGGCTGAGGTTGGACGCCTCGACGGTGTCGAAATCGATCACGAACAGGTGCCCCACGCCCATCAGCGCCAGGTTCTTGATCACCTCGTTGCCGAGCGCTCCCGCACCGACGACCAGCATCTTGGCGTCGCGGACCTTGTCTTTTTCCCACCAGGAAATGAATTCGAAGGTTCCCAGCCGGTCCGTCTGCAGATTGGGGATGTGGAGCGGCTTCTCGGGGGAGGCGGGCAGGCGGCGCGGGCCTTCGGGCGGCAAGCCTTCCGGGGTAGAGGGCTTGGCGCCGGAATGGCGGTAACTCCCCGCCAGTTCGCGCGCGGCAGCCAGGGTTTCCGCATTGAGTTTGCAGGCGAACCAGCCCACGCCTGCGCGCGGTTCGATCAGGTTGTTTTCCTCCATCGCCTTGAGCGCCTCGCGCAAGGTAGCCCGGCTGACTCCCAGTTGCTGAATCAGTTCGCGTTCCGAAGGCAGATGGTCTCCGGCTTTGATCGTTCCATCGAGCAGCGAAGCCGAAAGCCTGCCGGCTACCGCCTGTGCAAGTGTTACATGTCCAACCGGTTTTATCTTCATAATCTCTCTGGTATACTGGTCAGACCAGCATACCAATGATTTTATCCGAATATCCAAGCTTGTCAATAAGCAATTCCGTTGCTTCCTTG
>DAOUDU010000087.1:0-17841 GCA_034430775.1 Anaerolineales bacterium | reverse complement strand
AACATAGATCAAACTTCAGAAAAGCAAAAGCCGCTTTGAGTTCCGCCCGATCGCTCAGATGGATGTACTTTTCAGCCACCCAGGAGTTGACGTCCCCCGGAACGGCGGCCCCTTTGCCGGCATGCTCCGGATCCCGGGTGGAGAGCGTACCGAGGATGAACAATCCATCCGGTGCGAGGAGTTTTTTCACTGATTGCGGAAATTGCTTTCGTTCCTCCGGCGGCAGGATCTGATACAGGTTGGCGGCATACACCAAATCGTACGGCCCGTCAGCGATCTCCTGAAAGCAGGAGACGCGGAAATCCACACCGGGGCCTTTACCTTTTGCCCCGTCCGCCCTGGCCATTTCCACCGCAGTTGCGGCGGGATCGATGGCCGTCATGCGCACACCCAGCTGCGAGGCCAGGTAATAGGCGTCCCGCCCGTACCCGCAGCCGATGTCGAGCATCCGCTTGCCGGCGGTCGGGATGCGCGCCTCTGAAAAAAACTTCGCCGCTGCGTGTGCAATTTCACTCGGGCGATTCCCCCAGATTCTCCGGTCGCTGCGGTACGCGCCGTCCCAATATGAGAGTCCCATGGTTATGATTGATCCTTCCAATGAACGAGCAAGGCCGCAGCCTCGCCGATGGTTTTCACCTGCGCGTCGGCCGTTACCCTGCGCCGCAGTTTTTCATTGGCGGGCGCGTGTTCCTCGGTCGTCAGCCAGATGGTGCGCATCCCTATCTGTTTTCCGCCGAGGATGTCCGCCCCGAGCTGGTCGCCGACCATCACGAGTTCTGCGGCGGGGAGTCCCCATGCATCGAGGATCGGCTGAAACGCCCGCCGGTCCGGTTTGCGGATTCCGATCGCGGCGGAGATGACCACCGGATCGAAATAGGATTCCAATTTGTGGTTATCCAGCATCCGCCGGACATTTTCCTCGTCCGAGGCGTTGGAAAGCATCGCCGTCCGCAGCCCGGCGGCGCGCAGCTTCTCGAGCGCCGGAATGGAATCCGGGAACAATTTCCAATGCGCCTCATAGACTTCATACATCGACCGCAGTGCGCGGCGCAATACCGCAACAGGCTGGGCGGGAACTTTTTCCTCTTTCAAAACCGCCGTGAGTACGGAGAAGGAGGTCGTCTCCTTGTGGTCGACCGCCCGCCGGCGGTCGTAGGATTCAAATTTGCGCGCCAACCGCGCAAGGAAGGTCTTCTCCCGCACCCTCACGCCTTCCCCGCACAAGGTTTCCAACAATACCCGGTGAGCGCGTTCGCGCACATCCGCCACGCTGCCTTCGAAGGTAATGAGCGTCGAGCCGTAATCCAGAATCACACCGCGGATCATATGCGCCTCAGTATCCCTTCTGCGAATCAAGCCGGTTTAAGAGCGGCCGGTTCTCAAGGTACCGCCGCAGGTTTTCCTCGAACACATCCGCCGCCCGCTCGTCGTAACACGGCGAACTTCCGGCGATGTGCGGGGTGAGGAACAGGTGCGGCGCCTCCCACAGCGTATTGTCCGGCGCAAGCGGTTCGTGCGCAAATACATCCAGCGCCGCCCCGGCGATCCTGCCGGATTGCAGCGCCTTCTCGAGCGCGGCCTCGTCCACGATATCCCCGCGTGAAACAACCACCAGGCAGGCGCCTTCACGCATCGCCCCGATCATCTCGGCGTCGAACCATTTCCGCGAGTCAACCGTCAACGGGGCGCTCACAACCACGAAATCACATTCGGCGATCATGCGCCTGGTCGTCTGCGGCGGATAGATGCGCGCCGGTATCCTGCCTTCCACATCACCAATTCCTTCCGCCGCATATCCGGCGTCCTCGGGAGACATCCCATCCCGCTTAACCGCCAGGACCCGCGCGCCGAACGCCTGGCAGAGCCTGGCCGTCTCGCGTCCCACGCTGCCGTAGCCCACCACCCCGACGGTGGAACCGCGCAGTTCCCGCGGTGAAAACCGCTCCCATTTTTCACGCGGCCACTCGTGCGCGGATTGGGTGCGGACAAGTTCCGGAAGGCGGTGCCCGAGCGCGAGCAGCATCATCACCACGTATTCCGCCATTTGGGGCGCGGCCGCCCCGGAAAGCGACGTAAACTGAACCCCCCGCGCCAGAATCGGCGCATCCGCGAAGTGATCCAGTCCGGCCATGTGGAATTGGATCCACTTCAGGTTTGGCGCCATATCCGGCGGCGGGACGATCCGCAGGGTGTAGAGCACCTCCGCCCGGGCCAATAACTGCGGCGGCACCTCGTCCAGCTTGTTTGCCGGATGCAGGTGCACCTCAAGCCGCGGGGAGAGCGCCTCCAGCCGGACGATGATTTCCGGTGAAAGCTGTTCGGTGATCAGGACAAAAATGGATTCTTCCATTTTCCAAGCTGCCTTTTTGCTCCTGCCCACCCCCTCATCTCGTCCTTCTCCCAGCTTTTGCTGGGAGAAGGTGGCCTTAGCCGGATGAGGGAGGTGAACCATGGAGCTTTTTCCTATGGCTTCCAGACTCCGCAGAAAGCCGTTTCTCAGAATTTCCAGAATTCCTATCGTATCAAGTTCTTCCCTCCCCTGCAATCACTCGAATTAAACGGATCGTTCAAGAAAATTTTTTCGCCACAAAATGCACATTAGGCATAAAGATATTTCTCTGTTTTTTGTGCTCTTTATGGCGATCAAATAATACTCGAAAGGAAAATGCCCGTATCCGATACCCCTACACCAGCAAAATCGTAAACACGCTCGCCGCCAGGAGCAGGATCCCGATCGGCAGCAGCAGTTTCCGAATGACGTCCCCTTCCTTCAACCCGGAAGCAAAAGCCATCGACCCCATACCGACCTTGGCCGGGGAAAGGACCGACCCCACGGCGCCGCCGCCGGTCTGCCCGGCCAGGAGGATATCCTCCCGCACCCCCAGCGCGCGCGCCATGGTCTGCTGCAGCGGCGTGAACATGAGATTGGAATTGGTATTGCTCCCGGTCAGAAAGGCGCCGACCGCGCCCAGCCATGGGGCGATCGCCGGAAAAGCGCCGCCGACCGATGCTGTCAAACCTTCCCCCAGCCGGGCCGTCATCCCGGAATACGAAAGCATCGTCGATACGCCGACCATCAGCAAAATCCCGATCGAAACCGGAACAGCCCGCTGTACCGTCGCGCGCAGAATACGCCCGACCGGCTTGGACGGGTACCAGCCCAGGCTTCGAAAAAGAAAAAAAACCCCGATTGCGGAATACGCCAGTAGAGCGCCGGGATGTCCGAACGGCACAATCCGGGCGGCTTCCCCGACCGGGGATGTAAATCCGAGTGAAGTGACAACCTCCGGAAGCTCGGGCTTCCACACGATCGACTGCAATGCGCTGCGCAACGGAATGATCCACTGCGCACACAGGATCACCACCATGAGGACGACATACGCCGACAACCCAAGGATGAACTTACGGTCCGGCCGGTAAGCCGGAACCGGATTTCGTCCGTGGATGATCCGGGCGGCGACGAAGATCACCAGCAGCCCCGCCAAGCCGCCCCCCAGCGAACCGATTTGCCAGAAACCGGAGACCGCGAGCAGGTACTGGACTCCCGCCATTACGGAACCGACAACAAGAATGACGGGAAGCAGCCGCCGGAATTCCCCCTTCTCCGACGCCGGCAATCCGACCATGAGGCCGGAGAGCAGACAAAGGATTCCGAGCAGGAGTGCCGAGGGTCCGGCAAGCGTTTCCGCACTCCGTCCGCTGGCCGACATCAACGCCTGGAAGGAGGTTCCCAATGAGCCGAAGGTCACCGCCCAGGCATGACCGATAAATGGCAGGCTTAATGCCTGCAGCGGTGTGAATCCTGCCGTGAGCAGGAGCGGAGCCGTGATCACGACCGGGACTCCGAAGCCGCCCGCCCCCTGGAGAAAGGAGGCGAAGGCCCACGCCAGGGTCAGTGCGCGCAGCCCTTTCCACGGAACAGCCCGGGTCAGGCCGTCCCCGACAGCCTGGATGACCCCGGCATCTCCGCATACGACGAAGAACAGGAGCGCGCCCCAGACGATCGGCAGGACATCCAGCGCCAGGATCAGCGCCTTGGCCTGCGAAACCGCAACGACCCCCGGACCGGCTCCGAACGCAAGCAACGCGACCCCCGCCGTCCACAACCAGGCGGCGACGCCGGTGCGGAACAAGCTCAGCCGCAATCCGGCGATCAGCATGAGGATGACAAAAAGGGGCGATGCCGCAAGGAGGACGGAAAAGGGATCTACCATCCGTCACCCGGAAGTTGTGAAATCGCTGGGTATCCGGTTAAGAAGGGATTAAAAAGAATGAAAACGCCGGTCGCGTAGGGCATTCGTAGGTTTTCCGTCGGACGTTAATCATGCACGGATTGGCAGGGTATGTTAATCTACAAACCAGAAGGGCAATTCTCTCTTCTTCTCCTCCTTTTCGAGAGCCGGGGTCGGCGTCCCCGGCTCTTGTGATTCCACCCAAAGACGGCAGCGGTCATGCCGGGGCGGATCGCCGCCGCAGGATCCACTTGAGAAGTTCGGCGGCAACCGATGAAACCAAACCGCACGGCAGCATAACCAGCCAATCCCGCCCATCGAGCGGGATCGTGTTAAAGATCGGATCGAAGAACGGGATGTAGATCACGGCCAAGAGGAGCAGAAACGAACTCACGGCCGCCAGCAGCATCCACCGGTTGGAGAACAGGCCGATCCGGAATACGGATAACCGCTCGGAGCGGACGGTAAAGGCGCGCAGCAGTTCGGAGACGATCAACGTCGTAAAGGCCACGGTCTGCGCGCCGGCCAGGTTTCCGGGGTACCGCGCCAGGCCGTAAAGGAACGCGCCCAGAACCGCCGCCGTCATCACCACGGCTTGGACCCCGATCCCGAGCAGCATTTCACGGTTGATGATCGGCTCCTTCGCGGGACGGGGCGGCCGCTGCATGACGTCCGGCTCGCCTTTTTCCATTCCAAGCGCCAGCGCGGGCGCGCCGTCGGTGACCAGGTTCAGCCACAACAACTGGATCGGTCGCAGCGGCAGCGGCAATCCGACGAGCATCGAAAGCAGGACGATCAGGATCTCCCCGATGTTGCAGGAGATCAGGTAATAGACGAATTTGCGGATGTTCGAATAGATGATCCGGCCTTCCTCGATGGCCGAGACGATGCTGACGTAGTTGTCGTCGGTCAGGACCATGTCCGCGGTCTCTTTGGAGACGTCGGTTCCGGTGATCCCCATCGCGATCCCGATATCCGCGCGTTTGAGCGCCGGCGCGTCGTTCACCCCGTCGCCGGTCATGGCCACCACGTGCCCGCGGGAGCGCAGGGCCTCCACGATCTTGACCTTATGCTGGGGGGAGACGCGCGCATACACGCCGACCCGGTCGGACCGCGCCGCGATTTCGGCTTCCGTCATCTTGTCCAGCGCCGCGCCCGCCAGCACCTCCTGCCCCTCCCCCAGCAGGTCGATCTGCTCGCCGATCGCCTGCGCCGTATCCGGATAGTCCCCGGTAACCATCACCGTCCGCAGGCCGGCCTTGCGGGCGGTTTTAATCGCCGCCGCAACTTCCGGGCGCGGCGGGTCGATCATCCCCAGCATCCCGACGAATACCAAATCCTTTTCCACGGCCTCCACATCCGCCGCCTCGGGCTGCTTCGGGAAATTCCGGTACGCAACCCCCAGCAGGCGCAACGCGCGCTTCGCCATCCCTTGATTCGCATCCAGCACCGCGCGCCGCCGTTCGGGCGTCAACGGTTCCTCCGATCCGTTCTCGCGGATCCGGGTGCATAACTCCAATACCACATCCGGAGCACCCTTCATGCAGGCAATCCAGCCGGCGGAATCCGACCGCCGCGTGGTCGGCATGGGATGGATGGTAGCCATACGCTTGCGCGCCGAGTCGAACGGGATCTCCCCTTGGCGCGGCATTTCCCGCTCAAGATCCTCCCGCCGGATCCCGGCTTTCGCCGCCGCCACCATCAGCGCGCCTTCGGTCGGGTCCCCGATCATGCGCCAGGTCTTTTCGCCCTCCACCTCGCCGCTTTCCTCAAGCCGCGCGTCGTTGCAGAGCGCCGCTCCCCGCAATAGCAGGAACACATCCGGATCCCTTTCGGGCTGGAAGGGCGTGCCGTCGCGGCGGAAGATTCCAACAGTCGGGTCATGACCGCTTTCAACCGCGAATTCGCCCCCGCACGCCCAACCATGGGTAACGGTCATTTCGTTCTGGGTGAGGGTCCCGGTCTTGTCGGAGCAGATCACCGTCGCGCTGCCCAGCGTTTCCACCGCCGCCAGCTTCCGGATCAGCGCGTGACGGCTGACCATCCGCTGCATACCCAGCGCCAGGCAGATCGTTACCACCGCGGGCAATCCCTCCGGCACGGCAGCGATCGCAAGACTCACCGCGGTCATGAATAATTCCACGATCTCGGATTCATGCGCGGATAAATACGCGGCGATGCCCTGGGTGAAGATGAGCGCCGGCGAGGTATCCCGCACAATCCCAAAGAGGAAGATCGCGCCACAGATACCCAGCGCCGCCATCCCCAGCGTCCGGCCCAGTTCATCCAGGCGCCGCTGCAGCGGAGTGGGTTCCTCCTCGAATGTTTGCAGCATCTGCGCGATCATGCCGATCTGGGTGTGCATACCGGTCGCGATGACCATCCCTTTGCCGCGGCCATAGGTGATCATCGAGCTCATGAACGCGGAGTTGGCGCGGTCGCCGACGGGAATGTCTTTATCGAGGACCACGTGGGCGTCTTTGGTTACGGGCCGGGATTCCCCGGTCAATGCGGATTCATCGATCTTCAAATTGATACTTTCCACCAGCCGCAGGTCGCCCGGCACATAATTCCCCGCTTCGAGAAAAACAATATCGCCGGGGACAAGTTCCCGGGCCGGGATGGTCTGCTGCTGCCCGTCCCGGATCACAAGGGCGTTCGGCGCGGCCATCTTGCGCAGTGCGGCAATCGCCCGCTCGGCCCGCGATTCCTGAACCACGCCCAGCACGGCATTCAGCACAACAATCGCCAGAATCGCCGCCGCATCCACGTACTCGCCAAGCAGGATGGATACCACCGCCGCCACCATCAGCAGGATGATGAGGAAGTTGTTGAATTGCGCCAACAGCAACTGGAGGAAGCCGGGCCGGGGCCGTTCCTGCAATTCGTTCGGGCCGATGGTTTCCAGCCGCTCGCGGACCTGATCACCGGTCAGTCCGTGGTGGATATGCGTATCCAGCCCGTCGGCCAGTTTTTCAACACTGCTGCTGTGGATGACAGGGATGCTGTCTTCGGATGCATTCATCAAGGATCGGTGTTCCGCCTTTCCATGGAGGGCCGTTTTTTGTGAATTATCCCCGTATGTTGTGCTATACGCAGAATTTTATCATTGGATGCAGGGGCTTCGGCAATCGTTGCCTGCCGACCATCTGCGAATGGCAAGATCCGGCACCGGGGAAGGAAGGCAATCTTGCTATAATCCTGCCCATGACCGCCTCGCCTCCCGCCGCAACACGCTCTCTCACCCGTTCTGCGTTTATTGTGATGATCGGCTTGGTCCTTTCCCAGCTGGCCGGCCTCCTGAAGAACATCGTGGTCGCCCGCGCCTTCGGAACCGGCGCCGGGTATGATGCCTTTGCCACCGCCAACCGCCTTCCGGAGTTCCTGTTCACCGTGATCGCCGGCGGCGCGCTGGCCTCGGCTTTCATCCCAACCTATACCGCATTCCTGGTGGAGGAAAACCGGAAGGCCGCGGACCGGCTGGCCTCAGCCGTCGGAAGCTGGCTGTTCATCCTGCTGGCGGCGGGTTCCGCCCTCTGCATGCTGCTGGCGCCGCAGCTGGTGCAGTATGTTTTGGCGCCCGGCTATACGGATCCGGTGCAGATTGGGACCACCATCGCGCTGTTGCGCATCCTGCTGTTGTGCCCCGCGGTCTTCGGCCTCAGCGGGTTGATGATGGGAATTCTCAATGCCCACCACCGGTTCTTTTTCTCGGCGTTGGCGCCGATGTTCTATTCGCTCGGTTGGATCGCGGGAGTTCTGTTGCTCGCGCCGTCGATGGGGATTTTCGGTCTGGCCTGGGGTGTGGTGGCGGGCGCGGTGATGCATTTTTCGGTGCAGCTGCCCTCATTGATTTCCCTTCGCCCCGCCCTTCGGTTCCTTCTGGATGCTTCCAACCCCGCCGTCCGCAACGTCGTCCGTCTGATGACGCCCCGGGTGATCGGACAATCCGCGATCCAATTGAACTTCCTGGTGAACACCATCCTCGCTTCGAGCCAGCCGGAAGGGAGCCAATCCGCCATTACGATCGCCTTCGCCCTGATGCTGATGCCGGAGATCGCCGTTGCGCAGGCGGCCGGGACGGCGGCCTTCCCGACGCTTGCCGCGCAGATCAGCCGCGGTCAATTCGACCGGATGCGCGCAACCCTGGCGTCCGTTGTGCGGGGAATATTCTTCCTGGCGCTTCCGGCAGCGGTCGGGTTGATCCTGCTGGGGCGGCCGATCGTCCGCATGATCTTCGAGCGCGGCGTTTTCGACGTGCACTCGACCGACATGGTGGTGTGGGCGCTGGAATTTTTTGCGGTCGGCCTGGTCGCCCATTCATTATTGGAAGTCCTCGCGCGCGCCTTTTTCGCGATGCAGGATACCGTCACACCCGTCACGGTCAGCATCGGCGGGATGATGCTCAACGTCGCCTTGAGTCTGGCCCTGGTTGCGGCCTTCCGCGAAATTGGGTGGATGCCGCACGGCGCGCTGGCGCTCGCCAATTCGCTGGCCACGATCGTCGAGATGACGGTGTTGATTATCTTCCTGCGGCGGAAGATTCAATGGAGTTTGGACCGCGCCGGTTGGTCGAGCCTGGGTCGGACGGTGCTCGCCTCGGGTTTGATGGCCGCGGCATTATGGGTTTGGTGCGGCACATTGGGATCCGTGTCGGTCTGGATTTTGGGTATTGGCGGGATCCTGCTGGGCGGGTCCGTTTTCATCGCAGCGAGCCTGGCGCTCGGCTCGACGGAGGCGCACACCACCCTTCGGGCCCTGCTGGCACGAATCACACCGGTGGCGGAAGAACCGATTTCCTAGGAAGCTATTGCTCGCTTTTTCGTTTTGTGGCTTTTGTGTTTTTTTTACGAAAATTTATTGCCTTAGCGGGCACAGGGGGAACAAAAGCATAAATAACAGATCTACTAAACACCAATTCGAATCGTTCAGTCACCCAGGATTAATTTCGTATTTCATAACCGATATTTACCAAGAACATCCATGTACTTTGCTTTGTGCTCTTTGTGGCAGAAAAACCGCCGCATTGGGCGCAAGGAGAACATCGATCATCGGCCGGCATTCAGCATGACGAGAATGGCAACGGTGACCCCGACGATAACGCCGATGATCACCTCCCCCGGCGTATGTCCGAGCAGTTCCTTCAAGTTCTCTTCCTTCAGCGGATGCCCGTGAGAGAAGTCATCAATAATCGCATTAATCACCCGCGCATGCTCCCCGGCCTGCCGCCGGACTCCGGCCGCATCGTACAGCACCACCATGCAGATGGCGAAGCTTAAGGCGAACTCCGGCGAGGCGAACCCCAACTCCATTCCGAGTGCGGTGGTCGCGGCGGTAATGATGGCCGAGTGGGTGGATGGCATGCCGCCGGCGCTGAAAAACCACGACCAGGCCCATTCGCGCGTTCGCAAATATTGCACGAACGGTTTGCTGAACTGGGCAATGAACCACGCGACCGCCACGCACCACAATACGTTGTTCCGTAATAACTCCATGGTTCAATACATCTCCTGTTACTCGGCCTGAGCGGTTTCCTCGCGCGGAATTCCGAGTTCCCGGATCCGGAGTTCGGCCTTATCCAGCAGCCCGGCGCAGGTTTTTGCCAGCGCCTGCCCGCGTTCATAAAGCGCCAACGCCTCTTCCAGGGGGATTTCTCCCGATTCCAGTTTTGTCACGATCTCCTGCAATTCCGCATAGGCCTTTTCATAACTGGGTTCCTGATTGGATGATTTTTTCTGTTTCGGTGACATTCCCCTCGCTCCTCTCCGGTGAATCCGCCGCGATAATAATTTTTACGGCGCGGCGGTATTTTCCGCGCCTTCCGAGCGGGCGGTCAGCGTCCCGTCCGCCACTTGGACACGCAACATGGCTCCCGCCGGTCCCTGGCGCACCGACCGCACCAGACGGCCATCCGCCTGGGTCCAGATGAGCGCATACCCGCGATCGAGAACCCGGGTCGGGCCCATCCCGGCGAGCACGCGGGCCAGCCCTTCCAAGTGCGAGCGCTGCAGGGAAAGCCGGCTGCGAATCGACGCCTCCGCCCGGCGCGAACAATCATCCACCTGCTGGCGGATATTTTGAAGACGGTGCAACGGTGAAACCGCCTGGAGCCGGATCGTCATCGAACGCAATTGATCCCGGTTTTCGCGCAGGACGGAGAGAATCCCCAGTTCCAAACGCCGACGGTGCAGGTAAATCTGCTGCGCCAGATCGCTGCGGTCCGGCGAAGCCAGTTCCGCGGCTGCGGACGGGGTCGGAGCGCGCAAATCGGCGGCAAAATCCACCAGCGTGAAATCCGATTCATGCCCGACCCCGGAAATGACCGGGGTTTGCATTGCGGCGACGGTTCTTACGACCAATTCGTCGTTGAACGCCCACAAATCTTCCATGCTTCCGCCGCCGCGGACCAGCAGGACGACATCCGCCTTGGCGCGGTCAGCCTTTTGCAACGCGGCGCAGATGCGCTTCGGCGCATCCTCCCCCTGCACCGTCGTCGGCGCAAGAAGCACTTCCACGATCGGAAACCGGCGGGCCAGAACGGTTTGTACATCCTGCCAAGCCGCCCCGATCGGGGATGTGACGACCGCAATGCGGCGCGGCCAGCGCGGAATCTCGCGCCTTCGCGCGGGATCGAATAATCCTTCGGCTTCCAGTTTTGCCTTCAGACGCAGGAATTCGGCGTACACTTCGCCCTGCCCGGCCGGCTGGAGATAATCCGCGTAGAGCTGGTATTGGCCGCCCGCCTCGTAAAGGCTGATTCGTCCATGGGCTTCCACGGCTTCGCCTTCCCGCGGGATCTTCACCCGCGATGCGGCATCGCGCCACATGACGCAGCGGATCGCAGCAGCGGCATCCTTAAGCGTAAAATACAAATGCCCGGATGGCGGATGCGACATGCCGGACACCTCTCCCCCGATCCATACATCTTGAAGCAGCGGATCGTTATCCAGAGTCATCCGAGCCAATCGGTTGATTTCGGTGACAGTCAGGCAGTTCGAATGAAAGAGGGGAAGCTGTTGCATTGGTCCGCCGTTCGTTTCCGAATTGTACCAAGGATCGTCGACGCGGAAAAAGGGCTGCGTTAAGCCTGAATAAAAAAAGCCCCGCCGAAGGGCGGGGCTTTTTGATTGAAAACCGTCAGGCCATCTCCATCACCCGTTCCGGGATTTGGGCCGGGACGGCATAGCGCGCCAATGCCAGTTCGAGAATGTGGGCGATCGCCTGGCCGTAATCATACCCGGCGGCGCGGGCTGAGCGGGCAAAACCGCCTTCCATAGTGATATCCGGGTTCGAATTCACGTCGACAACGTAGGGGATTCCATCACGCACACGCAGATCTATACGGCCGTAATCCCGTACGTGCAATGCGCGCTGGGTCCGCCGGCAAACGTTTTCGATCCGATGCCGCAGTTCATCATCCACCCGGGCGGGGCAGCGGACTGACGTGAGCATATACGCTTCCGAGGCCGGATCCCACTTGGCATCGTAGGAACACAGCCGGTCGTGATAATCCGGAAAGACGTTGTAATCGATGCATGATAGGGGCAGCACATCCAGCCGGTCGTTGCCCCACAGCGAGACGTTGTATTCCGGCCCATCGATGAAATCTTCTACCAGTGCCTTGCTATGATAGGTATCCAGCACATATTCCACGCGCTTGCGCAGTTCCTCCGAGTTATCCACGACGGATTCGCGGGTTATCCCCAGCGAACAGTGTTCAGAAGCCGGCTTCACCAATGCCGGAAAGCGAACCCATCCGTTGCGCGTCGGGCGGGAATACACGGCCGCCTGCGGCGTGGGTATCCGGTGCCGCCGTAGAATTTCCTTGGTGGTAACTTTATCCTCGGTGATGTTCAGGCACCACGCATCCGATCCGGTGTACATGAAACCAAGCCGCTCGAGGATCGGCGGAATGGCATCGTAGGCGTTGGGTTCGCCGTCCAATCCTTCACACCAATTGAAGATGATGCATTCTTTGGGATCAAAGCCGCGGAGTGCGCCTTCGATATCACGCCGAACGGGGATCGAAGTAACTTCCATGCCAAGCGATGTCAAACCGTATTTCATCCGGGTCACCGCTTGCTCGGCAGCTTCGATGTCCGCCGACGTCCAATCGCTCATAACATTGTGAAGGATCAAGACCGAGTACGGATTAAAAATTTCTTTAGCGTTTCGTCTCATGTCTCTCCTGTGTGATTTTTCCGCCAAAGCGGATCGACGATCTCCTTGATCATTTTCATTCTACAGTACAAAACAGGGAAGTCAATGGGTCGAATCTTAAATTTTCTTTTCACCCCTTTTAACATTCGCGCCTCCTGCGGGATGATTTTTGGCCGTTCGCGGCGCCTGTAATATTTTTTTTATTTTATTTTTTACATTGGGGATTATTATTTTTATAAACAACAAAGACACGAAGACACCAAGGCGTGTAGTTGCTTTTGGATTTTCTTTGTGTCTTCGTGCCCTAGTGATAATTACAATTCTTTTTACCGCGAAGACTCGAAAGCGCCCAGGCGTGTAGAATTTCTTTGCGACTTTGTGTCTTTGTGGTAATTACAATTCTATAGACCACGAGGGCATGAGGTGCCACGGAAGAAAAACGGATAATCCTTTCACCAAAGAAAAGATGCTTTGCAGAAATTCCTATTCGGCGGAATAATATTTAATAAACACCAACAAATCCTCCCCCGGCTTGTAATAGTCCCTTATCCGGACGGGCGGTTCGCATCCCATGCGTTCGTAAAATTTTGCGGCCGGTAGATAGTGCTCCGCGCCACTCGTCCAGATCATCAGCAAACGGCCCTTCCGGCTGCGGATTTCCGCTTCCATGGCGGAAAATAAGGCGCGCCCCACCCCTTTGCCCTGGACCTCCGGATCAGTGCAAATCCAATACAAATCATAAGCGCCCTGCGCCAGCGGAGTCGGGCCGTAACAGGCGAAACCCACCACATGCTTTCCGGCGCGCGCGGAAAACCACTCGTATCCCGAATCGGACGATTGTAAATGGGCATCGAATAATTCGAAGACTGAGTCTTCTTCCTCTTTGGTGAAGACGCCCGCCCGCCGCGCTATTTTCCCAATGGCGTCGCGGTCTTGCGGCCGGCTGGTTTCCACGTGAATGGGGATGTCGGATGTCATTTTCGGATTGGGCAACCTGATTTTGAAATACGGCCTTCCGGTCAGCCGCGGGCTTCCGGCTTGCCCGGCCCTACTCCGGCGGCAATCCTCCGGACAGGGCTTCTCGGGCCGAAGGATTTACGCTTCCTCGTGTTCCGGGATCAATCCATATCGTTTGGCACCGGCTTCCAGAACGGATTGAAGCAACCGGGCATATTCCCAGCCTTCGGACTGCGCACAAATGGTCAGGTCGCTGACCGGGGTCAGGCCGGGGAGCGCATTGATCTCGATGATATACGGCCGCAGTTTCTTCCCGCTGTGAAGCCGGAAATCCACGCGCGCAAAGTCCAGAGTCTGGGTCACCCGGAACGTCTCGAGGGTCAACCGGCGTACTTCAGCCGCCACCTTGTCCGGAATGGGCGCAGGGCAGAAATACGGATAATCCTCGAGCGACAGAGCTTTTACCGCATACGAGTAATAGGGATCCATGCCCGGGATTCGCGCATGGTCCACTTCGGAGATCGGAAAGAAATGGATGCCGTGCCAATCCACTCCCCCGCCCGGGCCCGGCGTTTCCCGGCGCAGATCCGGGATCGGCTGCCCGGATTCCAACGCGGAAAGGTTCCCCACCAGCCCGCAGGTAATATCGCGGCCCGGGATATATTCCTCCACCAGTACGGATTCGCAGTATTCCTTTACTATGTAATCCACCTTGGCGCGCAACTGATCCTCGGAATGCACCAGGGATTTCGAATCGATCCCAATCCCGGTTCCTTCGCGATTCGGCTTTACAAACAGGGGAAAATGCAGGCTCGGATCGAGTGGGAGGTCGACATGCGTGAATTCCTGAAAATACGGGGTAGGAAGCCCATACGCGAAAAGGATCCTTTTCGTGGCGGCTTTATCCAGCGTATTGGCCAGGCAGGTGACTTTTCCGCCGGTATACGGAATCCCCATCATTTCGAGCAGCGCCGGGACCTGGGCTTCGCGGGCGTCGCCCCGGTATCCTTCGCAGGTATTGAAGCAGATATCGACCTTCAATCGCTTCAGGCGGCGGAACAAATCCGGATTTCCATCGATACCGATGACATGGTACCCTGCGGCGCGCAGGGCGGCGGCGTAGGCGGCAATGTTGGTCTCGCTGTCGAGTTCGGCGAACGCATCCACCGGATGCAGCCCGTCGGCGGGCGCATGCTTCTTTAAATTATGAAGCACCGCCACGCGCAAACGGTTTTTCCGGAACACGTTCTTATTCTGGGAAGTCGCCGCGGCGGAGGACGGCGAAGGCGGCTGTCCGCTGGTCTCGGTGGTTTTCTTCTGGGGCAATTTTTCGGACAAGAAATGATCCTTGGTGAGTAGAAAGTCCCGCAGCGGGTGGGTTATATTTCTTTCAGCGGACCGGGCGGATCGGTTTTCCGATGTTCACCGGCGGATGCACCCGGGCCGATCCCGAGCGGATTCCATTTTTCGGCATCCCGGTTCAACCGGTGCGCGGCGCCGCCCCGGGCATGTGTTTTCGCCCAATCCTGCGGTTCGATCGCCAGTTCGTCTCCATCCAGAAGCCCGGTAATTCCCGACTGCCCCGGCTCCGCGTGTTTGCGTTTGCACTCCGCGCATTTCACCGGATCGTGCGCCGAATAGGCACCCGGTTCTTCGTACGCCGAGATGTATCCTTCAAAATTCCGGAGGGCGACCCGGTGATCCGACATGCTCAGCAGATAATTCGGCCCGAGCGGGATTTTTCCGCCGCCGCCGGGCGCATCGACGACATACGTGGGAACCGCAAATCCGGAGGTATGCCCGCGCAGGCCCTCAATGATCTCGATCCCCTTCGAAACCGGAGTGCGGAAATGGCCCGCGCCCTCGACCAGGTCGCATTGGTACAGGTAATACGGGCGGACGCGGATGCGCACCAGATCCTGCACCAGCCGGCGCTGGACATGGACGCAATCGTTCACCCCCGCCAGAAGGACCGATTGATTTCCAAGCGGAACCCCCGCGCGTGTAAGTTTATCCACAGCGGCGGCCAGTTCGGGTGTTATCTCGTTGGGATGGTTGACGTGGATATTCAGCCAGATCGGATGGTACTTTCCCAGCATGGCGCACAAGTCGTCGTCCACGCGCATCGGCATGAAGACCGGCACGCGCGAGCCGATCCGGATGATTTCGACATGGGGGATTTCCCGAAGACTCGCAATCAGATTTTCCAGGACCTTCGGCGCAAGCGTCAGCGGATCGCCGCCGGAAAGCAGCACATCGCGTATCTGCGGCGTGCGCCGGATGTAATCCAGCATTTCTTCGTATTCGCTGGATGAGAATTGGGCGGAGGCATCACCCACAATCCGCGAGCGGGTGCAGTACCGGCAGTAGGATGCGCATTGGGTCGTAACCAGCATCAGCACCCGGTCCGGGTAGCGGTGAACCAGTCCGGGCACGGGAGAATGCCGGTCTTCGGCGAGGGAATCTTCCATCATCGCCGTGAAGGGCACGAGTTCCGCCGCGGTGGGGATCACCTGACGGCGGATGGGGTCGGCCGGATCGTCGGGATGGATGAGTGAGCCGAAATACGGAGTGACATCAACGCGGAATAGATTGCCCGCTCCAAACGCAGTGCGTTCGCTTTCCGTAAGCGGGAATACCTGCTCCAGCTCTTCCGCTTTGTTCATGCGGTGGCTGAGTTGCCAGCGCCAATCGTTCCACTGCGCATCCGGGACGTCACGGAAGACGGGCGCACGGCGTGTACCGCTTTCGGAATTTTTCACTCCGGCCTCCCGGCGCGGCGGGGGGAAAAAACCGCGGTCTTATTTAGGCGAGACATTCGCCCGCGGATTGAGTTTGAGGATTTTTTGGGCGATCGCGGCCCGCGCCTTTGAATCCTTGGCGTCAGCCAGGCGCTTTTTCAGAAACTCCATTTTCAACCGCCGTTGCCGGCGGCGCGAGATTTCACGATCCCGTTCTGTTTTCGGCATATCAACCTCCGAACTGCTTTCAGAAGATGAAGAAAAGTATATCCCCTTTCGCGGCGATCGAACAGAGGAACACCACGCCGCCGGACCGAGGTCTTCGCATGCGGCGGCCGTCACCGAAAAAGGTGACGTCTTCACGAATGCCGGCGCTTGGATACGATTCTCCCGCACGCATAGAGATGCTGAAGAACTTTCAAATCGGGCTGGTATAATCTTCCCGAAAGATTTTAACGCTTCTCGATCGCGGCGATTGGAGTGCACACCGCGCGCGCCGGGATCATCCCGGGACGGGATAAAAACTGTTTCCATGGATGTAAAAGAGCTCACCGAAGCAATGCACCGGTTCGTCCGGTCGAAAGGCTGGTACGCCGCAGATTCCCCGCGCCCTCAAACCCCGCGCAACCTCGCCATTTCCCTTGCGCTCGAAGCCGCGGAAGTGCTGGAACACTTCCAATGGACCGACCGTTCGGATCCGGATATAAAGGAAGAGCTTGCCGATACGGCGCTTTATCTCCTCCAGCTCTCCTCCGTCCTCGGGATCGACCTGGAACAGGCCATCCTCGCGAAATTGGATGCCAACGCCAAACGCACCTGGCCGGCGCCCTCCCCAGCGAAGAAGGACCTCGAATGAATGCCCCGGTCCCCAGGACCATACTTTGTGTCAGCGATGAAGTCTCCAAGCGCCTGAATTCCTGCCGGGCTCCTCAACAAATCGGAAAAGTCGATTTCGTCATCAGCTGCGGCGATCTCCCCTTCGATTATCTTGAATTCCTCATGGGCTGCTTCAACATTCCGATGTATTACGTCCTCGGCAATCACGACGGCGAGGGCTTTTTCCGCGATTGCGGCCAGGTGGACTACCGGCCCGATGCGGGCGACAGCATCGACGGCAGCGCGGTGGAAGCGAAGGGAATCCTGATCGCCGGCCTGGGCGGAAGCATCCGCTACGGGTTTACGACGAAGAACCAGTACACCGAGTCGGAAATGTGGCGGCGCGTGCTGAGGCTTACCCCGCAACTGCTGTCCAACCAGGTGCGGTACGGGCGCCGGCTGGATATTTTCGTGGCGCATTCACCTGCGCGCGGCATTCACGAAGGGGAAGACTCCGTGCATAAGGGATTCGCCGCCTTCCGCTGGCTGCTGGATTGGGCCAAACCACGCTGGATGCTGCACGGACATTCGCAGTTCATCCGTCCCCCGAAATCCCTGCGCACCCGGGTCGGATCGACCGACGTGATCTACATTCCCCCCTACCGCGTGCTGCAATGGGGTAATGACTCCTGAAACCGGCATGTCCCCCGTCGACTCCAATAACAAACCGGCACGAATCGTCGCCGTGTTTGGCGCGGCCTTTCTGGAGAAAGACGACCCGGCCTACCGAACGGCGCTTGTGCTTGGCGCGGATATCGCGCGCCTTGGCTGGGCCGTGGCCAGCGGCGGATACGGCGGAACGATGGCGGCGGTCAGCCGCGGCGCTTTCGAAGCAGGCGGCCATACCATCGGCGTGACGTGCGAAACGCTGAGCG
>DAOUDU010000086.1:0-1735 GCA_034430775.1 Anaerolineales bacterium | reverse complement strand
GCCAGGCATCGGACTCGCAAGCCGCTGGCCGGCCCGGGGAATACCGGCAGGTGGAAAGAGCCGCAGTGCATGAAGCTGGAAATCATTCACAAAAAACCCAAAGCCGATAATCACGCCGCGCCTTTGCTGTTCGTGCACGGCATGTGGCACGCCGCATGGTGCTGGGCGGAGAAGTTTCAGCCCTTCTTCGCAGAGCGCGGATACACGACCTACGCCGTCAGCTTGCGCGGCCACGGCCAAAGCGAAGGCCGCAACAGAGTGTGCATGACGCCGGTGAAGGATTTTGTATCCGACGTGGCGCAAGCCGTGGAGGGATTGGATCGGCCGCCGGTCTTGGTGGGCCATTCCATGGGCGGGATGGTCGTGCAAAGATATCTGGAAGACCATCAGGCCCCGGCAGCCATATTGCTGGGGTCCGCGCCGCCCCGGGGGTTGTTGCCGGCGACCCTGCGACTCGCCGTAAAACATCCGGTCAATTTCTGCAAGGTGAATCTGACGTTCAATCTGCGGCATATGGTAGACACGCCGGAACACTACCGGGAATTTTTCTTTTCGGATGACTTCCCGGGAAGGGAATTGAATAAATATCATGAGATCGTGAAGGGGCAGGATGAATCGATGCGGGCGTTTCTGGATATGGTGTGCCTGGCGTTGCCCCGGTCGAAAAAAGTGAAGACAAAAATGCTGGTACTGGGAGCCGCCGACGACAATTTGATATACCCGCAGGAAGTGATATCGACGGCAAAAGCCTACAACACCGAAGCGGAATTCTTAGTCGGGATGGGCCATGCCATGATGCTGGATACCGGATGGCGGGATGTTGCGGAAAAGATGCTGGAATGGTTGAGAGAAAATGGCATATGAAATCAGAAGACGTATGCCGGTTGCAGCCGGACAGAGCGGTCCGGCGCAAAGCCGTCGGGAATTGAACGCTACGTTCAGGAGGAAGGAATGAGCCGCATACGGTCGATCTTCCGGGATAAAAACACCTCCCGCTTGCGGGCGGGTTGTCGGTTGGTCCTCCAATTCATTCTCATGGTGGCTTGCCTGGCGGGGTTCGGCTTTTTGGCGCAGCAATTCGGCGGCTACGCCATCAGGGATCCGCTGGAAAAAAGCATCAGCATCCTGGATTCGGCGGCCGCCTTTCTCTCGATCATCGTCAGTGTCCGGATCGCCGGGCGCTTCATCGACCGGCGGCGGTTTGCGGATTTCGGTTTCCGGATGGGGCGGTCTTGGTGGATCGACCTGGCCTTCGGGCTGGCGCTCGGCGCGCTGCTGCAAGCCGGGATCTTCCTGGTGGAGATCGCTTTCGGCATGGCGACCGTTGCGGAAGCGGGCTGGCCGGCAAAAGGCGCCGGCGCTTTTACGGCAAGCATGCTGATCATCTTATTGTCCATCGTGGTGGGGGCCTTCGCCGAGGAATTATGGAATCGCGGGTATCTGTTGAAGAACCTGGCCGAAGGATTGACCTTCAAACCGTTCGGCCGGAAAGGCGCGATCATCCTGGCGGCTCTCTTCACCGCCGTCATCTTCGGATTGTGCCATGCGACCAACCCCGAAGCCGGTGCGGTCAGCACGTTGGCGCTCATGCTGGCGGGAATTCTCTACGCGACGGCCTACGTATTGACCGGCGAATTGGCCATTCCGATCGGATATCACATCGCGTGGAATTTTTTTCAAGGCGCGGTGTTCGGTTTTCCCGTCAGCGGCTACACGCTGGATACGTCGTTCATCG
>DAOUDU010000085.1:0-3108 GCA_034430775.1 Anaerolineales bacterium | reverse complement strand
ATCCCCGGGCCTGACCGCCTCTCCGGCGATCGCGGAATACGTGCGGGATCTTCTCGCCAAAGACGGCCTCGAGCTGACCGAAAAAGCGGATTTCGTTCCCACGATCGCACATTCCCTGCGGGTGAACGGGATGGATTTTTCGGAGCTGGATGCGCTCGCGCACCGCGAAAAGGCGTATGCCCACATCGTCTGCCGCTGCGAAACCATCTCCGAGGCGGAAGTGGTCGAGGCGATCCGCAAGGGCCACACCACGCTGGACGGGATCAAGTTCTACACCCGGGCCGGGATGGGGCGCTGCCAGGGCGGGTTCTGCACCTACCGGATTCTCGCGATCATTGCGCGGGAAACGGGTTTATCCATCGACCGGATTACCAAGCGCGGAAGCGGCAGCCCGGTCGTCCTCGGCCGGATCGGCGAACCGCCGGAAACCGGGAGCGATTCCTGATGCTGGAAAAATCCTACGACGCGGTGGTCATCGGTTGCGGGGCGGCGGGCATGGCGGCCGCGCTGGCCGTGCGCGCGGGCGGCGCTACGGTTGCGATCGTCGAGCGCGAGGAATATCCGGGCGGGATCCTGATGCAGTGCATCCACAACGGCTTCGGCCTCCACGAATTCAAGGCCGACCTCACCGGGCCCGAGTTCGCCGAACGGCTGCTGGCCGATGTCCTTACGGCGGAGATCGATATTTACCCGGATACGACCGTGATGGAAATTTCCGGGGAGACGGACACGCGGGTGGTGACCGGCTGCGGAACCGCGCACGGGGTCATCCGGCTCGCGTGCCGCGCGGTCGTGCTGGCGATGGGCTGCCGCGAGCGCAACCGGGGGAATGTCGCCATCGCCGGATCGCGCCCGGCGGGCGTGTTCACCGCCGGGCTGGCGCAGCGGCTGATGAACCTGGACGGCTGGCTGCCGGGCCGCCGGGCGGTCGTGATCGGCTCGGGAGATATCGGCCTGATCATGGCCCGCCGGCTTACGCTCGTCGGCGCCAAGGTGCCGGCCGTGGTTGAAATCATGCCCTACCCCTCCGGCCTCGCGCGCAACATCTCCCAGTGCCTGAACGATTATTCGATCCCTCTTTACCTCTCGCACATCGTCTCGCGGATCATCGGGCAGGACCGCGTGGAAGGCGTGATGGTGACGCCGCTCGTCGACGGCGCGCCGGATTACGCCCGCAGCTTCCACCTGGCCTGCGATACGATCCTGCTCTCGGTCGGGCTCATCCCGGAAAACGAACTCTCCCGCCAGGCCGGCGTCACATTGAACGACGATACCGGCGGGCCGCGCGTGGATGCCGGCCTGATGAGCACACTGCCGGGGATCTTCGCCTGCGGCAACGTGCTGCATGTGCACGATCTGGTGGATTTCGTCGTCGACGAAGGCCGGCGCTGCGGCGGGGCCGTGCTCCGGTATCTCTCCGGGGAAAGCGCCCGGCAGTTCCCCCTCGCGGCGGGCGCGAACCTCCGCTCGCTTGTGCCGAATTTCTACGCCCCGGACCGGGAAAACGTGATTTTCCTGCGGTCGATGATAATTAAGAACGATGCCGTGCTTTCCTTGCGGATCGACGGCACGGAGATTAAAAGGAAGAAGCTCGCGCACGTTCAGCCTTCGGAGATGATCCGCCTCGTCCTCAGACCGGCCGATTTCCCGGTCCTGGAGGACGGGCGGGGAAATGTCCTGGAGGCGGCGATCGAATGACGGCAAAAGAGACCGACGCGGTCTTAAAGACCGCGTCGGTCTGATGAAGGATGTCGCAATGAAAGAATTCGTCTGCATCGCCTGCCCGATCGGCTGCCTGCTCACCGTCACCGTTCAGGCGGACGGGGAAGTCACCGTCACCGGGAACCGCTGCCCGAAGGGTGAGGTCTACGGCACGGAGGAGATGCTTTCCCCAAAGCGCGTCGTCACCGCCGTCGTCCGCACCGATTCACGGGCCTTTCCCTGCATTCCCGTGCGGACGGACAAAGCGCTTCCCCGCGAACTCATTACCGATTTGATCGAAGAGCTCGCGCGCCTGTCGGTTCGCCTACCGGCCGCGCGCGGCACCGTCCTGGTCGAAAACTTCCGGGGCAGCGGCGTGAACGTGATCCTCACCCGCACCCTGCCGCCGGCCTCACCCCCTGCCCATGTCCCATAGGAGGCCATATATTTTGGAAGGTGTGTCTACTCAGCCTACCACCCTCATCCCGTCCTTCTCCCAGCTTATGCTGGGAGAAGGTGGCCGAAGGCCGGATGAGGGAGAGGACAGGCGCCTTCTTTTTTGGCGATTTCTTTATTTACTCGATTGGCTTGAGCAGATACTGTCATTTATTATAATCGTCCAAGGAGCAACTAAAAAGTGATTGGAAAATTAATAAACAACTTGTTGGCGACTCTTCCTTATGGCGATTGGCTGGGGTTCCCTATAATAATTTATGTTCTTATCATGTACTTTGCAGGAATTGCCTTTATCCCGTAAATTCTCGGAAAATTAACCTGGGCTGCAGAATCCCATTACCTCCCCGATTCCGGCTCTCCGAATTTCGTAGATAAAAGATGGTTATACTTCCGTCGCGGGTCATTTATTTTTCTTGCGGACGGCGATAAATTTTGGATTTATTGTATGAGTAATCCTCGGGGTGATGATCCTCATTACGCCGCTAGCAATTCCCTAG
The DNA here is from genome assembly GCA_034430775.1 of Anaerolineales bacterium. Classification (GTDB taxonomy): domain Bacteria; phylum Chloroflexota; class Anaerolineae; order Anaerolineales; family RBG-16-64-43; genus JAFGKK01. Next base: position 454 of record DAOUDU010000085.1, on the reverse strand, counting down.
GTCTTGGAATCCTTTTATCCCCTAAAAACCCTTTTTCGTCTTGAGCAATAAACATTTTCATCACTCCGGGCATCATCGGTTGGTCGCTGATTGTCTCTGGAATGGGAATGAGGATTTATTTTCACACCAACCTGGAGGAGGAAAACGTCCACATAGACCTCCCTCGAAAATACAATCTCCATAAAACCTTTCTTATTGCTAAATTATTTTTTACCTTGATTTATGCCTCCAGTTCCGAATTGGGATTTGCCACTTTTGTATATAATTTATAACTCATCTCTGCGAAAAATACGATATTGGAGTCAAAGATAAAACCCCGCACGCAGAGATAACTACTGAGTATTATGGACGGGAAAGCTTCAGAACGGAAGTCGGAATGGCAGGAGAAAAAAGGGCTAGCGGTAGTAATAAGTCATTGCTGTCCAAAATAAACTTCCGTTCCTATTGAAACCCT
>DAOUDU010000084.1:0-1992 GCA_034430775.1 Anaerolineales bacterium | reverse complement strand
TCGGAATGGCGTCCACTTTTTCGCCTTCACCCTCTCCGGGAGAGGCTGTCACTTTGCTGTGATCCGCCTCGCCGGGTACGTGCGGCGGAGCCGCCGTGACCGTCTCTTCCGCCGGCTTGGCATTCTCGACCAGCGCGGTTAGGTTGTTCTGGATCGACTCCGCCTGGCGATGATCGCCGGTCTGTTCGACATACGACCGGGGTTCGAAGGTGGCATCGTCCAACTTCTGCTGTTTCAGGTTTTCTGCGGTCTCGCCGCTTTCGCGGGCTTCCAGATCGGGCTGTCGGGGGTTGTCCATTCACGTGTTCCTTTCTCCCGGCTGCTTTCTCTCAATGCGCGGGGGCCCGGTCCGGTATGGATATCTTCCACGCCGGACCGGGCGGAAATTTCCTTACCTGATTGTTGCGGACGATCCCGCCGGCGATGTTCTTGGCATCAGCCGCCTCCTTGGCTCACCCAAACGTCGGCTGCTTTGGTGCCGCCGGTTTCGTCGTCCCCGTCCGGTGGATCTTCCACTATTGCCGATCATCCTTATGCTTGCCCTTGCCATTCATCCTGATGTTCGGTGGTGTCTTCACTCTCCGATCCATCCGGCGGGCCGTCCCGGTCCCCGGATTCCTCCGGGGGTTTGCCGAGAGACGGTTCGTTGGCTTTTTTTACGGCGCCCTTGTAGGTGTTCAAGAACACTTCGCGCGCATCGGTCTTCCGGGGCAGCGCCGCATCCAATTTGCCGGGCTTATGTCCGCCGCCGTATCCCGGACCGTAGCCGGGTTTGTGCCCCGGATGGGAGGCTTCCTTCGCATGTTCAGTATCTTCGCGCCCGGGGATAGTCTCCGGGGAGCGGGCCTCCACCGTGCCGCGATTGGTTTTTCCGCGCATTCCGGAGCCGTAGCTGATAAAGTCCGGCTCGTCACCGCTAAAGTTAATTTTTGATTCCGATCCCGCGCCGGGGCCATGACCTGAGTTTTTTCCCGGTGACATGGGGATGGGGATCTTCCGCTCTTCGGGAACGGAGTCCTTCGTCAGGTCCGCCATCAGGTGCTGGGTGGATTCCGCCTGGCGGAAATCGCCGCTTTGCTCGATGGATGCGTTCGGATCGAAGGTGGCGTCGTCCAGGCCTTGCCGGCCGCCCTCGCGGGCTTCGCCGCTTTCCATTTCTTCGGGGTTGATGCGGATCTCGTCCATTGTCGTGTCCTTTCAGGTTTTTTTATGATTCATTTTTCGTAACCCGTTTCCGGTGGGAGCCGACGGCTCCCACCGGCCGGTTATTCGGATTCAGGAATTCGACTTCTCGGCCTTATCGGCTTGGTCCAAAATGTTGGGCGTGTAGTAGTCCGGGTTGTCGGGGTCGTTGGGGCGGCCGGCGCTGCCGAACAGCCCGCCGTACCAGTGCCCCTCGTCCCATTCGGTGCCGGGCTCGCCGCTCACGCCGCCGCCGCTGACGGTCTTACCGCCGATGGTAACCAGCGGGGTGGAGTGGCCGCTTTCGACGTCCTTCCCGCCGATCGTCTGCGGGTTGGGCTGTGTGCCCTGCGCGGCCCCGCCGGTGTAGGGAATGGGCGAAACCCCATCGACGGTATTTTTTACTTTCCACATGACGAGATCGCCGCCAGACCAATTGATTACCCACCAGCCATCTTTTCCGTGGATGCGAAACAAACCAGTTCCGCCCTTGCCATTACTTATTTCTGATATTACTAACAATCTTTCGGTGGTGCTACTTCCAGAATCTTTGGATGTTTCATTGAAACGTATAGCTGTTTTTGCGCCCTTTTCTTTAATAAAGCCTTGTACGGTTGTGCTTCCTTTATTGGGTTTTGTGCCCTTGTCGCCGGCTTTGCCTTTTGTATTGCCTTTCGATTTTCCCGCCGGAGCGCCCACCATTCCCGGCCCGTAGCCGTGGACAGGGGGACCGCCGCCGGACGTACCGGGCTTGAGGAACCCCGGCATGAGGTCGTTCCCGAACGAAGGCACTTTCGTGCTGTGGGTGTT
>DAOUDU010000083.1:0-17012 GCA_034430775.1 Anaerolineales bacterium | reverse complement strand
CGGGATCCCATTCCAAAGATCCCTCCAGGAGGTAGTTCTCCTCCATCGCCACGATGCGGTCCACGGTGAAGCGGATCCCCTGCCCAAGCGGATCCTCCGTGCCGGCCGCCGGCACGGCCGGCGTAACTTCCCATACCGGATATACGGTGGCGCTCTGCGCGGTGGAGGTCAGCGGAATCTCCACGGTCCATGGCCATGCGGGATCACCGGGTTTGGCGCGGAAGGGCAGAATCAGCGCGACGGAAACCGCATCGGGGGGAAGTGCGGCATACTCCGCCCGCTCGCGGTAGTACGGCAGTCCGGATCGGCCCGACAGGCCGAGCGCTTCAAGCCGGGCGCCTCCGGGGAGCCGCAAGCTGGGCGCATCCGTGCAATAGGTCGAGGTTTTCAGCCACTGGGTTTCCGGCCCGGGGCAATCGACTTCGTAGACCACCACGGTCCGCCCGCCGTCGGCCAAAACCTGGCGGATGTACAGCGTCGCGCCGGACCGTTCCTCCTTTATCTCCCTTTCGAGGAACCGGAACGGTTGGTCCATGCGCACGAAACCCGCATCCGGCACATACCCAAACAGGGATTGCAGGGCGGCAACCACTTTTTCCGGACCGATCACCAGGAACGCGCCGAGAAGGACGGCGATCACGATCATCGTGGCGGCCCATGCCGGGCGGAACGCCGGTTTGCGACGGATAGGGATTTCCTTTACGGTTTTTCGCATCAGCTCCCCGCGCAAGCGGCGGGTGAAACCCGGATCGGCGTCGCGCACGCGCACGGCCGCGCGGATCGCATCTTCCCATGGGCGGGCCATGTCTTCGTTATTCATGGCGGTCCTCCAGCTCGTTTCGCACCCGGGCGATAAGGCGGTAGAGGGATTTCTTGACGGCGTCTTCGCGCTTCCCGAGGAGCGCGGCGATCTCCGAAAAGGACAGATCCGCGACATACCGCAGCCGGATCAATTCCTGCTCTTCCTCCGGGAGGGCTGAGATCCGCATACGCACCGAAAGCAGGAATTCGATGTCCCAGCCGATATTGGAATCGTCGGCGAAAACCGCGGGATCCTCATCATCCGGAAGCGGGGAAGCCGATCTCTGCCGGTAGAAATCGACGATTTTGTTGCGGGCGATGGTGAAGAGCCAGGCTGCGGTCCGCCCCTGTTCCCGGAAGCGGGGGAAGGATTCCAATGCCGTCAGGAAGGTCTGCGAGGCAAGATCCTCGGCTTCCGGAACATTCCGCACCCGGCTAAGGATGTAGCGGTAGACGGGCTGAAAGAAACGGTCGTAGACGGCTTCAAAGGCCTCTGCCGCGGGCGCCGTTTCCATCCGTATTCCGGCGCCGGGATTTTTCCCCTTTGCGCCGTCTGCAAATTGAAGGGATTGTTCATCCCTTGGCATTGGGCCGCCTCGAAGAAATAAGGATAGCTTCTATCAGGGTTAACGTAATCCGGAGGTGATTCGGGACATTGGGCTTGGGTTTTTACTGACAGGGTTTTCCACTTCCAGGGAATCCAAGAATCGGCTGATTATCTGAACCGGTAGCAATCCCTCCCGGGAATGGGAAGGTCACTCACTTTGGCAGGAAAGTAAACCTCGGCTGTAAAATTACAAAACCAGGTTCTTTTTTACCGGCGTTCGTAAATTCCAATATCCAACCGCGCGTCACGGCGTTTTGCAAAAAAAAACGATGGCCGATGGTCCATCGTTGACGATCGATTGCCCATGCCGCGCGGATCGCGCCTATACGACCTCAATATACACCACCAGCCATTCGTCACCATTCGGACCGATGCCGAATTGGGTGTCGTGCGGATCGCGGAAGTACCAGCGCTGGTAATAGGTTTTTGGATTTTCGGGCGCCTTCAGGTTCATCGCGAGGAACAGGGTTTGGTTCGGCGCGGTGACTTCGGGGAGAAAGATGTACGCCGGAGCTCCCATGCGCGCGCCGGAGTGCCAGTAGACCAGGTAGCTCGGATACCAGGTATTGGATCCGACATTGCGGATGATCAAGGTGAGGGTGAAGTCGGAACCGGCCGCGACCGCGCTGTTCCCGGTGGCGCCGACGAAGTAGGCGGCGTTTTCATGATGGGTGAGGGTGCGCGTCTGGAGTGAGACGGGATCGGTGGTCGGGGTGGATCCGGAATACGTCGAACGGCCCAGGCGCGGATCCGGCGTGCTCAGTTCGACCGTGGCGATCTCGGTCGGGGTGAGGACCGGGCCGGTGGTTGCGGTCGCCGCGTTTTCGGGCGCCGTGTAGGCGGTGGGGGAGGGTGAAGGCGCCGAGGTCTTTTGAAACGCCACATCGGTGATCATCCGGGCGATGGTCTGTGCGGCATGCGTGGCTTCGACCCCCGAATTGTCCGCGGCGCCGCAGGCGGTGGCGATCCCGGCGAGCATCAGGAGGGCCGCCAGCAGGCGGGCCGCATTCACGGTGATGCCGGCGGAAGGTGCGCGCAATGCGGGATTAGCGGAATTCTTCGAATGACGTTCGGGCATCGGGATCTCCGGCGGGGATTATACACTTTGTACGGATTGCCTTCCCGAAAGCGTGTCCGCCGGATGGCAAGACAGTATTGGTATCCCTCGCATAACCGAATACCCGGGTCGAACACCCTTTGGCCTTTTCACAGTCATACGTTAAACTAGCACCATTCGAGAGTGTGCGGCAGATCGTGATAAGGAGGCAGTATGCTGGGTTTTCGATTTTTAAAGGTCCAACCGAACCATTACATTCTCCAGTACAGCGGCGGAAAAGTCGTCCGGGAAGGCGCCGGGCTTTCCTTTTTCTATTTTGCGCCCACGGCGTCGCTTGTCCTCATCCCGCTGGAAAGCAAGGATGCGCACTTCATCGTCAACGAAGTAACGGCGGATTTCCAGGAAGTGGACATCCAGGGTTATGTTACGTTCCGCGTTTCCAATCCGCGGCAGCTTTCACAGCTCGCCAACTTCACCCTCGACGGAACCGCGCGCAAATACGTTTCCGACGATCCGGTTAAATTCCAGGAGCGGATCATCAATCACGTCCGGGTGTGGATCCGCACCGCGGTCAAAGCGCTGCCGCTTAAGGACCTGCTGCTAACCACGGATGTGCTTGCCCGCCAGGTTCGCCAGAATCTGCAGGGTTCGGATCTGATCCAATCGATGGGGGTCGAAATCCTTGACCTGGCCGTGCTCGCGATCAAACCCTCGCCCGAAACCGCGCGCGCGCTCGAAGCCGACATCCGCGAGCAACTGCTCCAGCGCGCCGACGAAGCGGTGTACGTCCGGCGCAATGCGGCCGTCGAGCAGGAACGCGCGATAAAGGAAAACGAACTGAACACGGAGATCGCCGTGGAAAACAAAAAGCGCCTGGTCCTGGAGGCGCAGATGGATGCCGAACACGCGGTACAGGAGAAGCGGCGCGAGATGCGCGAATTGGAAATTACCACGCTTCTCAGCCTGGAGAAGAAACGCAAGGAGCTGGTGGAAAAGGCGGCGGAAAACACGCGCACTGAATCCGATGCGCGGGCGTACGGCCTGGCGGCAATGCTTAAACCGCTGGCCGGGGTAAACCCGTCGATCGTGCAATCCCTGGCGAGCGTCGGGATGGCGCCCGGGCATCTTGTGGCGCAGGCTTTCCGCCAGTTGGCCGAAAGCGCGGAAAAGATCGGCCAGTTGAACATCTCGCCGGATCTCCTGCGCGAGCTGATGCAGCGGCGGGAAGGCGGGCCGGCGGATGAACCGGGCGACCGAAAATAAAATCATCCTCATCGTCCGCAAAACGCGGCTCGATGAGCTCATCGCGCGGTACAACACCCGGTCGCAGGCGCAATTTTATGTCGAGCACCTGGGCGCGGATTTCTCGGATTACGAACGGGAACACCGGTGCTATCAGGAGAAGGTGCGGGCCGCGGAGGAAAGCCTCTCCCGCTGGGGGAGGGTCCAGGTGGTCGACCGGTCCTTCCTTCCGAATTTCCTTTTCGGAAAAGAGGATACCATCGTCGTCTTGGGTCAGGACGGACTGGTGGCCAACACCCTCAAGTATCTGAATCACCAGCCGGTGCTCGGCGTGAATCCGGATCCCGACCGCTGGGACGGGGTCCTGCTCCCCTTCCGGGTGGAAGATCTCGCGCTGGTCATTCCGGATGTTTTCGCGGAGCGCAGAAAAATCCGGTCGATCACAATGGCGCAGGCCCGGCTCGCGAACGGCCAGGTTCTCTTTGCGGTGAACGACCTCTTCATCGGGCCGCGGTCGCACACTTCGTTGCGCTACTCGATCCGGCATGCGACGCGGGAGGAAAGACAATCTTCGAGCGGAATCATCATCTCCACCGGGCTGGGTTCGACCGGCTGGCTGAAGAGCATCCTGGCCGGCGCCGAGGGAATTGCCCGGTCGTGGAAGCGCACCGATGGAAAACCGCCTCCCGACGTTGGATTTGACTGGGAGGCCGAATACCTGTATTTCAGCGTCCGGGAGCCTTTTCCCAGTAAAACTTCCGGCGCGAAGATCGTGTTTGGCAAGATCACCCCGAACGCCCCGCTCGAGATCGTCTCGCATACGCCGGATACCGGCGTCATCTTCAGCGACGGCATTGAAAACGATTTTCTGCACTTTCCTTCCGGAATGGAAGCCGTGATCACGGTCTCGCAGCGGGCGGGGCGGCTGGTGATATAACTCGGTCCCCCCATTAAAATCATCCAAAAAAAGGTCACTCCGAGTTATTCTTTTTTTTTATGAAAAAGCCACCTTTTAAATACCGGTAATTATTTAACATTTCTGGATTCTAAAAAAAACTGGCATCGAAATTAACTAATCCACCGCATTCATATGTACCAAATACTTTAATTTGACTTAATATCATGATGATCTACAATGTTGGCGCTAACGTTACCGGTAACATGGATATTACGGATATAAATAGGGGTTTTGGCAAAGGAAAAATGCATGCGTACCCGGTCAACCAACCGAGTGACGATCAGGCATGTAGCCCAATCCGCCGGGGTATCCACCCAGACGGTCTCGCGAGTTGTTAATAATCTCCCCGGGGTCCTTCCGGATACCCGCCAACGGGTTCAGGACGCAATTGACCAATTAGGATACCGGCCGAATGCTATCGCCCGCAGCCTGACCCAGCGCAGAAGTCACACCATCGGCGTCGTCGCCAGCGGCATAGATTATTACGGCCCGAGCCGGACACTGGTCGGCATAGAACACGGCGCGAACGAAGCCGGATATTCCCTCAACCTCAGCCTCCTCAATCAACCGGAAAAAGACAATGTCCAGCCGTTGATCGACGGTTTTCTCTCCCGTCAAGTGGACGGCATCATTTGGGCGACCCAGGATATCGGCGGGAATCTGGGCTGGCTCGAACAGGAACATTTCCCGGTTCCGGTGGTCTTCCTCGAAACCCGCCCGCGGCCGGTTGTCTCGGTCGTGAACGTCGACAGCCGCTACGGCAGCCAACTCGCCGTACAGCATCTCCTCTCGCGCGGATATAAAAATATCGGGGTGATTACCGGACCGATGACGTGGTGGAGCGCCCGCGAACGTCTGGAGGGTTGGCGGGAAACGATGGCCGCCGCCGGTCTGAAACCGGAGGACCGGCAGATCGCGGAGGGGAATTGGTCCACCTCCAGCGGGGCCATCGGGCTCGAAAACCTGTTGGAACATTTTCCGGAGATGGACGCGGTTTTCGTCTGCAACGATCAGATGGCTCTCGGAGTGCTCCAGACCAGCCGAAAACTCGGGCGCCGGGTTCCTGAGGATCTGGCCGTGGTGGGGTATGACGACATCCCCGAAGCCGCATACTTCTGGCCGCCCCTGACAACCATCCGGCAGAACCTGAAAAATTTTGGCAGCACGGCGGTGGGGTTGCTCAGCCAATTGATCGCCGCCCGGCGGGAGGAGAACGGTCCTCCGGTGAAATCGGAGACGATCTGGCTGCGGCCGGAACTAATAATCCGCCTAAGCTCGGGCGAAGCCATTCCGCCTAATTCCTAAAGAGGAGAGGAGGTAGACGGGGAAGAAATGGTCCATGTACCGCGAAAAGGCGGCGGGGTTCATGCAGAAAGGTTCGGAAGGCGGCTGGCGCACCGCCCACACCGCCGCCTTCAAGAAAACCGCGGGTGAATTATGCCGCTACTTGAAATTCTACGATGTAAAGAATAAACTTAAGAACCGGGTGCGGCATTCTGTCATTTCATCACCGGCAAGGGAATGAATGCCATCCCGCTCGACGCCCTGGAAACCACGGGCTGGGATGACGTGCTGAAGGAAACCGAGGCTGACGGCAAGATCGTCGTCCGCAAACACCGCCGCTTCGATGCGCCGGAAAACCTGTGCGCCGCCTGTATCGGCCTCGACTTCGCCGGGGAAAGCCGTATGCGCTCGGGTGAAATGGAAAAACTGCTCGAAGGCAGCGCCTCCAAGAACGTCGTCGAGCTGATCGGCGCCGTTTCCAGAGCACCGGCATCCAGGGCATGTTCACGCAGAATGCCGGAATGGGGCTCGGCACCATCCGGGCCACCCAGGAAGCCGGACTGGATCTGGTCATGAGTATCAACGTCCGAACCTTCGATGCGACTGCGGGTTGCTTAAGCCCTGCTCGAGGGTGCGCTGACTGTTTCCTTTGAGTGCAACCCGCTCCAGGCACCTTAGGTCTCTGAAGCCGCGCGGAAGGCGTTCAATGGTGAAATGATGCCCAAGTGGGTTCCTGTCCAAGCAAGTGTCTTCCGCGTCAGTTATGCGAATCTGGCGGATGTCTTCGACAACCGCAAGTACTCCCCGCGGGCAGCTTCCTCAAAGCACAAAAGCTTCAACGGAAGTTGCACAAGTGGGGGGAGAGACGGCGCGAGTTGCTTCTCCCCCCGGAACGCCGGTATTTTCCCGGAAGGCAGGTGGAACAATGGCCGAAACCGATAACACCATCCTTACGATGTCCGGAATCTTCAAATCCTTCCCGGGCGTCCAGGCCCTGGAGAGTGTGGATTTCTCGCTCAAACGGGGAGAGATCCACGCGTTGGTGGGGGAAAACGGCGCCGGAAAATCCACCCTGATCAAGGTGCTCACCGGTGTGGAGCGACAGGATCAAGGGACGATCACCCTGTTCGGGCGGGATACCCGTGTGCGCTCACCGCAGCACGCCATGGACTTGGGGATCAGTACGGTGTACCAGGAAAATAATTTGTGCCTGAATCTTTCCGTTGCGGAAAACATCCTCATCGGGCGGGAACCGATGCGGATTTACGGGATCGACTGGTCGAGTATGAACGCGCTTGGTAGAAAGCTGCTGCTGGAACTGGGGGTGGATATCGACGTCACGCGACCGCTGGGGTTGTATTCGGTGGCCATTCAGCAGATGGTGGCCATCGCGCGCGCATTGGAAATCTCGAACGCAAAAATTCTCATCTTCGATGAGCCGACCTCCAGCCTGGATGCGGATGAAACACGTCAGCTCTTCGATGTTATGAAGCAGCTCAAACAACAGGGCGTGGGCATCATGTTCATCACCCACTTCCTCAAACAGGTGTACGAGGTTTCCGACCGGATTACGGTTCTGCGCAACGGCAAACTGGTGGGGACGTTCGAAACCCGCCAGCTGCCGCACCTGGACCTGATTGCCAAGATGATCGGCCGGAATCTGAGCGGCCTGGATGAAATGACGAAAATCAAACTGCGGGCGATGAAGACGATTAAAAAGGAAAGCTGCCTGACCGCGCGCGGGGTGGGACGCACCGGCGCCATCAAGCCTTTTGACCTCGACCTCCACCGGGGGGAAGTGGTCGGGTTGGCCGGGCTGCTCGGGTCGGGGCGCAGCGAGGTAGCTTCGCTGCTGTACGGTACCGAAAAACCGGACGCGGGAGCCATTACGGTGGAAAATCAGCCGGTAAAAAAATTCTCCCCGCTCGATTCGATCAAACGCGGCGTGGTCCTTTGCCCGGAGGACCGAAAGGGTGAGGGGATCGTCGACGACCTGACCGTGCGGGAAAACATCATCTTGGCGCTGCAGGCCAGCCGCGGTTGGTTCCGCTTCTTGAACACACAGCAGCAATATACGATTGCGGAAAAATACATCCAACTACTGAACATCAGCACCCCTTCCGCGGACCAGGCGGTGAAAAACCTCTCGGGCGGCAATCAGCAGAAGGTGATCCTCGCCCGCTGGCTGGCCGCCAATCCGGAGGTGATGATCCTCGACGAGCCGACCCGCGGGATCGACATCGGCGCCAAAGCCGAGATCCAAAAGCTGGTCCTGACGCTGGCGGAAGAGGGAAAATCCTGCATGTTTATTTCCTCGGAACTCGAAGAGGTGATGCGGACCAGCCATCGCGTCGTCGTCCTGCGCGACCACGAGATGGTGGGCGAATTTGTCGGGGAGACGGACGAGGAAAAGGTCATGAAAGCCATGGCAGGGAGCGAAGCCTGAAAACGACGAGGCCGGTTTTTTCCTTGAGATCGATCACCGAGAGCCGGCTGTTCTTCCCGCTCCAGGCCATCGCGCGCAATCCGGTGGTCGACCGGATATGGGAACACGGGTTCTTCAAGTTCCGGAAGATGGAAGAGCTTTTTTTCGGGACCACATCGGCGTTCTGCGCAGCGGCGCTCCCAGCATGTTGTCGGCGATTGGGATGATGCTGGTGATCGCCATCACGGCGCCCGCAGGATGTGCTGCTTCATCCGCGACGACTTCGTCATCCGTAGCGGGTGGTGGAAAGTCCCGGGCCAGACGAAAATATTGATCCCGGGATGGCGCGCGACGCGACGGGCGGTGTTTTTACACCCGCGGGTCATCGTCTCGTTGCGGGTCGTGGCCATAGCTATCCCCGTCGCCCATCCCGCCCGGCGGATGGAGTCTGCCGGGCGGTAGAACCAATCCTATCGGCAGGAGAAGAACAAGAGCAGCGGATGCTGACGGTCGAACTGGAAAAAGCCGATCGAAGCGGCGTCCGTATTCGCGGAGTCGATCCCGCACGCGGGATGGAATCCGGAAAGGACACGCAGTAGAAGGCGAGGAAACCGATGATCAACTTGAAGGATTATGAAGTCTGGTTCGTCACCGGCAGCCAGCATTTGTACGGCGAGGCCGTTCTCCGGAAAGTGGCGGAGCATTCGCAGGAGATGGCCGGGGCGCTTTCGCAGTCGCGCAGCATCCCGGTCCGAGTCGAATACAAGGGGGTCGTCACCACCCCGGAGGCGATCCTTGAGGTATGCCGGCAGGCGGACCGCGAACCGAAGTGCGTCGGGGTGATTACCTGGATGCATACGTTCTCCCCGGCCAAGATGTGGATCGCGGGCCTCTCCTCCCTGCGCAAACCCTTCCTTCATCTGCACACCCAATACAACAAAGAACTGCCCTGGTCCGAGATCGATATGGATTTCATGAATCTCAACCAGTCCGCCCACGGCGACCGCGAATTCGGCTTCATCGGTTCCCGGATGCGCCTTAACCGCAAGATCGTCGTCGGCCATTGGAAGGATGAGGACGTCCAGGCGCAGCTCGGAACCTGGACGCGCGCGGCCTGCGCCTGGCACGACGCGCAGGGCGGCAAGGTGGCCCGGTTCGGGGACAACATGCGCGACGTCGCGGTCACCGAAGGGGATAAGGTCGAGGCGCAGATCCGCCTGGGGTATTCGGTCAACGGGTACGGGGTGGGAGAGTTGGTAAAGTATGTCGAGGCGGTTAAGCCGCCGGAGATCGACGCCCAGATCGGGCTTTATCTGGATGCGTACGCCGTCGGCGCCGCATTACGCAAGGAAGGGAAGCAAAACCCGGCGCTGCGCGAGGCGGCCAAGATAGAACTTGGAATGCGCGCCTTCTTAAAGGAAGGCGGTTTCAATGCCTTCACCACCACCTTTGAAGATCTCACCGGCCTGATCCAGCTGCCCGGCCTGGCGGTTCAGCGGTTGATGGCGGACGGGTACGGGTTCGGCGCGGAGGGCGACTGGAAAACCGCGGCGCTCGTGCGGGCAATGAAGGTGATGGGCGCGGGCTTGACGGGGGGCACGTCCTTCATGGAAGATTACACCTACCATTTCGGCGGGAACGGGATGAAAGTCCTCGGCGCCCACATGCTGGAAGTGTGCGCGTCGATCGCCGACACCAAACCTTCGCTGGAAGTGCACCCGCTTTCCATCGGCGGCAAGGCGGATCCGGCGCGGCTGGTATTCGGCGTCGGGAGCGGGCCGGCGGTCAACGCGACTCTGCTGGACATGGGCAACCGCTTCCGGATGCTCGTGAACGAGGTGGATGTGGTTCCGCCCGACATGCCGATGGATAAACTGCCGGTGGCGCGGGTGGTGTGGATCCCGCGGCCGGATCTGAAGGTCGCGGCCGGGGCGTGGATCGCGGCCGGCGGCGCGCACCATACCGGATTCAGCCAGGTGGTCACCCGGGAACATCTGGAGGATTTTGCGGAAATCGCCGGGATCGAATTCCTCGCCATCGGCAAGGAAACGAACCTCTCGGAATTCCGCAAAGAACTGCGTTGGAACGACGTATACTATGCGCTGGCCAAAGGATTGTAAATCCGCAGTAACTTGACCGACGGGTTTTTGGAGGATTTCATGAAGGTTGACGCAAAGCAAACGACGCTGGGGGTGATCGTGGGCAACCGCGGTTTCTTCCCCGGCCACCTGAGCGAAAGCGGGCGCAAGACCATCCTGGCGGTGCTGGAACAGGAAGGCATCCGGGCGATTTGCCTGACACCGGCCGATACGCAATACGGCGCCGTTTTCAGCATCGGCGATTCGCGCAAGTGCGCCGAGTTGTTCAAGGCGCACCGCGAGGAAATCGACGGGATCCTCGTCACGCTCCCGAACTTCGGCGAGGAAACCGCGATCGCCAACGCGCTGCGTTGGTCCGGCCTGGATGTGCCGGTTCTGATCCAGGCCTTCCCGGATGACGCCTCCAAAATGACTTCCGCCGACCGGCGGGATTCCTTCTGCGGGAAGATGTCGTGCGCCAGCAACCTGCGGCAGTACGGGATTCGCTACTCCCTGACCAGCGAACACACGATGGACCCGGAAGGCGCCGCCTTCCGCGCGGATCTGCGATCGTTCGCCGGGACGTGCCGGATCGTACGCGGGCTGCGCTCCGCGCGGTTGGGCGCAATCGGCGCGCGGCCGGCCGCCTTCAAGACCGTCCGCTACAGCGAGAAGCTGCTCGAGCGGAGCGGGATCTCGGTCGAGACGATTGACTTGTCGGAAATATTCGGCCGCGCGCAGAAGCTCGCCGATACCGACTCGGGTGTGAAAGCCAAGCTGGAAGCCATCCAGGCTTACGTTCCGACCAAGGGGATTGCCGCGCCGGCACTGGTGAAGATGGCCAAGCTCGGGCGGGTAATCGACGGCTGGATGGAAGAGAACGGGCTGGCGGCGAGCGCGCTGCAATGCTGGACGGCGATGGAGGAATTCTACGGCGTGGTGCCCTGTACGCTGATGAGCATGATGAGCAATCAGCTGATGCCCTCGGCCTGCGAGACGGATATCTCCGGCCTGGTGGGGATGTACGCGATGGTGCTCGCCACCGGAAAGCCCTCGGCGCTGGTCGACTGGAACAATAATTACGGCGGCGATCCCGACAAAGCCGTCATCTTCCACTGCTCGAATCTCCCCAGAGATTTCTTCGTTGACGCAAAGCCGGGCGGTTCGCCCGCCATGGATTACCAGGCGATCATCGCCGGGACGGTCGGCAAGGAAAACACCTACGGCACCGTCGTTGGGCGGGTAAAAAGCGGCGCGTTTACGTATTGCCGCGTCTCGACCGACGATGTGCATGGGGTGATCGCGGCCTATGTGGGCGAAGGGGAACTCACGCCCGATACGCTGGAAACATTCGGCGGGTACGGTGTAGTGAAAATCCCCAATTTCCAGAAGCTGCTGGCATACATCTGCAACAACGGGTTCGAACATCACACGGCGGTCAGCCTTACCGAATGCGCGCCGGCCGTCGAAGAAGCCTTCGGACGGTATCTGGAGTGGGATGTCTACCGCCACCGGTAAGCGCGGCGGGGTGATGAAAACCTTCCGTCTGCACGCCGCCGGCGATCTGCGGATGCACGAGGAACCTGTTCCGCTTCCCGTCGACGGAGAAGACCTCATCCGGGTGGCCGCGGTCGGCATTTGCGGATCGGACCTGCACTGGTTCGAGCAGGGGGGGATCGGGGACGCGCGGCTCACCGCGCCGTTTATCCTCGGGCATGAATTCGCCGGCACCACCGACGCCGGCCTGCGGGTGGCCGTCGATCCGGCAGTCGCCTGCGGGGAATGCGAATTGTGCCGCGCCGGAAATCCCAATCTTTGTGAAAAAGTCGTGTTCGCCGGGCACGGACGGCAGGACGGGGCGCTGCGCGAGTACATTGCCTGGCCGCGCCGCGCCTGCTTCCCCATCCCCGAGACGCTGAATTTCGCCGACGGCGTTATGCTCGAACCGCTGGGCGTGGCGCTGCATACGGTCGACCTGGCCCACCTGAAGCACGAGATGCGCGTGGCGGTCCTGGGATGCGGCCCGATCGGCCTGCTGGTTTTACAGCTTGTGCGCCTGTTCGGGGTCCGTCACATTTTCGCCACCGAAGTGCTGCCCCACCGATTGGAAGCGGCGCGCGCGCTCGGCGCGGACGAATGCCGCCTGGTGGAAGAATCGGCTGTTTCCTTAAGCGGGATCGAGCCGCCGGATGTGGTCTTCGAATGCGCCGGCGCCAACGGCGCGGTGGAAACGGCGATCGATATTCTCAAACCGGGCGGGCGGATACTCCTGGGCGGTATTCCGGACGACGACCGCACCTCCTTCCGCGCTTCCGTTGCGCGCCGCAAGGGCATCACCTTCCTGCTCATCCGGCGCATGAAGCACACCTACCCGCGCGCGATACAGCTCGTGGAAAACAAACGCGTCGACGTGCGCTCGCTCGTCACCCACCGCTTCCCGCTTGAAAAAACGGGCGAAGCGTTCGAAGCGGCGGTCCGGCGTGAGGGGATCAAAGTGATTGTGGAACTGACCTAACCCTTTCCGCCGGGATCCTCTCGCCTCGCTCCGGGACAGGTTCGTGCAGCCTCCGGCCTCTTCCGCTTCATGGAAAGCGGGCGGGCGGTTGGGGTAGGTTAAGACGGTGGGTGAAAACAAGATGGCCATCCGGGAGGCGCCGGACCATTCGTTCGGACGCGACGCCAGACCCAATCATAGGAGACGGGCATGAATCAAAACGAGATTCATAAAGCCATTGAGAGCGGCAAGACCACGCTGGGCATTGAGTTCGGCTCGACTCGGATTAAGGCGGTACTCATAGGCGAAGATAACGCCTCCATCGCCTCGGGAAGCTACGAATGGGAAAACCGGTACGAAAACGGCGTCTGGACATACCACCTGGAGGATGTTTGGACGGGCTTGCAGGAAAGCTTCCGGAAGCTGCGCGGCGAAGTGCAGGAAAAGTATGGCGTTCCGCTCCCTACCGTCGGCGCTGTAGGCTTCAGCGCCATGATGCACGGCTATCTGGCGTTCGATAAGAACGGGGAGCTGCTCGTCCCGTTCCGCACGTGGCGGAACACCCTCACCGGACAGGCGGCGGAGAAACTCACGAAGCTGTTCCAATTTAATATTCCCCAACGCTGGAGCATCGCGCACCTCTACCAGGCCATCCTGAACAAAGAGCCCCATGTCCGGAATATCCACTTCCAGACCACCCTGGCGGGTTACGTCCATTGGAAATTGACGGGGCGGAAAGTACTGGGCGTCGGCGAAGCCTCGGGCATGTTCCCCGTCGACAGCGGAACCAACGGCTACGATGCCCGGATGCTCAAACTGTTCAACACGAAGCTCAAGGCGAAAAAGATCCCGTGGAAGCTCGAGAACATCCTGCCGAAAATCCTGATGGCGGGGGAAGCCGCAGGGGCGCTTACCGAAGAGGGCGCGAAGCTGATCGACCCCACCGGCAGATTGCCGGCGGGCATCCCGCTTTGCCCGCCCGAGGGCGACGCGGGTACCGGCATGGTGGCGACCAACAGCGTCGCGGAACGGACCGGTAACGTTTCTGCGGGAACCTCCGTCTTCGCCATGATCGTTTTGGAAAAGCCCCTCTCGAAGCTGTACCCCGAGATCGACATGGTGACGACTCCTACCGGCAGGCCCGTGGCGATGGTGCACAGCAACAACTGCACCTCCGACCTCAACGCATGGGTCGCCCTGTTCCAGGAATTCGCCAATGCGTTGGGTTTGGAGACGAGCGAATCCCGGCTGTTTGAAATGCTGTATACCAAAGGGCTCGCCGGGGATGCGGATTGCGGCGGGTTGCTTGCCTACAATTATTTCTCGGGTGAACATCTCACCGGTCTTTCGGAAGGGCGCCCGTTGTTTGTACGCACGCCCGAAAGCCGTTTCACGCTTTCGAATTTCATGCGCGTGCATTTGTTCTCGGCGCTCGGCGCCTTGAAAATAGGTTTGGCCATCTTCGAAAAGGAGAAAGTGAAGATCGACCAGATCCTCGGACACGGCGGCTTCTTTAAAACCAAGGACGTCGGTCAAAGGATCATGGCGGCGGCGATGAACGTCCCCGTCTCGGTGATGGAAACCGCCGGCGAGGGCGGGGCGTGGGGGATGGCGTTGCTGGCTTCCTTTATGCTGCATAAGACGGAAAAAGAAACCCTCGAAACGTATCTCGCCGACAGAGTCTTTGCGGCGGAAAAGAGCTCGACGATCGCGCCCGATCCAAAGGACGTCGCCGGCTTCGGGCTGTTCATGAAACGCTATAAGAAGGGGCTTGTCATCGAGAGAGCCGCCGTGGGCGGCCTTAAGTAAGGCGAGGATTGAGATTCTTCGCAGTCCTGTATGCAGAGTATGTGAAGTTGTACGATGACTTTAGCCGAGGGGGAAAAACCGGTGATAAAGACTCTCAAGCGGGTCCGGGACGGCGTAGTGGGCTGAACCCTTGCCGCGCCGGAAATGCACCGGCTTCCCCTCTCCCAGCTTATACTGGGAGAGGGGTTAGGGGTGAGGGGTGGAAGGAGACACTATGCTAGAAAAACTTCGCAGGGAAGTCTGCCGGTGGAACAAGGAACTCCCGCGCAACGGATTGGTGGCGTGGACGTCCGGCAACGTCAGCGGGCGCGATCCGAAAACGGGATTGATCGTGATCAAACCGAGCGGCGTAGTCTACGAGGCCCTGACGCCGGAGACAATGGTCATCGTCGATCCCGAAGGCAAGCGGATCGAGGGCAAGCTGAACCCCTCGGTCGACACCCCGACCCATCTTTATATCTATAAGCAGCGACCGGACGTGGGCGGCATCGTCCACACCCATTCGAACTTCGCCACCGCCTTCGCCGCGGTCGGCAAGCCGATCCCGGCGATCCTCACGGCGATCTGCGACGAATTCGGCGGGGAGATCCCGGTCGGCAAGTTCGCGCCGATCGGCGGTGAGGAGATCGGGCGCGAGGTGGTGCGCGCGATCGGAGGGAGCCCGGCGATCCTGATGCAGAATCACGGCGTGTTCACGATCGGGAAGGACGCCGGCGCCGCGGTCAAGGCGGCGGTCATGGTCGAGGACATTGCGCGGACGGTGTTTTATGCGATGCAGCTCGGGCGCCCGATCGCGATCCCGAAGGACATGGTCGCGCAGCTGCACAAGCGGTATACGGATAAGTACGGGCAATAGAGGTTGAAGCCGATCGAGTAGCGGCGAAACCGCGTATCGAGACCAATAAAAATCTCACCGCCAAGCCGCTAAGAGCGCAAAGAAAATATTTAATAAATCTTTGCGGCCTTGGCATCTTGGCGGTGAGATTTGTGTACCTGATCCGCGTACTACTTTTGCTGCTCCTCCGCCATCCGCTTGAGTTGGCCGGCGGATTTTTTCATCGCCGCGGTATGAAGGTCGATACCCTTGCGCCAGTCGCCGTAGAAGCGGAGGAAGGCCTTTTGGGCATCGCCGTTCCACTTGGGTTCCACATCCTTGACGGCCTTGGCGAGTTTTTCCGCCGCGTTCTGAATCTGGGCGGTCGCTTCTTCCACTTCCTTCAGGAACTTGCCGAGGTCCTCGGGATTGAAATCGATGACGGCCATGATCACCTCGCGGCGGGTGTGTTAGCGTCTGCCTCGTTGAAAGGCTTCCCACTCCGGGTTGACGTACTGCTCCCGGCGGGTCACTTTAACCGTGCGGAAAAACTTTTCCTGCTTGGTCAGTCTTTCGAGCTGCTCGACCAGCTTGCGCTTGTTGGGATCCACGTCGGAGACGAAAACGTTCTTGCGGCGTCCCTCCCAGTTGGAATCCAGATAGTTTGCGGAAGTATTAACCTTGTCTTTTTCCACGGTTAATTGGCGGATCTTCTCAACAATCCGATCCGCCAGGCGGTCTGCCTCGGGCGGATGAAATTGAACGTCACGATATAGATAGTGTGGAGGCGCTGAAGTCATGGTTCCCCCAAATACATAGTTGAAATGGATTATAGATCATGATATTATGATTGTCAATAGTTCACGCGCAAAAATTTACGATGGAATTCTTCAAAGAGGGGATTATGGCGCGCATCCGTGTAAACACAGAAGACTTAAAAGAAAAAGCCAAGGATTTCGACTCCGCCGCCGAGGCATTTAACCGGGCGGGCGACGACATCCTCACCGCCGCGATGGCGATGCCGAGCTACGACGGCCAGCTTTCCGGTCCGGCCCGCAAGGCGGGGTACGAGATTCAAACCCAGTGCCGGGATTTAAAAGCCGCCCTCTCCAGCAACGCCGAATCACTGCGCAAGTCGGCGCAGGCGTTTGAAGAAGTGGATAATCGGGCAATAAATACATTCGATAAGGAACTCGATTCGATTTCCACCGAGACGGAGTATTTATTAGGGACGTATGGTGTAGATCAAGGTGGAAATGATAAATTTGGATTTGAATCTATCGGTGATGATTATATGATAGTCTGGTATTCCGGATATTATTTGAGGATGAAGTATAAAGTACCTCCAATGTCTCAAGAAACATATGATAAAGCAACTAAATTGATAGATTCCATTAAAGCATTTGACAAAGCGTTGCAAGGGGTGCCTGAGGTGATGCAGAA
>DAOUDU010000082.1:0-61570 GCA_034430775.1 Anaerolineales bacterium | reverse complement strand
ACCCATACCGTCTTCATCAGAATGTAGATATCCATCCATAAGGACCAGTTGCTGATGTAGTATTCATCCAGCTGCAGGCGCTGCTGAAAAGATTTCTGATGCCTGCCCATTACCTGCCACCAACCGGTGATGCCCGGTTTGACGCGCAGGATCACGGAGGCATAATCCCCCATATCCCCCAGTTCGGATGGCAGGTAGGCGCGCGGTCCGACCAGGCTCATTTCCCCGCGCAGCACATTCCACAGTTGGGGGAATTCATCCAAACTGAAAATGCGCAGCCATTTCCCCACACGCGACATTCGAGGGTCATGCTTCAATTTGTGGAATTCCTCATATTCCGTGCGGGCCTTCGTATTATATTGCAAAAACCTCTCCAATTGCTGTTCCGCATTGATGAACATCGTGCGGAACTTCAATACGCGAAACCGACGCCGGTTTTGACCCAGCCGCTCCTGATAAAAAAAGGGCGACCCCGGCGATTCAATGGCAATCAGCGCGGCGAGCAGCGCCAGCAGAGGGCCGAGGAAGAGTAATAAGAATACGGACCCCAAAATATCCAGGAATCGCTTGGACCAGATGACTTCATTCTTTATCAGGTGGTAACTGTACTCCAGCCCCAGGTTGCCGTCCAAATCCCGGGGTTCCACCCAGAAGGAGCCGAATTTATCCGCCTCCCGGACGAGGATGACTTTTTGGAATTGCCGATTAAGTAGGCGCGCATATTTTTCAACCGGGTAGTCCATGGAAGCGGCGATAATCGTCACTTGGGATTTTACGGCGGGATTCTCCTTCCCGATTTCCTCGAGAGGCAATATGGTTTGTGGATGCCATCCCATCCGGCGTACGCTGCTCAGGGATTGGGCGACCTGCCTGGCCCACTCGCCGTCGCCAAAAACCGCCACCGGCACGCCATACCAGGAGCAGCGGGAGAGAAGGTTGCGCAGGGCAAAATGCGCGACCGGCAGTATGCCGAGCGCCAAAACCCAGGCAAGGACCAGGACGGAACGGGGTAGCTCCTGAAAGGGCTTATTAAGGTAAAAGGTGGCGGACAGAAGAAAAAAAATCAGCGTCACGGATTTGTACATGCGCTCCAGTTCCTTGACGGCGGTGAACCCGTAGCCGGGGTAAAGCCCCTGAAAGAAAAAGGTTGTCACTCCCACGAGTATTCCCACACGCGCAATCGGCAGCGCGGCCTCCCAAGGCACGCTGGTATCTATAATGGCAAGAAACCGTATCCACGGCGCAAGGATTCCACGGAGTACGAAGGCCAGATAGAAGATGGCGAACAACAATAAGGTATCCGCCAATATAAAAATACCTGAGACGAGTATTTTTTTAAGCATTACTCAATCCCCTGCCGCGGAATCGCCTGGCCCGATACCTGAAAGAAAGCACAATCGATCGAAAAGGCGGCGCAGCACGGTCTCGCCGCTAATCATACCGCGTTATGCCGGTGGCCTGGAGGAGGGCCAGCGCGACGAAGAGCGGGTATTGGGCATACCGCCGCCAGAGCCGCCGGGGCTCGCTGGCCAGACGGAAAAGCCATTCCATACCCGCGCGCTGGATCCAGCGCGGGGCCCGCCGCTTTCGGCCGGAAAGAAAATCGAACGCGGCGCCGACTCCGATCATGACGGGAGCGTTTATTTTCCCGATGTGTTCGGCCATCCAGGCATCCTGCCGGGGTGAGCTGATCCCCATCCAGACGATATCCGCGTTGGAAGCATTGATGCGGTCGACGGCGTCCCGGTCTTCCACCGCGCTCAGCGGACGGAAAGGCGGGCAGTACGAGCCGGCGATTTGCAGTTTCGGGAAGCCGGTCCGCAACCGGCCGGCCAGGGCTTCCCCCACGCCGGGGGCGCCGCCGTAGAAAAAGTGCCGCCAGCGCCGGGTTTCAGAAACACGGCAAACCGCGGTCATTAAATCCGGGCCGGACACGCGGCCGACATTGCGGAACCCGCGCAGTTTCAGCAGCCAGACGATGGACATCCCATCCGGCGTGGTCAGCCCGCTGTTATTGATCACTGCCCGCAGGCCGGGATCCCGGCGGCAATCCATTACCACATGGGCGGGTGTGACGCAGACGTAATGGGGTTCCCGGCGCGCCAGCCAGCCGCCGATCGTTTCCAGCGCCTGACCCATGTTGATCGCGTCGATGTGAATGCCGAGAATGTTGCCGCGGGAAGCCATTATTTCTCCCTTCGTTCGGATGGGCGAATCACATGGTTGTAGATATTCATCAACAGCGGATAGTTGCGCTCCCCGGTATATTTTTTCTCGTATTCACCCCGTGCAGCGCGGCCCATGGCCGCCATTTCAGAGGGATGCTCCCAGGCCCAGGCGGCCTTCGCGGCCAGATCCCCGCTGTCCCCCGGCCGAAAATGCAACCCTGTGATTCCATCCCGCACGGTTTCCGCCTGCACCCCGGTCCGGCTGGTCAGGACGGGAACGCCGCAGGCGAAGCTCTCCACGGCGACATACCCGAAGGTCTCGTAATACCCCTCCGATGGCCATATGAAAAACCGCGCACCCCGCTGCAGATCGGCTAATTCCTTGCCGGCCAGCGGTTCGACGATCTCGACCCTGCCCCGTCCGTTTTTCTGAATCCATTCGTGAACCTCGGATGCCATCCGTCCGCCGCCCCGGATCTTCAGCGGGATTTCCGGAAGGCGTTCCCAGGCCGCCAGCAAGGTTGTCACGCCCTTCTCCGGATTCAATCGGCCGATGAACAGCGCATAGCCGCCCGGCGGATCGCTGGATCGAACCCCCGGGTCGTGTTGAAGAAAATGCGGTTTGATGAAAACTTTCTCGGCCGGCAGCCCGCCCTCAATGAATTTCCGCCGGTAGAATTCCGTTGCCACGAGGTACGCATCCACCCGGGTTTGCCATGTCCGCCGCCATCGGTGGATCGTGAGCATGGAAGCCGCCACGGCGGTTTGTGCGAAGGACCGGCGATAGCAGCGGTGCCATATCCCCGGCAGGGGCGGTGTTCTTCCGAGACACTCCTGGCACAATCTTCCCGCCCGGAAAAAATTGGCGGACGGACACAACAATCTGGGGTTATCGAGGGATTGAACGACCGGAATGGAAAGGGACCGGCAGGCGGCATAGGCCGAAGGGGAAATTAATGGAAAGGTATTGTAAAAATGAACCAGCTTCGGCCGTTCGCGGAGCAGGATGTCCCTCAGCCGGCGATACGTCTCCCGGGACCACACGGTTCGCAGCGCCAGGGAAAGCCGCCCGAGGGATTCAATACTCCGGTTGTGCTCCACATATTCCACTACTTCATGGCCGTGATCCCGCAGCAATGCCACCCCGGAGGTGAAGGCGGTATCTTCCCCGCCCGGATGGAGGTAGTAATTGTGCGCAAGCAACACTTTCACTCTATCCATGGAAATGGTATGCCGGGGGGCCCATGATATTGCGACGGATACCCCCCATATACTCCTTCAGGAAATGATCTTTTAGGTGAAGAAGGGAGCACGCCGCCAAATGGAACGGATCGTTGACATATGTTCGATGGTGAAGGTGTGGAGCAATCCAAAATGCAGTAAACCCGCCGGTATTTTACACCACGGTCAAGAAAGAGCCGGAAAGGAGCTTCCCTATTCCGGGATCTCGCCCGATTTCGGCGTTCGTGATGGGGGGCGCCTATTCTCATGGCGGCCGGGAAAAATGATGCCGTTGGTGGATGGCATGCGGGTGGGCGTTTTTATTCCCGGCGCAGGGGGATAATTCTTCCTCTCCGGCTTCCCCCTAACCGGAGTGGAAATCCACCCCGCGGACGCGCGTCTTATGTTTCCTTTTTCGCGGTGGGCCGCACGGTTTTCCCGGCAGGGATGGGTGTCCGGGCGGCAGAATCGGCGGTCTGTGTCACTTGAGAAGAGCTTTCGATTTCGCGAATCATGAAAATCCAGATAGCGGCCGCGCATATGAAATTCACGATCATATAGGGTTCATGGAAATACAGGCTGGCCATGCCGTTAACCAGGAACAATCCCGCCAAGCCGGCCCACAGGCAGGCGGCGGATGGCTGCCGGCGCAATCCTTCGTATTGCTTCAGGCCGCCGGATATGAAGAAAACCGCCATACCCATCAACAGCAGAAAGCCGGGCCACCCGAATTCAATCCAGGAGAGAAGATAAATGTTGTGGGGGATGTAGAACACCGAAAGGCGGGTGGTGGGGATGGCGAGATATCCGAACGGCAGCCGCAAGGGGTCACTGGAAATTATCTTCAGCGTGCTGCTCCATAAATTAAGCCGCCCGCTCAGGATCACGTTAATCTGTTCGGTCGGTTGCGTCAGAAAAATCACCGCCAGGAGGAGGATGGCGGCTCCCAGGCCCGCAGCCATGGCCGTCAGAAAAACTTTTTTCCGAGGAAGGAAATACATCAGTGCAAGGATGGCCGCAACCACGCACAGCGTCAGCAGTGTGGTGCGCGAAACCGTCCAATACAGGACCAATCCGAATAACACCGCCATCGCTGCGTACAGCAGCCTGCTTCCGCCCCGCTGCGAGACGGCCAGGCCGCCGGCCAGCAGGAAGGGCCAGTAAAGGTAAACCGCCAGGTCATTCGAATGGCCGAAAAATCCATACACGGGGAAAAACGCCGCGCCCTCGCTCCATCCGGAAAAGTCCTTGGGCGCCAGGCCGATCCCCGAAACCTGCTGCGCCACACCCAAAATCGCATTGGGGATCGCCGCCAGTACAAATATCAGGACAAGCCGTGAAACCTTCACCGGAGAACTCAGCAAGGCGGAAAATACCAAAGCCGCGAGAATCCAGTCGAAGAACACCTCACGCCGCATGACCCAATTTTCAGAAATCAACCACAGGAAGCCTGCCCAAACGGCGATCGCCCACAGGCCCCGGATAAGCCATCGCGCCATCCGCCCGGTTTCCGCCTTGACCCGCCCGCCGGCTACCCACCTCCAAAAGATATATACCCATGCGAATATTCCTGTCAGCCCGAAGGAAAGGGAGCCGGTTGTTATCCGGTATGGGCTTGAACAGCTGAGGCAAAGCAGAAAGAGCATCAGGTATTCTATTTTTTCGAGTACGGTGGAGGGGATTTTAATCGCGCGAAAACGTTCCTGAAAACGGGGTGGAAAAATCGCCATCATATCCGCCGGATTACCAGAATGGGCTTCCTTATACTTGAGGGGATACCAGCATTATGCGTATGTCCATGGATTGTGTCAAGCGCAGCGGCATGGAGCCTGGGCGGCGGCAGGGTGCCCATCCGTTGCTCACAGTATTCCGAATCGAAAAAACGGTACAATTCTCTCCGGATTGTCCTATGTCAAATGCCTTGGAACTGATCTGTCCCGATTGCCAGGCGGCCGCCCCGCCGGATTCCCAGGGCGGTGTCCGCTGCGCCGGATGCGGTGCGGTTCTGGCCGAGCCGTTCACATTCTGCCCCCAGTGCGGCCGGATAAACAACGCCGGGGCTTCCGTCTGCGCGCAATGCGCTGAAGAACTTAAAGTTACCTGCCCGGGTTGCGGCCGGGTCAACTGGAGCGGCGCCGAGCGGTGCGGCGGATGCGGAAGGGAATTGGATGCGCTGGCGCACGCATTCCGGCCGATCAGCGCATCGGTGGAAATCCGCCGGCAGGAATTAATCCGGAATGTCTCTTCCTTCCGGGAGAAGGAGGAAAAGGAATCCCAGGCGCGCCTCGATACGCTTCGGGAAGCGGACCGCCGCCGGGCGCAGCGGTCGACGGAATTGGCGGAGCGCGCGCGGCTCAGCGAACGGCGGATCATTGTCGGCGCCGTTGTGGTGATTGCGGTATTCCTGGTTTTCATAATTGCGGCGATGGCAATCCTGTTCTAAAGCCGGCGACTCTGGGGGAAAATCATTACAACCACCTGCAAATATTGGTGCGCGGCGTGAGGAATTATTGATGGCATCCCCAAATACCCGCCGCATCCATCCCCGGATCCTCGATGCCATCTTCCTTGCGGGTTTGTGCGTCTATGTCTTCCTGGGTCTTCCCCGGGTCCCCTTTCATGGGGATGAATCCACCCTCATCCGCCTCCGCCGGACTTCTTTCTTTGTATACGGATTACTCCGCTCGCGCTTCGCGCGCTCGGGGCAGCCTGCCCCGGTTGGGAGCCAGTCCTGAGAGAAGCGAAGGATGGGCGGGGGGCACCGAAAAGAGCCGAATACACCGAAAAGCATTTGGGGGAGGGTGGGGAGGAGGATGGCGCTGGAAAGAAAACCGGCCAATCCAAGTTACTGATTGGCCGGTTTTCCCTATTACTATTCCACGTTACCGGCGCGGACTTACCCCAGATCGGATTCCAGCCGCTTCCGTTCGGTTTCCAGTTCGGCGGGGAATTTATCTCCCATCGTGTGGAAGAACGCATCGTGGGATTGGATTTCTTCCTTCCATGCGTCCCGGTCGATGTCTGTGATTTCCTTGAAGTCTGCCTCGGAGAAGTCCTCGAGGCCCTCCAAATTCAGGTCCTGGTAGCGCGGTACAAATCCAAGCGGGTTCTCGACGGCGTCGCGCTGCCCGTTGGCCCTTTCCACGATCCATTCCAGGACGCGCATGTTATCCCCGTAGCCGGGCCAGATGAATTTGTTCTCCGCATTTTTACGGAACCAATTCACGCCGAAGATCGGCGGAAGCTGCAGTTCTTTGGATCGGAAGGAAAGCCAGTAGGCGATGTAATCGCCGATGTGGTAGCCGCAGAAGGGCAGCATGGCGAACGGATCACGCCGGACTTTCCCCACCGACCCCGCGGCCGCGGCGGTCGTTTCCGATCCGAGGGTGGCGGCGAGGTACACGCCGCTCACCCAGTCGCGCGCCTGATACACCAGCGGAATCGTCTTACTGCGGCGGCCGCCGAACAGAATGGCGGAAATCGGTACGCCGGCCGGATTCTCCCAATCCGGATCGATCACCGGGCATTGCGCGGCCGGCGCGGTGAATCGCCCGTTCGGGTTGGAGGCCAGCTCGCCCGAGTCGGGCGTCCAGGGCCGTCCCTTCCAGTCGATCAGCTCGGCCGGTTTCTCCTTGGTCATGCCTTCCCACCATACGTCGCCGTCGGGTCCGAGCGCGACGTTGGTGAAGATCGAGTTCCGGGCGATGGCTTTCATCGCATTGGGATTGGATTGCATCGAGGTGCCCGGCGCCACGCCAAAATACCCGGTCTCCGGGTTGATCGCACGCAGCCGGCCGTCGGGACCCGGTTTAAGCCAGGCGATGTCGTCGCCGACGGTGGTGATCTTCCAACCCTCGAACCCGGCCGGCGGAATAAGCATCGCGAGATTCGTTTTTCCGCAGGCGCTCGGGAATGCGCCGGTTACGTAGGTTTTGCGGCCGTCGGGGGATTGCACCCCGACCACCATCATGTGCTCGGCCAGCCAGCCTTCGGCGCGGGCCATGGTGGAGGCGATCCGCAGCGCGAAGCATTTCTTCCCCAGCAGGGCATTCCCGCCGTATCCGCTGCCGTACGACCAGATCGAACGCTCCTCCGGGAAATGGACGATGTACTTGTTGTCGGCGTTGCACGGCCAGGGAACATCCTTCTGGCCGGGGGTGAGCGGTGCGCCTACCGAATGCAGGCAGGGGACGAACGCGCCTTCCCCGCCTATCACGTCCCACACCGCCTTGCCCATCCGGGTCATGATCCGCATATTGACCACCACGTAGCCCGAGTCGGTCAGTTCGATTCCGATCCGCGAAATCGCCGAACCGAGCGGGCCCATGCTGAACGGGATCACGTACATCGTCCGGCCGCGCATACAGCCGTCGAACAAACCGTTGAGAGTGGTTTTCATTTCCAACGGGTCCACCCAGTTGTTGGTCGGGCCGGCGTCGCTTTGCGCGCGGCTGCAGATGAAGGTTCGTTTCTCCACGCGGGCCGTATCGGCCGGATCGGAACGGCAAAGGTAGGAATTCGGACGCTTCTCCGGGTTGAGTTTTATAAATGTCCCGGCCTTCACCAGTTCGCCGCAGATCCGATCGTATTCGGCCTGCGATCCGTCGCACCAATGGATGGATTCCGGCTTGCACAGCGCGGCCATCTCGCGTACCCATTCCCGCGCTTTGGCATTTTTCACATAGGTCGGCGCTTCTGTATAATCCATGATCCCTCTCACTCGGAAAAAAGATGTTGCATTATAAAGGTTTTTTTTTTAAATACCAGCCGGCCTGTTTCGGGTGGAACGCGTGAGCCGTTTTTCGCGTTTGTCCGTCGCCCCCGGTTGCCGGAAAACCGGCGGACGGCTCCTTTCTGCGGGGTGCCGTTTTCAGAAAAGGAGTCTATACTCGGGACGGAAAAGAGAGAGGCGCAATGAAAGAAACCATCCGGTTGTTTGTTGCGGTCGATCTGTCCCCCGGGATCCGGGAGTGGCTGGGCGCGGCGAAAGCCTACCTTGCGCCGCGGATCCCGCCGGGCGCCGTCCGCTGGATGGATCCCGGGGCAATCCATCTCACGTTGAAATTCCTCGGTGAAACGCCTGCCCGGCGGACCGGCGAGATCCGCGCCGAACTGGATGACCTCGTCCGGTTTTTCAAACCGTTCCCGTTGACGGCCGAAGGCTTGGGATGCTTCCCCAACACCGTCCGTCCGCGGGTGGTCTGGGCCGGCGTTCGGGGGGAATCATCGCTGGGAAAGCTTCACGAACGCCTGGAGGAGGCCCTCGGGCGGATCGGTTTCCCCGCCGAGCGCCGCGTATTCTCGCCGCATCTGACGTTGGGGAGGGTGAAGGACGGGGTCGCCGGCGCCCGTCTGGAGGAGATCGGCCGCGCGGTGGAGGCCGCATCCATGAAATCCGCCCCCGGTATGGAGGTCAGGGATTTGTGTCTTTTCAGGAGTGTGCTCCGGCCGGGCGGAGCGGAATATACCGTTCTACACCGGGCGCAATTCACCGGATGAGGATTCGCGTCCCATATCCGCCGGTCCCTTTGACGGTCGCGTCCGGCGCCTTGGGGTTTGTCCAGCGATACAACCACAGCGCGTCTTCCGGCCGCAGGTTGATGCAGCCGTGGCTGCGCGGCCTTCCGAAATCATTATGCCAGTACGCTCCGTGCAGCGCTACGCCGTTCTCCACCTCGAAGGTCCCGACCCACGGGACGCCCGGCAGTTCGTACGCCAGCGGATCGGTGGTCAGCTGGCCGTTCCCCATGTGCACGCCGGCCACTTTTATCTGAATGTGGAATGTTCCGGTGGGGGTTGCCGTGTCGTGGCTGCCGGTGAGGCCGGAAGAGATTTTGGTTTCAAGGACGGCCGTATCCGTCTCGTATGCGGTCAGGCTCTGGTCCGAAAGGCTGATCTCGATCCGTTTCTCCCCGGGTTCGATCTCGGTTGAGAGGGGAGCATACTGTTCCGGAGGAATAAGCCGCAGGTGTTCCCCCGGCGCAAAATATTCCCGCGTCAACTGCCGGTCGTATAACACGTACCACACCTTGTTCCGCTTCCCGATCTTTACCCCCTTTACCCAGTGCACCGATTGGTAGTACAGCCGGTAGAGGATTTGTTCCACGGGCTCGATCGTCCGGTAGGATTGGGCGATCGGGACGCAGACTTCGGCGGGCATCATCTGTTCGACGGCCAACACCGGTATTTGCGGGTGGAACGTGACCGGTTGGATATCCCCGCTGTGGATGTACCCGGCTTCGACCTGCAGCCAGCGCCGGTTTCCCTCCGGGTCGTTTGCTTCCACCGTGCGCTGAATCTGGAATAGCGTATCTTTGACCAGGGTCAGCACCCTTGGCGATTCCATATCCGGTTCCCGGTGAACGTCGACGGATTTCCCGGCGACCCGGCCAACCGGCAGGCTCGGGGAGAATGCGGAAAAACCCGGTATGCCGGCCAGGGCGGGGACGCCCGCCGCTGAGAATTTCAGGAAATCGCGCCGCGAGAACGTGGTCATGAAAGCCTATCCCTCTGGCAAGGGTATAATCCTATGCAAAGGATAGCATAAAACATATGGGGGCCGGCGGGTATTGCGGGGGAGACGCAAAATCTCTTCCAAAGCGTTAAATCCCCGGCCGAAACAAGAACAACCGTGCGGCTGGACGCGCGGTATCAAGGCTCGCACTCCCAAAGAACTGCCTGGCAAGCCGCGCTTTCTTCCTCTGCTGTATATGTAGAAAGCGGGACAGGCTGTGGAGGATATGCATCATCCCGAGAAGCGGGATAACCGCGGCCGAGTGTATTTCCGAAGGATAGGAATCTGCAGGATACCGGAGGTGAAAACTGGACGGTTTGGAGTTGGCGCGCAGCTTGGTGAGAACGCTGGAAGACAGGAAGGCCGAAGAAATACTTTTGCTGGATGTCCAGGGGTCTTGTTCTTTTGCGGATTATTTCATCATATGCTCGGGGTCGTCGGATCGGATGCTGCGCGCGTTGACGGAATCCGTCGTGGAGACCGCCCACAAGGAATTTCATGCGCATGTCCGGATGGAAGGCCGTCCGGAGAGCGGATGGATTCTGGTGGATATCGGCCCGGTTATCACCCATATTCTCTCACCGGATCGCAGGGAATATTATAATTTGGAGGAATTTTGGAAGGACGGGAAAGTCGTTGTTCGAATCCAGTGAAAACCGAGTTTGAACAGCGGTGGCGGATGGGTTACGTTCCGGTTGTGATGAGGATTGGGTAAAGTCATTACGGTCACTAAAAGGCCGGATGGCGGTAAAGCCATCCGGCCTTTTGGTGGGGGGTTCGTAAGTACTGCTGTCCATTAAGGGTGGTTATGGAACGGTGATTCTCCCGTCAAATAAACTTGGAGAATCAGAGTAGAGATTGCGGACTGCCTCGAAGGCGATTGAATCACCCTGTTGCTTGCTGCGGATGATGCTGCAATATTCTCCCATTGTGCCTTCCTTGGCCAAGACAATATTTTCCATGGTAAGAATTATATCTCCCGGAGTAAGGCCGGCCGAATCCGCCGCACTGCCCGATTTCACGGATTGAACAAAAATACCGGGGTAGTATGTGCCGTCGTTAAATTCGATCCGGTAGGCAACCCCGTTTAATCCCAGGCTCTCCGTATCCTGACCGGCGATCAATTTCTGGAGGATAGGCTGGGCCAATTTGGCGTGGATGGCGAAGTATTGATTCGTGCTGCTATTTCCGGCGAAATTGATACCTACGACACGCCCCGAAGGATCTACCAGAGGCCCGCCGGAGTTTCCCGGGTTTATGGTGGCATCATGCATGATCATGGTATCCATTGACGACCATGCAGTGTTTCCATTCTCATTGGTCTTCGAAATGACTCCACGGGTAACTGCGAATTGTGGCTCTCCCAGCGGGAAGCCGGCCGTATAGACATCATTCGCTATGAGAAGATCACCCTCGTACCAGGTCAGGTAATGATAGTCGGACCCTTGGATTTGCAGCACGGCCAAATCCCAACATTCCGATGTGGCGAGTAATGTGGCGCTGCGCGACTCTCCTGCCGCCTCCCCATCGAACCTCACCTTGAGGAATGCCGCACCGGCAGCCACGTGGTTATTGGTAACGATGATCCCGGAGGAATCGATGAGGAAACCCGAGCCGCTCCAGGATGCGGTGTTCATATACCCCTTGTAGGGATCAACAAAACTTCCTTCCGCAGTAATTTGAACAGTGGCGAGCACGACATTTTGGAGTGATGTGACCGCCAGGCTGGGGGTGGCTGTGTATTCGGGGGTGGGGGTATATTCCGGAGTGCTGGTTGCCACTAACCCGCTTGGAAGGCATGTGCAGGCAATCAGAATGGCAAAGCTAAAAATAAACAGCTTGTTCCGTAAAGAGAAAATGTGGCGTGGATTGGACATAAACCCTCCTATTAAGACAATTCGGATGGAATCCTCTGGAAATGTTATCTTTATCGTGCGGTCACTGGTTTTTCGGCATCCTCCTATCTATGAGGTTGTTCGGGTCGTAATCCGTCTCTCCAAGACCACATGGACAAAAATGAATTCTCTTTTAACTGCCGGCAAATCGATCCATACAACCGGAATATTAGCCTACTTCCTGTTTCACGGAAAGCAGGATTGCCACAAACAGATTTCTTAATGTACGAGTATATCATTATTTTTATTGGCCAAAATCCTCCAAGTTAATGTATAGGATTGGAGGTTGCCGTCATTCGGACCGTCTCCTCGCAATCCCCATAAGGGGAAAAGGGCACAAGAATCATTTTAAACAGGCCATTGGATTTTCCATCACAACTTGATAATCCTTTTACGAAAAATGGACAATTTCACTCGAACATCACTTGGGAGACGGAGTAAAAAAAGGATTAGTGCCGTGTGTTTTTCAGCGGATCGGATTATGACGGAATTGATTTTGGCGCTTTACCGAATACCGGCACTTCGATAGGCACATTCGACGATAGCTTGGTTTGGAGATTGGAATGATCTGGCCGATATAAAAACGGTTTGGCGGGGCTGTATTATTTTCCCTAACTCTTCCCGTAATCCGGGAAAGGATAGGGGTAGGGAGGGGGAGGGGGAAGGGGATGGTTGGACGAACAAGGAAGTAAAACGGAAGGGGAAGGGACCTTAGAGAATTTCCTCCGGCCGTACCGCACGTGAAAGCTGATAATAAATCCGGAAATCCCCCATTTGCCGGATCTGATACGTCACACCGAGCCGAGCGAATGCGGATTCCATTGCGGCATCCAGCGCCGGGTTGTTGGTCGTGATGAAAGCGGTCCGTTCCGCATTCTCCACGCGGCTGTCGTATGGCGGATAACGGTCGTCGCGCGGTGAGTAGCGCAAATCCCCGTGGTACGGCAACCGCGCGGTATAAATGATATCCTCGTCGGATAGGAACGCCAGCGGGAACGATACCCAGTAATTGGTGTACCCGCGCATCTCCCCATGCTGACGCAGGAAAGCGATGACCTCCGGCATATCCTGCTGGTTCAATTGCGCCACCGGATCGAACTGCGTGGTGATCCCCGGCGGGTTGTGCAGTGCGCACTCCGCCGTCCCCGCTGCCTGATACACAACCAGCAGAACGGGCAGAAGATACGCCGCGCGTCCAATGCGGGATGCCGCACGGACAATGAACTCGGCCGCCAGCGCCGCCGCGGCCGGAACCAACGGCAGCAGGTAACGGCCGCTGGGATCGTTCCCGAAGGGTGTCAGGAGATAAACCAGGAACAGGAAGACGGCGGCTCCCGCCAGCATCCAGCGGGCGGGACGGGCTGGGTCGCGCAGGCGCAGCCTCCAAACCGCGAAGCCGACCACGGCCAGATCGAGTATCAGCACCATCGGCAGCATCACCGGAACAAGCCAGCGGATCTCCCAGCTTGGCCGCATTCCGAATAATGTGGAAAAGCCGAAGAGGAAAAAATTCAACAACCGGAGGAATCCCACGGGCATTCCGCCGCCCGGCAGGGTGCCGGCGATTGCGCTTCCTCCGATTTCTGCGAGCGCTGCTGTGCCCAATTGAACCCAGCCGACGACCCAGGGCGACGCGCCCAGCACGGTCCCGCCGCCCAGAAGGATGAGACGCAACCATCGCCGGCTGCCGGCGGCGGGGCTGTCCGGCGGGCGCAACGCGGCCGAGGCGGCCAGCAGCCAGGCCGGACCGGTCAGGATGAGTGACAGCGGAAACGACCAGAACCCGATCCCCGTGGTGAGGCCTAATCCCAGCCAGCGGCCGACGGCCGGCTTTCCGCGCGCGATCTTCAGCGCCAGCAGCAGGCCCAAAGCTCCGAACAACAACGCCTCTCCATAGCCGCCGAGTGTGATTGTCGTATACAGCGTCAGGAAAACCGGAGGAATCGCCAGCAGCAACACCGCTATATTGGCGACCGTCCGGGATCCGAAACCTTCTTCGCAAAACCGGTGCCACAGGATCAGCGTCACGGCGAACAGCAGCGTTTGAACCGCGCGCACCACCCAAACCTGAGTCCCGAAAAGCGCAAATCCGCCCGCAACCAGGAAGGCATCCAGGCTGCCCATATACGCCTGGCCGTAGAAGAACAACGGGCGTTCGCCCTGCAGGATGTGCTTCGCCATCAGCGCGACGACCGCTTCGTCGGCGTTGAAAGGTACGGCCTGCATCCCGAGCAGGGCGGCCTTCACGGCGACGTTTACGGCCAGCGCCAGAATGAGCACTCCATAACGGGTTGCGGTTTCCCGTATAATCGTCCGTATGTCTAGCCGCACAAGAATCCTCCTGGCCGTCCTTGTCGCCGCCCTGGCCGTCACGGCCCGTCTTATCCCCGGCCCGCGCACCATCGACGACGCTTACATCACCTTCCGATACGCGCGCAACCTGCTGCAGGGCAACGGCCCCGTATTCAATCCCGGCCAGGCGGTGCTTGGTACGACCACCCCGCTGTATATGGCAACGCTGGCCGCCGCCGCACTGCCGTTCGGCGCCGCCGCGCCGTTTCCTGAAATCGCGCTTGTGATCAACGCCCTGGCCGATGCGCTGACCTGTCTGCTGCTGATTCGCATCGGCTTGACCCTCCGAACCCCCGCTGCCGGCTGGGCGGCGGCCGTGCTCTGGGCGGTTTCCCCGATGAGCGTGACCTTCGCCGTCGGCGGTCTGGAAACCAGCGTCTACATCCTCCTGCTGGTTGCCGTATTGTACTTCCGCTTGCAGGGAAGATTGTTCGGAATGAGCTTCCTGGCCGGATTGGCGTTTCTGACCCGGCCGGACGCGCTCATCCTGGCGGCGTTGGTGTACATCGAGCTCGCCGTCACCTACCTGCGCCGCCAGGGGTGGCGGTCCGGTATCGGGGCGCTGGTCCGCGCCGCGCTTCCGTTCCTGCTCATCACGGCGGCGTGGTCGGCGTTTGCGTTTTTCTATTACGGCACACTGCTCCCGCATTCAATGCTGGCCAAGAGCGTCGCCTACCGGCTGGATCCCGGATCGGGGATGATCCGCCTGATCCAGCATTACGGGACTCCGTTCTTCGAGCATCTCACCTTTGGCAGCATGGCCTTGGCCGTGACCGCCCCGCTGTACCTCTTCCTTTCGATCGTCGGGATCCGCCGCGCGGAAAAAATGCGCCCGGGAGCCGGCGCGGCGGCCGCGCTTGCGTATCCATGGTTGTATTTCGCGATATTCTCCGCCGCCAATCCGCTTATCTTCCGCTGGTACCTTGCCCCGCCGACCCCTTTCCTTTTCCTGACGATTTTTCTCGGGGCAGCGGCGCTGCTGGAGGGTGTGCGCGCGGGCGGGGGGCGCGTTAAAAAATATATTCTCGCCGGTTTCGCGGCCTGCGCGCTGGCACTTTCCCTCCGCGAATGGAAACCGGCCGCGGACCACGGTCCGGCGCGGCCGGCGCCTGAAATGGCGTATATCCAGTTGGAGCTGCAGTACCGCGCGGTGGCGGAGGATCTGAAGGGTTGGATCCGTCCGGGGTATACCGTCGCCGCCGGGGATGTCGGCGTGCTGGGATATTTCCTCGATGCCACGATCCTGGATACGGTCGGATTAAACTCACCCGAAGCTGTTGGATTTTACCCGCTTCCGGAATCGATGTATGTGATCCTCTATGCCATCCCGCCGGATCTGATCGTATCCGCCCGGCCGGAAATCGTGGTGTTCCTTGAAGTGTATGGCCGCAACGGCCTGTTGCGGGATACCCGTTTTCTCGAAGCCTACCGCAAATGCGCCGAGTATCCATCCGATATGTACGGCAGCCGGTCGATGCTGGTGTATTGCCGGAAGGATCTGCCATGAAGTCAGCTCCATGGCGGGTCTTTTTTTCCAGACCGGCGCTGATCCTGACGGCGGGTATGATCGCCTCCGCTTATCTGTATTTTTTGTTGGCGACCCTTCCCTCGGTACCCTTTCATCCGGATGAAGCGACCTACATATATATGAGCCGGGATCTGGATCGCATCATCACCCTCGGCCCGCTCTCGGTCTGCTGGAGCGTGGAAAATAAATCCGATCCGCTTCAGACCGAACGGGAACGGGATTGTCCGCTGGCCCGCTATGCCATCGGATTTGCGCGCGGGATAGCCGGCGTGCCGGCCGCGTCGGCCAATTGGGATTGGAGCGCGGATTGGGATCAGAACCTTCGGCAGGGAGCGGTGCCGTCGGAAACGGTATTGATTCTTGCCCGTATCCCGCAGGCGTTGCTGCTGTTCGCGGCTGTGTGTTTCATGGCGCGCATCGGTTGGAGGTTGGGCGGGGGAGCGGGTGCCGTCACCGCCGCCCTCCTTTTCGGATTGAATTCCCAGGTCCTCCTGCATGCGCGGCGGGCGATGAGTGAATCGGCGCTGCTGTTCGGGATGATCCTGGTCGTTGCCGTTCTGATGGAACAAAAGCGGGAGACCGGCACCGGGATGCGCCGGGTCGGCTTCCCGCTTCTGGGCGGCGCCGCGCTGGCGCTGGCGGCGCTGGCCAAATATTCCGGGTTGCTGCTTGCGCCGGTTGCGCTGGCGGGCATGTTCGTCTTCACGGGGGAATCATCCAAACGGAAAATTTTCCTGCGGGGGATCGCGCGCTCCGGGGTGATGATCCTCGGGTTCCTGGCGGTCTTCTTCGTGCTCAATCCGGTATTCTGGTGCAATCCCGCCGGGACTCTTGCGGCGGTCATCGCCGAACGGCAGCATCTGCTGGGCGAGCAGGTGCAGGCCATGCGTGTTGCCGCGCCGATGGCGGTTTTGGATTCGGTTCCCATCCGGCTGCTGGCGCCGCTTTATGAATGGTTCATCGCCCCGCCGGCGTTCTGGGATATCCCGAATTATGCCGGCATCACGGCTGCTGCGGAGAAAGCCTACCTCGCTCAGCCGGTAAATTCACTGACCGTCCGGGGGATGGGATCGGTTCTGGCGGTCATCCTGGCCTTCTTTGGATTGGGGTGGGCGGCGTTGCGAATCTTCCGGCGCGACAAGGATCCTGTAGGGCTCATAGCGATGGTTTGGTTCCTGGCGGTGTTGACCGGGATTGTCGCCGGGGTGCCGATACTATGGCAGCGCTATTACCTGCCGTTGATTCCGGCCGGCGCCGCCCTCTCCGCCGGAGTTATCGGTGCGATCATCCATAAGATACAAAAGAATTGGACGGGGTTTACAAGATGAGTCAGGATTCACGGGAAAAACAAAAGTAAGGACGGATGGCTGTCCGCCCCTGCCTGTCAATCCTGTCCAGTAAAAATATCCCGCCCCGAAAACCTTCTCGGGGCGGTGGATTTATTCGCTGATGTAATCCCGCAGTTTGCGGCGGTGGCTGGGATGCCGCAGGCGGCTGAGCGCCTGGGCTTCGATCTGCCGCACCCGTTCCCGGGTGACCCCCATCTTCCGGCCGACCTCCTCCAGCGTATAGGATTGCCCGTCGAGAAGGCCGTACCGCAATTGCAGGATGCGGACTTCGCGCGGCGGCAGCGTGCTCAGGACCTCTTCCAACTGCTCGCGCAGCAGATTGCGCGTGGCGGCTTCCGCCGGGGCGGGGCTTTCCTCGTCCTCGATGAAATCCCCGAGTACCGAATCTTCCTCTTCGTCGGTCGGCGTTTCGAGCGACAGCGGCCGCCGGGCCACTTGAATCATATTCTCAACCTTCTTCGAGGTCACCCCAAGCGCATCGCCCAGTTCGTCCGGGGTCGGATCGCGCCCGAGTTCCTGCGTTAACTGGTGGGAAACCCGGAGCAGTTTGTTGATCTGGTCGCCCATGTGCACCGGGACGCGGATCGTGCGGCCCTGGTCGGCGATTGCCCGGGTCACCGCCTGGCGGATCCACCAGGTAGCGTAGGTGGAAAATTTATGGCCGCGCCGGTAATCGAACTTTTTCGCCGCCCGGATCAGGCCAATGTTCCCTTCCTGGATCAGGTCCAGGAACGGAACCCCGCGGCCCATGTATTTCTTGGCGACACTGATCACCAGCCGCGAGTTGGCCGTGATCAGATGCTCGCGGGCGGACCACCCGTCTTCGATGCCGCCTTGGAGCTGGGACCGGCGCCGTAAGTCCGTCACGCCGCGGGCGAGCGATTCGCGCGCCAGCTTCCCCCGCTCGATACGCTTCGCGAGAGTCACTTCCTCGATCGCCGTCAACAGCGGAACGCGGCCCACTTCCTTGAGGTATAACCCGATCGTATCGTCGGCGTCGATAGCCGAAAGGTAGGTGTCGTCTTCGAGCAGTTCCCCCGACAGGGGGATCTCCTCTTCCACTTCCGCCAATTCCTCGTCGCCGGGTTCCGGTTGCTCGGATTCGCTCGTGTCGAAGATCTCCACGCCCACGGAAAGCAGCGAAGTATACGCCTCCTCGAGCTGGTCGATGTCGCGTTCAGCTTCCGGAAAGTAGCGCAGGATGTCGTCGATCGTGACGAATCCCTTTTCCCGACCCTGTTCGGTCAGCGCGGCAATGGAAGGATGCTCTTCGTCAATGGGGAGAAGGTCGTCGAGCGGGAGGACGGGAGGCAGGGTAAGGGGGAGATTCTTCCCGCCGAGTTTGTCCGCCGAGGAGGCGGAAAGGCGTTTTCCAAGAATCGTCGCGGCTTCGCGGCGTGCCATAGCCTTCCGCACCGGAGATGCCTTGCCACCGCTGGTTTTCAGCGGATGGGTCTTGGTCAGCGGTTTACGGATTGGAATTTTGGTTTTTTTTGCAGGAGAGCGCGGCTTTCCCGCTTGTTTACCTTTGGCAACCATACGTCACCAGCATACAACGGAAAAATGGGGGGTGCAATAGCCGGGTGTTTTTTCCGCAGAATTTAGGATATTTCGAAAAAACCGCCAGTCCATCTCCTGGCCTTCCATGAGATGGACTGGCGGGGGCGGTGCAGGGTCGGGGGTCCGGTTCTCAGGGCGTCGGAGTCAGGGTCACGCTTGGGACGAGTGTTTCCGGTGTGGGCGTCACACTCGGCGTATCGGTGATCGTCGGCGTAAGGGTGACGGTCGGGGTGATGGTCGGCGTGGCGGTGAGGGTCGGCGTGATGGTGAAAGTCGGTGTTGCCGTGGCCGGCAGCGGCTTATTGGTCAGGAAGTCGATGACCGGCGAGAGCAGCGAGCTACGCACGCCGACAATGTTCTGGGCGCCTTCCAGGCGGACATAATATCCGCTTCCGGTGGGAGTCGGAGCGCCGATTTCCATGACGAAAGTCTTCGCGTCCGCGGTCTTGACCGTCAGCTTGTACAACGGCTTGTCGAGATCGTATTCCTCGGGCTTCAGGTTCTCGCCGTAATCGCGGTAGATGAGCATCTTGGCCAGCGAAGAAAGGGCCGTGGTCACTTTGGTCTGATCCGCTTCCGCCGAAGGGATATCCATAACCAGCCAGGTTCCAGCCAAGTTCTTCTGGACTTCCACGTGCGTGCCGTTCTTGAGGTCCTCGATCCGGATCAGATTGATGCTGGCACTGTCCACCGACCAAAGCGGTGCGAGGGTGGGCGTGACCGATCCGGGTTCGGTGGGGGCCGGCTGAAGGATGTTCGAATCCAGCAACCCGGCCAGGGCGATCAGAACGACAAGCGCGATCAACAATCCGTACGTAATTCGTCTATCCATTGGGCTTCTCTTCGTTTCGAAAGTTTGGACGTGCCTTCTCGTCCGGAGCAAACCGCTTAGCGGTGCTTGCGGCGGTTGTACCAGACGATCCCGTACAGCAGGAGGAAGCTACCCGGCAGCAGGCAGGCCGAGGTCAGCACGATCGCGTTCAACACCCAGGCGTCCTGCGGGAGGGAAATAAAGCGGTAGGTTGTGTCTTTCGGCGTCAGGCTGATCAGGTTTTCCTGCTGGCTGGCCCAGTCAACGGCATTCACGATCAAATCGCTGTTGGCGCCGGCGCCCTGATTGATGATCTGGTTTTCGGCAAAGTCCTCATCGCCGAAGACAACTACCCGCGAGGAAATCAACGAATCCTCGGCGGCTACGCCGACGTTCAAGGGGGAGGCATTATCCTTTTCCTTGTCGTAGGTCGCCGTTTTGGCTTCCGACAGGAAGGAGATCAGGCCGACTGATTCCAGGTCGGTTTCGCCCCAAACCTGGTCTTTCGCGGCTTCAATCTGGATGAACGGGACCGGCGTCCAGGTTTTGTCTTCGGGGGTATCCACTTGGAGGCTCATGGCGGTGGGGAACACCGAGATCATGTTGGCCGGGATCCGCTGTGTGATCGGGCTCCCCGACGGGTAGGTCGAAGCGAACGGGTTGAGAATGTAGCGGTTAACCAGGTCGATGATGATGTCGTTGCGGAGCGTAATGCCCCAATCCTTCTTCAGGTAAGCCGCGAGAATGTCAGCGTTCGGATCCATTTGCGTCACCGCGTAGGGGTTCTGCAGCAGGATCAGCGCGCCGCCTTCCTTCAGATAGTCCTGGATCGCCGTGAGTTCGAAATCCAGGAGCGGCGTTTTGGGTCCGGCGATGACCAGAACCGATGTGGTGGCCGGCACTTTCTTTTCCTGGGTCAGGTTCAGCGTATCGACCGTATAGTTCTTGTTGCGCAGCGTTCCAACCAGCGTGTTGATGTCGGTGTTGCCCGTGCCGTCGATGGTGGCTTCACCGTGCCCCGCCAGGAAGTACACAAAGTGCTCGCCGGGGTTCATCAGCTTCAGGATCGCGGTGGTGATTTCACTTTCCGCCGGGTTGGTCACCAGTTGCGTTTGTTCGCCCAGGGTCAGGACCAGGGTTCCGTCGCGGGAGATACCGTCTTCCTTGGCCAGGACGGGGTTGGCGTCCGGATCAAGCTTCTCGTAGGTCAGCTGCCCGCGTGATTCGGCGGCATATTTATCGAGCAGTGCCATGGCGCCGTCCCAGGCGGTGCTGTCCGGGCCGAACCAGGCGCGGATTTCAATCGGCTCGGAAAGCGTGTGCAGGGTGCGGATCGTTTCGTCCGACAGCGAATTCGATTTGCTTTCGGTCAGGTCGACCCACAGCTTCGTCTGGGTCGATGCCTGGTAGACGATGTAATTGACAATGACGATGATCGCCACCAGCGCCAGGCTGGTAATCAGGAGATTGGTTCCGTATTTCGCCTGGCGGCTGCCCATCCATGTCTGAACCCGGTCGGGGTCCAGGAAGGCAAAGGAGAGGATGCCCACGACCCCCAGCAGCAGCGGAACGTAGGTGTACACATCGACGGCGCCGCGGATGAGATAGGCAACCAGCGCGCCGGCCAGGCAGAGTACGCCAAGGCCCAGGGTCCAGGGAGCAATCGATTCCCAGTTGAAATCTTGAGCAGAGTCTTTCATTTTCTGAAACGACATGGGACGGTTTCCCTCCGGCTTACCGCCACCGCTTGGATTCGATGACGCGGGTGGCGAAGAACAGTGATAGGGCAATGATGCTGACGTAATAGACGATGTCGGTCAGATCCAGACGGCCGGCATAGGCGGTGTTGTAGAAGTGGGAAGTAAAATCCATATACTGCAGGACTGTTCCCCACAGCGACGCGCCGCCCATGCTGCCCATGTAGCTGAGCGTGCTGGTGGCCAGGCCCGATACCCACAGGCCCAGGCTTACCACGAGCGAGGCGAAGAAAGCCGCCGTTGCGTTTGAAAACAGCGAGGAAATCCCGACGCCAACCGCCAGCAGTGCGCCGACCAGCAGGAACAGGACGATGT
The DNA here is from genome assembly GCA_034430775.1 of Anaerolineales bacterium. Lineage (GTDB taxonomy): Bacteria > Chloroflexota > Anaerolineae > Anaerolineales > RBG-16-64-43 > JAFGKK01. The sequence goes on along the minus strand of DAOUDU010000082.1, from coordinate 40,100 downwards.
AGGAGCTGACCAGCGGTCCCTGATCGATCCCGTTCGGTTTGGTGATGGACTGCAGGAAGATCGGGTAAATCCAGGTCAGGGCCAGGACAACCGACGCGAACAGGGCGGCGCCGCACCATTTGCCGATCACGAGTTCCGCATCGCGGACCGGCGCCGTCAGAAGGAGTTCCAGCGTTCCCGCCCCGTTTTCCTCGGCCAGCAGCCGCATCGTGATCGCGGGCGTGGCGAAGAGCAGCAGGGTGAGCAGCGGCCCGAGCACCACGGTCCCTTCCAGCACCTGGGCGGAATACGTATTGCTCATGGTCTGGACCAGATCGAGGGCGAAGACAATGCCCAGGAACAGGAAGATCACGATGGCCAGGAAGTAGGCGATCGGTGAACCGAAATATTGTCTGAATTCTTTCCAGGCGATAATCCCGATATTGCGCATGGATCCTTACTCCTTCTGCCGCCGGGAAGCGCGCTTTCCCTTGGATTTGTCGTCCGAGCGGGTCAGTTCCAGGAAGATCTGTTCCAGGTCCACTCCCTGGCTGTGCACTTCGACGACGTCCTGCCCGGCCCGGGTGAGCGCCCGCACGATCGCCGGGCGGATTTCCTTGCCGGGGGTGATTTCGATTTCGAATATGCCGTTGCCCATGGGCTCGACGGTCAGGACTCCCTTGACGCCGGCGATGGTGGTCTCGGCGCCATCGGTGTCGCCCGCGAGTTCAACCGTGATGCGTTCGGCGCCCGCCAACCGGGCCTGCAGGTTCTCCGGCCGGTCCTCGGCGACAATGTGCCCCTTATTGATGATCAGTACGCGGTTGCAGATCTGCTGGGCTTCGGAGAGGATATGGGTGGAAAGTAGGACGGTGTGATCGGCGCCCAGTTCTCGGATGAAGGCGCGGATCTCCACCACCTGCGCCGGATCCAGGCCGATCGTCGGCTCATCGAGGATCAGCACCTCCGGCTTGTGCAACACGGCCTGTGCCAGACCGACCCGTTGGCGCATACCTTTGGAGAGGTTGCCGATATAGGATTCGACGCGGTCCTCGAGGTTGACCCGCTGGATGGCCTCGTCGACGCACTGGTCGGCGTTCGGCAGATGGCGCATTGCGGCCATGAAATCGAGATAGTCGAGAACCGTCATGTCCGAATAAAGCGGGACGGTTTCCGGCAGATAGCCCACGCGCCGCCGCACTTCCAGGGATTCTTCCACCACGTCGTACCCCGCCACGATCGCGCGGCCCTCGCTCGGCGGCATGTAGGCCGTCAGGATCCGCATCGTGGTGGTCTTCCCGGCGCCGTTTGGCCCCAGGAAGCCGACGATTTCCCCCTTCTTGGCGTGGAAGTTTAAACCATCGATGGCCTTTCGCAGGCCGTACCACTTGGTCAGGTTGGTGACTTGAATCATCCTGTCCTCGAAAAAAAGTATGGAGATGTTCCCGAAGGTGATGATCGGGGGATGTTACTGACTATTTATACTTGCTTTTCAGCTCAAATCAAGGATTGCGCGTGCCTTCTCATCAAACCTTTAGCTGATACCGCATCCGCCGAACCGCCGGTTTTCCCTTGCGCGCCGCGGCCGACGTGCGCTTGACAAGGGGGAGGGGGCAAACTAAAATTCGTGGGCTCTTCCGGCTGATGCGGATGAAACGCCGCCGCTCCCCGAAGTGTTAATAAAGAGGATACCGCAAGGAGACTATGCCGCGCCAAAGGCGCGGCTTCTCGTGTGTGTCGCACCGAAATCCAAAAGGATTTCATCCCGAACCCCGGCGGGGCAAGGGATCCGGCCATTTGATCAGGGTAATTCCCACTTCCTGAAACTGGATCCGGAAATGCAATAATAGAAACATACTTCATTCTCCATGGAGGACTGCATGGATATTTTCTTGATGGGAAGTCGGCACGGACTGAATGATTTTGAACAAATCGCAATACTGTGCGTGCTGGGGGCTGCATTTATCAGCCTGGCTTACGCCGCCTGGCTGCGCAGCGTGGTGCTGAAGAAGGACAAGGGCACCGCGAAGATGCAGGAAATCTGGAACGCCATCCGCACCGGGGCAAATGCCTACCTCGGGCAGCAACTGCGGACCATCCTGCCGTTGATCGGTGTCTTGACGGTGGTGATGTTCTTCAGCGTGTATGTTGTGGAGCCCAGCGCGGAAGCGCGGACCGAGTTTGCGGCCCTGGGTGAACAGGGCATCATCCTGGTCATCGCCCTCGGGCGCACAATCGCTTTCATCCTCGGCGCGACGTTCTCCCTGATCGTGGGGCAATGGGGCATGCGCATGGCCGTCCAGGCCAACATCCGCGTCGCCGCCGCCTCGCGGCGCGGGTTTAATGAAGCGCTCTCGATCGCCTACTATGCCGGAACGATCACCGGCATGCTTACCGACGGGCTCGGTCTCCTCGGCGGTACGGTTATCTTCATCGTCTTCGGACGCGCCGCGCCGGACGCCCTGCTGGGCTTCGGCTTCGGCGGCACGCTGTTGGCGCTCTTCATGCGCGTCGGCGGCGGCATCTACACCAAGGCCGCCGATGTCGGCGCGGACCTGGTCGGCAAGGTCGAGAAGGATATCCCCGAAGACGACCCGCGTAACGCCGCCGTGATCGCCGACCTGGTCGGGGATAACGTCGGTGACTGCGCCGGCATGGCCGCGGACATCTTCGAAAGCTACGAGACGACGATTGTCTCCGGCCTGATCCTTGGTCTGGCCCTGGTCGCCGTGACGGGCGATCTGAAATGGATCGTCTACCCGCTGATCATCCGCGCGGTGGGCGTGATCAGTTCAATCCTTGGAACCTTCACGGTTCCGATCTGGGAATCGTTCCCGCTTAAATTCCTCCGGGCGCACGACGCCGAGGAATCGATGTTCCGCTCGTATGAAGTCTCCAGCGTCTTTACGGTGACGATTTCCTTTATCCTGGCATTAACCTACGCCCAAGACGTCCGCCTGGCCCTGCTCACCGCGGTCGGCGTCGGTTTGGCGGTAGCCTTCAATCCGTTGACTTCCTACTTCACCTCCACCAAGAAGGCGCCGGTCAAGGAGATTGTGAAATCCACGAACACGGGCGCCGCCACCACAATTCTTACCGGCCTGTCGGTCGGCATGGAATCCAGTGTCTGGGCTTTGTTCGTAATCGCCATCGCTTTCATGATCGCGCTGCTGCTGTATAGCGGCGAGGGAAATGCGACCTATGTGCTATACGCCGTGGCAATGGTCGGTATCGGTATGCTCAGCCACACCGGCAACAATGTGGCGATGGACTCCTACGGCCCGATTTCCGACAATGCCAACGGCATCGGTGAAATGGCCTGGCACGATATGAAAGACGCCGGGACCAAGAAAGCCCGCCAGATCATGGCGGATCTCGATGCGGTCGGCAATACCACCAAGGCCATCACCAAGGGGGTTGCCATCGCCTCGGCGGTGATCGCCGCGGTCAGCTTGTTCGGATCCTACATCACCGACGTGGGCCGCGTGCAGGCCCAGCTCGGCCAAACGATCATGGAATCGATCCGCGTCTCCGATACCAAGGTCTTCATCGGCCTGCTGATCGGCGGCGCCCTGCCGTGGCTGTTCAGTTCGTTCTCCATCCGCGCCGTCAGCCGCGCGGCCGCCCAGATCGTCGAGGAGGTTCGACGCCAGTTCAAGCTGCCCGGTATTATGTCCGGGAAAGTAACGCCGGATTACGCCCGCGTCGTCAGTATTTCCACCGCTTCGGCCCAGAAGGAACTGATCCCGCTGGCGACGATCGCTGTCCTGATGCCGCTCGTGATCGGCCTGGTTCTTCAGGTCGAAGCCCTGGGCGGGTTCCTGGCCGGCATCATCCTCTCCGGACAGCTTCTGGCCGTGTTCATGTCCAATGCGGGCGGTGCCTGGGATAATGCCAAGAAGTCGATCGAGGACGAGGATCGCGACCTGAAGGCGAACACCGGAAAGGGTTCCGAGCGGCACAAGGCCGCCGTGGTGGGCGATACCGTTGGTGATCCGCTCAAGGATACCGCGGGCCCGGCGCTCAACCCGATGATCAAGGTCGCCAACTTGGTAAGCCTGCTGGCGGCTCCCATCATCGTCAAGTATCAGCTGTACACGCAAAAGGACGGCGTGAATTTCATCGTCCTGGCCGTGGTCGCTGCATTGCTCGGCGCCACTATCTGGGCAATCGCGCAAAGCAACCGCCAGGTTAAAAGCATGCCGGTCGTTGCGGAAAAAACCGTCAAGAAAGCCAGAACCGCCCGGTGAGCTTCGTTCATCGCAATATAAAAGGAGAAGGCGCGAGCCTTCTCCTTTTTTTATCCCATGGGAACGGATCACAGGGCCGTATTACTTACCCCGACGCTTTTTCAATCCTGCTCCTTCGACATGTTAATCAGATATTTCGCGGCGACCGCTTCCAATGAATAGGGGGCCGGTTTTCCCTGGGTGAGCGCGCGCAAGACTTCCGCATCAGACGACCACACCAAATTGCCGGGAGCGATGAGGCAAACGCTGCCCGGTTCGAAGGCGGTGGAAAGTTTGCCATCCCGGTAGTAATAATGCTCCTGGCTCGCTTCGACCGGATAGGCATGCATGAACGGGGGAATGTCCGCGGGCTCAAACCAGAGTTTGATCTCTCGCTCCGCGTCGGCCGTATTCGCCGAAGCGTGGATCAGGTTCTCCATCCGCATCCCGATTTCCTTGCCGGAGGCGTCCTTGATCGGGACGATCGTCCCGAGCGAGCGGACGCTGCCCGGTTGCTTTTCCCGCGCGTCGTGCGGGTTGGTCGGCCCGACCAGGTTGCGGATCTTCTGCACGGCGTTCGGTCCCTGATACACCAGCGCGATTACCCGCCGCTTCCAGGGTTCGGCCGGATATTGAAGCTTTCCCATGATGAACTCGATCAAACCGGGGAAGAACACCTTTCCACGGTGTTCGGCGTAATGCTCGTCGGCCAGCATCCGGCTGACGTGCACGATCTTGGCGCCGGCGAACCGCAACCCGGTGTGGAACTCCGAGAGCTGGGAGAGAATATACCCGGTCAGCGAGTTTTTCAGGGCGTCCGGTTTGATCAGGACGAGGGTCTGTTCAAGATCTTCCTTGGGCATGCGGGGCTCCTGTGGAAAATTTTTCTCATGATACCGGGGAATTCCTTTTTTTGCCACAGACACGTATGTCTTTCCATAAGCAGTGCCGTAGGGGCGAGCCAATAGCTCGCCCCTACGGCACTCGTTTTTAGTAGGGTATTTGGTACGGCGTGTTTTATTTCCGTTCCCGGATCGGCTGGTATGGTTCCTCTTCCGGCCCGACATAAATGAAGCGCGGCCGGAAAATACGGTTGTCGACCCACTGCTCGATGGCATGGGCCGTCCACCCGGCGCTGCGGCCGACGGCGAAGATCGGCGTAAACATCGCCGATTCGATGCCCATGGAAGCCATCACCACGCCGGAGAAGAAATCCACATTCGGCCATATTCCGCGCTGGCCGTATTTTTCGGCCATGACCTTCTCGATCCGTTCGGCGGTTTCCAGCCAGTGCTCGGTTCCGGCACGCCGGGTGACCTCGCGCGCCTGGTGGCGCAGGATCGCCGCACGGGGATCCATACTTTTATACACGCGGTGGCCGAACCCATGTATGCGCAGTTTCTGCGACATCGCGTCTTCCAGGAAGTGCTCGACGTTGTCCAGGGAACCGATCGCCTGCAGCATCCGCATGACTTCTTCATTAGCGCCGCCGTGCAGCGGCCCCTTCAGCGCGCAGATCCCCGCCACCACCGCCGAATACAGGTCGCTCAGCGTGGAGCGGACGGTCACCGCGGCGAATGTACTGGCGTTGCATTCGTGGTCCGCATGCAGGATCAGCAGTACGTCCATCAGCTCGGCGTAGAAGCTGTCGGGCGGGTTCCCGGACAGCATGTAATAGAAATTGCCGGCATGGGTGAGATCGGCGCGGGGGGAGAGCAACGGTTTGCCCTCCCGGGCACGGGCGATCGCGGCGGTGATGGTCGCGATCTTGGATACGATCCGGATGCTCTGGCGGCATTGTTCGCTGGGGGTGTCGTCTTCGGTCGTTTCGTCATACGCGGCGAGAGCCGAAACCGCCGTCCGCAAAACCGACATGGGATGCACGCCGTAGCGCGGCGCGTGCTTGCCGATGAGATCGTACAGCTCGCCGGGGATTTCCCGGTAGCTGCGCATCAGCCGGACGAGGTCTTTCAACTCGGCTTCCTTTGGCAGCCGGTCGTACAGCAACAGGTAGAACACCTCTTCGAAACTGGATTTCTCGCAAAGCTCTTCGATCGCATGCCCGTGGTAGACGAGCCGCCCTCCCAGTCCGTCCACGAAGCTTTTCGTGCTCTCACCGACGGGAATCCCCTCCAATCCTTTGGCAAAGGGGATTTCCCCCGGTTTGGCAACCAGTTTAACTTCCTCGGAGTAGGTGTTGGTCATGGTTCTCTCCTCCATCCCCGAATCCCTTCGGGTTGCGCTATGAAAAGAAGGTCGACAACCCGGAGATGACCCCGCGGATTTGCTCGGCGGACCTGTTCAACATGGATTGTTCTTCGGCATTGAGTTGCAGTTCGACGATCCGCTCCACCCCCTCGCGCCCGATCTGCGCCGGCACACCGAAATACAAATCGTGCAGTCCAAATTCTCCATCGCAAAAAGCCGAGCAGGGCAGAACGCTGTGGGTGTTCTGCAAGATGGATTCCACCATCGCCGCCAACGCCGCGCCGGGCGCAAAAGATGCACTGCTGGTTTTCAACAGGTTGATAATTTCCGTACCCCGGTTTCGGGCGCGGTCAATGATTTCCCGGAGTTTATCGTCCGGGATCATTTCCGACAGCGGAATACCGCAAACGTTCGAATGGCGGATCATCGGCACCATCGTATTCCCATGGCCGCCGAGGATGAACGCATGCACGCTTTCCGCACCTACTCCCAGCTCCTCCGCCAGCAGAATCTTGAATCTGGAAGAATCGAGAATCCCCGCCTGACCTATTACCCGTTGTTTGGGAAATCCGCTTGCCCGGTACGCCAGGTACGCCATGGGATCTATCGGATTGGTAAGGATGATGAGGATCGTATCCGGTGAATGGCGCACAACCTCGCGGACGGTATGCACTATTACCGACGCATTAACCTGGGCCAGATCATCGCGGCTCATCCCGGGTTTGCGCGGGCTTCCAGCGGTGATCACAACCACATCGGATCCGGCGGTATCTTTGAAATCGCAGGTCCCGGTTACGTTGATGGTATGACCGAGGATCGGGACGGCTTCCTGCAGGTCCAGCGCTTTGCCCTGCGCCAATCCCGAGATGATATCCAGCATGACGATATCGCACAGGTCTTTGGCCGCCAGCCAGAGGGCCGTCGCCGATCCGGTGTTTCCCGCTCCGATGATTGAAACTTTCGGACGCATGAATGCCTCCGCCGGTTGAAAAGTGGATTTCAGGCCGGAAAACCGTTTCCGGATGCAATTCCCCGGGGGATTAAGTCGTATAGTCTACCATATTCCCACCCCTCAGATGGTATAATCGCCGCGCCTTCCCCCTTAATAAAAGTGGACGGCCTAGAAACGCCCCCGGTAATGACTGCAAAAAAAATCATAGTCGCCATCGATATCGAGACCACAGGGCTCAATCCCGGCAAGGATGCCGTGATCGAAATCGGATTGATCCGCTGCCGTGGAGACCGCGAAGAAGCGCGCTGGTCCTCCTTCGTTCATCCCGGCTGCCGGATCCCCCCGGTTATCACCCAGCTGACCGGCATTACCGATTCCATGGTGGCGGGCGCGCCGGGGATCAAGGACCTCCTTCCGCAAATCCGCGAGTTCGTCGGGGATGCGGCGCTGCTCGGGCATAACGTCGCCTTCGACCTGGCCTTCTTCCGCAAGCTGCGCATGTGGATCGATCACGATTCGATCGATACACTCGAACTGGCGTCGGCATTGCTCCCGCGCGCGCCGCGCTATAACCTGGGGGCGCTGTGCGCGCATTTGGGAATTCCCGCCTCCCCGACACACCGGGCGATGGATGATGCGTACGCGGCGTTCGAACTCTACCGCACCTTGGCGGAACGGGCCCGCAGCCTGCCAACCGCCTTTCTGGCCGAGATGGTTCGCTTCGGACAGGACGTGGAGTGGGGGGGGAGCGCGCTCATGGAGGAAACGTATGCCGACCGGTTGAAGGCGGAGGGGGCGCTGGCAAAAACACCCGGTATCCGCTTCCCGATCTTCGAACCGGACTCCGCCCGTGCCATCCTGGGCGATGCGGGAAGTCCCGCCGCCGCTATGAAGAAACTTGTTCCCAACGAGACCATGGAAGCGCTGGATCCGGAAGCCATGGCCGCGCTGCTGGATACCCACGGCCCGTTCGGCGCGGCGTTTCCGGGGTACGAACGACGGCCGCAGCAAATGGAAATGACCGAGGCCGTAACCCGCGCCTTCTCCGAATCCACCCACCTCATGGTGGAAGCAGGCACCGGCACAGGAAAAAGCCTGGCCTACCTGATCCCCGCCGTCCATTGGTCACTGAAGAACGGCGAGCGGGTCGTTATCTCGACCAACACCATCAACCTTCAGGATCAGCTTTTGCAAAAGGATTTTCCGGACCTGATCCGGGTCCTGGAACTGGACGCGCGCGCCGCTGTGCTTAAGGGCCGCGCGAATTACATCTGCCCTCGAAAGTTTGAAGCGATCCGCCGCCGCGGGCCGCAAACGGCTGACGAAATGCGCGTGTTGGCCAAAACCATTCTTTGGCTGACCGACACGGCCACCGGTGACCGTTCGGAGATCAACCTGAACGGCCCGGCGGAAAGGGCTGTCTGGGCCGAGCTTTCGGCGGAGGACGAGCTGTGCTCCCCGGACGGATGCCCGCTCTTCGGCCGCAAATCCTGCCCGTTCCTCCGCGCGCGCCAGGCGGCCGAATGCGCGCATGTGCTGATCGTCAATCATGCGCTCCTGGTGGCGGATCTGGCCGCCGAAAACCGGGTGCTTCCGGAATATCATTATTTGGTCGTCGACGAAGGCCACCAACTCGAGTCGGCCGCCACCGACGGCCTCTCCTTCCGTTGCGCTTGGTCGGACCTGGAGCGCTCGCTGTATGAGCTCGGCAATGCCCGCTCCGGCTGGCTTGGGATGCTGACAGCCCGGGTGAGGAAGAAGGATGTCGATAAGGACTCCGCCGCCTTCGTCCGGGCCCGGGTGGACGATCTCACGGCCGCGGTCGAATCCGCCCTGCGCACCGGCCGCGTATTTTTCCAATCCATCGACCAATTTATCGCCGGGCAGATTGACGGACGGTCGAGGGAGTACACCCTGCAATACCGGATCATCCCCGCCGTGCGCATCCAGCCGGGATGGGAAGTCGTGGAAGAGACCTGGGAAAATATGCACGCCGCGTTTTCCGATGCGGCGCGGATCGCCGCCGCGTTGGGGGAAAAAGTCCGCGGCGGAGATGCCGACGACGATGAAAATCCCAATGAGCTTTCGTTGTTGATCGGCGGGTGGGCGCGGCGGATGACGATGACCGTAGAGGCCATCCACCAGATCGTCGCCAAGCCCAATCCCGAAATGATCAATTGGGTGGAGGTCCCGCGCGACCGGGATGTGCGCACGCTGTTTTCTGCGCCGTTGCACGTCGGCCCCTTGGTGGAAAAGTACCTCTGGCATACCAAGCATTCCGTGGTGCTGACCTCCGCCACCCTCACCGCCGCCGGGGAATTCGATTACCTCCGCGAGCGGTTGAACGCAGACGAGTCGGATACGCTGGTGGTCGGTTCGCCGTTCGACTATGAAAACTCAGCCCTGCTGTACCTCGCAACCGACATCCCGGAACCGGGGGATACGCGCGCCTATCAACACGCCCTCAACCGGGCGCTGGTCGAACTGTGCAAAGCCACCCGCGGCCGGGCGCTTGTCCTCTTTACGTCCTATTCCCAGCTGCGGCAGACGGCGCAGGTCATCCAGGGGCCGCTGGCGCGCGAAGGGATCATCGTTTATGAACAGGGGGAGGGCGCCTCGCGGCATGCGCTGTTGGAAACGTTCAAATCAGCGGAGCAGGCTGTGCTGCTGGGGACCCGGTCCTTTTGGGAGGGGGTAGACGTACCCGGTCAGGCGCTTTCGGTTTTGGTGCTCACCAAATTGCCATTTAATGTGCCGAGTGATCCGATTGTCGCCTCGCGCGGCGAAACCTTCGAAGATCCGTTCAACCAGTATTCCCTGCCGGAAGCCATTCTCCGTTTCCGCCAGGGTTTTGGCCGCCTGATACGCACCAAGACAGATCGCGGTGTGGCGGTGGTCTTCGACCGGCGGGTTCTGACGAAAGCGTACGGGCGTTCGTTTGTCGCCTCCTTGCCGGAATGCACCCGGGAGCAGGGGAGCCTGGCGGCGCTTCCAGCCCGTGCCGCCCGGTGGTTGGGGGAATAACAGGCAGCATGGGATCAAAGATCCTCATCACCGGAAGCACGGGGTTCATCGGCCGGGTTGTCACACGCGTCCTGGCGGACCGCGGGTATTCGGTCCGCCTCCTCCTCCGGCCTTCCTCACGCCGTTTCAGGCTTCCGGTCCCGACGGCGGAAGCGGTTATCGCTTCCTTTCAGGATGAAGGCGGTATGCGCGCGGCCGTCGCGGGCGTGGATTCGATCATTCATTTGGCATCCGCGGAGGGTGAACACCGGCGCCGTGACCTGTTCGCCACCGATGTGGAGGGAACCCGCAGCCTGCTGACCCAGGCCAAAGCTTCCGGAGTCAAGCGCGTCTTGTATCTCAGCCATCTCGGCGCGGACCGCGGCTCGGCATTTCCGTTCCTGCAGGCCAAGGGGATCGCCGAGCACGCCGTCATGGAAAGCGGTATCCCGTACCTGATCCTCCGCGCGTCCCTGGTGTATGGCGCCGGCGATTCGTTTACCAACGCCATCGCCTTTTTCGCCCGGCTTCTCCCGGCGGCTTACTTCATTCCGGAGATGGACACCCATATGCAGCCGTTGTGGGTGGAGGATTTGGCGGCTTGCATGGAATACTGCCTTGCCGAAAACCAGTACTTTGGAGAAATTCTTTCCATCGGCGGCCCAGAGCATTTATCGTTTGAACAGATCGTGGAGGTCGTCCTGGATGTGATCCGGACTCCGCGCATAATCGTGAAGGTGTGGCCGCCGCTTGCCCGCTTCAGCCTGGGGATGATGGATTGGATTCTTCCGCATTCCCCGTTCACACCCTTCTGGATGGATTACCTGGCCGTGCCGAGCACCTGCGAGGCCAACAGTCTCTCGCGCCTGTTTGGATTGAAACCGGCCAGCATCCGGGAACCGATCGGGTACTTGCGTCAAAACCGCGGCATCCGGAAGTTCATGCAATTTATTTTGAGGGGCCGTGAAGTCCTGCAGGATCCGGGCGGATGAGGCGCCCGGAGTACCACGCCTAGTCCGGCGTCAACCAGGGAATTGACCACGATCCGGCGTAGGCGAACAACAGCATTTTTAACACCTTCCCGATGGTGCAAAAAACCAAAAATTTCCAGAGCGGCATTCTCAACATGCCGGCGATGATGCCCGCCACATCGAAAACCGGGTTGGGGATGAACCCGAGGACGAGGATCGTCCATGGCCCGTATTTCTTCATCCACCACATCAGCTGCTGGGCTTTGGCGGCGCGTTGGATGACGATGTTGCCGGAGTATCCTGCCAGATAGCCGGACAGTTCCCCGATTGCCGCTCCGACTCCAGCCGCCAGCGCAACCAGAAGCGGGTTATAGACTGCGCCGAGTCCGAAGACGAACGCCACCCCCGGGGCGGGCAGGATGATGGTGGCATTTGCCAGGATGGAAAGCAGGAAGATCCCGACATACCCCAGGCTCGCAAGCCATTTGGCCTGATCCCGTAATAGGTAGATCCCCACCGTGAGCATGAGGACCAGTAACAAAATGCCCACCCGGGCCAGGATGGGAAGGGCTTTCCGCCGGGAATTTTCCTTTGGAGGTACCGAATCACCGGTGCTATCGGACATGTATATGAGCCTTGAAAATAGGGAACCGGTGCCTTCGGGGACGGGAGTTCCGGATACCGGTTAATAGCGTAATAACAATAATAACATTGATTTCAGCTGAACTCGTCAACTCGATGGTTCGCGGTCCGGCGGTTATGGTTCCAGAATGGTGCGGAACACGGCGGCGGCGCCGGAGCCGAGCAATGCGTTTTCCACCGCCGGTAGCAGGGCGGGAGCAACCAGCGTCACGATGTTTCCCCCCAGACCTGCGCCTGATAATTTTGCCCCGGAAGCACCCGAACCCCGGGCGGCTTCCACCAACCGGTCCAGGGCGGGAGTGGTCACTTCGATCGCCCGCAGTAGTTCATGGCATCGGTTCATGGTTTCACCAAGCCGCGGAATACGGCCTGCAACCAGATGACCGCGGCCCTCTTCGGCCAACTCGCCGATCTGCAGGAATAGGGCATCGTACCTTGCGGGATCCGCATCCCGCCGGGTTCGCACGCCGCCCACCGCGCTCCGGGTCTTGCTGTGCACGCCGCTGTCGGCAATAAGAAGATGCAACGGTGCTCCGACCGCAAGGATCTCAGGCGTCTCCCCGCGCCGGAAATAGATCGGGCGTTCGTGCGCGATTACGCTATTGTCCACGCCGGATGGAGTGCCGTGGTAGATCTGTTCCACCGCGAACACGATCCGTGAGATATCCGCCGGGGGCAAATTCCGGCCGGCGGCGGATGCCAGCACCCGAACGATTGCGGTGGAAACTGCGGCACCGGATCCCAATCCGGAGGCGACGGGAATCTCCGATGTGATAGTCAGCCGTCCCCCCGGCGGCGTTATCCCCAGCGTCTCCGAGGCCAGCCGCACGCACACCGCCAGCGGGTGTCCGGCGGGCAGATCCTGCATGAGGGCATCCAACCGGATCAGCGGGGCTTCGATCCGGAGCGGGGCGGTGCCGTCGGAAAACTCGGCCCAAGTCCGCAGCGAACGGACCGGAACGGCGAGGGCGGGGAAGCCGTACACGACGGCATGTTCGCCGAGCAAGATGACCTTCCCGCAGGCTGAGGCGCGCCGGATCATCTCCAAATATAAAGTATGAGCAGGACGGAAAAACCCCAGACGAGGATTGCGATCTGAAGTGACCGGTCCGTCAGGACCATTTCCTCCGGGGCTCCGCCCTTGTGCTCGATTTGCATCAGGTAGAGGTAGCGGAAAATGATGTAGAGGATGAAGGGGATGGTCAGCATCATGGCATGGTTGGTGGGGAGGTTGGGCGCGGAGAAGGTGTAGAAGGAGTACGCGACGATGGTCGCGGCCGAGACGATTTGGATGTAGCTGTCCAGGAGCGGTATGGAATATCCGCTGAGCACCCGGCGGTGGTTCGAAGCGCCGGCTTCCAGAAGCAAAATCTCCGAACGCCGCTTACCGAAGGAGATATACAGGGCAAGCAGCACCATGCAGACGTACATCCATGGGGAAAAGCGTTCTACGGATATCAGCAGCACGCCGCCGACGACCCGCAGCACGAAGAAGATCGCTACCGTCATGGCATCCACGATCGGAATATGCTTAAGGCCGAAGGAATATGCCAGGTTCAATACCAGGTAGACCGCGATCAGCGCCGCAAACGATGGGGCCAACACGAACGCCGCGCTTAATGTGGCGGCCATCAGAACGGCGGCGGCGACGGCGGCCAAAGGCACGGGGAGCCGGCCCGAGGCTACCGGGCGCTTGCATTTTATCGGATGCAGCCGGTCCTGTTCCCGGTCGGCGATGTCGTTGACCAGGTACACGGAACCAGACGCCAAGCACAGCAGCACGAAGCCGGCCAAAGTGCGCAGCAGCGGTTCCAATAGGAAAAACTGGCGGTCGAACACAAGCGCGGCGAAGAAGAATATATTCTTCGGCCATTGCCTCGGACGCAGGCTTTTAATTAATCCGGTAATCCACGACATACCAACTCCATTCCGGGCAGGCGGAAATCTACCGCTTGGGCTCGAATGCTTTGGACGCCCCCGGGGATTCAGGCGCCCCGGCGTTTCCTGCCAATCGGCGATAATCCACAAACCGGTATCCAACGCCGCGTTCGGTCAGGATATATTTGGGATCCGAGGGATTTTTTTCCAGTTTCTGGCGCAGGTAGTTGACGTACAGGCGCAGATAATGGGTCTCCTCCCGGTATTCGTACCCCCACACTTTAGCCAACAGCTGGTCATGGGTGATCACGTGTCCCGCGTTTTGCACCAGATGGTACAGCAGGCGGTATTCCGTTGGCCGCAGGATGACCGGCCGGTCTTCAACCCGCACCTCGCGCCGGTCGAAATCGATCGTTAACCGGTCGTCCACTTGGATCGGCGCATGGGGCGCGGTGCGGGGCATCTCGTTTCGGCGTAGGACGGCGCGGATCCGGCTGGAAAGTTCCCGCGGGCTGAACGGTTTGGTGATGTAGTCGTCCGCGCCGCGTTCCAAGCCGCGCACCCGGTCGTCTTCCTCGCCTTTGGCGGTGACCATAAGGATTGGAACCTGTGAAAACTCCCGGATCATACGCAGGGTTTCAAACCCGTCTATGTCCGGGAGCATAACGTCCAGCAGTACCAGGTCCGGCATCGTATTCCGCAGTTGGTCGAGCGCTTCCATCCCGGTCCGCGCCTCCACCACCTCGAACCCGTCCTGTTCCAGATTAAGCCGGATGAACCGAACCATGCGCGGTTCGTCGTCGACCACCAGTACGCGCCGGCGGGGAGCGTTGGTCACGGCCGGCTACTCCCGGACAAAGGTGACCAGTTTTTCCTCCGCCTCGCCGGGCATTACTTCGATAAAGGACACCCGATGGATCGCCCAGATCACCGTGTTCACGTTGGGTTGGAGGTAGGGCAGATCCTTCCCATCCCGGCGGCGGGGATTGGCAATCGTAATGTAATTCGCATCTGGCGAAGGCAGCGCCTCCATTTCTCCTTGGACGGCATCTTCATTGGTGAGGTGGACAAGGACGGAAATGGCCATGGTTCTTATTGCCCTCCAATCTGGCGAATGACTTCGATGATCAGGTTCCCCAAACGGAGGATGTCTCCATCGGAGAGCATGGCGGGATGATCGGGCA
Organism: Anaerolineales bacterium; assembly: GCA_034430775.1. Taxonomy (GTDB): domain Bacteria; phylum Chloroflexota; class Anaerolineae; order Anaerolineales; family RBG-16-64-43; genus JAFGKK01. The sequence goes on along the minus strand of DAOUDU010000082.1, from coordinate 25,054 downwards.
GCACCCGGGTGTCGTTGATGAACGTTCCATTGGCGCTGCCGAGGTCGATGGCCAGCAGCGAATTCCTCTCGAAGCGCAGATGGCAGTGCAGGCGGGAGACTCCCTTTTCGTGCGCGCCGAACCGGTTGAGGTCGATATCGGGAATCACGGCCTGACCCTTCTCCGCGCGGCCGAGGATGTATTCCTGCTGCCCGAAGAGCGGAATGCCGACGTTGTTCCCCGCCACCCTGAGCTCGATCCGGTCGGTGGAGGCCAACGGCGCGTGGGAGGAATTGGCGGGCTTGGGCGGGATTAATTCGGCGGCTTCCCCCGCCGGCAGGGCGTTCGTCGGGGAGGAGGAATCTTCGCTGACCCGCGCGCAGCATTCCGGGCAGAAGAGGGTTCCGTAATAGACCGATGTATGGCAGACATGACAAGAGATCATCTCAACCTGCCCCCGTGTTTGGGATCCACCAGACCGCGCGTGCCGTACTTGACCGCTTTCTTCCCCTTTTCGGAAATCGAGTGGGTGCGACGGAGTTGTGAGGATTCGCTGAGCACCGTGTTGGCCAGATCCGGTTCGCCCATTTCGAACAGGCGCGTGGCGATCCGCTCCAGCCGGGTGGTCGCCAAATTCAGGTGCCCGGTCTGGGCATCGGTCAGGGCTTTCTCCTGCAGGCGTGCCAGATTGACGTTGCGGACCGCAGCCAGCAGCGACCCGGGGATCGGGGCGGGAACGGGCTCGGATACGACCGGCAGGCTTAGCGAAAGGATCGTCCGAAGGTTGGTGGCCCGTTTCGCCAGGTGCGCGCCGAGATGCAGCCGGCTGATCTCGTAAGAATCCATCGGCGTGATCGGCGGAACGAGGTATTCCATTAAGAGGGTGATATTGTTCCCGGCGAAGAGCGAACCCAGCCGAAGCATGTGGCCTTCGTGCAGCGGCATGGGGGCCGGATTAATCCGGAATGCGGAGTGCAGGGTGACTCCGGGCGTGGTTTCCACTTCCACCACGACTTGGTCGGCGTGCACCTGCCCCAGCCCGAGGAATTTCTGCTGCAGGAACGGGCCCAGCGCGGCGATGTTATCGATGTAGACCGCCTGCCCGCCGGTCTTGGTGGCGAGCGAATCCAGGAAGGTGTCGTTCCACTCATCCCCGATCCCCATAGCGGTGATCTCGATTCCCTCCTGGGCCGATTCTTCGGCCAATTGCAGGCAGGCCGCTTCGTCGCCGTATGTGCGTCCGTCGGTCAGGAGGATGACGTGATCCACGGAATTGGGATGCCGGACCTGGCGCAGCTGGTTCACGCCGGCAGAAAGCCCCTGGTAAATTTCGGTCCCGCCGCTGGCCTGGATAAGGCTCAGCCGTTGCCGGGCTTCCGGAACCGGAAGCCTCAATTCGGTTGAGAGCAGCACTTCCGCCCGGTCGCTGAAGGTGACGACGGCGATTTTATCCTGCGGGCGCATCTGGGTCAGGATGCTTTCGGCGGATACTCGGGCCGTGTCCAGACGCTCACCGGCCATCGAAGTCGACCGGTCGAAAACCAGGCTGAGGTTAAGGGGCGGCGGAACCTGTTCCCCTTCCTGTTGGGTCGGCTGGATGGTCGCCATGGCGTATAGCACTTGGGGCTCATCCAACGCCCGCAGGACGGGTCGGCTCACATGGACTTCCATATAGAGCGGTTCCTGCTCCGAACTGGGTTTGTTCATTTTTCCCCTACCATCTCCACGATGAGGACCGAGATGTTATCCGGTCCCCCCATGGTGTTGGCCTGGCGCGCAAGCGCAATCGCCGCGTCCTGCGGAGATGGGTAATTTTTGGAGATACGCAGAATTTCGGAATCTGACAGCACCCCCCATAAGCCGTCGCTGCATAGCATGAGGCGCGATCCGTGTTCCCAAGGAACGGTCAGGAAATCCGTCTCAATTCCCTCAACCTGGCCGACCGCCTTAAGCAGCACGTTGCGCTGAGCGAACCGTCCGGCCTCTTCCGTCGAGATATGTCCCTGATCGACGAGACGCTGGACAAGCGAGTGATCATGGGTGATCTGGCGGATTTCCTTCCCCACGAAGTATGCCCGGCTGTCGCCGATATGGGCAAGGAACACTTGCTTGCTGAAGACAAGCGCCGCCGTGAGGGTGGTCCCGGAACCCGGGAGATTCAACATCACTGCCTGATTGGCCAGGTTCATCGCCGATTCCAGGACTTCCTGAATCGATTCGTAATTTTCCGAGCTGCCTCCCAGGAACTGGACCCCAAATTTCCCGGTCACTTCGCGCGCGAATGTTTGCGCGGCGAGCAGGCTTGCCTTTTCTCCAAGCTCGTGTCCGCCCATGCCGTCGGCCACGACGAACAACCCGTAGTAGGGGGATACCGCATCCCCTTGTTGAAGGGAGGTGATCACCACCAGGCAGTCTTCATTGGATTGCCGCACCCGCCCAACATCATAGGCGAGGCCGGACCGGAACATGGGGATATCATGCGGAAGTTCGGCGGGAGGAGCCGATTTGGTGCTGCGGCGCGAACGGACGCGTGTGATGGGAGCCAAGAGGATTCTCCTGTGTACCCGCCTACAAGGGCAGGGCGTATAGCTTGTGATCCGTGGATCCGAAAACGAGCATTTCTTCGTTGGCGGTGATGCCCCCTGTAATCGGACCCTCGGTTGCGAATTTCCAGCGCAGCTTCCCGGTCAGCAGCTCCAGGCAGTAAAGATTTTTATCCACCGATCCGCAGAACACCAGTCCCTGAGAAATCATCGGATTGCCTGTAACTTGGCCTTCCGTCTCGAAATGCCATTTCTTCTTGCTGGAGTTTCCATCCACTCCGTAGATCCGTCCGTCGGCAGAGCCGAAGACGATAATGCCCTGGCTGATGGCGGGGGAGGAGATGATGGCGTGGTTGCTGCGGAACCGCCAGACCGCCCACCCGGATTTGATGTCCACGGCATACAGCAAATTATCCACTGAACCAAAGTAGAGCAGGCCGCTGGCTTCGCACGGGGAAGAGGTTACGGATCGCTTGGCGTGGAACTTCCATTTAATCTCACCCCGCAGGTCCACCGCATACACGTCGCCGCTTTCGCATCCAAAATAGATCCGGTCGCCGCTTGCCAGGGGCGTGGAGCGCACCGGCCCGTCGACTTCCGTTTTCCACGCGCCCCGACCATACAGGGCGTTGATCGCGTGCAGCTTGGCGTCGTCGGATCCGATGAAGACGTGCCCTTCGGCAAGGGTCGGCGAGGAACGCACCGGGGCCTCGGTATAGTAAGTCCATACGACCTTGCCGGTTGTGAGGTTGACGGCGTGCACTCGTTTATCCTCGGAACCGACGACGATCATATCCTCTACGATCGCCGGCCGTCCCGTTAATCCGCCTTCCGCGGCGTATTTCCAGATGAATTCGCCGGTTGAGGGTTTAAGCGCATACAGGTTGTTATCATACGCCCCGGCCAGCACCATGCCTTTGGTGATCACCGGAGTTCCGCGGATTTCATCTTCGCAGGAGAAGACCCATTTCGGTTTAATGGTGTTCTCCGGGCCGGAGGGAATGACGGCGGAAACACCGGGCGTCGCCTCGGATGACTGGATCACGACCGGATGGCCGCCTTCCTCGAATTGCGCAAGCACGGCGCCGAAAATCTTCATATCCGGGAACCGCTGCTCGGGTTCGTAGGCCAGAGCTTTCATGATCGCCTGGTCCAATCCTTCCGGGACCGCGGGATTAAGCTGGCGCAGCGGGCGATCGTGCCAGGAGAAGGGCGGTTCAATGCGCGGATCCCGGCGGGACAGCAGATGGTGGAGGGTCGCCCCGAGGGCGTAAACATCCGAAAGGGGTCCGGCCTCCCCGCGGTATTGCTCGGGTGGAGAATACCCTTCGGTCCCGATCATCGTCCCCTTGCGATCGGGTTCAAAGAGTTTGGCGATTCCAAAATCCACCAAGCGTATATTTTCATGCTCATCGGACATGATGTTCGACGGCTTAATGTCGCGGAAGATCACCGGCGGCTCGTGGTGGTGCAGGTAGTGAATGACGCTGCACAGATCGGCGCCCCAGTGGGCGACTTGTGTGACAGGCAGGAAATCGCTGCTTTCGGTAAGGATCGCTTCCAGGTCCTTGCCGTTAACAAATTCCATGACGAGGAAGGATCGTTCGCTGATGGTGAAATAATCATAAATGCGGGGGATGGCCGGGTGGTTGAGCGTGGCCAGCAGGTTGGCTTCGCGTTCAAAACTCTGAACCGCCGTGGCGCGGATGGCGGCGTCCTTGCTCGGGTTGAGCATTTCCTTGACCGCCACCAGCCGGGTGACGCTCGGAAAACGCATATCCCGCGCCTGGTAAACCCAACTCATGCCGCCGCTGCCGATGACCCGGATGACCAGATAGCGGTTCTCCAAGGTGGTCCCGACCACCAAGGAAGCGGTTCCTCCCGTATGCTGACGGAGGGAGTTGGTCATGCGCTGAGTGTTCAGAGTTTTTCTCCCGGGGAAAAGCCAATTATCCCATAGATTATATCAGGGTGCCGCCGACCCGCAACTGAAAGCATGCGGGGTATAATTCTCATGGAATTGTCCTACACTTTTGCCGGGAATCAAGCCGTGCGTGGGGTCGCGGGAAATTTTTAATTGGTTTTTTCCCCGGAGGGGTCCCGGGAATGCGGGAATTCCCCAAATCCGGATTGGAACGAGGATTTTACGTATCCTTCTCAAGGAGGCTCGCAAATGGAGCGTGTAGTCATTACCGGAAGTGGGACGGTCAATCCCCTGGGATTGGATCCGGAGACTACCTGGAAGCAGGCCATGGCGGGGATGTCCGCCGCCGGTGTCATTCAGCAATTCGATCCCTCCCGCCTACCGGTGAAGGTTGCCTGTGAAGCGAAGGGGTTTGACCCGATAAATTACATGGATATCCGTGCCGCCCGGCGGATGGATCGTTTTCAGCAATTCGCCATGGCGGCTGCCCGCGAGGCGATTGATCAATCCGGCCTGGATATACGCGCCAATGCCGAACGGGTGGGTGTGTTGATTGCCACAACGCTGGGGGGGATGATCACGATTCAGGATGCCGCCCGGCAGCTTCTAACCCAGGGACCCCGGAAACTGAGTCCGTTCACTATCCCGATGCTTATGCCGAACGGTGCCGCGGGACTGGTGGGGATTGAATTCGGCGCCCGCGGACCGAGCTTGTCCGTAGCGTCCGCTTGCGCCTCCGGCGCGGACGGGGTGGGGTTCGCTTGGCGCCTGATCCGGTCTGGGGAAGTGGACGCCATGATCGCCGGTGCGACCGATGCCACGATTTGCGAGCTGGGCATGGGGGCGTTCCTGCGCCTCGGCGCAATGACCAGTGGTGAATCCCTCGATGTTCCCAAGCCCTTCGATAAAAACCGCGATGGCTTGGTGATGGGCGAGGGCGCGGCGGTTTTGGTGCTGGAAAGCCTGACCTCCGCGCGCAAACGCGGCGCGAAGATCCTGGCCGAACTGGCCGGGTACGGGTCGACATCCGATGCGTACCACATCACCGCCCCCGCCCAGGATGGTTCGGGAAGCGCGCGCGCCATTGCACTCGCCCTCGCGTCGGCCGGAGTGAAACCGGAAGCGGTGGATTACATCAATGCCCACGGAACCGGAACGGTGTTGAACGATCTCACGGAGACCAAAGCGATCAAGCACGTTTTTGGGGAGCGGGCGTACACGATCCCCGTGTCCTCCACCAAATCGATGACCGGCCACATGATGGGAACGACCGGCGCGCTGGAGGTCATCTTATGCATGATGGCTATCCGCGATGGGAAAATCCCCCCGACGATTCATTATTCGACCCCCGATCCTGAATGCGACCTGGATTACGTACCGAATACCGGCCGGACCCTGCCGGTGAAGGTGGCGGTCAGCAACGCGTTTGGTTTCGGCGGGCACAATGCCGTACTCGTAATCCGGGCTTTCCAGGATTAAGGAGGGCGGTCTCTTCGGACGGTTCGTGAAGGAATATACGGAAACGGTTCCATCCTCGATGGAAGTAAAGCACCCCGCGGTGGCCGCCGTGGAGCAAATCACCGGATTGGAGTTCTCCAATCCCGGATTGGTTGTCCGCGCGTTGACCCACAGTTCCTATACCAACGAAACCCCCGGTGAAGAAGAAAATTACGAACGGCTTGAATTCCTGGGGGATGCCGTCTTGGATTACTTGGCGGCCTACTGGCTGTATCAGCATTTTCCCGAATTACCGGAAGGCGACTTGACCCGGATGCGGTCGGCGCTGGTGCGGACGGAAACGCTGGCGGCCTTCGCCCATCAGATTGGCCTGAACCGGATTCTGCGAATCGGAAAGGGGGAACGGATGACCGGCGGCGGGGAACGCGCGACGATCCTATGCGGGGTCTTCGAAGCGCTGATCGGCGCGATCGCGCTCGATCGGGGCGTGGATGCGACGCATGCGTTCCTCAGCCCCTTCTTCACACGCGAATCCGAACGCATTTTCGAGCATTTGGCGAGTTGCGACTGTAAAAGCCTCTTTCAGGAAAAAGCACAGGCGATGTTCGGAATCACCCCGGGATACCGGGTGGTGGAGATGAGCGGCCCGGATCACGACAAGCGGTATACGATCGAAGTGGTGGTGGGCGAGGAAACCTACGGAGTCGGGACGGGGAACAGCAAACAGGCGGCGGCGCAGGACGCCGCTCAAAAGGCGCTTAAAAAAATCGAGGCGGAATCCTAGCGTAAGTCTGTGGCGCAGGCAGGGTGAGGGGGCTGGGACGGCAATTTTAATAGTGAGAGAGGATCAGGTCAGATAACGGATCTTTCGAATGCGGTAAAAGGTATTTTCACTCTAGAGACAATCCCCATCGTTAAATTTTAAAATGTGCCAGGATCGCCGGCGCAAAATCCGTCAGGTCCCGCATCGGCTCGATGATCCGTTTTCTTGCCTCGGACGGGCCAAGCGCCAGCGCGGGCACAGGGTTGCGGGTGTGGCCCCGGTCGGAGAGATCCTCCATGTTCCCATGGTCGGAGGTGATGACCACCGTAAGTTCCGTTCCTTCCATCGCCGCAACGATCCCGCCGATCGCCCGGTCCAGAATCTTCAATAAACGGACAGCGCCCTGCATTTCACCATAATGCCCCGCATAATCCGTGAGCCAGTGATCGAACACTGTGAAATTGCTGCCAAGCGCAAGTTCCGCCATGCACCTGCCCGCCGCTTCCGGACTCAGAACGGGCGTACCCGGGCGCATCATGCGGGTGCGCCAACCGCGCCCGGTGAAATCGGCGGACACCGCCTGGCCGCGGTCGAGATCGCCTTCGGTCGCCAGTGCGATCCCCGCCAGGGTAAACGCCAGCGGGATGGCGCCATGCAGGCGACGGCCGGTGCGGATGGTTTCGAAATACGATTCGGGATAGGGGTTCAACAGCCGGGCGTGGAGTCCGGATTTCAAAAGGCGGGAGAGGAGATTGTGTTTCTGAAGAATCGACCGGATACGGAGATCCGGTTTGGGGCCGAAATGTCCGCCGATCGCCTTTGGGATATTTATACCGGTAAGCAGCGCGGATTGCCCGGTCGCGGATTCGGGATCTCCCGCCACGCCGAGGGTGGCGTCTACGGGGCGGAAGGATGCGCGTGCGTCGTGGAATGGTTCGAGCGCCGCATCCATCGGCCGACCGTCCAGCAGGCGCCGCAGGTTCGGCATTTCCGCCGCCCGGAGAGGGTTTACCCCCGAGTCGGGCGGACCCAGACCAACGCCATCCAGGAACAGAAATAACACCGGCCCGCGGTTCATCCGGGTCAGGGGGTTTCCTCGTCGAGAATATGAAAGAACGCATCCACCACGGCCGGATCGAAATGTTTTCCGCTTTGATCGCGAAGATGCTGCCGCACCTTTTCTTCCGGCCAGGCGGCGCAATACGGCCGGTCGGATCGCAGCGCGTCCCAGACATCGACAACCGCGAACACCCGGGCCGCCAGCGGGATGTGATCCTTTTCCAATCCGCGCGGGTACCCGCTGCCGTCCCATTTCTCATGATGGCCGTAGGGGATATCGAGGGCGGGCCGGAGGTAGGCGATCGGGTGCAGCATCTCGTATGCAAACGCGGGATGCTGGCGCATGAGGGCCAGTTCCTCCGCCGTCAGGGGATCGGGCTTGCGCAGGATCGTGTCGGAGATGGCCATTTTCCCGATGTCATGCAGGAGGGCCCCGCGCCGGACATGGACCAGCTCTTCTTCCTTCATCCCCATCACCCGGGCGAGCCGGATGGCGATGTCGGTCACCCGCAGGGTGTGGCCCTGGGTCTCGCGATCCCGCAATTCCAGCGCCCGGGACCAGCCTTCGATGGTGGCGTCGTATGCGGCGACCAGATCGGTGTTCGTTTTTTGAATGTCTTCGAACATGGAAGCGTTGTCGATCGCGATGGCGGCCTGGGTAGCCATCGTCTCCAAATATTCCAGCCATTCCTCGTCACCCTGGAGCGCGCTGCGGTGGAACAGTTCGAGCACGCCCTTGATCCGGCCTTTGGCCAAAAGCGGCGTGACGAAATATGTCACGAACCGGTCGTCGCTTTCCCGCAGCAAACGGGCATAGGCATTCTCCCCATCGGCCCACAGTGAAACCGAAACCACCCGGTGCTCAAGCGCAGCGATGCCCGCATATCCCTGCCCGAGTTGAAGCGGTGTCTGCATGACGGTCGGGGATTGGATGCCGCGCCCGGAGAGGTAGGTGAGAGATTGCGAATGGATGTTCAGGAGCCGGATGGCGGCCGCATCCACGCCCAGCTGAGTGGTTACCTGGTCCAACAAGACCGAAAGCGTCACCCGCAAGTCGATGCTGGCGCTGATCGCCATATCCACGGCGCGCAGGGCGGACAGGCGGCGCAGGCGCTGTTCGGTCTGTTGGTGCAGAGCCGCCCGATGCAGGGCATTGCCCGCCACTTCGCCGATCGATTCCAACAGCCGAAGCTCATCCGCTGTGATTTCGCCGGCGGTGTTGTCCGGCGTACGTCCCGCCCACAGTGCGCCGATCAGCGCCCCGCGCGAGGTCATCGGTACACAGGCGATGGCGCGCAGGCCGCGCATCCATTCCACGTCCTCGCCCGCAGAAGGCGCATGCCTGTACATGGGCTTTCCGGCGGCGATCATCTCCGCGGCTCCGCTGCCCTTGGCGGGTATGACCGTCCCGGTGGGAAAGGTCTGGGATCCGATGGATTGCACGACGGTGAATTGCTCACCGCGCGCATCCGCCATCAGCAGCGCGATGGAATCGCAATCAAGAACCTGGGCAGTATGCCGGACGATCACAAAGGGGATTTCCTGGCGCCGGGGGGTCATCCGCAACGCTTGGTTCAGCCCCGCGATGGATTCCAGTTCGAAGGTGTGACGGTGCACCTGATGGAAGAGCCGGGCTTGCCGGATCGCCACCGCCAGCAGATCGGCGATCTCGGATGCGATCTCCGCGTGCTCGCGGGTGAACGCGCCCGGGATTCCGGAAGCGATGTTCAACGCCCCGATCAGTTCCCCCCGCGACAGCAGCGGGAGGCTCAGATACGAGCGGAATCCCGCTGTCCGCAGGGATTCCACAATCGGGGGCGGATTCTCCATCGTCAGCAAATCCTCGATGGCGTAGAGCTCTCCGCTTTTCAGGAGGGAGATTTCGGGGCCGTATTCCGTAAGCGGAACGACCTGCCCCTTTTCCACACGGTCTTCCGTTTTCAGATGCGCCTCAAGAAGGGTTGCCGTTTGCGCTTCAAAATCGAACAGCACCAGGCTGCTGCGCTGGCTGGGAAGCAGCTGATGGATTTTTTCAAGCGTCGCATGGGCGATGTCTTCTGTGGTCTGGGCTTCCAGGATGGATCGGTCGATGGTGTGGAGCACCTCCAGACGTTCGGCATAGCGCTGCAACGCCTCGGCGGACTGACGGGTTGCCTGTTCCGCTTCCAGCTGTTTGGAGATGTCCTCCGCCATCCCGATCATGAAGGAAGGTTGGTTGCGGATATCCTTCACGGCCGAGACGGTCATCCGGCACCAGATCCAATGGTTGTTTTTACCGAGCAGCCGCACTTCCTGAATGTAGGAATCCCTGCGGTTGTGGAGAATGTCTTCGAACAGTTGCCTGCCGCTGAGGGAGTCTTCCGGGAGGATGATGTGATCAAGGGAGCGCCCCACCAGCTCATCGTGCGGCGTTTCCAGAATATCGCAGATGGCCTGGTTGCCCTCGATCAGGCGCCCGTCCAGACCGATTAGGATGATCCCGATCGCGGCCTTTTCGAAAATCGCACGGAACCGGGCTTCCCCTTCCATCAGCGCCTGTTCGCGTTTCCGGCGCTCGGTGATGTCGCGAAGAATGCTGGTGATCCCCTTCATCCGCCCGTTGGAATCCAGGATGAGTGAGGCGTTGATCTCCATCGGCACCGAGGTCCCATCCTTGCGCAGAAAGGACAGTACCGCGTTGCGCAGGCTCCCGGTCCGCAAAAGATTCTGCAGAAGCGTTTGCGCCAGATGCCGCTCATTCGGATGCACCAGCTCAGGGAGAACGCTCTGGCGCAGTTCCTCCGGCGAGGCATACCCGAGAATATCGAGCGCCCTCTGGTTGGCGAAGGAAAACCGGGTATCCGGATCGTGCAGGAAAATCGCGTCGGGCGAGGTCTGGACCAGCGAGCGGTATTGTTCTTCGCTTTCCCGCAGCGCTTTTTCGGATTGAACCCGTTCGCTGATATCGCGGGCCACGCCCAGAACCGACGAGATCCGGCCGCCGGAATCGCGCATCGGCACCAGCCAGGTTCCGATCCAGAGTTCGTGCCCGCCGATCCACGAGGGATTCTCCCAGTAGGCCGGATCGTCTCCTTCGAACAGCCGCTTAATGGTTTCCGTCTGGCGCTGGGCGATGGCGGGCGGGAACAAATTCTCCATTGGATGGCCGACGATTTCCGAAACGGGACGGTTGAACATCAGGCTGGCGAACGAATTAACGTACTCAACTCTCAGGTCACGGTCGAGTATGAAAATCATATCGTGCGCCGCTTCGGCCAGGGTGCGGTAGCGGCGTTCGCTTTCGCGCAGCGCCGCTTCGGCTGCCTCCTGGAGGGTGACATCGGTCAGAACCAGGATCCGACCGGTGCCGGCCTGGCCGATCCTGATATTTTCGGAGACGGAAATATTAAGGTCCAGTTTTTGCCTTCCGGGCGGCGTGCAAGTGATCTCTATCCCGCGGATTTCCGGAGGAATGTCCTCCCCCGGCTTCACCGTGGCGGGGCTGGGGGCATGCGCTGGGAAGAGCCGGCCGGCATGCGCAGCCAGCTCCGGGATCACTTCGAACAGATCGCGTCCAAATGCTTTCCCGCGGGGAATCCCCATCAGCGATTCCGCCGCCGGGTTCCAAACAAATCCGATTTTCCCCAGCGAGTCGATCCCAAGAATTGGGGTGGGCGCGGCTTCGAGGACGTTCCGCAGCTGGTCGCCGATTTGCACCGCCTCCCGTTCCCTCTCCATCCGGGTCTGTTCGGCTTCCTTGCGCAGATGGATGTCCTCGACCACGGTTTCGAAGCATTCGGGCGTGCCGTCCATCCCCTCCACCGGATGCACAAAGAAACGGCACCACAGAAACGATCCGTCTTTCCGCCGCAGCCGGGCCTCGAAACCCTCGAGGTTTTTTTTTGCGCGCAGCCGTTTATGAAATTCCTTCATCTCCTTTTCGTTTTCAAAGATTTGCACATGTTCCGCGGAGAGCAGGCTTTCCCGGTCCGGATATCCCAGCATTTCCACCATGCGCGGATTAACATCGAGCAGGCGGCCGCCGGGCACGGCCAGCATTACGCCGATCGGAAGCGTTTGAAACAGGAGTTTGTATCGATCCTCGGCTTTCTCGGCCGCCTGCTGCTGTTTCATACGGTCCAGCGCCATCCGCACCGACATCATCAACTGCGGTAGATGGTCTGAGGATTTGACGATGAAATCATCCACCCCGGCTTGCAGCGCGCGGGCGGCCGTCTCGTTGCTGCCGGATCCGGTGTACATGATGACCGGGCAGCCGGGATCCTGTTCGCGGATTCGCCGGCACAACGTCAATCCGTCGGACCAGGGCAGCTGATAATCGGTGATCGCCAGCTGGAATCGGGTTCGCTTCAGCGCGCGGGTGAAGCCGGAATTGGTACCCACGCTCGCGATGCGGCAATCCGGAAATTGCCGCCGCAGCTCCCGTTCGGTCAGCGCGCGGTCATGTTCATTGTCGTCAATGAGGAGGATCTGAAAAGGACTCACCCCGATCGCCTTTCCGTGACGGTCGGCGGATCCGCGGGCAATGCGGTTCTGCGGAATCCGCTCCGCCGGCCGAAATCAACGCACGTCCGGCCGCTCATTTAAATCCATCCAATATTGATGGAGCTTCCGGACCATATCCTTAAGTTGGTCGAAGGAAAGCGGTTTGACCAGGTAGGAATTGACGCCCAGACGGTAGGCCTGCGCGATGTCGGCGGTTTCGCGTGAAGAAGTAAAGGCAATCACGGGCAGGCGGCAAAACCGGCTTTGCCGCCGAATCCACTCGAGGACTTCCAACCCGGTCATCCGCGGCATTTTAATATCCAGCAGGATGATCCACGGGCAATCCGGAATCTCCTCCGGTGCAACGGAGGCTTTCTCCTGAAACCAGCGGATGGCAGCGTCACCGTCTTCGATTACCGTCAGGCGGGTGGAAAGATTCAATGTGCGCAGTGCCCGCTTGAACAAGGCCGCGTCATCCGGATCATCTTCGATAAGCAGAATGGATTTGCGGGTTTTTACCATGGACCGGATCCGTCCGGGCAATCGGCTGCGGATTTTGCTTCCCCGTCTACGGGTAGTATATCTCCAGAAAGGTCCGCAGGATGGAAGCGTCAAAATACGTCCCCGCCAGCGATTCCAGGTGCATCTTCACTTGGGCATCCGGCCAGGCTTTCCGGTAGGGGCGGTTGGAACGCAAGGCATCCCAGTTGTCCACCACCGCGAAGATTCTTGCCGCGAGCGGGATTTCTTCCCCTTTCAGACGGCGCGGATACCCATTCCCGTCCCACCGTTCATGATGGCAGTAGGGGATGTCCATCGACGGCCGGAGAAAGGAAATGGGGGCCAGCCATTCGAATGCGGAAACCGGGTGGCGGCGCATAGCCTCCCATTCCAATTCGTCGAGCGGGCCCGGCTTAAGGAGGATCCCATCGGGGATGGCCATTTTCCCTATGTCATGCAGCAGCGACCCGCGCCGGGCATGGACCAAATCAGCCTCCTGCATGCCCAGGGCCCGGGCCAGGCGGAGTGTGGCTTCGGTGACGCGTTGTGCATGGCCTTCCGTCGCATGATCGCGCAAATCCAGCGCGCGCGACCAGCCTTCAATGGTCGCGTCGTAGGCCAGCGTCAGCTCGATGTTGGTGCGCTGGAGGTCTTCGAACAGCAGGGCGTTGTCGATGGCGATCGCCGCCTGTTCCGCCATGGTTTCCAGGCAGGAGATCCAGCCCGGGTCCGGATCCAGCCGCCGGCGGTTGAAAATCTCCAGCACCCCTTTAACCTGCCCGCGGGCAATCAGCGGAACGGCGATGTACGACGCAAAGCCTTCCGCGGCCAGCGTCTCCGTGCGTGCCGGATCCTCCTCCCGGATATTCCACTCGGGGAGCAGGATCATCCGCCGTTCGAGCGCAACCCGTCCGGCGTTTCCATGATTGATAAAAAGGGATACCTTCTTCGGCCGGAGAAAACGGAAACCACGATCGGCAATGCATCGCAGGGTCTGCGATTGCGGATGGAGGAGGAGTACATCCGTCGCATCTACCCGCAGCTGATTGGTCAGTTCGTCCAGCAGGACCATCAACGTTACGCGCAGATCCCCGCTGGCGGTGATGGCCGCATCGATGGTGCGCAGGGCGGCCAGCCGTTCCAGCTGCGACCGGATCTGCTGCTCGGCGCTTTTCCGGGGGGAGATATCCCGCAGAACGAAAAGCATCAAATCCGGTTTTCCGCGGTTGCTGGCCAGCAGGGATACGGATAATTCGGCGGAGAAAGGCGGCCGCCCGCGCGGCGACAGCAGCAGCTCCGCCGCTTCCACCCGTTCGGTCCGCCGCAGAGTTTCCAGGATATGCCGCACGGCATCGTTTTGCTGCGGCGCGAAGGAATCCACCCAGCGCACCCCCTCCAATTCGGAGAAAGCCTGCACACCCAGCAGCCGAAGTGCTTGGGGATTGGTCATGCGGACCCGGGTCTCGAGATCGGTGACCACAATCGCATCGGGTGAAGTCTCGATCAGCGTCCGGTACAGGGCTTCGCTTTTCCGCAACGCCGCTTCGGCTTCGATTCGCGCCCTGCGAATTTCCGATTCGCGGATTTCCCGCTCCACCACCGGAAGCAGGCGGGCAAGATTCTCTTTGCGGAGATAGTCCCCGGCCCCGGCCTTCATAATCGACACCGCCTGATCCTCCCCGATGCTTCCCGAGACGAGGATGAACGGGAGATCCACCCTGTGGTCTTTGATCAATGCCAACGCCTGCGGGGCGCTGAATTTCGGCATGGAATGATCGGAAAGCACGACGTCCCAATCGCGTGATTTCAGCGCCTCGGCCATCGCCTGCGGCGTATCCACCCGAAGGAATTCCGTAACATACCCTCCGCGCTCGAGTTCACGGTTCATCAGGACGACGTCATCTTCCAGATCCTCGACAAAAAGGACACGCAGTTTTTTCCCCGGGGGTGCGGCACGGGGTTCCTGCGGACTGGAGGATACCCGGGGCGGGGCAGGGGTGTGTGCTGTTCGCGGGGTGCGGGTTTGTTTGGCGGTAACTTCGCGCGTTGACGTCGGGCGCGGGTTCCGGAGGGAGGTAGAGGAGGATTTCCGGGTACCGCGTTTTTTCATGACTTCCTCGACGGCGACGCGGATAGAGGTGTTGGCAATTCTACCTTACTTAGATCGCGTTCGGCTGGATTGGTCCGTAAACCCCACGATCTTAAGCGGCCATTTCCGTGAAAGGCCGATTACTCATGGAAGCGGAATGGTCCCGGATCAATCCTCCGGCTGGATTATTCAAAAACAACCGCATCGGGTGATGCCAGCAATCTATCCCAACGGGCACGCACGCCGGGGACCATTTCCGGAAAATCCGCAGGGGCGAAAAAATCCGCCCGGTCGACCTCGACCGAATCCGGCTTGGGCGATCCGGACCGGATGGCACATTCGAACCAGGTGGAGACCGGGTAGAGCGTATCCCCTTGCGGGTATACGACACGGTGACCGCCGAAGATCCCGCGAATGCGCAGCGGTTCAATCCGCATTCCGGTTTCTTCTCCGGTTTCTCGGATCACGGTTCCGGCCAGGCTCTCGCCGAGTTCGAGGAGTCCCCCCGGGAATATCCACAGTTTGGTATCCATCCGCCGTACGAGCAGTATCCGGCCTTCCTCGTTGCGGATAAGCGCCGTCGCCCCGGGCAGCACGAGCGGCAGCGATCCGACATGCGATCGCAAAAAAGCCCATGTGGGTTGCTGCGGCTCGCGGCCGGCTTTGGATTCGCTTGCCTTGTCGGGAGAGGGCTCCCGGGTGAAAAACTCCGGTGGATCGAAAAAGGCTTCACCGCCGTCCTCCCGTTTGAGGACCGCCGCGTACCATGGAAGGGTTCGGGGTAAATCCTCACGGGGAAAGAAGGCGAGGCGGGAAGTCTCATCACGGTCCGGCCGGAGGGAACCGCCGGTGATCCGGCTTTCGAAGTAAAAACTGATTTGTTGAACCCGGTCGCCGTTGGGGTACAGAATATTGTGTTTCGGACTGGAAAGGACGGCTGTCAAACGCACCGGCTCAGTCTGCAAGCCGGTTTCTTCGAACGCCTCACGCCGCGCGCACTCCGCCGGGCTTTCCCCAACCTCAAGCATCCCGCCGGGCAGACTCCATAAATCGAAATCCGGGCGGTGGTGGAAGAGAATCCGCCCGGGTTTATCGCGGAGGATCACGGTGCTGTAGACCAGCGGGGTGAGCGCGGGCCCGATGTGTTTGCGCAGTGTGGCGAGGTAGTTCAAGCGCCTCCGTCAGAATGAGGGAATGTTGGTCTGTCTTCCTCCTGCCCATGAAGGAAAGGAAGGAAGAAAGAAGTATTGCGCGGGTTCCCGTGTGGATCGGATCCGGCCGATTGGGCTGGCCCGGCATTCAACACAATTGTAAGGCATGGGCCTGTCTTTGCGGCTTGACAATCCGCATTTCGCTATGAGATACTATTTCTGTAATTCCAGCTCCACTTTCTGCGCTATTCTACAGAAAGGAGGAGGTGATGCCCAAGATGAGTACATATGGTAAATCTTGCGCTGCGGCATCCCTCCTCTCGTGAACGTCTGAGAATCGATGCCGCAGCGCAGCGAAGGCCGCCCGAAAGGGCGGCCTTTTGCATTAACCTAATCCCCGAAGCTGATTCCCAATCCGCGCGCCGTCATTACGCCCTCGCCGGACGGATCCACCCGTTTGGGAACGACCAGCGCTTCGGCCAGCGGCAGATCGGTGATGGTGGAATTGCGCAGCGCAACCATCCGGCCGAATGTGTTCCGCATTGCCAGGCGGACCGCGGCCGCGCCGTAGCGCGTCGCCAGCCAGCGGTCGAACGGGGTCGGGCCTCCGCCGCGCTGAACGTGACCCAGGACGGTGACGCGGGCTTCCGTCCGGCAGTTATCGCCGATCGCCTGCGCGACCATGGCGCCGATTCCGCCCAAGCGCGGGACATACACCGCGTCGCCGGCATGGGAATAGACCGGATCCTCACCGCGCGGATGGGCGCCCTCCGCCACGGCCAGGATGCTGAACTTGCTTCCGCGCGACGCACGGTCGCTTACCTTGCGGCAAACGCTTTCAAACAGGAATGGAATTTCCGGGATGAGGATCACATCCGCTCCGCCGGAGACGCCGGCGTTTAGCGTGAGGAATCCGGCGTCGCGGCCCATCAGCTCCACCACCATCGCGCGATGGTGGGATTCGGCCGTGGTGTGCAATTTATCCAGCGCTTCGGTCGCGGTGTTCAGCGCGGTATCGAACCCGAAGGTGATTTCGGTTCCGCCGACGTCATTATCGATTGTCTTGGGGATTCCCACCACCGGGCAGCCCTTGCGATCCAGGTCGAGCGCGATGCGCAGCGTACCGTCCCCGCCGACGACGATCAGCGCGTCGAGGTTCAGCGCGCCAATCGCCTCCATCACCTCATCCGAACGGTCGACGATGGCGGTGGTGCCATCGGCCGCGGTCACTTTTTGCGCGAAGGGATTCCCGCGGTTGGCGGTGCCGAGGATCGTCCCGCCGCGTGGAAGAATCCCGCGTACGTCGTCCGGCATCAGGGGCCGGGTTCCGCGGGCGGCAAACAATCCGTCAAACCCGTCTTCGATCCCAACGACTTGCGCGCCGTGCTCGAATACCGCGGTTTTTACCACGGCCCGGATGACCGCATTCAACCCCGGCGCATCCCCGCCGCCGGTGACGATCCCGATTCGTTTGGCAGCCATACACGCTCCTTTTTCCGCCCTATCGCATTTGCTACCAGCCCTCCCCTTGTTTCCCTCGCTTTCCCTCGCTTCGCTCGGGACAGGCGCTCTCGCTTCCTGTTTCATGGAAAGGCAGAGAGGGCGCCGAACCGCGGAATTACCCCGCGTCGAGACGGGGAGAGAGGGCCGGTGCGGTGGATCGATCAGGTTCGGGTTCACATAGCTGCATCTCCCGGTCGAAGAAATACTTCATCCGGCAATCCAAGTAATTAATCGCAGCAGGTTATATTTTAATATACACTGCCTTTTCGGGTTGGATTGCCTGAATCGAAAATCCTATAAAAAACCTTTGGTAATTGTTGAGAGGCAGATTACAATATCGTTTACTTGGGTAAATGTTCACAGAATGCATATTTCTGCCGGAGGCGCACCGTGACCGAAAAAACCGCTCCAACGAAACAGAACCGTATTCCCCGCAACCTACTGGCGGTTTCCCTGGGATCGCTATTTACCGATATTTCCTCGGAGATGATCTTCCATCTGCTTCCTCTTTATCTGACCAATGTCCTGGGCGCGAAGACGGCGGTGGTCGGATTGATTGAGGGCGTGGCGGAGAGCACCGCCAGCCTGACCAAGCTTATCTCCGGCTGGCTTTCCGACAAACTCGGCAAGCGGAAGGCATTAACCGTATTCGGATATTCGCTTTCCGCGGTCGCCAAGCCGTTTCTGCTGCTGGCCAACACCTGGCCGTTTGTTCTGCTGCTGCGGTTTGCCGACCGGCTTGGGAAGGGCATCCGCACCGCGCCGCGCGACGCGCTGGTGGCCGATTCGGTGAAAGCCGAGAACCGCGGCTTCGGGTTCGGGTTGCACCGCGCGGCGGATACGCTCGGTGCGACGATCGGTCTGGCGGTCGCGGCCGCGGTCACGTATGCCGCCGGATCGTCGGCGGTCACCCTGAAGGCGGAAACCTTTCACCTGGTGATTTGGATCAGCATCATCCCCGCCGTGCTGGGTGTGCTCAGCCTGGTCCTCCTCGCGCATGATGTGGCTCCTGACGGCAAACCGAAATCGGGGGCGCCTGCCGCCGCGGAATCGCAGCCGGCGGTCAAAAAGCGGATGAGTCCGCGACTGGTGGGTTTCTTCATCGTCGTGGCGCTGTTTACGCTCGGCAACTCGTCGGATTCGTTCCTTGTGCTGCGCGCGCAAGACCGAGGGCTGAGCGTGTTCCATGTGATGCTCGCCATCTTCGTCTTCAATTTGGTGTACACCCTCTCCTCGATCCCGGCCGGATTGCGTTCGGATAAAATCGGGCGCGGCCGGGTGCTCGTCGCCGGCTGGCTGGTGTACGGCCTGGTGTATCTCGGGTTTGCGGTCGCGGGCGCTTCGTGGCAGATCTGGGTGTTGTATGCGCTGTACGGGTTGTATTACGCGATGGTGGAGGGAACCGCGCGCGCTTACGTTGCGGACCTTTCCTCGCCGGAACATCGCGGGACGGCCTACGGGATTTTCAACGCCGCGGTCGGGATCATGGCCTTCCCGGCGTCGCTGATCGCCGGCGTGCTCTGGCAGGGCGTGGCTTCCTGGCAGGGTTTCGGCGCCTCCGCGCCGTTCTACTTCGGCTCGGCGATGGCGATCGTCGCGGTCCTGCTGACCGTCTTCTGGCTGCCGCGGCTGGCGAAGGAGTGAAACTGTCCCTCCCCCCAAGTGCACGTCCCCCCATTTGCCTTTTGACGATTAACTCCAAGTGTCGTAATTACTAGGCAAATGGGGGGACCACAGGGGGGAGGGTTGGGAGGGGGAGGGCATATGGGGAAGGGGAAGGGGGAGAGGGGAGCCAGAGCCCGAGTGGTTTTTCTCGGGCGAAGGCGGGGAGCGGGAGTTAGGACAGTGCATTAGCCCGTAAAACCTGCTTATGATATAAATTATCCGGGTGTTCTTTCCAAGGGGGATGTATGAGACTCTTCTATTTATGTGCCGCATGGATGGCCGGGATTGCCCTGGCATCGCCGCTTGGCCTGCCGCTGGCTGCTTCCGTCACCGCCGGCATCCTGTTTTTCCTCTTTGCCTTCACGGTAAAAAAATACCGAATGCCGTTTCTCTGCCTGGCGGTTTTCCTGTCCGGCGGAGCGCGGCTTTCCGCCGCCCAACCCCAAACGGGTCCGCTGTTCATCGGTTCCTACATCGGCACCCCGGCTGATTTCGAAGCCGTGTTGGAACAAGATCCGCTTCCCGGCGGACGCTTCCGCATCCGGGCACGCATCGTTCGATTGACCCTGGATGCGGGGGATGAATTCCAGAACCTGGATGGCGCGATCCTGCTGGAATTCCGTTCCCCGCCGCGCGATCAGGAACTCCGATACGGGGACCGGGTGCGGCTGTCCGGCGTACTTGGCCCGCCGCCGGTTATTCAGGGTTTTAATTACGCAGATTATCTGGCCCGCCAGGGGATTTTCGGGATCCTTAGCGATCCGGTGATCCGGTCGGTGGCGCACGGGGAGGCTTCGCCGGTCCGTTCGGCGCTCTTTGCCATCCGCCGGCGAGCGCTGGAGACGCTTAAAAAAATATTCCCGGAGCCGGAATGCGCTTTGCTGTCGGGAATTCTGCTGGGGGAAGAGAGCACAATCCCGGTCACGCTCCAGAACGCATTTTCACGGACCGGTACAACGCACATCATAGCGATTTCCGGTTTCAATATTTCCATCATCGCGGGGATGTTCCTCTCCCTCACAAAACGTCTCCCGCGCCGGATTCCCGGCTGGTTGGCGGCGATTTTGGGGATTGCGCTCTACACGGTGCTGGTGGGCGCGGCGGCGTCCGTCGTCCGCGCCGCGATCATGGGCGGAATGGTCGTAGTCGCCCGACAATTGGGCAGGCGCTCGCACGGGCTGACCTCGCTGGTTTTCACCGGTTCGGTGATGACCGGGATTTCTCCATGGATACTGTGGGATATCGGTTTTCAACTCTCGTTCGCCGCAACGCTGGGACTGATCCTGTACGCCGATCCGCTCCAGAATGGATTCGAGCGGCTGCTCCTTAATCGTATTTCGAAGGAAAAAGCCCGGACCACGGCCTCCGTGGCGGGGGAAATATTCTTAATGACGATTGCGGCACAGATCACGACCTTGCCGGTTCTGCTTCTGTATTTCAACAACCTCTCGCTCAGCTCGTTCCTTATTAACCCGTTCGTCCTGTCGGTCCAGCCGCTCGTGATGATCGCGGGCGGATTGGCGCTGCTTCTGGGAATGGTCTTCCCGGCGGCCGGGCGGGCCGTGGCCTGGGTGGGATGGGCGCCGACGGCCTACACCATCCGGGTGGTGGAATGGGGCGCGACCTTTTCCTCGCTGTCGCTGCCGACCGGTCCAATCTCACCGGTTTGGATCGCCGTCTATTATGCCGTGTTGTTCGGATTGACGGCTGAAAGTATCCGTAAGAAGCTGCCCCATTGGGAGTGGGGGAAAGATGCAGCCGGGAAAATTCTCGCGGCTGCGCCGCCGGTCCTCGCCGCGGCGGTGTTTGTCGTCTGGGGCGTGTATTTTCACCGGCCCGACGGCCGGCTGCACCTGACGATGCTCTTCACCGGCGGCGGGGAAGCGTTCCTCCTCCGCGGTCCGGCCGGCGGGACGGTGCTCATCAATGCCGGAGGGGATCCCAACCTAGTGGTGTCCGGATTGGGGCACATCGTCGGGTACGGTCCCCAAAGGCTGGATTGGGTCGTCGTCGGCTCCACCGCCTGGGAAGACACCACCGCACTGGCCGAAGTGGCCGCGCGTTTCCGGATCGGCGGCGTGCTGCTTCCGGCCGGAACCGACCGCAATGGGAAGACACTCTCCGCTTTTATTGCCCGGTGCGGCGAGGAGGATGTTCCACTCTATGAAGTTGCGGCTGGTTCCAGCCTCGACCTGGGTGGCGGTTCGATCCTGAGCGTGTTGATGCTTGGCGGAGAGGGTATGCTGTTGTCGGTGGAACGCGGATCGTCGCGGTGGCTGATCCTCGACGGTCTGGATGAATCGGCCGGGCGGCGCATGCTTTCCCAGGGCAGGGTGCCCTCGGCCCAGATCGTCTTTTTCCCTTTGTCGATCAAGGAGGCCGGCGGGCTCGCCGATTGGCTGCGCGCGACCCGCGCGCAGGCGAGTCTTTGGCCGTACGCCGAGGATCTTGGCTGGCCGGATGGGATTGCCTTGCTGCGCGCGGATGCGCATGGCTGGGTGGACCTATCCACGGATGGAACACAATTGTGGGTATTAACAGAAAAATGAACGGCGCGGACAGGGTTTTCCAAAAAAAACACAATGCTTGCCTAATCATTTTAAAGGCTTGCAATCCTGGGATGGATGCCCACACAGGAAGGTCGGGATGATCAATCAAATGCCGGTCCGAAGATATTAATTTCTGGTTCTTCTCTTTTTCCTCAACAGTTGCAGTACGTCTGCTGGACCCGCCGTGAATGATCCGCTTATCACATGTAGTTTTCCGTTTTCTTAAAAAAGCATGCGGCGGATAATTCCGCTGCATTGTAGTTACTTCAAGATTAGACAAAATGCAAAGAAGATACTTAACCAAATGTTAACAGCATGAAGGAGACTCCAATAGTAGGTAAAATTGCTGCCCAACACAGCGTACTGGAAGGGCACCAGCACTGTGCACTCTATACCCGATTCGCAGTGCGCCCCTACACCCTCCGGCCACAGGCGGGGACGATGTCTTTTACCCCCTACCGGGGACCTTCGGCAGGATGATATCGCAAACCGTTAGATGGAGATGAAGGAGTTGATAATTATCAATTGATGCATAGCTCATTACAAATGACAGGGTTGCTCTACGTTGTATATTGCACCGTAAAGAACTTAATTTTTATTAGCTGGAAAGGAGAATGAAAATGGCATATATGAAAGTAACATCCTACGTTGTTCACTGGGACGTTGATGATCATAGAGGCAACATCCAGTTGAACTTGGCTAATAATTCAGGTTGGGGGATAGGTGGCCAAACACCAGAAGAGATGCACATGCTTGTCGATTTATTGAGTAACTAGAAACCAATTTACGTTAATCCTGTTCGGGTAAGTTTGCATATCGGTTCCGAACCTGTAGGTGAGGGAGAGTGAACTGCAGCAAGATAAGAGCTAGAGTGGTGGTGGAAATGTTTGGAAGCATCTCCACCTGACAATAGGCTCCAGGCGTTTGCCTGGCTAACTGCAAAGGGAATAATGTCCTGCGCGCCGCCCGACCGCCAGCCGTCCTGGTCACCCGATGGCAAGCATATCCTCTTCGAGTCGAATCGCGATTTGGATTTCTTTTATCACATCTGCATCATGAATGCCGACGGCTCAGAGCAAAAACGTCTGGTTGAAATCGAGAGCAACTCGCCCGTCTGGCGTCCATGACAAGAGCGGCAAAGGGGGACCAAGCGAAGTGGGGAATTGCTCTACTTCAGTATACGACCGTTTATGGTGAGGTGTAATACGTCTCCACGCCGTACACATCCCGGATGATTTCAAGGAAGTCAAAGCCGTAGTTGCCGCCGGGGTATTTTGGATTGTCGTCAATGATCGTCGGCTCGATCGTGGTCGACTCCTTCCAGCAGTTCCAGGTGTTGATCCACACCAGCTTCAAACCTTCCTCACCGACGGGTTGGGCATGCTTGCTCCCAATCTCGGCCATCTGCTGCACCTGCTCCCGGCTGGCGGCGAGATACGTCATGGGATCTTCCACGCTCTTATGGGATCGTTCATCAAATTGGGGAGACCAAGCTGACTGGAAGTTAACATTTTCGTCCCGTCCTGCCACCTTCAGGTTGGCGATCTGCCTCTGCCACCAGGTAAAGCCCTCATCTGTGTATGAGATGGTTGGCCCAAGATCAAACACCGGACCCGGCTTGTCTGGCGGACGATATAAAGAGACAAAGGCGGCCGAACCGTCGAACTGGGATACAAGCGCCCGGTTGAAATTACAGGGATAGCAAACCAGATCGCCAACGATGAAGACATCATAGCCCAGCTCAGCGACTTTTTCCCGCGCCTCGGCGATCGCGCCGGCATAATTCCCATACCAGGCATGAGTTGCCCAGACATAGATCACCGGCCGGCCATCGATCGTCAGATATTGGGGGTTGTTAAAATACTTGGTGGCAAAATGCACCATATCCTTGACGAAGGTGTCATAGACCCTGGGATTGTCAAAGTTCCGCCATTCCCCGGGTCCCAGATCTGCCAGCGCTTCCGTCTGGAAAATACGTAGCACGAAGTCATAAAAGATTGCCCAGCGTACCTTGTGGATGTTGGGCGACTTCAGGAAGACATCGTCGATTATATCCTCCATGGTGCCGCCGCCTTCTTCAGCACCCGCCGGGGTAGTCCATTCGATCGAGAATGCATCCACACCGTACTCCACCGCCCACTCGATCTGCTGATACATCCAATCCGGATCGGCTGCGTTGTAGGTATCGCCGTAGTACGGGATGAAAGGTGTTGCGCGGGAGCCATCAGGATTCTCGAAACCGCCGTATGGGCCATCACCAGAGAACCAGAAGTTCAGCTGGGCGATGGTGACATACTCATTCGGATTCGATCCCAGGAACGGCTGCGGAGAGATTTCGTATACTTCAGTGTTGGGGCCGGATTCCTTAATCCCATCCCACACCACTGTTGCAACGGACGAGATGATTTCATCATTGAATCGAAGGATTTCCACCTGCGTGGCGCCTAGAAAGCCCCGCTCGATCGCGAAGCGGATCGGTTCCTCTGGGTCGAGATTGGCCAGCAAGGCATCCACAACAATCTCAACCTCCTTTTTATGTTCCGCATCGGATAAGGATTGACTTAGGGAAATGGAATTGTCTTCAATGGTAGCATCCTGGATCTGACCGCTTCGTGAAGTGATGGTCAGATCGTACCAGCTTGCCCCTGAGACCAGCGCCAGATGGGTCCAGTCGGAGGTGGTGGTGATCTTGAATTGGATGCGATAGACGGGTGTGTCAGGGTTGAGTGTCGCGATTGGTGTCGGTTCCGGCGGCGGCGGTTCGGGTGTGTCTGTGCTTTCAGGCCGCGGGGTGATGGCGGGCGGCGTATCTGACTGGGATGGCTGGCAGCCAGCAAGCGGCATAGCAAACAGTATCCATACCAATCCACACAACACAATACGGGTACGCCTCATGACCTCCTCCTAAGGGGTGCGTGTTGATGTCAGTTGTCCGATGCCGGGAGATTGCTCTACTTCAGAATACGACAACTGAGGGGAGATATAAAAAACTACTCGCCACCAGGAAAATCAGCAGCTAACCGGCCGCGGCTGACCCTCAGCTCCGAATGTAATCGACCCACTCCCTGATACCTCCTCCCTCATCAAACTCCCAACCAAATAATTTTCTCAAAAATAAATATAGTAAACATCGAAAAATGCACTATCGGAATTCGTCCACTATGATCGCTCGCCCGAATATCTTTTCAACATTCCCTGCCGACATTGCTTTCCCCTATCAACTAAAGCAAATCTTCTTTTTCGTGCCCACATCTATTCCATTATACAGATATACTTCCATTTAGACAAATTTAGGGCAGTCCCCTTGCGAGAAACTGCCCAAGGGTAGAAAATTTATGTGTGAATAAAAAACCTACTACCCAAGAGCACATTAACAAAATAATCG
>DAOUDU010000081.1:0-83333 GCA_034430775.1 Anaerolineales bacterium | reverse complement strand
TAGGCCGTCCGCCAGAGAACGGGGTGCAAGGGTGCAAGCCCCGCCCGCGCCCGCGGAGCGCATTAGGCCGAACTCGCCGGCTCGTCCCGAGTTGCTCTTCCGAGGGATAACGCTCCGCAGGTGAAACAAAGTAGCCTGCGGCGGGCAAGCCCGTTACAGCCGATGAGTGCCCCCGATCGGCTTGCGGGGTAATCAGGGTGGTACCGCGGATCCCTTTCGCCCCTGGCGAAGGGGGTTTTTTTGTTTTTTTTCCAAACCCAATCTCCCAACCCCCATCCCCTTCCCCTAGGGGAAGGGGAGAAGGGGTGCCCCGAAGGAACTGAGGGGCGGGTTTTAGGGGTTAGGTTAATGAAGAGGAGGAACCGATGCCGACATCGAAGAAGAATGCCAAACCGGAAAAGAAGAGCACCGTACGGAAACCGTCCGTTGCGACCAGTAAACGCAAGGCTCCTGTAAAAACCGTTGCGCGCAAGCGGATTTCGCCGGTAAAGCCGGCGCCCGTTAAGGTGAAACCGAAGTTGAAGGGAAGGATCAAGCCAACGGCGCCGAAAAAGCCGGGAGCGATTACCGCTGTAAAGTCCGCGAAGGCGCCGAAGGCGGCTAAACCGCAAAAAAGCCTGAAGTCCATGCGGGAACGGGAAAAGCACCCTGTGTCCGCTGCGAAGCCGGAACCAGCCGCCTACCGGTGGGGAATCATCGAACCCAAGTGGCAGAAGGCGTGGGATCGGGCCGGGTTGTACCGCGCGGTCATCGACCGGACGCGGAAAAAATTCTACGCACTCACCATGCTGCCCTATTCCAGCGGGGATCTGCATATCGGTCACTGGTACGCCATGACCCCCTCGGACGCGCGGGCGCGCTTCATGCGCATGCGCGGGTGGAACGTCATGTTTCCGGTCGGGTTTGATTCCTTCGGCCTGCCGGCGGAAAACGCGGCGATCAAACGCGGCATCCACCCGAAGAAATGGACCTACTCCAATATCGATCATATGCGCGGTCAACTGCGCGCGATGGGGGCGATGTGGGATTGGGACCGCGAGGCGGTTTCCTCCGATCCGGAATATTACCGCTGGACCCAGTGGTTCTTCATCCAGCTCTTCCGGCACGGGATGGCCTATAAGAAGCTGTCGCCGGTCGATTGGTGCCCCAATTGCAACACGACCCTCGCGCGCGAGCAGGTATGGGGCGAGGACCGCCACTGCGAACGGTGCGAAACCCCGGTGGTAAAGAAGAATCTCGAACAGTGGTTCTTCCGCCTGACCAAGTATGCCGATGAGCTGTTAGATTTTTCCGGCATTGACTGGCCCGAGCGGGTGCGGACGCTGCAGACCAACTGGATTGGCCGAAGCGAAGGCGCACGGGTGGTGTTCCGTACCGAGGCGGGCGATCCGCTCGAGGTGTTCACCACCCGGCCGGATACGCTGTG
The DNA here is from genome assembly GCA_034430775.1 of Anaerolineales bacterium. Lineage (GTDB taxonomy): Bacteria > Chloroflexota > Anaerolineae > Anaerolineales > RBG-16-64-43 > JAFGKK01. Next base: position 81,907 of record DAOUDU010000081.1, on the reverse strand, counting down.
GGGCGCCACGTTTATGGTTCTGGCGCCGGAGCACCCGCTGGTGGAAAAGCTGACCGATCCTGAACACAAAGCGGAGGTCGAAGCCTATATCCAACAAGCACTGCGGCAATCCGATATCCAGCGTGAATCGGCGGACAAGGAGAAAACCGGCGTCTTCACCGGCGGATTCGCGATCAACCCCGTCAACGGCGTGCGCATCCCGGTCTGGATCGCCGATTACGTACTGATCACATACGGGACAGGGGCGATCATGGCCGTGCCGGCGCACGACCGGCGCGACTTCGACTTCGCGCTTAAATTCGGCCTGCCGATCCTGCCCGTGATCGACCGCACCGACGGCCTGACCAAATCGTTTGCGCTTGCCAAGACGATGAAGCCCGGTTTGGCGGACGCGCTGCGCGCGGAAGCGATTCCCTTCGAGGAACGGGAAGGCTCGCTCTATATCACCATCCCTGTGGAAAAAATCGACCGCTATATCGGAATTGCCCGCACCCACCTGCAGCCGGGCTGCTGGAACGAGATCGTCGGCACCCGCTGGCAATTCATCTTCGAAGACGGGGTCCGCGACTGGGACAGCATCGAATCGGAGCAGGAGATCCTGGCGCGCTGCCAGGAATTGGAGCCGAACGTCCGCGCCAAACGCTCGCTGATGGAAATGGTCTGGTCGCTCGCGTTTTATCGCGACGCGCTGTTTCACGATCAGAACGGGGCGATGATTCACTCGGCGGAATTCACCGGCACGCCCGGCGCCGAGGCGGTGAAGAACGTTGCGGAATGGCTGAAGACGAAGGCGGCCGGCGGCCCGGCGGTTTCCTACCGCCTGCGGGATTGGTTGATCTCCCGCCAGCGGTTCTGGGGCGCGCCGATCCCGATGATCCGCTGCTCCGTTCACGGACAGGTGCCCGTACCGGAGGATCAACTCCCGGTGCTGCTGCCCGACGACGTTGAATGGAAACCTACCGGTGAGAGCCCGCTCAAGCTGCACCCGACCTGGGCCCGCACGACCTGCCCGGTGTGCGGCGGAGAAGCCGAACGCGAGACCGACACGATGGACACGTTCATGTGCTCGTCGTGGTATCACCTGCGCTACCTCAGCCCGAAAAACGACCGGGCCGCCTTCGATCCCGCCGAATACGATTACTGGATGCCGGTCGATTGTTACACCGGAGGGATCGAGCACGCCACGATGCACCTGATCTACACCCGATTCTTCCATAAGGCCTGCCGCGATATGGGCATCACCCGCGGGCCGGAGCCGGTGTTGCAGCTGCGCAACCAGGGGATCATCCTCGGCGAGGATTCGGAGAAGATGTCGAAGAGCCGCGGCAATGTGATCGCGCCGGACGTCTTGGTTAAAAAATACGGCGCCGACACCGTGCGCGCCTACCTGATGTTCTTCGCCCGCTGGGACCAGGGAGCCCCGTGGAGTTCGACCGGGATCGAGGGCACCCACCGTTGGATCAACCGGATCTGGGGGCTGGTGATGAACGCGCCCAAAAACACATCCGCACCGGTGGAAACAAACGCCGCCCGGGCTTTGACGCGGTCCACCCACCAGACCATTCAGCGCGTGACGCGTGACTTTGAGCGTTTCGAATTTAATACCATCATCTCGGCCCTGATGGAGTTCACCAACACGCTCTATAAATACCGCGAGACCGCGCTGTATGGCTCGCCGGAGTGGGAGCAGGCGATCGACAGCCTGCTGCTCCTCGCGGCCCCGGTGGCGGTCCACCTGACGGAGGAGCTTTGGCATTTTCGCAAGGGACAGGCGGCGGAATCGATTCACCGGCAAGCCTGGCCGGCTTTCGATCCGGCGCTCGCCGCCGAGGATGAGGTGACACTCGTCGTGCAGATAAACGGAAAACTCCGGGAACGGCTGCTGCTTCCGACGGGGACCGGAAGGGACGCGGCCTGCGCACTGGCATTTGCGAATGAAGGCGTGCGGAAATGGCTGGAGGGGAAAACGCCGCGCAAAGTGATCTTCGTTCCGGATAAGCTGATCAATATCGTTGTCTAGATAACGAAACCGAGGCGGTCCATCATACCCGCATGTACTTGGCGGGTACCGCCTCGGTCTTTTTCCCACCTCGGTCTGCTTTTTCCTATATAATCCTATAATCAATGGATATGCATACTTCCCCGGCAAGTATGACGGATCTCGAGTCGCTGCATCGGATCAGCCTGGAGCTGGTCCGGGAGACTTCGCTTGAGGCCGTTCTCGACCGGACGGCCAGTGTTGCCCGCCGGCTGACCGGCGCCCGGCATTCCGTGGTGGCGCTGCTCGATGAGAAGGGGGATCTGGACCGGTTCATCTATTCCTTTTCCGATCCGGCCGATTCTGAAAAATATTCCATACCGGGATTGTGGTGGAATCTAATCGAAAAAATTTGCGCGCACGGCAATTCCGTCCATACCGCGGATCTGAAGAGTGATCCGCAGTTTTCCGCTTTGCGGGGAATCGCCCCGCAATTGGGCTGCGTCCTGGGCGTGCCGCTGTTGGCCGGGGAGAAGCCTATCGGAACCGTTATCCTGGCGGAAAAAACCGCTCCCGGGGAATTCAGCCGCGCAGAACAATGCGGGATCGAGATCCTTGCCTCGTTTGCTACGGTGGCGATCGTCAACGCCCGCACCAACACGCAGATCAGCGAAAGCGAACGCGAACTGGCCCAGCGGAACCAGGAACTGGCAATCTTCAATGATGTTGCCATTGCCGCCAATACCACGCTGGAACTGGAAGGGATCCTGGCCACCACGCTGGACCGGATGATGCTGCATTACCGGGCGCTCAGCGGCCAGATTTTCCTGATGGAGGAAGAAACCGGCGATGTGCGGATGGCGATGCAGCGCGGAGATTTAAAGGCCTTCTACTGGGAGAAGGACGCCTTCACGCTCGGAACAGGGTTGGTCGGCAGGGCATCCGCGTCGAAGAGCCTCACGGTGGTAGTCGATCCGGCGGCGGAACCCGGGTTCGACGACGATGCTTTCCGCGCCAACGGGCTGCGGATGATGATCGGGATCCCGCTGAATTCCAAAGGGCGGGTGCTGGGCGTCATGATGCTTTCTTCCACGGAAATCATGGACTTCACCGAACGCCAGAAGGCGCTGCTGGAGGCGGTCGGGTTGAGCGTCGGCACGGCCGCCGAAAACGGCCTGCTCCACCGAAAAGCTCAGCGGCTTGCGGTGATGGAGGAGCGCGAGCGGATCGGGATGGATTTGCACGATGGCATCATCCAATCCATCTATGCGGTTGGGTTGAGCCTGGAAGAAGGGCTGATGGAAATGTCGCAGACCAACCCGGAGGCGCGTGCCAAACTGGAACGGGCGATCTCGGGGTTGAATGCGGTCATCCGCGACATCCGCGAATACATCACCGACCTGCGGCCCAAGCGTTTTATTTTTGACAATCTGGCGGTCGGCCTGGACATGCTCATCCGCGAGTTCTGCGTCAACACGCCGATTTCGGCCGAATCCGAACTTTCGGAGGAGGCCGGACGGTGGCTCGCCCCGGCTGCGGCGGACGCGTTGTTCCACATCACCCAGGAGGCGCTGGCCAACGTCGCGCGCCACGCCCGCGCCACCCGCCTTCGGGTCTCGCTGGCGCAGGTGGGGGACCGGGTGGTGCTGGAAGTATCCGACAACGGCCATGGATTCGAGCCGTCACAGAAGGTATCGGTGGAGACGCACGGGCTGGCCAACATGGAGGAACGGGCGCGGGCGGTCAGCGGCACGATGAACATCGCCTCGGTTGCGGGCAAGGGGACAACGGTCCAGGTGGCGATCCCACGCATCCGCCCCCAGACAGGCAATTTGGCCGGGCGCGAACCACGGGGAATGCATCCGGTGGATTAGTCAATGTGATCGTCGGGAGCGGGACGTCGGCAGACGGGATTTTTTATGTATCGCACGTCCGAAAAAGACCGGTCGCATGAAGTGACCGGCCCTTTATTTTTGTGTCTTATCGCCGCCGGCCTTCCGGCGGATGGGTTGTGCGGCATTCCGTACAGCGCTTCGATCTGATCCGGGGAAGTCTCAGCCTGCCAATCCATTCCCATCCGGGAAAAGGCCGCGCCGCCAAAAAACAAGATTTCTTGGATATTCGCATCCGGGGAGTTGGAAGCGTCGGAAGATCCTTCCGGCGCGAGACAGTGGAAGCCCTGGGTTAAACTCGCCCCCGGAAAAAATAGAAACCGTAAATCGAGAAAATGACCGCAGGGCCCAGCAAAAGCGGAGTTCCTTTTACGGAAGTGGTAGGGGCCGGTTTCCACTGAAAAAAAACTATGCGTCTGTCCCGAGGGTGGGAATGAAAATAATCAGCGGGGCGGGTAGAAAGCCGTCGATGCCGCCAAGGATAAAAACAAATTTCTCCACAAGAACACTGGATCGTCGCGGAAAAATGATGAGATATACCGGAGGGGAGGGAGAATGGATAAAACGATTTGTCAGTTCTGGCGGAGAGGGTGGGATTCGAACCCACGATGGCCAAAAAGGCCATAACGGTTTTCGAGACCGTCCCATTCAACCACTCTGGCACCTCTCCGGAACAAAAAATTATATCATGCGAATAACCCCCTTCTCCCAGCGCTTCCATCGGAACGCGTAAAGGGTCCGGTAGGTGGATTTATACAAATAAACGTAAAGCGCTGGGAGAAGGGCCGGGGATGAGGGGGGACTTCAGGAGTTGAGGGCGGCGCTACTCATTGCTGTCCACTTTTCCCGTTTCCTCCAGGTGCATCCAGTGCAGAATGCGGTGCGCGACCGGCGCCATCATGATCCCGGCGACCCCGAGGAACACCATCCCGGCAAATAGCGCATACATCGATGCGAACAGTTGGCCGGCATCCGACTGCAGCACATCCACCGGCCCCATACCTCCCAGGATCATCGCCGCGTTCAGCAGCGCGTCGAGCAGGGGCATCCCTTCGGTAAGGCGGTATCCGAGAATCCCGATTCCCAGGGAAACGGCTAACACCGCCAGCGCAAACAGCGCGTGCAATCCCAGCCGGCGGAGGAAACGCCGGAAGGGGAGCAGTGGTTCGGCATGCCGCTCGTACATCTACTTGAACTCCGCCTGATCGCCCAATTTCGGATAGTACACCGGGGTCGAGAGGTTGTCGCTGTTGAGTTTTTCCTGGAAGGGCAGCGCGGATTTGGGCTCGCCGTGGACCAGGAAGAGCGCTTCCGACCGCGTTGCGGCGGATTTGGCGTATTCATACAGGAAGTTTTGCCCGGCGTGGGCCGAGAACCCCCCGATCGTCGCCACTTCCGCCCGGCGCTCAACGGATTCGCCGAATATCTTCACCGTCTTGACCTGATCCGCAAGCAGCCGGCCGAGCGTGCTCGGCGCCTGCCAGGAAACGATCAGGATCATGTTCTTGGCATCTTCGATGGTATTTGCCAGATGGTGGCGGATCCGGCCGCTTTCGGCCATCCCGGATGCGGAGATGATCACCATCGGACCGGTTTTATGGTTTAGCGCTTTCGACTCTTCCACCGAGCGGGTAAACGTCACATATTCATATCCCAGCGCCCGCTGCTTGCCCTCCTTTTTCATCAGCGTTGCCGCTTCCGCATCGAAATATTCCGGGTACTTCGCATACAGATCCGAGATGCCGACCGCCAGCGGGCTGTCGACGACGATCGGGATCTGCGGGATCGCGCCGTGTTCGATCATCCGCCCCATGCAATACACGAGCTCCTGCGTCCGGCCGATCGCGAAGGACGGGATGATGACCTTGCCGCCGCGGCGGATCGTGCGCTGGAGGGTATCGCGCAACTCGATGTCCGCCTCGCGCAAATCCCGGTGCAGCTTGTCGCCGTAGGTGCACTCCATCATGAGGATGTCCGCGTGCGGGGGAAGCACGGGATCGCGCAATATGGGCAGACCGCGCCGTCCGATATCGCCGGAGAAGATCAGCCGCCGGCGCTTCCCGTGTTCCGAGAAATCCAGGCAGATGCCCGCGGAACCCAGGATATGCCCGGCTTCGAAAAACGTCGCCTGAACTCCCGGGATTACCTCGAAGGGTTTATCGTAGCCGTGCCCTTCGAAAAGGGGCAGCACTGCTTCCGCATCGGGAGTCTGATACAGCGGTTCCACCGGCGGTTTTCCGCGCCGGGCATTGCGTTTGTTGATGTACGCGGCGTCGCTTTCCTGAATGTGCGCCGAGTCGAGCAACACAAGCCGAAGCAGGCCGCCCGTTGCCTCGGTGACGTGGATCGGGCCGGGATAACCGTTCTTTACCAGATTCGGCAGGTTTCCGCTGTGATCGATGTGGGCGTGCGAAAGAAGCATCGCATCTATTTTGCGGGGAGGAAAGGGCAGGTTGCGGTTTTTTTCAAAGCTTTCCGAACGCCGGCCCTGGTACAGCCCGCATTCCAGCAATATCCGCCTGCCGTTGATATCCAGAACATACTGCGAGCCGGTGACGGTTTGCGCCGCTCCATGAAAATGAATGCGCATGCATCGCTCCTTAGGAGGCTGCGGCTTTTATTTTGGCCAGGATTTCCTCGCCGTATTTCCCGAGCCGGTATGGCCCCAAGCCGGGGATTTCTCCAAGCGCGGAAAGCGTGGGCGGAGCTTGGCGTGCAATCCGGAACATCGTGTCCCGGCACAGAATCACATCGGATTCCACACCCCGTGCCTCGGCCCGCTGTTTGCGCCATTTCCGAAGTGCTTCCAGACGCGCCTGGGCCTTTTCGTCAATGCGGGAATTGCGTTCCGGAACCGGCGGTTTGCGCCTTTTCCCGTGAACCACAGCCTGGAGGATGGCTTTCCCCCAACGGCCGGCAGTCCGCTCGGGAATTCCCACAGCCACCAGTTCTTTGATCGAAGCCGGCGCGGTTTGCGCCAGACGGATCATCGCTTCGCCGGAAATTACATGAAACGGCGGGCGGTCCATCCGCCGGGCTTCCTGTTCCCGCCATTCGAACAGCGATTGCAGGATGGCCCGCTGGGGCGGGGGCAAATCATACACGCCACGCAGTTTCCAGAATGGGTTGCTTTCCGGTGCTGTGGATTCCAGGTCCGGGATGGACTCCAACCGCAGGAACTCGTCACGCAGTTCCGCTTCCAGGCCCCCGGCTTCGATCAATTCCGTCATGCGGTCGTGCAGCGCGGGCAGGTAATGCGTATCCAGCCGGGCGTATTCGAGCATCCGCTCGGAAAGCGGCCGCCGCCCCCAGTTGGCGCGCTGCATCGGTTTGTCGAGCGTGATTCCAAACTCGCGCTCCAGCAGCGCGTTCAACCCGCATTCCTTCCAGCCGAGAGCGCGCGAGGCGGCGTGCGTATCGAACAGCCCGCGCACCCGGAAGCCGAAATCCCGGCGCAGACATAGCAGATCGTATTCCGCGGCGTGGAAAATTTTTTCGACCGATGGATCCTCGAAGAAATCTTTCAGGGGGGAGAGGTCGGACAGCACAAACGGATCGATCAGGTAATCACAGCCGGGAGAGGAAATTTGTATCAGGCAGACACGCTCGCGATAGGCGTGCAGGCTGTTGGATTCGGTATCCACGCCTGCGCGGAGAATCCCGCGCAGATCTTCCGCAAGCGCCTGAAGGCTTGCGGCATCCTGAAGGAATCGGGGTGGATCCAAATCCGGCATGGCGGCTATTATACGCCGGGTCCTGAAGAATCCTTCCGGCCGGATCGGAGGGGAGGGTTCAGGTGGGCCGGTGTCGAAGGACGCGCGCGGCCTCGGCCAGGGTCAACCCGCACAGGGCGAATCCAAAGAGGGTGAAGGGCATTTGCCAGACGAGGTCATTCATGAACGTATGTACGTAGGAATGGGCCTTGAAAATAATCAGCCAGGAAAGCGGCGCAAGCAGTGAAAACCAGACCGCCGCGATCAGCGCCTGCCCGCCCGGGCGAAGACCGGCGGTTTGCTTCGACCGCAAGAGGAAGAGTAAGGTGACCGACATCGCCGCAAAGAGAATAATAAGATACAGATATCGGAATTGAAATGCGAAATTCGCGATGAAATCGTTGGGGGCCTTGATGTAGTAATTAAGATCCAGATAAATTTCTCTTAGGTAATACGCCACCACATCCAGAACATTGGCATTCAGGGATGTCGCATAATCGGGCGGAAAGAGCTGTGGATCGGCGTAGGATCTCCGCAGGAAGGAATAGACCAAATGATCGACTCCATTGGCGAAGCTGCCGTCCACGGCGGCGATCTGAAAGCACAGGATCGTCATGCTGGCAAGGATCGCCAGGAACGAGGCCGCTATGGCGGCCAGCAAGCCGGAGATGATATTCTTCCAGCCGGTTTTATCCCGAAAGGAAAAATATACAAAGGGGACCACCATCATGACCAGCGTCGTTGTGATGTATTCGTACCCATTGAAAAAGCATTTGATCAGAACCGCGAAGAAAACAACAAGACCGAATCGGATCGGGGTGAGTTTCAACGGCCGGCCGGCGCGGTTAAGGTAATACAGGACGATCAGCATCGGCAGGTAGAAAGCCCATATGGACCACCAGAGATTTTTTCCAAAGAGCGTCAGCCATTGCGATAAGGCGGTTCCAATCAGGGCTGTCACTCCCGCAGCCATGCCGAATTCACGGGTGAACCATAAGAAGATCAGCGAAAGGACTGCCGCGGAGAGAAGTGAAGTCAATCCGTGAAAAAACGAAAGTTTATCTTGGGAGGGCCATGGGAGAATCTCGTTCAATATGCCGAACAGCATTCCCTGCCCGCCGGTTTGGGATTTGTATGCGGCGTAGGATTGAAAGGGGAGGGATTCCAGGTACGCCTTGTACTGAAACCGGTAATTGGCGTGTTCCGTATCGGGAGCGGCGGAATCCGGACCGGTCAGGCCGGTAAGGCCGCCTGCTGATAATATCCCATCCGATTTTGTTTTCAGAATCCTTCCGACAATAAAACTCTCCATCCCGATCTGGTAGGTATCGAAGGAATCCTGTTCCGCCACGCGCCAGATGTTTTGGGAAAATCCGAAGAAAAGGATAGCCGTCGAGGCCAGGAAAAATGCAAACGACCGGAGTTTATTGGAATCGAGGGAAGGCATATTAATAGGCATTCTGTAAATGATCAGCCGACCGGATCAGGCCGAGGGATTTCCCATCCGGGCGCGTTCCTGGTCGACGATTTCCGGGAGGAGCTTGCGGAAGAGCGGTTTCGGTTCGGCCAGCGGCTGTCCGGCCGCCAAACGGCTCGGTTCCCATTTCCCCGCCGCGCCTTCGGGATCGTACGTTAGGACCGGCCGCGCGCCAAGCGAATCCGCGCGATCCTCGATCTTCTGCGTGCCGAACAACCGGCCGGGGTAACCGAATCCGGTATGCAATACTTCCGCGGAGAAAGGAATCACCGGTGCGAGGAGCGTCTTCAGCGAGTCGATGACGCGCAACCCGGTGAAGATGGTCTTCGCCGCCGCGGCGGGGTCCTTTTTGATCTGGAACCAGGGCGCCTGCTGGTCGAGGTAACGGTTGGCTTCGCCGGCCAGCGCCATGGCTTCGCCGAGTGCCGCCCGGATTTGCACCGCTTCGTAGAGACCGCCGACCGCGGCGAAGGCCTGGTCCGCTTTGGCCAGCAGGGCGCTATCCTCCGCGCGCAGTTCACCCGGATCCGGCACGCGCCCATCCCAATTGCGGTAGGAGAAGGTGAGTACGCGGTTGGCGAGATTTCCCCAGGTGGCAACCAGTTCGTCGTTGTTGCGCCGCAGGAAGTCCGCCCAATCCCAGTCGGTATCGCGGGTTTCGGGCATGTTGACGGTCAGATAAAAGCGAACCGGATCCGGGCCGTAGCGGTCGACCGCATCCAGGCCCCAGACGGCCCAGTTGCGCGAGCCGCTTATCTTTTTCCCTTCCAAATTAAGGAATTCGTTGGAGGGAACGTCGGTGGGGAGGTTGAGGGTTTTGTCATTCTCCCCGGCGTACAGCCGCGAAGCGCCGATCAGTTGTGCCGGCCAAATGACGGCGTGGAAGGGGATATTGTCCTTGGCGATGAAATAATACGTCAGGGCATCCGGGTTGTACCACCAGTCCTTCCAGGAATGGGGTTCGCCGCGGCTGCCAGCGCATTCGATCGAGGCGGAGAAGTAACCGATTACCGCCTCGAACCAGACGTACAGGCGTTTTGATTCCCATCCGGAATCGGGCAGCGGGATCCCCCAATCCAGGTCGCGGGTGATCGGGCGGCCGTGGAGACCTTCCTCGATCATATTGCGCGCAAAGCGCAGGACATTCGGCCGCCATTTTTCCTTCCCGGTGGAAAGGTACTTCTGGAGCGCGGGGGAGAGTTTGGCCAGATCCAGAAAGAAATGCTCGGTTTCGCGCACGATCGGGGTCGAGCCGTCGGTCCGGGTGCGCGGGTTGATCAGCTTGGTGGCGTCCAGCAGATTGCCGCACTGGTCGCACTGGTCGCCGCGCGCGTTAGGGTAATGGCAGAGGTAGCACTCGCCCTCCACGTACCGGTCGGGCAGGAACTTCTTCTCTTTTTCAGAGTACATCACCGATTGCTTTTCGCGGTAGAGGTACCCGTTGGATTGCAGCGCGCGGAAGAAATCCTGCGACACCCGAAAATGGTTTTCCGTGTGCGTGCTGGTATACAGGTCGTAGGTCAGGCCCGTCTTCTGGAAGAGCTCAATGAATCGGCTGTGATAGCGCTGGTAGATTTTTTCCGGTGTCGTATGTTCCGCGTCGGCGCGGACCGTAATCGGAGTCCCGTGCGAGTCGGTGCCGGAAACCATCAGCACCCGGTTGCCCTTCAGCCGGTGGTAGCGCGCGAAAATATCAGCCGGCAAATAAGCGCCGGTGAGGTTGCCCACATGGATGTCGGCGTTGGCGTATGGCCACGCGACGGCGACGAGCACGTTTTTCATATCCGGGTTCTCCGCAGAAGGTCCTGGCTTGGAATTCGAGGAGTATAACATCCGGAAGGGGAAAAAAGAAATTCCGCCCTCGCCCGGCTTTCGGCCGTCTTCTCCTAAAACCTTCCCCCGCGATCCGGGGGAAGCGGTGGCCTCTCGTGAGAGGGACTGAGGGGGAGGGAGTTTTTTTGCTGAAAGGGAAAAATGCCCTCGCGCGGGGATTCCGCCCCGCAGAAAAGCATGGCTGGCGTGCCATTCTTCATCTGTGGAAGGCGGAACACCGCCGTCCTTATAGGACAACATGCCGCGATACTGTAGACAATGTTCTTCTTTCAGAAAAAAGTTCTGTTGCAATACCATTTCTACACAATTTCTGAATATCCTTGTTCTACTGTAGGGATGAAAACGGAGAAAACATGATCCAAAAAACCCTTCCCCTTTGTATGATTGCCGCAGCATTTCTTTCGGGATGCGTCCCCCGAGCGGGCACACCGGCACCGCAGCTGCCCTCAGATGCCAATTCCGACTTGGTGCCTGCCACGTTGACGGATTCCGTTTCAACAGATGCCTTTCCCGTCACGCGTTCCTATCCCATCGTCGAGACCGGCCAGAGCAAGTGTTACGACAATACAACCGAGACCATCTGTCCACGATCGGGCGAGGCTTTCTTTGGTCAGGATGCTCAATATACCGGGGCCCCATCCAGTTTTACGCTCAGCGATGACGGATGGACTGTCTATGACAACGTTACCGGACTCACTTGACAACGCAGCCCGAACACCAACGGCGATGATAATTTGAATACAAGCGACAAACTGACCTGGGCGCGGGTTCAAGCCTTGCCCGCCCAGCTAAACAACGCCGATTTTGGAGGATACAGCGATTGGCGTCTGCCTTCCATCAAGGAACTCTATTCGTTGATCGATTTTCGGGGTACTGATCCAAGCGGAGCTAGCGGTACCGCGACGTTGACCCCCTTCATCGACATCACCCAATTCCGGTTTGCCTATGGCGATGTGCCGGGCGGAGAGCGCACCATCGACTCGCAATACGCCTCGAACACCCTGTACGTCAACCGGTCCTTCCGGGGTTCCGAGAGACTATTTGGGGTGAATTTCGCTGATGGCCGGATCAAGGGATATGAGCTGAAGATGCCGAACGGCGTGGAAAAGACCTTTTTTGTTATTTGCGTACGGGGAAATACTCAATATGGCGTCAACCATTTCGTCGATAACGGTAACCGGACGATTACCGATACTGCGACGGGCCTGACATGGGCCCGGGACGACAGCCAAACCCCCATGAACTGGATGGACGCTCTGGCCTGGGTACAAATGCAAAACGCCTCCCAATATCTCGGACACAGTGACTGGCGTCTGCCGAATGCCAAGGAATTGCAGAGCATCGTCGATTACAACCGGTCACCAGACACCACGAACTCCGCAGCGATCGATCCGCTCTTCGCCAGCACTCCGATATCCAACGAGGCGGGTCAAGCCGACTTTCCGTCATACTGGACCGGAACAACCCATGCGTCCTCGAATGGATCCGGCGGAGCAGGGATATACATCGCTTTTGGCAGAGCCATGGGATATATGCAAAATGTATGGATGGATGTTCATGGCGCGGGCTCGCAGCGCAGTGATCCCAAAAGCGGGGAGGCTTCCCAGTTCCCGCAGGGCCGTGGCCCGCAAGGCGACGCCATCCGCATCCTAAACTACGCACGCCTTGTGCGCGGCGGGAATGTCACCTTCACGCCGGATGGCAACCCAGATACCTCCCTTCCATCCATGATTGTCGAATCCACCGGTGTCCAACAGGTCAGACCGGCCGGAATGCCGAAACCGGTCGCCGTTACCGACTGTGCCGGACTGAATCCAGGAGTACCCTGCACGGTTTCATCCCCAAACGGGACCGTCGCCGGGACGTGCCAACCTCTCCGGCAGCAACTGGCGTGCGTGCCCGGCGATCCTCCATAGCATCGTATGGTTTGCCCGCTTTCCCGAAGCCACCGGACATCAGCGATGGCATAAGGAACCGTCGGAAGACGAAAGGCGGGAAAACCTCCCCCAACGGATTGCGATTTTTCCAATCTCATCCATGCCCGCGGAGGCGTCCCGCCGGCGTTGAGTTTATAGCGGATTTTAACCCTGGGAATCTGCTGATTTCGCATCCCACGCACTAGCCTGTCCGTGCTCAGGGAGAATTCATCCGCCGTGGAAAAATTGAACCTCGGCGCGCGGCCGCTGGAGACGGAAGCACCGGTCGGGACATTCTGCGTATAATCACATCCGGATAAATCGAGCCTTCCTTCGGGATGACCCCATGATCACCTACATCGTCCGCAGGCTGCTGGTTTTACCCTTCACGCTGTTCGGGATGAGCGTGATCATCTTCCTTTTTCTACTAATCCTCGGGCCGGAAACCCGCGCATCTTTTTATATGAAGCAGGTTCCCCGAAATCCGGCCGTGCTCGAGGGGATCATAAAGCGTTATGGATTTCGGGATCCTATTCCATTGCAATATTGGCGCTGGCTTGTTGGGAAGGCCGATCCGGAGACGGGCGCTGTGGAGGGCGGGTTGCTCCGGGGAAACCTCGGCTTCTCCCGTTTCGGAGGGAAACCGGTCGTACAGCTTCTTCAATCGCGTTTTCCGGCAACGCTGGAATTGACGCTTTTCTCGATGGTTCCGATCCTTCTCATCGGGATCACCATGGGGATTCAATCCGCCATCAACCATAACCGCTGGGTGGACCAGCTGGCCCGGCTGTTCAGCATCATCGGGTATTCCATCCCGGGGTTCGTCCTTGGGCTCCTGCTATTAATGTACTTCTATGCAGATCGCGGCTGGTTTCCCGCCGGACGCGTTTCCGATTGGGTGCGCCTGGAGGTGTTGAACGGGACTTTTGATGTACGGACCGGCTTGTTCACCATCGATTCACTGATCCACGGCCGCTGGGATGTGCTGTGGGATGCGATACGGCACCTGGTCCTGCCGGTGCTTACCCTCTCCTATATTTCCATTGCGGCGTTTCTGCGAATCACCCGCTCATCGATGCTGGAGGTTCTGCATCAGGATTTCATCGTCACCGCCCGCGCCAAGGGATTGACGGAAGATGACATCATCCGGAAACACGCGCTTCCCAACGCGCTCCTTCCGGTGGTTACCTATACCGGGATTGTGGCCGCCTCGTCGTTGAGCGGGGTGGTCATCACCGAAACCATATTCAGTTTTCCCGGCATGGGATATGCCGCGGCGGAAGCCGCCTTTCAATTTGACGTGGTGACCGTCCTGGGTTTCACAATGCTGGCCGGGGTGCTCCTGATCTCCGTCAACCTGGTCGTGGATCTTCTCTATGGGATACTGGATCCGCGCATTCGGCTGAGGTGATCCGTTTTTTTCCTGCCTTTTATTTTCCGCGCCGCTTTTGTCTGATTCTCCTTCACCCGGAACTCCACGATGCTTGCGATCAGATCATACGGGATCGGCTGATCCAGGGGAAAATGGATGGACCCCTTGGTGAAAACATATGGCGCTAATGCATTCCTGAAGGTTGCCGTTCCGCTCGGGGTCGGGTAAAACCCGATATGGTTTTTAAATGCGCCGAAGTGCACGAGGTTCCCATTTAAGGTGAACGTCGCCAGTCGATACTTAATCGTTTCCTCGGCATCCGGCGCCGCTTTCCGTATAGTTGCCCGTACTTTGTTCAGAATGACTTGAATGTCTTTGGGGAAAGTCTTGATATAAGCATCCATTGCTTTGGAGGGTTTCGGTGGGGTTTTCATATCCGACGCCTTTATTGACGGGATAAAATTATCTTTGGAATTACAGGATAAACCATTGTGCACGGGGATGCAATTGAAGTGGCGGCATCCGGGTTAATCGTGTGACGAGCCCGGCGGAATTAGTTTAATCCCTTGCAGATATCTTGTATTAATTCCAGATTTCTGAAAAAAGTTCCCAATCCGTTACGTAATGACCACGCGATTACGGCCGGATCCTTTTGCCGTATACAGGGCTTTATCCGCCAAACGGATTAATTCCATCTCATCATTAATCCCAACCTCCGGATAGGCGGCGACGCCCACACTGACGGTAATATGCAAACTCTCCTCGCCTTCCACGAATTGCATCTCCACCACTTTGCGGCGGAATCGTTCGGCGACTTGTCCCGCATCCTCCTTGGCGGCGGCGGGTAATATCGCCAGAAACTCCTCACCGCCATAGCACATTAGGATATCCCCATCGCGCAAGACGGAGCGGGTTATCTTGGCAATTCTGGCAAGCACCCGGTCTCCAATTAAGTGGCCATAGGTATCGTTGACCTGCTTAAAATGATCCAGATCGAACATGAAGATCCCCAAAGGGACGTTGATTCGGACCGCGCGGCCGAATTCCTCATGCAGACGGGCCAAACCAAAACGGCGATTGTAGACGCCGGTCAGGGGATCGAGTGCGGCCAATCGCTGCAAGCGGTCGTAGATCAAGGCGTTTTGAAGCGCCAACCCGAGACCCTTGCGGAAGAGCTCCAATCGGATCTTATCCTCGGATAGGAACGGAGTGCTTTTTGCAAGCACCACCACGCCGAGTACTATCTCACGGTAAAAGATAGATTCGATGAGGACTTCGCGGGGGCGAAATTCTGTCAGTACCCCTTCCAGAATGATGTTCTCCGGCAAGAGAACAATTTCCCCTTTTTCTGTCCGCAATTCGTGATTAACCTGATCGCTTTTTATGAGGGTTTACGGAGACCGGATCCCCTGAGAAACGGCAATGGTCAACTCTCCATCATTCTCCACCGGAAGAGCGCCTGCGCCGGCGTTTGTATATTGGATCAGTTTTGGCATCGCTTGGGCGGTTAATACGTCCACTTCCAATTGGCTGGTAAGCAGTTCCGTAAAAGTCCGGATGGCGGTTTCGGTCTCTACAGAGGTGGCGAGGGTTTGCACCAGGTTGTTGAAGGATAGCGCACTCTCGCCGATTTCATCCTCGGAATCAATCTTGATGTGACAATTTTACGGCGTGTATTTGGCAAAATCATCCCCCCGGACCATCTCCCGTAAATTTGTAGCGACCAGTTGCATCCGGTCGGAAAGGAGCCGAAGCCTGGTGCCGACCACCGTCCTGGCAAGACTGATGTTGACCGCCCCGACGATGATCCCTGCAATAACGCACGCAAAAAAGAAAAGTGGCGTTAAGACATAATGGGTGGGGATACCCAGAAGTATGGAAAAGATTGGAAAAATCAATCCAATGGACATCCCGAAAGCGATCATCCATATGGCGAGGTCAAAAAAAACTTTTCGCGTTAATCGGATCATGGCTGCTGCCCACCGCCAAATTACCTTGGCAGAAGGAGGTGAAACCTACTGTATGTATTCCTGCAATTGACGGGCCCGCCGCGGATGCCGCAGCCGCCGCAACGCACGCCCTTCGATCTGGCGGATGCGTTCACGAGTCAGCCCGAACTTCTGACCGACTTCCTCGAGCGTGTACGGCCGCTCGCCGCATAACCCGAACCGCATCCGCAGGACGCGCGCCTCGCGCGGGGTAAGCGTTCCCAGGACTTCTTCCACCTTCTCGCGCAGCAGCTGTTCGCTTACGCTTTCGGTGGGCGAGGGGGTGAGCGTATCCTCGACGAATGTGATCATCTCCTCGTCCTCATCCCCGATCGGGTTTTCCAGCGACACCGGGCGCCACGAGACCTGCAGCATCCAATCCACCTTGCGTTCGTCCAGTCCCATGATCTGCCCGATCTCCTCCGAGGTCGCTTTGCGCCCGGTGCGCTGTTCGATGTCATGCGCCGTGCGATAGAGCCGCTGGATGCGGTCGGTCATGTGGACGGGAACCCGGATCGTCCGGCTTTGATCGGCGATGGCGCGTGAGATGGTCTGCCGGATCCACCACGTCGCGTAGGTGGAAAACCGGAAGCCGCGGTGATAATCGAACTTCTCCACCGCCTTCATCAAACCAAGGTTCCCCTCCTGGATCAGATCCAGGAAATTAACGCCGCGCCCCATGTAGCGCTTCGCGACGCTGACCACCAGGCGGGTGTTGGCCTTGATCAAATGCTCGCGCGCGGCCAAGCCGTCGAGGATGCGGCTTTCTATTTGAGTGCGTTGTTGGGTGGTAAGGGAGGACACTTCGCGGGTCTTGCGCTTCGCGCGCAACTTTTGGGTGGCTTCCCGGCCCTGCTCGATCCGGCGCGCCAGCGCGACTTCCTCCTGAGTGGTCAGAAGGGGAACACGCGACATCTCCTTAAGATACAACCCCACCGTATCTTCGATGGAGATCCGCCCCAGGTCGCTCTCTTTGCTGGCGGCGGCACGTCGCGGCGCCGGCCGGACCGGGCCGTTGAGGCCGGTTTCGCAAATCTCGACGCCGGCGCTGTGGAGATAGGTCAGCACACGGTGATATTCACCGGCGCGCTTGGCGGCGTTGGGAAACGCCTCGAGGATATCGTCGGTGGTGATGTACCCCTGGAACTCCGCTTGTTCCAGTAGATCTGCAACTTGTTCTCGGTTTCGCCATTCACGCTCCATGCGGCTCTCTCCTTAACAGGAAGGTCGTGCATGGGGGCAGGACGGCTTTCGTTTCTCCGGTTGGCTGGAATGATGGGAACGATGCCTTCACGCCCGAGTACGAGTTCAGTCTTGTGGGCTTCTCCGGGAGAGGGATACTCTCCGGGTGAAGATGCCCGGGTGCCAAAACCCTCGCCGGGGGTTTGGTACGGTTTGCGTTTCTGCCTATGGCTTTTGGGTTTTCTTTTTCTTCCCGCCGGTTGCCTTCTTTTTTACGGCGGTGGTCTTCTTCCCTCCCTTGGTTTGCGGGCGCTGCGCCTTGGCCGCGGGTTTTTTCTTTGGCGTTTTCTTTTTCACCAAAGGGGCTTTTGCGGATTTCGCATGCGGCGCCTTGACTGCCATTTTCTTCACAGCTGGCTTAACCGGGGTTTCTTCCTTTTTTGATTCCGTCTTAAGCAGAATCCATCCGGGGAATACGGCCGCCGGTTCTTCTTCATGATGATGCCCCGCTTCTTCATTGAGATCCACGCCGCATACCGTGCACAATCCCTTGCAGTCCTCACGGCACAACGGCCGGGTGGGCTGGTGGATCAGGATGTATTCGCGCAGGAGCGGCTCAAGGTTCAAGTGCGCGTCCTCCCCCACGGCTAAAAGCGGATCGGTTGCATTTTGCGGCGGGTAAACGAAGAGGTCTTCGAGATGGAGGGAGACCGGTGCGGCAAATGGTTTCAAGCAACGGGCGCATTCGGCGGGAATCAGCGCGCTGAAATCGCCCCGGGCAACGATCCCCTGCGGCGTGCGGCCGAGAACAACGCGGCCGGAGAATGTTTCAACCTGCAGATCTCCCCCTAAATTTATTTTATCTTCGCGGAAGTCGAATTGCCGGCCGTACCCTGCCGTTTGGCTGAGGAGGAAACCAACGTTCAGTCGAAGTGGGCGGTATGGAGTATGCACTTGGGAAAACCGCATCATTTCAAGACTTTTATCATACTAGCATAGAAGGATATGCGAAGTCAAATTCCAGCCAAGTATTCGGATAATTTGTGTCATATTCGTCTCTTGAGTACAATACAAGAGCTTAGGAGGAGGTTCCGGCATGGATGGTTTTTCTCATGAGGGATATTCGGAAGAGACTCCGCCGATAGAATCCGTTCCGATCCAAGTCCGGTTGCAGGGTGTTGTGGGATCGCTTGCGCCCCAGCAGCGATTGATCCTTTCAATCTTCCTTTTTATGGACGTCTGTATCCTCAGTTTCGCCGTCCTGTTTCTTTTCAACAAAATCGAGCTCCCGTTCTGACGCAACTCCGGTTCTCCGGGCGGTTATCGGAAGGTATTCCCCGTGGATATCAGACCCTCTCCCATCAGTGGCACTTGGTACTCCGCAAATCCCGATGCGCTGGCCGAACAATTGGATGGTTTTCTAAATGCCGCCGAGCCTGCGGTGCCTTCCGGCGAACTCATGGGGGTGATCGTCCCGCACGCGGGGCACCGCTATTCAGGTGCGGTCGCCGCCAAGGCCTTCCGGTTGATGCGCGGGTTGGTTCCGGAGATCGTTGCGGTTGTTTCCCCCATGCATACGCTCGCTCCGGATCGGCTTGCAACCAGCGGCCACGATGCTTATCAAACCCCGCTGGGAACGATCCCGGTGGACACCCAGGCGGTCCGGGCGCTCAACGCCGCGCTGGAAAAACGGTCCGGCCCGCTCCTGTTTCCACTCCGCAACGACCGCGAGCATTCGCTGGAGATCGAGCTGCCGTTCCTCCAGCGCGTGCTCGGCGAATTCCGTTTACTGCCGGTGATGATCCTCGATCAGCAGGAATCCACCGCGCAGATGCTCGGATCGGCGCTGGCCGAAGTGCTGGCCGGAAGGAAGGCGTTGCTGGTCGGAAGCAGCGACCTCTCGCACTTTAATCCGGATGCGACCGCACGCGGATTGGATTCGGAAATGATGCGGCGGATCGCCGCTTTCGATCCCCTGGCGGTTATCCACGCTGAGGATGAGAACGCCGCCTTTGCCTGCGGGCGCGCGGCTATCGCGGCTGTCCTCTGGGCCGCCAAGGAGCTCGGCGCAAACCTCGTCACTCCGGTGGCCTACGCCAATTCCGGCGATGTGACCGGAGACAGATCCTCCGTCGTTGGGTACGGCGCGGCGGCCATCTGGCGTCATGGCGCCGCATGACAACCTTCCTCGAAATTGCTCCACTGGCTCCTTCCGCCAAATCGATCTTCCATTACCATCTGCCCGACGGAATGGAGAATGTGGTTCAGGGGAATCTGGTGGTCGTCCCTTTCGGTTCGCAAAAAGTTCAGGGCGTTGTAATGGGCTCTATTTTGCGTCCGGAAGTCCCGGTAACCCGCGCGGTTGAAGAGATTCTCGATCCGCTGCCCGTGCTCACGTCCTTCCAATTACATTTGGCAAAATGGATGGCCAACTATTACAGGGCGACTCTGGATTCCTGCCTTTCGGCAATGCTCCCGCCGGGTCTGGCCCGGCACGCCGAAGGGTTGTACGAACTCGCGGATGAAAGCTACCGTCCGGAGAAACCGGTTCAACAGCGGCTGATTAAGCTCCTGCGCGAACGCGGAGTACTACGGACCGGCCAGCTCCGGGCGGCGTTTGGCCCTGTGGAATGGGAACGCGAAGCCGGTCGCCTGGTGCGTTCGGGAGTCGTCCGCCGGTGCAGCGTCCTGCCGCCGCCTTCCGTCCGGCCGAAGAAAATCCGGATGGTCCAGCTGGCCGTTTCCCGCCGCGAGGCGGAAGCGGTCATCGCTTCGCTTCAACCGGAGGGCATTTCCCCCGCCCGCAGGCCCGCGGCGCAGCGTCGCGCGCGTATCCTGGAAGCGCTCCTCGACGAAGGGAAGCCGCTCGCGGTGGAATGGGTCTATGCGTCGTCGAATGCCAAGCTCGGGGACGTGAAATGGCTGGCGGAGGCGGGATGGTTGGATCTTGTGTACGAAGAGACCATGCGCGATCCGCTTTCGGGCAGGAGTTTTTCCGCCGCCGAACCGCCGCTCCTGACCGGCGAGCAGAATGCCGTGTTGCGCATGATGGTCTCGGCGCTTGAACCGCGGCGCGCCGAGCGATTCCTCTTATTCGGGATCACCGGATCGGGAAAAACCGAGGTGTACTTGCGGGCGGCGGCCGAAACGGCGGCGCGCGGCCGTCAGGCGATCGTGCTGGTCCCGGAGATCGCCCTTACCCCGCAGATGGTCCAGCGTTTCGGGTCGCGCTTCCCGGGCCGGCTCGGGCTGGTGCACAGCAGGCTCTCACAAGGCGAGCGCTACGATGTCTGGCGGCGGGCCCGCGCCGGGAATCTGGATGTGGTGCTTGGACCGCGCAGCGCGCTGTTTTCACCGCTGCCGGACGTTGGATTGATCGTTCTGGACGAGGAACACGATGCTTCCTATAAAGCCGGCTCCGCCCCCTTTTACCATGCGCGCGAGACGGCTTGGGAATATGCGCGCACGCTTAAGGCGGTTTGCATCCTCGGATCGGCCACGCCGGATCTTGTCACGTATCACCTTGCGGAAAACGGAAAGATCACACTGGCCAGGCTGACCCGCAGGGTTGCGGCGGCGATGCCGGACGGCCGGCCGCCGCAACTGCCCCCGGTGGAAATCGTCGATATGCGCCAGGAACTGCGCGCAGGGAATCGATCGATGTTCAGCCGGTCGCTCCACGCCGCGCTTAAGGACTGCCTGGAACGCAAGGAACAGGCCATCCTATTCCTAAACCGTCGCGGCATGGCTTCGGCCGTTGTGTGCCGCTCCTGCGGCAAACCGGTGGCGTGCCCGCGTTGTTCCCTCCCGCTCACGAGCCATGGCGAGATCCTCCTGTGCCATCACTGCAGTTACCGGCGCGGGATCCCCGTCCGATGTCCGAACTGTGCGAGTACCGCGATCCGTCCGCTGGGAACAGGCACGCGCCAGGTCGAGGCTGAGGTGCAGCGTCTCTTTCCCGGTGCGCGTACCCTGCGCTGGGACCGGGATGCGGTGGAGGAGGCGGGTGAGCATGATATCCTCCTCGAGCATTTTGCTTCGCACCGTGCGGATGTTCTGATCGGGACCCAAATGATCGCCAAGGGATTGGACCTGCCGCATGTTACGCTGGTTGGGATTATCCTGGCCGAGCTCGGCCTGCTCCTGCCGGATTACCGCTCGCCGGAGCGGATCTTCCAGGTACTCGGGCAGGTGGCGGGGCGCGCCGGACGCGCGGCGCAGCCCGGAAAAGTCGTCCTGCAAACGTATCTTCCGGACCATTATGCGTTGACGTGCGCCGCGGCGCACGATTTCCCCGCCTTTGCGCGAATGGAAACGGGCCACCGCCGGGCGCTCGGCTACCCGCCTTTCCAGAACCTGGCCCGTTTGCTTTTCGTCCATACGAATGAATCCGTCGCCCGGGAGCGCGCCGAAGCGATGGCGGGAACCCTCCGCGCGCGGATCGTGGAACAGGGACTCGTCGAAACCTCGCTGACCGGACCGGTCCCATGCTTCTTCGAAAAAATCGGCGGCCGCTTCCGGTGGCAGATTGTCCTGCGCGGGCCGTCCCCGGGCGCGCTGATCGAGCTTCCCCTGCCGGAAGGGGCACAGGCGGATGTGGATCCGGTGACGTTGTTGTAAAATAACTTGCCGCTCCGCATGTTCCGGCGGGGCAGGAGGTTGGAAATGCATCGCCTTGGACGGGCTGCGCCTTTCTTCGCTGTCGCAATTTTCTTTTGCATCATTTCGGCCATCTGCGCTGCCACAGGGGACATCTCCGGAGGCTCCTCCGGCGGCGGAAGTGGCGGCGGTTCCTGGTGGAGCAGTGGTGATACAGGCGGCGGATGGTTCAATGACTCGGGGGACAGCGGCAGCGACTCTTGGTGGGATTCCGGAGGCTCCGACAGCGGCTCATGGGATTCCGGAGGTTCCGACAGCGGTTCGTGGGATTGGGGCGGCTCCGACAGCGGATCATGGGATTCCGGAGGCTCCGACAGCGGCAGTTGGGGCGACAGCGGTGGATCCGACAGCGGGTCCTGGTAAGGAGGCGGCATGTCTGTGTGTCTCTTTTTTATCGCGGTCATTTTTTTCGTCATCGGTCTGGTGGTGCTCTTTACTCCGGAACCGCGCCGGCAAACCACCCAGGGTTATACGCCTGTTTCCCCGATTACCCCCAATCGCAAAGCATCGCCGCAACAAGCGGAGCCGAGGATTCTCTCGCCCAACGATACCGACGTCCAGCGGTTGGTCTCCTCGTCCGATCACAAGGGAGGGAAATCCATGGAACCTGTCTTACAAAAACTCACCGGGATAAAGGTCGGCCAGCGCATTAAGGTCCCGCACCCGGTCAAGGGCGAGTTGACCGTCCATGTCCTTGGCCGGATTCTTTACAACGAGCTATGGCAGCAGACCCGTTCTGCGCAAAGTCCGTGGGTGCCGACCGGCAACCAATTCGCCGGCTTCTGGTTGGACGGCGAGATGCTGCTCCTGAACTGGCTGAACCGGTTCTACCTGTTGGATACGAACGATCCGCTTTCGGATGCGGAGATCGCGCGCGATTTCGCGCCGCACGCGAAGAAATTCGCCCAGAGCGACCAGACGGCGGCGGTGTATTTCGCCTATCCGCCGGCGTCATGGAAGATCGACGACATCGGCAAATTCCAGATTTTCTCGGTCGAGGGCGCCACCCTTCACGCTCGCAGCGGCGGCATCGGCCGTTTTATTCATGCCAGCGGCGACGGCGGCCGCGCCCTGGTTTTGGAGGATTATGAGGGCGGCGGCGGCGAAGATTGCGCCTGGATCGGGTATCAGCTAAAAGAAGAAGACATTAAACCGGCTTAACCCCCTCCTTCCTCCTCCCCCGTTTGGTAGATTTCGCCAAACGGGGGAGGACAGAGGAGAGGGCTTCATCTTTCAAAGGAGGTCTCATGAAGCAGTGGCTTTCGAAAGGTTATTGGGCTGTGCTCGCGCTTCTTCTCGGACTGATTGTGCTTGGGCAGGCCGTTTCGTACGTTGCGGCGCCGGCCAGCTGGCAGGCCTTTGTCGGGTTGCTGCCGAAGTACCTTAGCATGGTTGCCTTCTGGGGGCCGCTGGTCGCGCTTGTCTCCGGAGTAATGGTCTGGACTCTCCTGAAGCTGCTCGGTTTCCATTCGCTCACCGACATCCGCAGGGAATCCGTCGAAGAGAATAATCCGTCTCCCGCGATTATTTTTATCGGAACGGTTATTGCCAGCATACTCTTCATGATGCTGATTCTACGGCCGTAACAGGGCGGAGAGGAAACCGATAGACAGGATTCTCGCAAAGGAAGACGGCCAAGCCCATCAGTGGTTTTTATAAACGGGATAGTCCGGAGGCGAGAACACACGCATCTGCTTTAAACGCCTGGTCAGTGCCCGCTGGAACGATTACCGGCTGCCGCAGGGTGTCGATCCGTACCGGACGCAATTAGGGATGAGCCCTTGGTTGTGGGCTATCATTCCAGCGGGAGTCATCGTCGGGGCCAGCTTGGTGTTTACCCTTTTTCTTCTTCTCCTGATCGGCGGATTGATCGGTTGGGGAGTGGCGGGCGGCGGTTTATAGAAAATCCGGGTATCTGCTTAGTCTCCCCCTCATCCCGTCCTTCTCCCAGCGTAAGCCGGGAGAAGGACGGGATGAGGGGGAGAAAGAATTGATACTTTCTCCGTAGCTTTTCCCAATCCTATCAACCGGGCTGAGTAATTACAAATCCGGTACATATTTTGCGATGACTGAATGATATAAGACCAAGGCGGTCTTTTAAGACCGCCTCGGTCTGCCGAAGGATTGACGGGTTTTCAGGCTGGGTGGTATACTCACCTCACTCCCGCAGGCTTATCGGCGGGAGAATTTCTGCCCCGGAACCGGGGCAACCCCCTAATACTGGGGGATACCTCACGCGGCGGACCCCTCCGCGCGTGCCGGCTCCGTATGGATCCGGTCTCGGAGGGGAATGAACCCGCGGTGGAAAAACGCAAAGGAGCATTATGGCTGCCAACATCTCCCTCAAGGCCCTCCTCGAGGCCGGGGTGCACTTTGGGCATCGAACCCACAAGTGGCACCCGAAAATGAAACCCTACATCTTCACCGAGCGCAACGGAGTTCACATCATCGACCTGCAGCAGACAGTCTCGTCTCTGGGCGTCGCGTGCGCCCTGATCCGGGATACCGTTGCCGCCGGTGGAACGGTCCTGTTGGTCGGGACCAAACGCCAGGCGCAGGATACGATCGAAACCGAAGCCCAGCGCTGCGGAATGCCTTCCGTAACCGACCGCTGGTTGGGCGGGACCCTCACCAACTGGCGCACGATGAAGGAACGGATCGACGAATTGACCAAGCTGGAGAAGATGGAAGCCAGCGGCGAATTGGCTCGGCTGACCAAAAAGGAAGGCCTCATCCTTACGCGGCGGATGGCGCGCCTGCGCCTTCGCCTGGGGGGCATCCGCAACATGACCGGGTTGCCCAACCTGGTGTTTGCCATCGACGTCCATCGCGAATTCACCGCCGTGCACGAATCCAACATTCTGAAAATCCCAGTGGTCGCCCTGGTGGATACGAACTGCGATCCGTCGGGTGTGGATTATGTCATTCCCTCCAACGATGATGCGATCCGCGCCATCAAACTGCTTACCGGGAAAATCGCGGACGCCGTTTTGGAAGGCCGCGCTTTGCGCAAGGATGAAGAAGCACCCGAGGAAGCCGTCCAGGACGTGCCCGAAGCCGAACTGTTGAGTGAAGGCACCTTGGCGAAGGTTAAAGCCTCCGCGGAAAAAGAACCCGGTGAGACTCCGGCGGGGGCGAAGGCTAAAGCCTCCGCGGAAAAAGAACCCGGTGCAACTCCGGCGGAGGCGAAGGCTAAAGCCTCCGCGGAAAAAGAACCCGATGCACCTCCGGCGGGGGAGAAATAATCCATGGAAATCTCGGCTGCTCTCATCAAACAACTGCGGCAAACCACCGGGGCCGGAATCCTGGATTGCCGGAAGACGCTGGAACAGACCGGCGGCGATATGGAAAAAGCCGTCGCCATACTGCGGGAGAAGGGGCTGGCGGCCGCGGCCAAGCGGTCCGACCGCGTCACCAAGGACGGCGTGATCGAACTTTACAGCCACGGCAACGGCCGGGTGGGTGTGATGGTGGAAATCAACTGCGAAACCGATTTTGTCGCCCGTACCGAGGAATTCCGGCACTTTGCGCACGAGCTCGCCCTGCAGATTGCGGCGAACTCGCCGAAGTACCTGGATATCGCCGACATTCCCGAGAAGGTTGTGGAAGAAGAGAAAAACCTGGCCGCCGGAAAAGCCAAGGCGGATGGCAAACCCGATGGCGTGATCGAAAAAATCGTGGAAGGGCGGCTGGCCAAATTCTACCAGGACGTCTGCCTGCTGCAGCAGCCGTACATTCGCGATGAAGCGGTCACCGTCGGCGATATATTCAAACAGATCATCGCCTCCACGCGTGAGAACGTTGTGATCCGGCGATTCGCACGCTGGGAATTGGGAACCGAAGCGGAGTGATCCCCCGCAGGCCAGCCTTTACGGTTGGCCTTTTTTTTTACCCGGAGAATTCAGCGCGAACCGGATGGGCTATAATCCGGACGCGGGCGGCGATCCCCCGGCCGATGAAAAACGGCGTCTTCCGGGAAGGAGAGCGGTGAATGACCAAACTGACGTGTGATAAATGCGGCAGCCGGATGCGCCTGGCGGCGGGGGATTCTGTATCATCCCTGGCATCCGGCGACCGGGTGACACTGGTGTGCGGCCGCTGCAAATATACGCGGTTGGAGGATCGTTCCGCTGTGGAGCTGGAACTGATGCATTTACCGGCCGAGATCGCCGGAGTGCACACATCCGGTAGAACCGCGCCGCTTCCCGTCCCCGATGAGAAGATAAAATACAAGCGGATCCTTCTGAAGCTGGGAGGCGAATCCCTGGCCGCGGCGGATGGAGACGGCATAGATCCGGCCGCCGGGGAAACACTGGCTCAGCGGATCCAAGCGGTGCGCGAAATGGGGATCCAGGTCGCGGTGGTCATCGGCGCCGGAAACCTTTGGCGCGGGCGGGAAGGCCTCGAGCACGGAATGGAACGCGCGACCGCGGATTACATGGGGATGATCGCCACCGTGATCAATTCGCTGGCGCTGATGGACGCGCTGGAACGCGCGCATGTCGTCGTGCGTGTGCAATCGGCGATCGAGATGCGGGCCGTTGCCGAGCCGTACATTCGCCGGCGGGCCATCCGCCACCTGGAAAAGGGGAGGGTGGTGATTTTCGGCGGCGGGACGGGCAACCCGTACTTCTCCACCGACACGGCAGCCGCCCTGCGGGCGATGGAGATCGATGCCGACGTACTGATTAAAGCCACCAAGGTCAACGGCGTGTACGACTCCGATCCGCAAAAGAATCCGGCCGCCAAGAAGTTCGATGCGCTGACATACATCGATACCCTTAACCGGCGGCTGGGGGTAATGGACAGCACCGCGATCTCCCTGTGCATGGATAATAACCTGCCGATCCTCGTCGTCAATCTCTGGCAGGACGAAATGCTGGAACGCGCAATGCGCGGTGAAAAAGTGGGGACAATCATACAATCCGGGAACGAGGATTAGGGGGCGCTCCGCTTCCGGGAGATGAGTGGCCGCGGCCGCAAAGTTGCGGTATCCTTGGAAATAGAGTCCATCGAAAAAAGGCATGAGGAGGATCTCCGATGGTAAAGGACACCTTGCTCCAAGCTGAAAATAAAATGAAGAGCGCCGAAAAGACCCTGGAAGAATCGTTCGCCAGCCTGCGGACGGGACGCGCCAGCCCGATGCTGGTGGAGAAGCTCATGGTCGACTACTATGACGTACCCACCCCGCTGATGCAGCTGGCCACCATTTCCGCACCCGAGCCGCGCCTGCTCGCCATTAAGCCGTTCGATCCCACTTCGATAAAAACCATCGAAAAGGGGATTCTCGCCTCCGACCTCGGATTAACCCCCTCCAACGACGGCAAGATCATCCGGCTCTCCATCCCGGCACTGACGGAGGATCGCCGCAAGGAATTGGTCAAAGTGGTGCACCATCGCGCCGAGGAAGCCCGGATCGCCATCCGCAACGTCCGGCGGGAATCGCACAACGATCTGCGGGAATTCGAGAAGGAAAAGGCCATCTCGGAGGATGATCTTAAGCGCGGCGAGGAGGATCTGCAGAAACTCACCGATCGCATGATCGAAAAAGTGGAAGCGGCGATCGAGCGCAAGACCAGGGAAATCATGGAGGTCTGATCCGGCCTCGGCCTGCGGGCCATCCCGGCTGGTGAAGTCACCATTTATGGGCGGAGCCAACGCATCAACCACGGCGCCTTTACCGGAAGGCCTTCCGAAGAACATACCCCGGCATGTCGCCATCATCATGGACGGCAACGGCCGCTGGGCAAAGTCCCGCGGGCTGCCGCGCCTGGCCGGCCATCATGCCGGTGTTGAAAACCTGCGGCGGGTGATCGAAGGTTGCGTCGAAAACGGGGTCCAGGTCCTGACCATTTATGCTTTCTCCACGGAGAATTGGGAACGTCCGGAGGAGGAAGTAAAAGGGCTGATGTTGATTCTCGAAGACGTCATCGACCGGGAGCTGGAGGAATTGCATCGCAACGGCGTGCAGCTCCGGCATATCGGCAGGCTGGAAGGATTAAACCCGCTGCTTCAAAAAAAGGTTGCGAAGGCGATGGCGTTGACCCGGGAAAACCGGAAGCTGGTGTTGAATATCGCCTTTAATTACGGAGGCCGTGACGAATTGGTCCGCGCCATAAAGAATATGATCCACGATGGTGTTGCGCAGGAAGCTGTCGACGAAACACTGATTGGAAAATATCTTTACACGGCGGGCATACCCGATCCGGACCTGGTCATCCGGACGTCGGGCGAGCAACGCGCAAGCAATTTTCTGATCTGGCAGTCGGCCTATTCTGAATGGTATTTCCCTTCGGTATACTGGCCGGATTTCAACAAGGAAGAATTGCGGAGGGCGCTTTGGGAATACAGCGGGCGTGACCGCCGGTTCGGCGGCATCCATACCGAAAGCGGGGATCCTCGGGAATGATGCGTGACCGGCTGGCAGTCATCCTAATCCTCATCCCTACCGGAATTGCCGTCCTTGTGGCGGGTGGTGCGGTCTTTACCGGGCTGATTGCCCTCCTGTTGGGCATGGCTGCCTGGGAATATGCGCGGCTGTTCTCCGCTCCGGGAAAAAACATTCCACCCGCGATCCTCGCCGCAAGCTGCGCCGGATTGGTGATCCTGCGCGGATTTTTCGGTTTCGATCATGCGGGGGCGGCTCTCTCCGGGAGTATTCTGTTTTCCACATTCTGGTTTTTACTTCGGTATGAATTCGCCGGGGAAAGCAAAGCCGCCACCGCGCTGGGACTCACGCTTGGCGGAACGCTGTACCTCGGTTGGCTGGGCGGTTATTTCGTTTCTCTTCGCCTCCTGCCATACGGGTACTGGTGGTTCATGCTCTGCCTGGCGGTGGTCGGCGCGGCCGATTCGGCTGCCTACCTGGTCGGACGCGCGTGGGGCAGGCATAAGCTGGCCCGATTGATCAGCCCCAAGAAGACCTGGGAAGGGTATTTCGGCGGCATAGCCGGCGCGACACTGGTCGGATTCGCGATCGCCTGGTTGTTCCAATGGCCGGCGGGCGCGGGCAGCGGGATTCACCCAGCAGGGGGATTGCTGCTTGGGCTCTTGATCGGGTTGATATCGCCGCTGGGAGATCTCGCCATAAGCATGATGAAGCGGGAAGTAGCGCAAAAGGATTCGGGGGATTTCTTCCCCGGGCATGGAGGTGTGCTGGACCGGATCGACTCCTGGCTGATCACAGCCGTCATCGGATATTATGCGATCATTGGATTAATACCTTTGTTGCCGTACTAAAGAAAAAAGACCGCCTTGGTCTTTCCAAGGCGGTCTTTTTTTTCAGTATAGCCTTTATCCGGCCGGCACTGGCGTGGATGTGAGATCCGGCGGAAGATCGTCGCTTGCCGCGCCATACGGCTGCCACCAGGAACTGCCGAAGTCTCCAAACCCTCCACCCAAGCCGCATACGGCGACATCCCCCTGTAGTACGCAATTGGAAAATCCTTCCGGACCGATAACGCCAAGCAGATCGGTAAGGGAAGCAGAATCCTCCGCCAGCAGGATGAGTGTGGAACGGGTCTCGGTCCGCGAGAAGAGAATCAACCCGATTCCCGATGCCGGGACGGAACCGAATCCCGGTATTTCGATCTGCGGATAGCCACGGGCTGAAGGATAGGCAGTCAGGGAGGGCAGTTGGATGCCGAGCGGCTTGAGGTAATCCCCGATCCCCGGACTGGAAAAGGTCGCGAGGAGGATGAGATCCTTCCCGGCCATAACCCCGGGCGCCATCGCCGAGCCTATTCCCACGCCGGCGAGATCCTGCTGCAAAGTCCGGATCGGCCCAAGCAAATTCGCCGACAGCAGGACGTCGCTCATCGGCACGATGGCTACTTCGCGCTGGAAGAGGAAGGGGAAATCCTTCAGGTCATGGATCCGCGGCGCTTCCAGCAGAAAGTCGGCGATATGCCGGATGAGGATGGCGTTATCGGCGACTTGGTTGTAGGGCGGCTGCAGGAAAGTCAAATCGCCGATGGCCAGCACGTGCGTGCCGGCATCGACCGCGGCGACCCCGTATGCGCCATCGGTGTCCGTCCGAGACGATTTTGTCGTCTGCGAGCTCTGGATTAAGACGGTTCCCGAACCGGTTTGCAGAGAATGGGCCGCATACAGCACGATCTTGGACAGATCCTTGGTCAGCGGGTTGGCCGAGAAATCCGTGAAGAAGACGTTGCGGTAGTTCCCTTCGTAAAAGGACATGTTGTAAAGGTAATCGTCTACAAAGGCAATATCATAGGGAGCCAGCAGGCTGTTGGCGGCGATCACATCCGCCATCACCGTTGCCGAACCGTATCCATAATAATCATACGTCACGGCCGAGCGGGTCGGATCGGTGAGGATCAGCAGCCGGCCGCCGCCGCGGACGAAATCCTGCAGCAGCTGGATCTCGGCTGTTGAGTACGCGGAAATCGGACAAACGGATATATACGCCGAGGCGTATTTCAACTGATCCGCAAGCGTCCGGTTGTCATAGGATCCGAGCGCGACGCTTTCCACTCTCGCGCCCCGGGTATGGAGGATGCCGGTTAGAGTCTCCAGTTCGGAGGGGGAGAACATATTCGCATGCGCCTGATCCAGGAGAATGATCGCATGGGAGGGGGCGAGTTCGGCGGCCGGAACGGATGTGGAAAGCGGCGGTTGCGGAATGGTGAACGACTCGTAATCCGGCGTGGCGATGGTTTCCGCACGCCAGAAGATTCCCTGGTAGAACCAAACGGCCCGGGCCAGGAGGGGAAGCAGGAACAGCGCGGCGGCGATCGGTATGCGGTAGCGTTTCATGGCAGCCTCCTGTCGCTTTCCGGAATGTAGAGGTAATAGGCTCCGGCCGCGCGCGGGTAAGGGCTTTGCGTCCCGTCTGCGGTTTCGAGGAAGAACCCGTAATACACGGCGGTCGATTCCGGCCCCAGCGCCAGCGGCCGCAAGTCCTTGGTTTCGTAATTCCAGACATGTGCCAGCGCGGCAGCTTTCGCGAGCGCCTCTGAGTAGGTGCCCAGCGCGTCAATCAGCCCGAAGCGCAGCGCTTCGCTGCCGATGAAGAGCTTGCCGCTGAGGATGTTTTCCGGAGTGGTGAGCAGGTTTTCACCGCGTCCCAACACCACCGCCTTGTAAAAACTCTTCTTTAGCGGGTCGAGCAGGCGCAGAGTCTCATCCCGCGAGCCGCCGTAGAATTTATACGGCCCGGTCGAGATCTCGTCCTCGTACACGGAAGGGGCTGAGGGCAGGACGGTGCGCACGCCGACGTTTCCCACTTCCGAGGAGGGTTTGGCGAAGATATAGTCGGCTCCCACCGCCAGGTAATAGGCACCGCTGGCAGCCATCGTTTCGATGGAAACCACAACCGGTTTCTTCTCGCGGAGCCGAATCAATTCAAGGTAGAGCGATTCCGTATCAGCCACCGTTCCCCCGGGGCTGTCCATCACCAGTACCACGGCCTGGATTTCCGGATGATCATAAGCGTAACGCAACTGCGAAATGATGTCGCCGGCAGAGTAGGAATAGATAGCGTCGCGGAACGTAATCGTTCCGACAATCGGACGCGGGATCAGCAGGCTGAATGCGAATCCAAGCGCCAGCGGCAACGCCAGCCATAGGACGGGATGGGCCAACGGGTGAGTAAGCCATTTCGTTCTAAAGTACTCCATCGCTGCTCCTTTCTTCTATTCGGACCCAATGGGCATCATTCAAAACCTTTTTCCTGGGTAAGGCATTGACAAGCATAATGGGTTTTGATGGAGGATGCAAACTGCACAGTCCTAATCCCCTCTCCCCGCCGAAGACGCGCAATGTCACCGCATCATCGGCCCCCCTCTCCCCCTTCCCCTAGGGGAAAGGGGGAGAGGGGGGGCAAGGAGGATAGGACAGTGTACAGTACAAGGGGGATATTACCTACGGTGTCAGCTCTCCACGCACCGTTTGATACAGTGATTCGGCGCGAAGGTCACGCAGGGTGTAACACCGTGCGCCGAGATGGACCGCCAGTTCGCCGGCCAGCCCCTGGTCGAAGGCGGCGTGTTCCATATTCACCACGACGCTGCGAAGCTTCTGCGCGCAGATGGCGTCCGCGATCCGGTAGGCCTCGGCCAGCGGCGGTTGGGTTCCAATGGCGACATTCCCCGCCCCATCGGTAAGCATAATCATAAGTGGCATGATTTCCGGGTGTGTGATTTTTTCCATCCGCAGGGTTTTGAGCGCCAGCGCCAAACCCGCGGAAAGCGGCGTCTTCCCGCCCACCGGAATGTCGGCCAGAGCCCTGCGCGCCAAGCTCGTCGAGTGGGTCGGGGGAAGAACCAGGAGGGCGCGGTCCTTCTGGAATACCACCAGCCCGACCCGGTCACGCCGCTGATAAGCATCGGTCAAGAGCGAGAGGATCGCCCCTTTGGTGGCCGTCATCCGTTCGGCCACCGCCATGGACCAGGACGCATCCACCACGAAAAGGATCAGGTTGCCGGCTTTGCGGACACGGACCTTGCTGTGGAAATCCGAGCGGCGGACGGCGAAGGCCACCTGCTTCCGTTCCTCGGTACGTTGGGTTTGAAAGGGAGCCGCGGCCCTAACAGTGGCATCGAAGGCAAGATCGTCTGCTTTACCGGGAGTGGAACGGGATTGCACATAGCGGCCCCGGCGCTCCTTGGTCCGGGTGCGCGAGCGCCTGCCTTTGGCCTGGCGGGCGAGCTTATCCAGCGGGGTATCCAATTTGCGGGCGGCGAACGGCGCGCCAACTTTGGCTTTTTGGCCGCCTTCCCACCAGGGCGCATCCTTGGAATCCGAAGGCTCCGGAGCGCGGGGAACCGAGGAATTATCCGAATCGATCTCCCCGCCTTCGGGGGAGGTCAGGCTATCTTTTTTTTTTCCGATCCGTCCGGTATGTTCTGGGGAGGGGCGGAGGTCGTCTCATCCATCGTTTCCAGATCGGATTGGACCTGCTCGATCTGCTCGTTCAGATTGAATAGGCTTGCCTCGACCTGCTGCAACGGGCCGTGTTTAAGCCGGTGGGGCAGCGCCAACTCGGCCGCCAGCGCAATATCGTGATCGGTGAGGACGGTGCGGCCTTCCAGCGCGGCCTGTGCCCTCGCCGCTTTCAGGATGACCAGGTCCGCGCGATGGCCATCGACTTTAAGCGAGGTCGTCAATCCGGCGATGGTCAACAGGTCGCGGGAGGAATAGGTGACATGATCGACCAGCTCCCGCGCGCGTTCGATCTCTTCCGATAGTGCACCCTCCTGCGCCTGCCATTCCGCACGGAATCCCTCCGGGTCGCCTTCGAACCGCAGATTGCGTTCCATGATAGCCACCCGATCGCGCAATTCCACGATTCCGCGCACGTCCACGCACAGAGCGAATCGGTCCAGAAGCTGCGGACGCAAATCGCCCTCTTCCGGATTCATTGTCCCCACCAGGATGAAGCGGGCCGGATGGGCAAACGAAATGCCTTCACGCTCTACGATATTCATCCCGCTGGCCGCCGAATCCAGCAGGATATCCACGACATGGTCGTCGAGCAGGTTGACTTCATCGATGTACAATAGCCCGCGGTTGGCGGCGGCGAGCACGCCCGGTTCAAACCAGCGCTCGCCTTTTTGAATCGCGCGTTCGATGTCCATTGTTCCGACCACGCGGTCTTCCGTCGCCGAGACGGGAAGGTCCACAAAAGCGGTGCGGCGGCTTTCCACCGGCAAGGATTCCCCGCCGGCCATGCGTTCACGGCATTCCGTGCACCACGAGGTGGGCATGTCGGGATCGCAACCGAAACGGCATCCGATGACGGCACGCACTTCCGGGAGCAGCGCCGCCAGCGATCGTGCGGCGGTGGATTTGGCGGTGCCGCGTTCGCCGCGGATTAATACGCCGCCGATCCGAGGATTGACGGCATTCAGCAGCAGGGCGCGCTTCATGCGCTCCTGCCCGGCAATAGCGGGGAATGGGTACACATTATGCAGGGTTGTCATAGGGGGAAAATTATACCTCCCAGCTGCGGAATCCAAGCCATATCCGGCTGCGGTTGCCAAAACCTTGGAATTCCCTTTATAATGCCTTACATTAAACCACCGGAGAAAGATACCTTCATGCAAAACCGCAGTCAGCTTCCCAGCCAGGGCGTCGAGGCCGAATCCCCAAGCAACGACACCCCCATGAACGAGCTCTTGCAGGATACGCAAGGAACCGATGTCCCCAAGAAGGGCGAGGTCCGCAAGGGAACTATCGCACGGGTGACGCCGGAGGAAATCCTCGTTTCCATCGGCACCAAATCAGAAGGCATCATCCCGTCCAGGGAATTGGATCGGCTCTCGGCTGATGCCCGCGAGAAGCTCACGGAAGGGCAGGAAATCAACGTCTACGTCGTCGTGCCGGAAGATCACAACGGCAACGTTGTGCTCTCTCTGGCGCGGGCTCAGGAGGAAACCGACTGGCAGCAGGCGGAAGATTTGCGCACAAGTCAGGAGGTCTTCCAGGGGCGCGTGGACGGTTTCAACAAAGGCGGATTGATTGTCAAGGTCGGCAATCTCCGCGGTTTCGTCCCGGCATCCCAATTCAGCCTCTCCCGGCGTCACCGCAGCGAGGGCGAAACCGTCGACCAGAAATGGAGCCGGATGGTCGGCGAGCCGATCTGCGTCAAAGTGATCGAAGTCGACCGCAGCCGGAATCGCCTGATCCTTTCGGAACGGGCGGCCGCAAAAGAATCCCGCGAAAGCCAGAAGGAACGGCTGTTGCAGGAACTGCAGGAGGGCGAGGTCCGCACCGGACATGTGATCAGCCTGGCCAACTTCGGCGCTTTCGTCGACCTTGGCGGGGCGGATGGACTGGTTCACCTCTCCGAAATCACCTGGAAACGGATCAGCCACCCCTCGGAAGTTCTGAAGGTCGGCGAAACGGTGAAGGTCAAAGTCATCAGTATGGACCGGGAACGCAAGCGGATCAGCCTCTCCATGAAGTCGATGGAGGAGGATCCCTTCAGCATCGCCAGCGGCAAACTGACCGAGGGCCAATTGGTGAGCGGCACAATCACAAAACTGACCAAATTCGGCGCCTTCGCACGCATTGAAGGATTCGATGACATTGAAGGGCTAATCCATATCACAGAGCTGTCTGAAAACCGGGTGGAACATCCCAAGGAAATCGTCCAGGTAGGCCAGGCCCTGACCCTGCGGGTGGTCAAGATCGATGTTGAAAGCCGCCGGATCGGTCTGAGCATCCGCCGGGTAACCTCCGCTCAGTATGCGGATCTTGATTGGGATACAGCCATGAAGGACCTATCGGACGAGTCCGGGAAAGACCTGTCGGATGACTCCGAGAAGGACGCAGCGGACGTTCCCGTGAAGAACCAATTCGATGACTCCGGGAAGGACGCAGTGGACGAGTCCGGGAAGGACCTATCGGATGACTCCCAGGAGGGCGTAGCGGACGTCCCCGACAAGGATCCATCGGACGACTCCGAATCAGAGAGCGAGTAGCCGTTCTACCAGAACGGAACCATGGCGCAGGTGTAAGGGCATGGTGCACTGTGCTCTTACACCTGCGCCTTTTCATTCTGCAACCCTCCGGAGCTCCCCCCCGTATATTTCCTTAGGTCCACCCAATGGTCGGCAATTCTGCATTGGGATATGCCGGGAAAATGGCGGTTGGAAGAACCGGAGCGGCCTTCGAGGTGAAGCCCTACCGTGGTAGAGATTCAGAAGGAATGGCTGCTCGCGGCTCGCAAGGGGGATGTCGATGCCTTTGGCCGGGTTGTGGAAGCATTCCAGAAGCCGGTGTTCAATCTATGCTACCGGATGCTTGGGAACTCGGAAGATGCCGAGGATGCCGCGCAGGAATCGTTCTGGCGTGCCTACCAGGGTCTTTCCAAATATGATTTCCAGCGGCCTTTCGGTACGTGGATGCTTTCGATTGCGGCTCATTATTGCATCGACCGCCTACGCCGAAAACGGCCGATCCTCATTTCCCTCGAAAGTTTGCTCCCCGAGGACGACGCACCCGACGAGACTCCCGATCCGGAAGACCAGACCCAACGTAAACAGGAACAGGAGGCCGTGCAGCAGCTCCTGGATGTGCTGGGACATGAGGAAAGGGCGATGATCGTCATGCGCTATTGGCACGATATGTCCTATGAGGAAATTGCACGCTCCCTGAGCGTTTCGGTGGGTGCCGTTAAAAGCCGTCTGCATCGGGCCCGGCATACGCTGGCCGAGCGATGGCCCGCCCGCCATCTCTCTCCCGTTTCACCCGGAGGAGGCCATGAATAATCATCTGCGGTACCGAGAATGGATTTTCGAGGAGGAGACCCTCCCGGCGGATTCCTCCCGCGAACTCCACCGTCATTTGCAGGATTGTGCGGATTGCCGGACCACCGCGGAAGCATGGGAAGCCGCGCGCCAAAGCCTGAAAAACGCCGTGTTGAAATCACCCCGGGATGGGTTTACCTCCCGGTGGAAAGCATTGGCCGCTGAGCGCATCCGGATTCCGAGCCGGCGACCGGCTTGGGCGATGCTGGCCGCGAGTTCGGCCGGTTCGCTGGTCATGGCACTCGTGCTGGCCGCTCAAACCTCCGCCCAAGGGTTTTCCCTGGCCGGTGTGTTTACACGCGACCTCTCGGCCGCTACCGGAGCACTTGCGGATTGGATGAATACAACCAACGCGCTCGGCGCTTTCCTGACCATCGTTGCCCGGTCCATTCCCCCCGCGTGCTACCTCTTTGCGATTTTCTTCATAAGCCTGGTCGGAATCCTCTGGCTACTGCTGTTCGTTCGAACGAATGCAAAGGGAAAGAAGCAATGACCTCGCTTCGCCACGGATCCCGGATCGCATTTTTCCTGGGGTCGTTCCTCTTTTCGGGGTCGGTTTTCCAACCCGGGGCAAACGGGATTCTCTTTCGGGAATCCTTCAGCGTGCCGGCCCAGCAAACGTATTCGGGAAATCTGATCGCCGTGGAAAGTTCCATTATCCTCGAGCAGGGATCCACTTTACAGGGCAATCTCATACTGATTGGGGGATCCTTGGAGTCGGCGGGGGAAATTACCGGCGATGTTGCCGCGCTGGACGCGTCCATCCACTTCAGCCCGGCGGCGACGATGTCCGGGACCCTTGCGTGTCTCGGCTCGGCCCCTGCGCTCGACCCGGGAGCTAAGATCACCGGATCCGTTCAGACCATTGAAGGATTTTCGTGGCCGCTCTCGGCAACGGCGGGGGAAGCGCCGGCAATGGAAACCGGCGGGGTTGACCTCTGGTACAAATTCAGCGTCATCCTCTTCCGGGTGTTCCTGCTATCAGCGGTCGCCATAGTGATCGTGTTGTTTCTTCCGACGCCTGTCGAACGGGTAGCGCGCACGATTATTGTGAAACCCGCGATTTCGTTCCTGATCGGCCTATTGACCATGCTGGCCGCAATGACGCTTTTCCTGCTCCTGGCGCTCACGGTTTGCCTCTCGCCGGTCGGCATTCTGGGAAGCATCGTCGTGCTGGTGGCCGCGCTGCTCGGTTGGGTAGCCATGGGGCGGGAGATCGGCAGGCAAGTATGCGGCATGCTTGGCGCCAAAGTACACCCGGCGGTTATGGCGGGAATCGGCACCACACTCCTCACCCTGGTCGCGAGTACGCTCGGGTACATTCCCTTCGCCGGCCAGATCCTGGTGCTGTTGGTAATGGCGTTTGGTTTGGGGGCGGTGGTTCTGACGCGGTTCGGCGGGCCGAATTATTTACTGCTTGCCGATACGGGATCTCCGGAAAAAGCGGCGGGTATTCTGCCCGAATAAATGAATTTGAAAAGAAAAAACCGTCCTCATGAGAGAGGACGGTTTTTTCTTTTGGATAACGTGCGTAATAAGGGGATACATACATGCAATAGGGAGGGAGGTTGCGATGGCGAATGCATATACCCAGGCCGATGGAATGAGGAGAGAGGGGAAAATGAGTCCGATTAGTGAACTCCGCGTATAAACTCAAATCGGCCGCAGGACGCGGTCGGCCCGTAGGCGTTTAAACAGCAGCGCGGTGCCGGGCACAGCCGATTCCTGGGCAGCTTCCTCCCAGGCTTTGACACCCAGATCGCTGATCTTACTGGCGGCGTAACCGGCAGCTTTCCAGGCCCTGGATTTGGCCAGTGCCGGATCCGAATAAATAACTGCGGCTTCGCTTTGCAGATCCGCGGAAGCCGTCTCCATTGCCGTGATCAGCATTTGCAGGGATTGATCCACCGGTGCTTCCGGGGCTAGAACGATCTCGTCGGCGCGGGTGACGAGGTTATCCACCTGCCAGCCGATCGCGCCGACCATTTTTCCTTCCTGTTCCAGGAGGAAATAGGCTTTTTGACCGAACGCCGCCATAATGTCGGCACGGGTGAGGGGGGTGGCGGGCTTGCGGGTTTGGTTAAAGAAGGAGGCGATCAGGTCGGCATCCGAAGGCCGGCCGCGGCGGATGGCGAGTTCTCCTCGCACAACCGTCGCTTCAGGAAGCGCGTCCGATGGCTGCGCCCCGGCGGTCCAGGCGGCCTGCACCTGGTTCCAGGTGTTCTCAAAGGATTTGGAATTCTGGATGATGACTTTGGCCCGGGCCAGTTTTTCCTTCTGGGCGGGCTGGGCGCTGATCCGCTGCCGGGCGGTCGGTTCGCTTAAACCGCGTTTGCGCACCAGACGGTCGATTTGAATGTCCGGCGTGCAATCCACCACCCAGACGGCATCGCAGGAATCCGCCAATCCGGATTCGAATAATTTAATGGCTTCCAGCACGATTACCGGCGAATGCGACCGGGGGATCAGGAGGTCCACCGCTTGGATCACCAGCGGGTGCATGATATCTTCCAGTTGATCGAGGAGTTTCGCGTCCGCGAACGCGAGTCTCCCGAGCGCTTTTCGGTTAATCTCCCCGCCCGAATCAAGAATCCATTCGCCGAACAGCCGGATGACACCTTCGTAGGCCGGTCCGCCGCGTGACATCGCTCGGTGCGCAACCTCGTCGGCGTCGATACCGAAGGCGCCCAGATGCTCAAGCATCTTGCGCACCACGCTTTTACCGGTGGCGATATTACCGGTCAGGCCGATGACATACTTTCCGGGCCAGCGACTCATTTTCGGGGAGGTCCCTCCAGCGCGAATTTTACCCTGCTTTCCCCATCCGGAATATCCCGGGGCTTTATCAGATGGTTGAGCAGGCCGCCGATCCGTGGCAGCCGTGTCGAGACCCTGAGAAAAGAGCGCCAAGCCGTCTCGATACGTCTTGCTTATCTCGCAAGGCTACCCTGGCCTCGCCGCGGCGCCTGCCCCTCAAGCAATGAGGTCTGGCGATCTCCCGGCGTGAAGACTTCCCGAGCGGGGGAACCGGGGCAGGGCGGAACCGACTTTACTCCTAATTATGGGGTGTGAGTTTGGGCGTAATAGATCTGGTTCCCGATGGCGATGTAAAGGACTTTATCCGCGCCGACGGCAAGCGCGGTGGCTTCATGCCCCTCCGGTGCGATGGTCACGCGGTAACGGGAGATGAAATTCAACGCCAAGCTGAAGCGGTATGCGCCGCGGCCGAGCGGGTCGAGAAAAAAGAGAGTCGGCTCCGGCGGCTCATTATAGTAGATCCGATTGAGCAGGGCATCCTCGATCCGCGGGCCGGCTGAGCGGCCGGGCCGGGTGTCGTTATAGGGGATGGCCTGGCATAAAATGCCGCCGGTCGAATCTGAATCCTCCGGCTGGAAGAGCGGATCGTACTGGCACCGCGTGATGTGACCGTCCGCATGCAGGAAGAACACCTCGCCGGAGACAATGACAAAATCGATCGCATCGACCAACGACGGATGGTCCGCAGTAAAGTAAGCCGACGCCGGCTGATCGAAACCGGTGCCGTCGCTCATGGCATACCGCCAGAAGCCGTTGCCTTCCGGGTCGAGGACGTACAGCCTGCCGTTGTAATAATCGATGGCGGACGGAGTGGACCATCCTTTGAAAGGGGCGGCCAGTTCGCCGGCCATCGCCTTTCCCCCCGGCGGGCAATACAACAGCGTTCCGTGACGGTCCATGGCGACGATCACTCCGCTGCGGGGTGAGGATGGAGTCTGTGACCCCACCGCCAGGCCGGGAATCCAGACCATATCCGTAAGCGTCCCAACGGTTATATCCGGATAGTCGCCGGCCTGGCAATTAAACGTTTCATCAAGTTGGTATCCTCCCTGGCCGAGGAGAAGCCGTAATACGCGGTCATGGATGCCGTCCAGCGCGTACAATTCCCGGTCCCCGGTCAATAGCATGGTGATCTGCGTATCCTCCACCAAACCGCCGGCCACCGCCGGTTTGAATTCCAGCGGCGTAATCCCGTCGAAATTGTCGAGCATCCGGGCGGTGTGATTCTGCAGCGTGATGAGTTCATCCGATGTGCCGTATTTGGCGGCGATCTGAAGGTCGTCAAACACTTCCTGCCAGGCTTGCCGGGCACGGAGCGGATCGGTTTGCGCGTTCGCCACCGCGGCTTGGGTGTGTGCTATTTCCATCAATCGCGAAAATTCCATAGCATACCCTTTGCGGAAATACATCACCGCCACTACCGCGACGATCACCAGCGGAATGGCGATCGCTGTACCGAGCAAGACCGACGGCGGCAGGGTGAAGCGTTCATTCTCCTGCAGCACGCCCCGCGGGAGAATTCCCGCAAGGAAGGACCGGACCGCCTCCAATCCGGAGGAAATCGTGATGTGTATCGACCGGCCGAAGGCAAGCACGGCGTTCTGCGCGGATAATCCGGTTCCCGCGGGCGTTTCCTTCCCCCGGCCGGTCGGACGAAGTATCCGCTGCACTGGAAATGCCGCATGCGCGCCGGATACCATCTTCTCTTCAGCGGGCTGGACTCCGGATTTATCGGCCGGGCCGGAACGATCCGCATCCCGTTGGGAATGTTGCTGACTGGAAATGGCGCCGGTTTGTTCCCGGGCAATGGGCGGTGGAATGGGCCGGCTTTCCGGCGAAGGGAAGATCCGGGTTGAGGAAGTCGGCGAAGCGGCTGCGGTTGTTCTCGGGATGGAACTACCGGATGATGCTTTTTCGTCTTTCAGCGTTTCGGAAGTCCCCCGCTCCAGGCGGGTGGACGCCAGCGGTGGGGCGGGAATGCCAACCGCGGATTGCGGGATTTCCGGACCAGTTCGTTTTTTCGGAAACAGCGAGACCTTGCGTAGGCGCGGCGCGGATTTGGCAGGGGCTTCTGCCCGGGAAAAACGAACGAGCATTCCGCCGAAGGAGCCGGCCTGGGAAGCGCATTGCTTCGCCATCCGTTCCCCGATCACCTGCAGGGAGAGATTGGCCAGACCGGAGGGAACGGCCGAGGTCCATGCCGCAGCCGGTGCGGCGGTGAGAAGCACCGTGCTTGCCCCCGAGAGGACCGTATGGCCGTAGCGAAGATCGATATTAAGCGTCGTTCCCAGCGCCCTCGCCGAAGAATCGCCCGCCGATGGATAGGTTTCCGCGCCACTTTCACGCAGAATCAGCGCCAGGATATTCCCGCCGTATCCGAGGTACAAATCACCATCCCGCACGACCGAACATACGGCGTGCAATTGGACCATAATGTTAGCCGTGGATCCGATGGTGGAGGAGGCTTGACCGAAGGGGAGGATTTCGGCATTGGCGGCCACAAACGCCGCGCGTAAGGCGGCCGTCACCGAACCGGGAGTTTCAAAGAATACCCGGGACATCAACCGGGCCAGCCGGTCGGGTTCGGAATCCGGCATCGGCGTGCGGGCTTGAAGCGAAAGTGCCGTAAAGAAAATCTCGCCGCCGCGGCCGCGGGCCGCACGGCGGGGCGTCGGATGCACAGAGTAGCCCGCCGGAGCGCCTTCGATGAAGACGCCGTTGGAGAATTGGCCGATCAGGATTTCCGGAAAAAAGGCAGGCATTGTGTGAGTATCGCCAGATAGTCTGAGCAAGTTACTGGCTGCAATTATTATGCCATGAACCGGAGGTAATGCAGGGTCCGGTTTTTAATCAGGCGTTGGCGTTGCGGAGAAAATGGTCGATGGAAGCGGCCGCCCGGCGCGCCGCGGCCACCGCATTCACCACCAAGTCCGGACCGGAGACCGCATCGCCCCCCGCGAAGATTCCGGGGCGGGACGTTGCGCCGGTTTGCGGATCGGTTCGCAGCAGGCCGTTCTTGTCGATCACCAATCCACTGGTGGTCCGGCCGATCTCCGGATCGGCGCCGTACCCGAGTGCGCACACGACGGTATCGGCTTGCACGAAAAAATTGGACCCGTCGATCGGGATCGGACGCCGGCGGCCTTGGGCATCGGGTTCCCCCAGTTCGCATTGCAAACACTCAACGGCGCTGACCCGGCCATCGGGTCCGGGGAGGAAACGGATCGGCTGGCTGAGGAAGCGATATTCCGCTCCCTCCTCACTTGCCAAGAAGCGGTCTTTCTTCCCGCCCGGCATTTCTGTTTCCGTCCGACGGTAAAGGCAGGTGACATGGCTCGCGCCCTTCCGCAGCGCGGTCCGCAGACAATCCGATGCCGTATCCCCTCCGCCGATCACCGCAACGCGTTTGCCGATGGTCAACGGCCCCCGCCAGGCTTCGGGCAGGCTTTCCGGATCGACGTTATTGCGGCCCAGGAATTCATCCGGGGGAAATATCCCCGGCAGATCGATCCCGGGAACCTGCATGCAAGTCGGGATTGAGGCGCCGGTTCCCAAAAAAACGGCGTGATACCCGTCGCGCAGTAGTTCATCCACGGGATGCGCTTTTCCGATGACGACGCCGGTCCGGATCTCCGCACCGGCGTGGCGCAGATCGTCGACCAGCGCGCGGACAATGGCCGGATCGAGCTTGAAGCTGGGGACGCCGTAGATGAGCAATCCACCGGGAGTGGAAGCTGATTCAAAAACCGTCACCGCATGCCCGCGCAGGATAAGCTGTTCGGCGCATGCCAGCCCGGCCGGTCCTGCGCCGACCACGGCGACCCGCTTGTGGCTGGGGGATCCGGGAATAATGTGGAAGGGATTCTGCGCGCGTTCGAAATCAGATGCAAAAGCTTCCAAGGCGCCGCATAAAACCGGCTCGTGATTTTTATTGCGGATGCAGGCGCATTCGCAAAGTTGTTCGTGCGGGCAGATCCGGCCGCAAATCTGAGACATGGTCGAAGTTCGGCGGTAAATTTTCGCCGCACCAAGGAAATCCCCCCGTTCGATTTTTAAATGCGCACCGGGAATGTCGTTGCCGACCGGGCAGGCCTTGACACAAGGCGCCATCGGGCACTGCAGACAGCGGCCCGCCTCGCGCATCGCCCTTTCAGGGGTGAGCGGGATAAGCGTTTCCCGGAAATCCTTCAGCCGTTCCGCAACCGGCCTTACCGGAGGGGCTTGATAAGGGATCTTCATCCGCGCTTTTCTGTCGATCGGCGGTTGGTTTTGAGGATCGGGCATCAGATATCTCCAAAGCTTGTATATCGACCCGGAATCATCCCGTAATCATCCCGGAGTCGCCCCTGAATTTAGTGTCATTTTATCCGATTTTTAATCTTTTCCACATATAATATCCATATTCGCTGAATAGAATAAATAAACGTGAAATACCTCTTCCGTCGGGCAGCGGAGAGTAAATATCTCCGGAAGTAACTGGAACCGCAAACGGCGTTTATATGCAACGGAAGGGGATGCGGAAAGCGTTTACATTCAGAGACGGGTCAAGGGCAGGGATGCGGCTGGCAATATCCGGCCGCATCTTTTCGTAAAGAAAAAACGCTCGGCCTGGTGCGGATTTATCAAATGGAGGATATATGAAAAAGCATTGGCGAACCATCCTGATCCTTGTCATCCTGGCCGCAGCGGTGGGGATTGGTATGATTCTGATTCAAAACGCGAACACCCGGCAGCAGGCGAGTTCCCTGCAGACGGCGGTGATTGCCCGCGGGACATTAACGGCGTCGATCGGCGCCACGGGTTCTATCCAAGCCAAACAACAGGCGACGATCTCCTTTTCAATCAGCGGTCGGGTGGGGAAGGTAAATTTCCGGATGGGAGACCGCGTGCAAGCCGGGCAGGTGCTGATCGAGCTGGATCCGGCCTTTTACCCGCAGGCGGTTCTCGCCGCCCAGATTG
Organism: Anaerolineales bacterium; assembly: GCA_034430775.1. Taxonomy (GTDB): domain Bacteria; phylum Chloroflexota; class Anaerolineae; order Anaerolineales; family RBG-16-64-43; genus JAFGKK01. The sequence continues at coordinate 37,845 of DAOUDU010000081.1, read as the reverse complement.
ATTTGATCAATGCCCAGAAGACCCTGGATAATCTGATGAACTCCCAGACGGCGCTGGCCCAGGCGGAATTGGATTTGGCTAATGCGAAGAAAGCCCTCGATGCGGCGCAAACCAAATATACCGAAGCCGTGGAAAATCACAGTGAGGGCTGGGTACAGCGGGCCCGGAAAGCCGCCGAGCAGGCGTATCAGAATTGGATGGTCTTCCGGTACAGCAACGACGGGAGCAGGGCCGCGCAAAAGGAATTGGCGAGGCGATACCAGGTATACCTGGCTGCGCTGCGCGAGCTGGAGACGGCGCAGGAATATTTTGATATGGGGGTTGGAGCGGGGGGGGGCAATAAGGACACAGAGATGGCGCTGGAGATTGCCACGGCGGAACTGGACCTCGCCAAGGCCAGTTACACCGATGCGCAGACCGCCTACGACCGTTTGAAGGACGGGGTTCCCGACAATGACCTAAAAGCGGCCCAAGCGCGGGTCGATGCGGCCCAAGCGATCCTGGACCAGGTGCGGATTACCGCGCCCTTCCCGGGAACCATCCTGACACTTGACCTGAGACCGGGGGACATCATCAATCCCGGGACCACGGCGCTGGTGATCGCGGATCTTTCTGAATTGCACGTGGATGTCCCCATCGCCGAGGTGGATTACAACCGTCTGGTGGTCGGCCAGCGTGCCGAGTTGGTGCTGGATGCGATTTTCGACACCGTTTTTCAAGGGGCGGTTCAGGAAATCAAATTAAGCGCAACCAACAATGCCGGATCGGTCGCCTATCCGGTTACGGTAGTTGTCAATAATCCGGATGACAGAGTCTTGCCCGGGATGACGGTGGCGGTGGAGATCGAAGTCGAACATCTGGAAAATGTCCTGCTGGTGCCCAACCGCGCCGTACGCACTGTTGACGGATCACGCGTGGTTTATCTGTATATCAACGGCGGGATGAAGCCGGTCGAGATCATGCTCGGCGCCAGCAACGACACGATGAGCCAGGTCGTTTCGGGCGATCTGAAGGAAGGGGATGTGATCGTACTTAATCCTCCTACTACTTTCTTTAGTGGATCCGGTGGATCGTCCGGCGGACCGTTCGGCGGCGGCGGAATGTTTGGAGGTTAAAGGGTCACGCCATGAACGACTGGGTCATCGAACTGGAAGATATTCGTAAAACCTACCGGATGGGCGAAGTGGATGTGAACGCCCTGGCCGGCGTGGATCTGCGCGTGCAGCGCAGCGACGTACTGGCGATCATGGGGCCTTCGGGGTCCGGAAAAAGCACGCTGATGAACATCATCGGCTGCCTGGACCGGCCGACCTCCGGCACCTACCACCTGGACGGGAAGACGGTCTCGGAATTAAAAGACGACTCGCTGGCGGAAATCCGCAACCGGAAAGTGGGTTTTGTATTCCAGAGCTTCAATCTGCTGGGCCGTTCGACGGCCACGGCAAATGTGGAATTGCCGCTGCGGTATTCCGGGATGAACCGCGGACGGCGGGAGCGCGCGCAAGAAGTGCTGCGGTTGGTCGGATTGGAAGAACGCATGATGCACCGGCCGATGGAGCTTTCCGGAGGGCAGCAGCAACGGGTGGCCATTGCGAGGGCGCTGGTCAACAAACCGGCGATCATTCTGGCGGATGAACCGACCGGAAATCTGGACAGCCGGTCGGGAGCCGAGATTCTCGATCTCCTGATCAAACTCAACCGTGATAGCGGCGTCACCTTGATTATCGTGACCCACGATCCCGGCGTCGCCGCGCGCGCCCACCGGACGATCCGGCTCAAGGACGGCTGCATCGAGGAGGATTATGTTTCTGACGCAAAACCTGCTTGAGGCGCTCGAAAGTCTGACCTCCAACAAGTTGCGATCCGGCTTGACGATGCTGGGGATTGTCATCGGTGTGGGGGCGGTGATCGCCATGCTGTCGGTCGGGCAGGGCGCCACGGCGACCATCTCCGGCTCCATCAGTTCCATCGGGACAAATCTTATCTTCGTCATCGGCTCGACGAACGAGGAGGTCACCATCCGACGGCCGCTCACCCTGGAAGACGCCAGCGCAATTGGCGACCCGCTTAACGCGCCGTCGATCCTGGCGACGTCGGTCCTTTACCAGCTTTCGCGGATAAAGGTGTCCGCTTCCGGCGAGACGGTCACGATGGTTGTGACCGCGGTTACCCCAAGCTACGATGAGATCCGCAATCTGGAAATGGCGGATGGCGAGTTCATCTCCGATGTCCATATGAACGGCCGAGCCTCGGTGGCGATACTGGGCGTGACTACGGCCGAAAAATTATTCGGGACGTCGGAGGGGCTGATCGGTGAAACGGTGCGCATCCAGGGTCAGCCGTTCCGTATCATCGGAATCCAGGCTTCAAAGGGCGGCAGCGGTTTTTCGGATTCGGATGACGTTCTTTACGTTCCCTATACCACCGCCGTCAGCCGGCTGGCGCAGCGCAGCGGGGAAGCCCCCAACCGCGTGGATATGATCGTCGCATCCGCCGTCACCGCCTCGGCCGTGCCGGATGCCTCCGAGGAGATCAAGCAGATCCTGCGCGTCCGCCATCACACCGAAGTCGGCAAGGACGACTTTACGCTCATGACACAGGAGGATTTTCTCAGCCTGACCTCGCAGATCATGGGAGTTCTGACCATCTTCCTGGGCGGGATTGCCGCCATTTCGCTCCTGGTGGGCGGGATCGGGATTATGAACATCATGCTGGTATCGGTTACGGAACGCACCCGCGAGATCGGGTTGCGCAAGGCGCTCGGCGCCCGCCGGCGGGACATCCTGATCCAATTCCTTACCGAATCGGCCACCCTGAGCGTGTTCGGCGGGCTGATCGGGATTGCGCTGGGGGCGGGGCTTGCCTTCCTCGTCGGGCAGATCGCCACGGCAACCGGCAATGCCTTCACGCCTGTTGTGGGTATCGATTCAGTACTCCTGGCGACATTGTTCTCCGCCGCGGTTGGATTGTTCTTCGGGATTTATCCGGCTTCGCGCGCAGCGGGATTGGAACCGGTCGAAGCATTACGCTACGAATAAGACGGGAAGTGCTTGAAGGCTCAATCGTTGATCACGCCTTGATCTGAATAACTGTAAACATTCCCACGCTAGGTGGTCGCGACTATTAATTTCCATCGTCCAAGGGACTGCGGGCGCGATCATTGATCGCGCCCGCAGCCGTTATGCACCGGATGCGGCGGAAAAAATCATCCCGGAATGAAGGACAGCTGTTGGTTCGGGCCGATCGTCGTGTGCGGCTGGATGATGGCATCCTTGGGGATGATAACAACGCCATCGCGGACATACCAGTTGCCGCCTTCCCCATCCAGATGCGCCCCGGGCGGGAATTCCTGGATCGCCACCCCGGCTCCGATACGCGTGTTTTTATCGATAATGGCGCCGGCAATCGTGCAATCCGGTCCAATCCCCAATGACATACCACGCGGCGTCTCCATGCCGGGGGCCTCATAATAATCCGCGCCGAGGATGACGCTGTTCTGGATGTCCACCCCCTCCGCGATCTGGCTGCGCAGACCGACGACCGAGTTGCGGATCCGGGCCCGGTTGATCCGGCAACCCTCGGCCAGGAGAACATCCTCCAGGTCGCTGTTATGAAGGATGGATCCCGGCAGGAAGCGTGGATGGGTGTAGATCGGGCGGCGGGGATCAAAAAAATTAAAAGGCGCGGCCGGTCTGGTAAGGATCAGGTTGGTCTCGTAGAACGTGCGGATGGTTCCGATATCCTCCCAATAGCCGTCGAAATCGAACCCGAATACCCTATGGGAGCAGATCGCCTGCGGAATGATCTCGCTTCCAAAGTCGCTTTCACGCGAGTGCTCCAGGATATCGAGGAGGACCGGAGTTTTAAAAAGATAGACACCCATCGAACCGAGGTATGGGCGTGCGGGATCATTACGGCTGACCATTTCCGCCAGTACGCCGGGATCTTTGGGCTTCTCCGCAAAGTAGTGGATGCGGAGGTTGGTATCGCGCTTGAGAATCCCAAACCGCGAGGCATCTTCCGTGGAAACCGGATGCACCGCAATGGTGATGTCGGCGTCCGTTTCCAAGTGGAATTCCACCATCGCGGTGTAATCCATTCGGTAAAGGTGGTCGCCGGCCAGGATCATGACCAGCGACGCGCGTGTGGAGCGGATCTGCCCGAGCTGTTTGCGTACGGCGTCTGCAGTTCCCTGATACCAATCTTCGTGCAGGGGCGTCTGCTCGGCGGCCAGGACCTGCACCCAACCGGTATGAAAGACGTCGAAGTGATAGGTGTTGGCGATGTGGCGGTGGAGGGAAACGGAGTTGTACTGAGTGAGGATCGCGACGCGGTAGATCCCCGAGTTGATGCAGTTGCTGATGGGAATATCGATCAGACGGTATTTTCCGGCGAAGGGAACGGCCGGTTTGGAGCGCATGCGGGTGAGGGGAAACAAACGGCTGCCGCGGCCGCCGCCGAGGATTACCGCAAGGACATCATCCATAGAGGACATACACAACCTCCATCGAGGCTGTCCGGCCGATTTCCGGACAGCATACAAAGCAAAGCATCCGACGCCGGGAATCATAGCACACCGCGAAGCATCCCTCCAATCCTTACCTTATGTGCCGGTCAAGTAAAACCTCAGCATATCGTCCGCGAATTGATCCGCCTGAATTTCATTATTGCGGCCGGGTATCTGACGGGTCCGGCGCAGGAAATGGAACGCTTCGTGCGAAAGCACCCAGACGATCGCGTCATCCAAAGTCCGCAAACGGGTGGAACTCAACACTCGGATCCACTCTCGCCCGGTACGCAAATCCTTCACTCTGTCCCCCGGCCGCGTTCCGGGAGGAAACGGCGGATGCGATCCATTTGCGGAGATATATACGGGGGATTTCCGGGTGGGGAGGTCGCAGGGGAAAGGGCCGGGAACTTGGCAGCTGATCCGGTAGAAAGGGATCCGGCGGTTTGGATACCAGCATCGCCCATATGCCCCGGCGTATTTGCCCCGGCCGCGGTCGATCCGAATCCAGGCCAGTAGGGTGGTATCGTACTCGGAGAAAAATTCACGGGCCCACTCGAGGGCGCGCGGTTGTTGTCCCGACAAATCGATAAGCCAGCGCATGGGAATTGGATCATACCTGTGCCCGACCGATAGAGATCGCTGATTAGCGGCGGTCTTGCCCCGGAGTCCGGGGCCGGTCGCTGAAAAATTTTAATATGATATGGGATCTGTTGAAAGGACCAAAATATCCGTTCAGGCGTTCCCTGCCGGCAGGCGGTTTTGGAAAAAAACAGGAAATCGCAAGTATCGCACAGAGTTGCTGACAGCCCGACCTTGAGTGTATGCTCAAGGGGGAGATTGACGCCCGGGTTCCGGATACGGTCCTTCTCTCGCATGGCATGACTGTGTTTATGCCGCTATTCCTGTGGTTTTTTGGCTTGAAGAGGGGCTTGTGATATTATGCGTTCCAATGACCGGCTTACGTTCGGGAGAGAAGATGCGCGATAGACGATCGACGGCAAAACAGATTTTCCCTTGGATTCTGCTCGCGGCGATCATGACCGGTACGGCGGCATGTCAATCCGTCCCGGGGACTACGGCAACCCCCATCCTCCCCGACACAACGGCGGCGACCTCGCTGCCGTTGGAATCGAGGACCCCAATTCCCACCGCTGATCTCTCTACCCTCACCATTTGGATTCCGCCAATCTTCCGTTCGGACAGTAATTCCCCCGCCGGCGAAGTGCTTAACCAGCGGATCGATGCGTACGAGGCGCTTCACCCCGGAATGACCGTTGTGGTACGGATTAAAGCCGCCACCGGCGCCGGCGGTTTGCGCGATTCACTGGCCACCGCGGCCGCCGCCGCTCCGGGCGCCACGCCGGATTTGGTCGCGCTCGATCCATCCAACCTGCACGCGGCCGCGATCAAGGAGTTGATCCAGCCGCTCGATGAGCTGCTTCCATTGGACGCGTGGGATTCCTACTTCCCCTACGCCAAATCCATGGTCACCTTTGATGGCCGGCAATTTGGCCTTCCTTTCGCGGGGGATGCCATCGTCCTGGCCGGGACGCTCATGCCGTACTCCGCGCCACAACGCTGGGCCGCAACCAGCGAATGGACCAGCCCGATGTTCGCGCCCCTTGCGGATTCACATGCCCTGTTTCTGTTCTTCGCATATTACGCCGCCGGAGGCACACCGCTGGTATCCATCGCGGATGCCCAAATCGAGCCGGAGTCGCTTACCGAAGTGCTGGCTTGGCTGCAAGCGATGCAGGAGGGCGAAGTCCTCAAACCGCGCAGCCTCCAAATCGATTCATTCGAAAGTTCATTCCTGGCGATCGAGAGCGTCGGCGATTGCAGCATCACCCTGTATTCCATTGCATCGAAAGCCAGTGATTACTTCATCGGCTATTTGCCTACGCCGGAGGGCGCGGCCTTTTCGCTATCCACCGGCTGGTCCTGGACGGTGGCCACGTCCGACCCTGCCCGGCAAATCATCGCGGCGGAGCTTATGACCTGGTTGTCGGATCCGGTGTTCCTCTCCCAATGGTCGGAGGCACAGGGGGTTATGCCGCCTGCCCGTTCGGCACTGGAACAATGGCCTTCGGGTTTCCGGCGGGATCTCGTATCCGCCATTTCGGAAAAAGCCCTGCCATTCCCCGACGATGAAATTCTGGTCTTCGCCGGTCCGGTTTTCTCCAAAGCCGCGCGGCGGGTCCTGCTGGACGGCATTCTCCCGGCGGATTCGGCTCAGGAAGCCGCCAAAGCAATCCATCCCTGATCATTCACCAGCCGGCTGTGTTTCTTTTTAGGTATAATGTTCTGTTACGCCTGATGATTGCATTTTCGCGGCGAATCCCACCGGTCATCGAGTAATATTAAATGCCGATCCAAATTCGCCAAGAGCGTCCGGGTGATGAAAAAGGCGTCTTTGAAGCGAATTTTCGCGCCTTCGGTCGTGATACGGAGTCGAAGGTCATCGACCTGCTCCGAATTAACTGTCCGGAGCGAACTTCGCTGGTTGCAGAAGATGGGGGAAAAATTACCGGGCATATCCTCTTCACCCCGGCATGGATCGCAAGCGAGCAAAATACGGTCGCCGGGATGGGGCTGGCACCGCTCGCGGTTGATCCGGAATGCCAGAGGAAGGGGATTGGGTCCGCATTGGTCGAAGCGGGGTTGGCGGAATTGCGCACGGCGGGCGTTCCATTCCTTGTCGTGGTGGGACATCCCGGATATTATTCAAGGTTCGGATTCGAGAGAGCCTCGAAGTATGGCATCCGGTGCGAATATGATTCAGTGCCGGATGCGGCTTTCATGATATTGGTCTTTCAGCCGCAGGCGATTCAAGGTATACGCGGCACCGTAAAAATGCGGCCGGAATTCAACGCCGCGATTTAAGTCCCCGGTCAGGCCGGTTTCAACGAGTAGAAGGCCACCGAAAAAACAAAACGGCTGTGCCCGTGATGGCTTCGGGACGCCGAAAAAAAGGAGACGTCAATTTATGACCGTCCATTTTGGAACCGATGGTTGGCGGGCAGTCATCTCGGATACATTCACCTTTACCAACCTGCGCCTGGTGGCTCAAGCCATTGCCGATGCGGCTGCCTCTCCGGATTGGAAGCGGCTTCCCGCCCACTCGGACAGTTCGGCCAAGAAGGAAATGGTGGTTGGTTTCGATACCCGGTTCCTTTCCGATCGTTACGCGGTGGAAGTGGCGCGGGTGCTGGCGGCGAACGGATACACTGTGCACCTGGCCCAGGCCGATGCGCCGACGCCGGCGATTTCCTACATGGTCCACCATTTAAAGGCCATGGGCGGTGTAATGATCACCGCCTCGCATAACGCGCCGCGTTACAACGGGATCAAATTGAAATCCTCCTACGGGGGATCGGCGCTTCCCGAACAATGTCGGCGGGTGGAGATCTACCTGTCAGACAACGAATCCCGCGGACGCGGACCGAATCTTTTGGATTTCGATCAAGCCGTCGAATCCAAGAAGATCCGGCGCTTCAATCCCATCCCGGCCTATCATGAACACCTTCGTAAGTTGATCAATTTCGATGCCATCGCGGCTGCACCACCGCGCGTCGTTGTGGATTCGATGTACGGCTCCGGGCGCGGGCAAATAAAAACGATCCTGCAGGGGACGGGCTGCGAAGTATTCGAGGTGCGCGGAGAAATGAACCCCGGTTTCGGCGGCGTGCACCCTGAACCGATTGCCTGCAATCTGGGGGCGCTGGCGGGCGCGATAGCCGCCGGTCACGGTGAACTGGGTGTGGCAACCGACGGCGACGGCGACCGGTCCGGGGCAATGGATGGGCGCGGCCAGTTCGTCGATCCGCACCGGATCATGGCCCTGGCGCTGCGATACCTTGTGGAAAAACGCGGCTGGCGCGGGAAGGTGGTCAAGACTGTCTCCACCACGCAGATGATCAACCGCCTGGCCGCGAAATACGGATTGGAAGTTCTCGAGACACCGGTCGGGTTCAACTACATCGCCGATATCATGCTTAATGACGATGTCCTGATCGGAGGCGAAGAATCCGGCGGGATGAGCTTCCGCGGACACATCCCTGAAGGCGACGGCGTGCTGTTCGGATTGCTTTTAATTGAGATGGTGGCGGTGTATCGGGAGCCGCTGGACACCCTGGTCGGGGATCTTCTGCGCGAGGCGGGTCCGGCATTATATAAACGCCGGGATCTGCGTCTGGTGCATCCGGTGTTGAAAGCGGATATCACCAAAAAGCTGGTCGAGAATCCGCCCGCTGCTCTGGGCGGCGTTAAAGTGAGCAAAGTACAGACTCTGGATGGGGTGAAATACCTTCTGGAGGATGAATCCTGGCTGTTGATCCGCCCTTCGGGGACCGAGCCGGTCCTGCGCGTGTATGCCGAAGGCCGCGATGAGAATATGGTTAAAGCGCTGCTATCCTTTGGCGAGAAAGTCGCACAGGAAGCAATGTAGCTCCCCGCCAAGATGTTAATCCCCCGGCGGGAAAGGCTTCCGCTGCAAAATGCTGGTTATGAACAGACGGTAACCCGGTTGCCCCCGGCGGTAATGGATTCCGCAAGCGATTTCTCGGCTGAGCGGAGCAACCCATCCACCGTCTCGCCCTGCGCCGGGAATGAAGCCACACCACATGAGAATGTGCATTCGATCTTCGACCCGAGAAAATTAAGTATCGAATCATGGAATGTTTTAAGCAATTGTTCGGCGCGTGCTTTGGCGATGGCAGGAGACGCACCGGGCATAACCAGCAGGAAATCCTCGCCGCCCGTCCGACTGGCTAGATCTTCGCGCCGGATAAACCGGGAAATAATCGCCCCCATGATTTTTAGGATTTCAACACCGGCCTTATCCCCGTACACTTCTCCGGCTTTCTGGTATTGGTCGAGCCGGATCCTTAAAATACTGATGGGGCTTTTTGAACGGGCCGCCCGGGTCAGTTCGTTTTTCAACGATTCTTTCATATAGCAGCTGTTGTACAAACTGGTGATCGGATCCCGGATGGCTTGTTCCCGGAGCGATGCGCTCAACATTTGAATGTTTGTGTTCTTTTCGAGAAGGAGCTCCAGCGCATGCTTGTGATCCTCCTCCATCCGGATACAGTTTGAGATATCCCGGATATAAAGCATACTACTGGCCCTTTTCCCCGAGGCGGGCGCTATGGGGAGCCGGAATACTTCAAGCGTGCTCTCCGGCTGGATCGGCGAATGGACGATGGCTTTTTTTGCGGAACGGCGCAGGCGGCTATTCCAATCCTCCCATGCCGGAAAGACAGCCTGAATGGATTTTCCCAAAGCTTTCCGCTCGGTCAACCCCGTCAGTTTCCGAGCCGCCGGATTTATTTCTGTAATGCGATTCGCCCCATCAAGCAGAATGATCCCATCCGGCAATGCCTGCAGGATGGAAGCTCGCGGTTTGGATGCCCGAGTGCGGTGGACTATTTTTTTCCCGGCCGGCATATGGATACCTCCGATGCGTTTTCAGATAATGCGGTTGGACGATCCCGCGCCATTCCCCCGAAATACTGGATATCCATCTTTATTATAAAGGACAGCACTCCAAAATAATAACGCGATACGGCATGCCATAAGAAATCCGGGATGATGACCCGTTCGGGTTTTTCTCCCCGGAAAATAAGGCCTCTCGAGGCGCTAAAACGGGTTCAGGCGGCGGGGCCTGCCGTACGCAGATCGATTAACCCTTTTTCCTGGAAGCGAGCGTCTCCAACAGTCCCTCCAAATCCGGTTTCCAATCTTCCGGATCGCTTCCGGCCGGTATGTACAATCTGCCTCTGCTGTAGCGCGCGCGCGGATGAAGTTCCAATGCGCGGGTATCCTCGCCGAGGAAGATCCCGACCGTCAGCACGCCGCCTTCCATGGCGACGGCGTCGACTCCCGCACCCTGGGCGAGAATCTTAACCCGCAATTGATATAACAAATTCTCCGCCGCTTCCGGCAATTCCCCGAACCGGTCCTCGAGTTCCTTGCGCAGGGCCGCCAATTCTTCCTGCGATGCCATCTCAGCCATTCGCCGGTAGAGGCGAAGGCGCAAGTCGCGGTCCGGGACATACTCTTCCGGGAGCGCGGCCGCCAGCGGCAGGTCAACGCTCGGAGGCAGGGTATCCATTTCCGACGGTTTTCCATCCCGCTCGGCGCGCAGGCGGCGCACCGCCTGCGAAAGCAGCCTGGTGTAGAGGTGAAAACCGATCGCCGCGATATGGCCGCTCTGGCGGGTCCCGAGAATTTCCCCGGCGCCGCGGATTTCCAGATCGCGCATCGCGATCGCATAGCCTCCCCCCAATTCGGTCTGCTCCGCCAATGCCTGCAGGCGGTCATAGGCTTCCGGTGTTGGGCGGTGACGCCGGTCCGTGAAGAAGTAGGCGTACGCGCGTACCGGGCCGCGTCCGACCCGTCCGCGCAATTGATAGAGCTGCGCCAGCCCGAAGGTATCCGCCCGGTCGATGATCAACGTATTGGCGTTGGGAATATCCAGCCCGGATTCGATGATCGATGTGCACAACAGGACGTCCACCTCGCGCCGCACGAAGGCGTCCATCGTCTGTTCCAATTCATGCTCGGGCATCTGCCCGTGCCCGATCCGGATCCGTGCTTCCGGAATGAGCGCGGCCAGTTTTTCCCGCACCGTCCGGATCGTTTCCACCCGGTTATGAAGGTAGAACACCTGCCCGCCGCGTTCAATCTCCCGCAGGATTGCCTGGCGTACCTGCTTTTCGTCGTACGGACCGATCCGTGTAACGATCGGCATACGTTCCTCGGGCGGTGTGTTAATCGTGGAGATATCGCGCACGCCGGCCAGCGAGAGGTAGAGCGTGCGGGGTATCGGCGTCGCGGTAAGGGTGAGCACGTCCACTTCGGTGCGTAATTTCTTCAAATGTTCCTTGTGCGCCACTCCGAAGCGCTGTTCTTCATCGATCACCACCAGCCCGAGGTTCGGAAAGGCAACGTCCCGTTGGATCAGCCGGTGGGTGCCGATCAGGATGTCCAATTTGCCTTCGCCCAACAATTTCAGGATTCGATCCTGCTCGGCGGGCGTGCGGAAGCGGGAGAGCATTTCCACCCGCACCGGGAATGCCGCGAGACGCTGGGAGAATGTTTGATAATGCTGTTGGGCCAGAACGGTGGTGGGCACCAGCACCGCCACCTGCACGCCGTCCATCACCGCCTTAAATGCGGCGCGCAGGGCAACTTCGGTTTTCCCATAACCGACGTCGCCGCAGATCAGGCGGTCCATCGGTCGCACGCGCTGCATATCCTGTTTGACTTCGTTGATGGCGCGCAGTTGATCGTCGGTCTCCAGATAGGGGAAGGAAGTTTCCAATTCGCGCTGCCAGGGGGTGTCGGAGGAAAAAGCCCGTCCTTGTGCGGCTTCCCGCTGTGCATACAGCGCCAGCATATCGCGGGCGACGTTGAGCGCAGCGCGCCGGGCGCGTTCGCGGGTCGCCGTCCATTCCTGCGACCCGAGGCGTGAAAGCGTCGGCGGCTTCTCATCCGCGCCGATATAGCGCGTCAGCCGGTCCGCCTGATGAATCGGAACGTACACCTGGCCCCCGTCGCCGAACTCCACCTGCAGGTATTCCCGGTCCAGCCCGTCGACCATGCGCCGGACCAGGCCGGTAAACAACCCGATTCCAAATTCGATGTGGACGACGAAATCCCCCGGTTTCAGATCGGCGTAGGCCGATTCCGGAGGGAGTGCTTTCGTCGTCGGGCGGCGGCGCGGTTCAGGCCGGATCCAGCCGAAGATCTCGTTGTCGGTCAGAAGCGTAAATCCGCGGAAAGAAAACCCCTCCTGCAGCGATCCGTGGATGAATAATACGTCGGATTCCGCGGGCGGGGGGACGGGTACATCGACCGGCACAAGGATGGGACCGGTTTCTGGACGCTGTTCGTTCCACACTTCGAGCAGCCGGTCCGCCTGGCGCGAGACCACGGCCACGCGGTTTTTTCCCTGGCGCAGACGATTCGCCTGCTCGACGAACGATTTCAACATGCCGCCGAAATGCGGCGGTGGGGCATACGCCCCGCCCACCGGAACGGGGATGCTCTCCTCCTCCCCCGCGCCCAGATGCAGCACGGTGCGGCCTTCAAGCGATTCACGAATATCATCCCAGGTCAGGTGGGCTCGCGGGGAATTCAACGGGAGGCCGGCGCTTTCCTCCGCCTCGCGCCGCAGAAGCAGTGCGTGCTCTTCGAGGTCCGCGACCGCATCGCCGAGCTCGTTCCATTCTTCCAGCGCAACGACGCCATCCTGCGGGAGATAATCCAGCAATCCCGCCGGAGGGTAGGTCGAAGGGATCCAATACTCGAGCGGAAATTCCGGCCGCAGATCGCCCTCCGTCGGAAGCTTTCCAATTCGCGCAAGATCCTCCGCGAGGAGTTCCCGTGCCGGTGTGATCCGCAGAAAGTCCGCTTTTGCGGTTGTGCGCTGTGTGGAAGGATCGAATAACCGCAGTGTCTCGATCTGGTCGCCGAAGAACTCGATCCGCGAAGGAAGGGATTCGGCCGGCGGCCAGATATCGACGATCCCGCCGCGCCGACTGAACTGGCCGGGCTCGACGACCAGACTTTCCGGACGGTACCCGAGGTTGATCCAATCCCGGGCGAGTCTCTCCGGAGAGGCGGAATCACCCGCTCGCATAATACGCATGGCGGAACGGAAGGATTGCGGCGGCAGGGTGGGTGTGATTAATGCGTGGGCGGACGCGATCACGATCTTCGAGCGGGCGCGCTGTCCGGAGTCGGATGCGGCGGTAAGCCCGGTAAGCGCGGTGATCCGCTCACGGATGGTGCGCGGCCCCCAGGGGGATAGTTCATAAAAAACCGGTGTCGGTTCCGAGAAGATAAACGCTTCCACCAGCGGATCCCAGGCGGCAAGCTCGTCGCGCAGGGCCAGCGCCCGTTCGGCGCGTGCGGTCAGCACCACGATCGGCCGGGAGAGCCCGCGCGCCAGCCCGGCCAACAGCGGGGGACGCGCGGCCCGCAACAGGGAGAGAGAAATCGAGCTTCCGGCGGGCGGCGCCGTGGTGGAACCCAGCGCCGCGAGCAGGTCGTGGTACCTCGGATCCTCTTGAAAAAGCGAAAGCCAGCGGGAAAGATCCATACAAGATTAATCCTGGCCGTTCGGCTTCGCATCCCCGCGCGGAGCAGAATCCGGGGGTACGGCATTGAAACGATTCATCGCTTCCGGCATGCCGCTGTCGACAAATGCCAGCACGGCCTGGACGGCTTTCTCGATGATGATTGGAATGGTTTCTTCTTCCAAGCTGTCGAAAGTCCGCAGGACATAATCCGCCGCATTCATCCTCCCCGGGGGTCGGCCGACTCCGAAACGGAGCCGGGGAACGTCCTTGGTGCCGAGTGCTTCGAGGATGGATTGCATTCCGCGCTGTCCGGCCGATCCGCCGGAGGCGCGCATTCGAATGGCGCCGAACGGCAGATCGATATCGTCGCAGCACACCAGCAGGTTGGCGGGGGGCACTTTGTAAAACCGAACCAAGCCGGAGACGGACTGCCCGCTCAGGTTCATAAAGGTCTGCGGTTTTGCCAGGATAAGCTTTGCGCCATTCCGTGTGCTCGAGGCGACGAACGCCCGGTTCTGTTGGCGGGAAAACCGGACTCCGAGTGTTTTGGCGAGTTGGTCGGCGATGCGGAATCCGATGTTGTGGCGGGTTTGGGCGTACTCGCGGCCGGGGTTCCCCAGCCCGACGATCAAGTAGATATCATCCATAGTCTCCATTCCATCCATCGGATCATGGTATTTTCAATTCCGTTTTTGATGACCACAGAGCGCACGGAGGAACACGGATTTTCAATTTGACTTTTCCGCGCCCCCCGGTGTCCTCCGCGGAAATTTATTTTCCGCTTTTCCGAATCTTTCGGATGAAAAAACGCCGCGACCACCATAACCAGCGTGACCGGATCCAATACAATCCGAAACCCAGCACGGCCAATCCGGCGCCGATCACCATCGGTACCATGTGGGCGGATGCGGCCCCGCCTGCGGAAGATGGCTCCGTCGCGAAGACGGCAGTGGGCGCGGGAAAGGCGGCCGCCGGCTTGGGGTAGGAAGCCGTATCCGGCGCAATCGGCGTGACAGCTTCAACGGAGGAATTGGCGGTCGGCGGGTTCTCCCGGCGCAGGTGCAACCCGCGGGTAATTACCTCCCGAATCGAGCCGTCGGTAAAGTATGCGGCGAGCCGCAGGGCGTATTCCCCCTCGCTGACGGATGTTGTGTCCCAGACAGCCAGCGGTCCATTTTGCGCCGGTTCCGTTCCTTCCCGGATGAGGAACCAGGTTCCGGTCGGATCCGGATCGTATCCAAATTCGACGCGAAAGCGCATCATTCCGGGAGCGGAAGCGGCGCCCCGGATTTCTACAATCCCGGAAACCGTATCGTTGGACGCCGGCGAATCGATTCGCAGAGTGTCGTCCGCCTGAAAGGAGGCAATGGCTGCGGATATCGACAAAACGGCAAAGGCCAGGATCGGGAATCGCATGACACGTTAGTTTAATACAAAGCGCAGAGGTAATCAAGAAAACCCATCCGCCGGGATGGGGGATCACAGGGAGGATGCGCATTCCGCGCAGGGAGGGATGCTGCTGACGTTCAGCGGGTTGCGGGAGCGGGAAAATGAATGCCGGATCAGGAGCCGGCCCGGCCCCATGTTCCGGGAATCGGTTATTCTCCGTATACAACCGCTTGTTGGCTTTCCTGCGCTGAATGAACACAAACCGGCGGGCCGAGGCTTTCGATCATGCCGGGCGGTAGATGGGCGAGGGCTCTCTCCTCCGCCACTAGGGGTGGAAGGTCGCCGGAAGAATACAGCACGACATTACCCATGCGCAGCAGGGTAAACAGCGCCTGCCACAGACGTGCGTCGCTGCACGGACGATGGATGCAAAGCGATTCGATAAACGCCCCATTGGCGGGAAACGGGAAAACGGCGATATCGCAGGAGTTGCGTTCGTCGTACCGGATGTGCCAGGAACCCGGCCACGACTCGCGCGTTTGAATCGGGAACAAGAGAAGCAACGCCGGTACGGGCCACCCCGCCGGTTGGCCGTTCCGGAAGCACTGAAGGTAAATGTCATTGCGCATGGCGTTTTCGCCGCCGGACAGGAATAGTGGAAATGATATTATAGCCGCCATGCTTCCCGATTCGGTTGGTTTATATCTGCACTTTCCCTTCTGCCTGCGGCGCTGCAAATACTGCGACTTCTTTTCGACGGAAGGGATGCGCAAGCGGATTCCCGCGTATAGCCGGGCGCTGATTCGCGAAATCGAAGCGACGGGCGAAGCGGGGGGATCCCCTTCCGTTGACAGCGTGTTTTTCGGCGGCGGGACGCCCTCACTGCTTGATCCGCGGCAGGTGGTGGCCTTGCTGGAAAGCATCCGGAGTTCGTTCCGGCTCGACCCGCACGCGGAGATCACGCTCGAAGCCAATCCCGGAACGGTGGATGACGCCCGGTTGAAAACGTTCCGCGAAGCCGGGATCAACCGTCTCAGCCTGGGGGTGCAATCGGCGGATGACGATGAACTGCGCCTTCTCGGCCGCATCCATACGTTTTCGGATGCGGACAATTCGGCGAAAGCCGCCCACCGCGCAGGATTTACCAACCTCAGCCTGGATTTAATGTACGGACTGCCTGGGCAATCCATGACGTCTTGGACGCATACGCTTGTATGTGCGCTGTCGCTCACGCCGGAGCATCTTTCACTGTATGCGCTCACACTGGAACGCGGGACGGAACTTGCGCGCGCGGTCCGGCGCGGCGCACTCGCGGCGCCGGATACCGATGCGGCGGCGGATATGTACGAGCAGGCGGAGGGACTGCTTGCGGCGGCGGGGTACCGGCATTACGAGATATCGAACTGGGCGCAGGATGCTGAAGCGGCCGCGAACCCGGGGCGGGGTAATCCTCCGGCAACGGATTTTCCCGCTTTTGCCTGCCGCCATAATCTGCGATATTGGCTGATCCGGCCCTATTTGGGATTCGGCGCCGGCGCGCACGGCTGTGCTGCGGGAAAACGATACGCCAATATCCGTTCCGTTGATAAATATATCGAGCGTATGCGAAGCGGGAGGGCGCGCCGCTTCCCGCTGTCGCCCGCCGTCTCCCGCAGCGTGCTCCACACACGCGAAGATGAACTGCGCGAGGCGATGTGGCTGGGTCTGCGCCTGACCGAAGCCGGGGTGGATCGGTTCACGTATCAAAACCGGTTTGGCGAGGATTATTACCATCGCTTCCGGGAAGAGATCGATTCCTCGATTGCCGACGGTTTGCTGGAATGGACACGGAACGGGGATGCCCTGCGATTGACACCCCGCGGCCGATTGCTGGGGAACCGCGTATTTCAACTATTCGTGTGAATACCGACGATCGACAATGGATCATCGACCATCGCCGCGGGTTTAGTATTCGTCATCCCCGCGCCTGCACCCGCGGCGCATCCCGACTCGTGTTGGATTTATGAGCCGGGAGGAAAACGGCGTGGATGTGTTCTAGGCGGGGATCCAGGGGTTTTCCTTCGCGGAGTTAAATTATATTTGAGGACGTCATGGATTCCCGCTTAACCCACGCGGGAATGACGAGCCAAAGGAGTGCGTCATGCCCGCATGTACTTGGCGGACATTCGCGGTTTGTACCTTTGTCGAGAATGGATATAAATAAGTCTGTAGTGGATTCCCGCCAAGAGCGCGCGGGAATGACGAGTAAAAAAGTCCGTCATGCCTGCGTGGGTTGGGGGGGCATCCAGAGGTTTTACCCTTCGCGGAGTTAATTTGTATTTGAGTATGTCATGGATAACCGCCGAAATCGTGCGGGAGTGCCGAACTTTATTTCCGGCGACCGAGCAGCGCCCGGGCCAGGGATTCCAAAGTTAGACTGTACTTCCCGAGCGGCTCGGCCGCTTGGAGTGATTCAAAAGCCTGATTGACCCATTGGCGCGAAAGTGAAAGCGTGTGATCCCGCGCGCCGCATGCTTCGAGTTCCGTCAGAAGCGCCGGGATAACCGCAGGCGAAAGGCTGGCTGTGAGCAGGGCGCGGAATTTCTCCGACCGTTCGAGTCCATAGAGGATCGGAAGGCTCTTCTTGCGAGCCAATAGGTCGCTGGCGTTGGGTTTACCGGTCACTTTTGGGTCGCCCCACACGCCCAGGTAATCGTCCTGAATCTGAAAAGCCAGTCCCAGGGCGCGGCCGAAGCGGGCGAATGCATCCTGCCGCGCTTGGGTTGCGCCCGCGCTTACCGCGCCCAGCCGGCAGGCGGCTTCGACCAGCGCGGCGGTTTTCCCTTCGATCATTTCCTGATACTCACTTAGGGTGATCCTCTGGGCGTCTTCATATGTTAAATCCAAGAACTGCCCGTATGTCAATCGCACGCAGGTGCCGGAGAGGATCCGCAGCCACTCGGCGGCGAGCGCGGAATCCGAATCCGCCAATACGGAAAACGCGAGCGTGAAGATTGCATCCCCGACGTTGATCGCCTGGGCGGAACCATGCCGTTTCCAGACCGCCGGCCGGCCGCGCCGGGTGGCATCGCCGTCCTGGATGTCGTCGTGGATCAGTGAAAAAGAATGGATCAACTCGACCGCGCCGGCCGGCGGAAGCGCGGCATGCCAATCCGCCCCGCACCCTCCGCAGGAAAGCAGGCAAAGCAGGGGGCGGATGCGTTTACCGGTTGTTTCGGGGCCGGCGCCTTCCCCGCTCCATCCCATGGCATACGTCGCCATTTCCCACAGACCGTTGTGTGTGGCTTTCAAGCGGCCGACGGACCGGTGCAAACAGGCGTCGAGCTCCAACCGCATTTCGTTTTGGGAGGATTTGGACGACGGGGGCGTCATTTCTTCTGGAGTGACAGACTACGAAGTTCGGAAAGGTCGCGCGCGCCAGCGGCGAACATCGTCACCCGCAATTCACGGATCCACCGCTCGAGTTCCGCTTCCACGGATCGCGGCCCTTTCACCGCGGCTTGCAGAAGCGGACCGGCAATCCCGGCCAGGTTGGCGCCGAGGGCGATGCATTTGGCGATCTCCAATCCGTTGCGAATCCCGCCGGAAGCGATCAGGGGCAGGTTGGGTACCGCCCGACGGCAATCCACAAGCGCCTCTGCGGTGGAAAGGCCCCAGTCCGCGAATAATGCCGCCAACCGCGCCTGGTTGCGGTTTTGAGCACGGTACTTTTCAACCTGTGACCAGGACGTGCCTCCAGCGCCGGCCACATCGATCGCGGCCACACCGGCCATCGCCAGACGGCGCGCCGTCTCGCCGCCGATCCCCCAGCCGACTTCCTTTACCACTACAGGAATGGATAAGGAGCGGCAGACCGCCTCGATTTTTTGCAGGAGTCCGGCGAATTCGGTATTGCCTTCCGGCTGCAGTGCCTCCTGCAGGGAATTTAAGTGGAGGATCAGCGCATCGGCTTCCACCAACTCAACCGCCCGCCGGCATTCGTCGAGGGAATAGCCGTAATTCAGCTGGATCGCGCCGAGGTTGGAAAGGAGCAGGATGTCTGGAGCCACATCCCGGACGCGGTATGAGGAGACGAGCGCGGGGGATTCGATCGCCGGGCGAAGCGAGCCAAGCCCCATGCCAATCCTGGCGGATTGCGCGGCCTTTGCCAGGGCCCGGTTGATGGGCCCGGCTTCCTTCGTCCCGCCGGTCATGGAGGAAATCAGAAGCGGCGCGTTTAATTTCCGGCCGAAGACCGTGGTTTGGGTCACTACATCCGCAAGGTTGATTTCCGGGAGCGCCTGGTGGGGAAACCGGTATTTTTCCAACCCGTTGGATACACCGGATTGTACGTTCTTCTCGAGATTAATACGGATATGATCCGCTTTGCGCGATGCGTTGAGTGCAACTTTTTTCATTTTCGGGTGTTTTCTTACAGGATGAGCGGGATGGTACCAGCACGCCTGTGGGGTGTCAATGCCGGACTTGACGGTGTCGCAACGGACACGTACAATTGGTCTGCTCCGACGGGTCCGCAGGATAATGGGTTGCGGCTCAGGACGTATCTTTGAAGGAGGAACTCTCGATGGCAGAAACCACCTATGATTTGGTGCAAGGAATTATCGTGGAACTCCTGGCGGTCGACCCCTCGAAGGTCACACAGGAAGCCCGGTTCCGCGAAGATCTCGGAGCGGATTCTCTCGATCTGGTCGAATTGATCATGGCCTTTGAAGAGAAATTCGGCGCGGAAATATCCGACGAGGACGCGCAAAAAATCCTCACCGTCGGGGAAGCTGTGAAATACATCGACGAACGAAAGAAGCCCGCTTAATTATTTTTCCTTGGATTTACTAAACGTAGGGCCGTTCTCTGGAACGGCCCTACGGGGTTAAAGTGAATCTTAGCAGGCAGACCACCTCGGTCCTGGAGACCGAGGTGGTCGCGTTTTCTATTTTCCAACCACGAAGGCACGACAATCGTTCGTCATCCCGGTGTGATCTCAGCCGGGATCCACAGCAGACGTTATTCCATCGGTATTAGTACAAAGAAAAAGCGAATGGATGCCGGCTACGAACGCGCCGTCATGACGCAAGTCCGTCATCCCCGCGTATTCTAGGCGGGGATCCACAACGTGTTTGAATATTCCCCTCGCACAGACAAGAACGCATCTCCTGGATACCCGCTACGGACCCGCGTGGGTATGACGACATGACACCTTACGCCTCGCGGATTTCCAGTTTTCGGATCGCCAAACCCGGCTGCGCCGCCCGATCGGGATCGCGTTCCGGAATCTTAAGCACAAGATCCAGCCCGTCGCTGACGCGACCGAAGACCGTATGATGGTTGTCCAGATGCGGCGTGGGGCCAAAGGTGATGAAGAATTGGCTGCCGTTCGTTCCGGGGCCGGCGTTGGCCATCGAGAGAATTCCGGCTGCATTGTGCCGAAGATCCGGATGGAATTCATCTCCAAAGCGATACCCCGGTCCGCCGCGGCCGGTTCCCGTCGGGTCGCCGCCCTGGGCCATGAATCCGCGGATCACGCGGTGAAACATGGTGCCGTCGTAGAAACCATCACGCGCCAGGAAGACGAAATTATTCACCGTCTTCGGTGCCTGAGCGGCGAACAATTCCACCTCAAAATTACCAAGGTCGGTTTGGAACACGGCGGTATAGCGTTTTTTGGGATCAATTGTCATGGCGGGCGGTGCGGCATATTGTTTGGACATGGAATCTCCTTTTCCATATTGGTTTTTCCCCGCCCCATAGTGGGGAGGGGGCAGGGGGAAGGGTTGGTACCTTTCCTGATGAAACGGACTTTTTTCACCTTATTCTTAACCGATTCCTTCCCTCGCTCCGCTCGGGACAGGCGCCGTCCCTTCAGGGCTCCTCGGAATGACTCTTAAAGGGATCATCCCTAGCCGAAGGCGAGGGCCTGCTCCGTATGTTGTCATCCCGAAACCCGATCTTTGGGTTGAGGGATCGGTGACTCCTCTATGTATGCTGTCGATGTGATTCCATTCGCAACCGATTCCTTCCCTCGCTCCGCTCGGGACAGGCGCCGTCCCTTCGGGGCTTCTCGAAATGACCTGTTCAGATAAAGAAATCCTTTTCCAGTTCCTTCCAATCGCATCCTTCTTCCGTCTTCAGATGTCCCCCCAACAGCGGATGCGCGGAACGGATCTGTTCCGCGGCCTGGAGCGCGAGGACTCGGACAGCGGCATGCGCGCCTTCTGAAGACCGTAAACGGCAGAAGTGGAAAGCCTCACGCAAATTAAATCCCATAACCAACCGCCGCAGATAGCCGTTGGGGACAAGGTAGGCGGCCGTCTCCGGTCCGAGTTCACCGAAGACTGTATGATATGCGGCAGCCGCCTGCTGCATCGCCGCGTCGTATTCGGCGCGGAAGCCGGATTCCTCGATCCAGCGCGGGGTCAGATACCCGAGCGCGCACGCCAACGGTCCGGGCGTCTGGCTGCTCATCCGGTGGCGTTTGACTTCGAAA
Source organism: Anaerolineales bacterium (assembly GCA_034430775.1). GTDB lineage: Bacteria > Chloroflexota > Anaerolineae > Anaerolineales > RBG-16-64-43 > JAFGKK01. Next base: position 16,376 of record DAOUDU010000081.1, on the reverse strand, counting down.
TAGGCGCCCTGGTCCATCACGGATTCAAACAGGTAATTGACATATTCCAGTTCGCGCAATGGGATATCATGATCTTCCAACGATCCCAGTAATGCGCCGGCCAGGCGTTTTTTTTGTTCGACGGATGCGCCGCGGATCCGGAGCAGGGATTCCTCGAAGCCCCAACCGCAGAACCTCACTCCGGCGGCCGCCAGCGCGAGATTCTCGGAATCGGGATCGGCCTGGACAAGCTTAATCCATCCGCGCGGCGTTTTCTCCGGATTACCGCCGGAGAAGGTCAATCCGCCGGATGCCGTCCGGAAGCGCTCCGGCCTATCCCGCAGATAGGGGTTCTCCTCCGCATACTTCACTAAAGTCGGCACCTCGACCAATGCGGCGCGTTTAATCTCCGCCCCGATCGCGCGAACCTCCCGCAGCGGATGCGAAAGCATTTTTCGAAGGGCATGCTCAAGCGCACGCGCGTTGATTGTGATCCCGACGTTGGCCAGAACCGCCGCCGGCAGCAGGTAGCGGCAGACATCGACGTACTGTGAACGGATCCGGCCCTCCCAGCGTGCGTCGCTTTCGTCCGGAAGGCGTGGAAACCGCTTCCGCGCCAGTTCGCCCACCGCTTCCAGCGCACACTGGTACGCCGCGAGCAGGCGTTCGCAGGAATCGCGGTATGCTTTTTCGGATGCGCTCCCGGCGACTTCCGGCGGGATGACGAAGGCGCCGCTCGACCACTTCTGATAGCGCGTGCTTTTTTCCGTGAAGGAAGCCAAGCGGTTGGATTCTATACATTCGATCGCCAGGCGGGAGACGTTTTCCACGGCGATGTGCAGGACGGCATGCTCGGCAACCGATGAATGCCCGTACCCGACGACCCATTTTTCATGGAACTGGGCGCTCTTGCTCTCGCTGAGTTCGGCCGCAGTCTGATCAAACGGCTCCGGGGAGCGGGAAGTTTTGGCGAAGGCGACCGCGATTATCTCGGGGGAAAGTTCCCGTGCCCGCAGCAGATACACCCGCCGGGAAAATTCGTTCACGATCCCTCCTGCAGGATGCGGCGTGTTTGGGCGACATCCTTCATCATCTGTTCGCGGAGCGCATCCGGGTTCGGAAACCGAATCTCCTCGCGCAGACGGGTTACGAACTCCAAGGACAGGGTCGCACCGTATAAATCGCCGTCGAAATCGAGAAGGTGCGTCTCCACCGTCGCTTCATGCGTGGTCCCATTGGCGAACGTCGGGCGTACGCCGATGCTGGTGGCTCCTGCGTACCGCCTACCAGCATGGGATACCCAACCGGCGTAAATTCCGTCTGCGGGTACGGCCAATTCCGGCCAAAGGCCGAGGTTGGCGGTGGGAAATCCCAAACTGCGTCCGCGCCCCATACCATGGACGACCGTGCCGGAGACGGCAAACCGACGCCCGAGCAATTGGGCGGCTTGGACGACATTGCCCGCAGAGAGCGCCTGACGGATTCGGTTGGAAGTAATTGGACCGGCTGCGTCGGTGAGCGGGGGAACCACGTACAGCGAAAAACCCAGTGGGATACTCTTTTCCGTGAGATACGCGACGCTTCCCTCGCGCCGGTGCCCGAGTGAGAAACTCGGACCGCACCAAAGCGAGCGCAGGCCGAGGCGGGCTTTGAGAATGGACAGGAAATCCGCGGCTGTGGTTCGTGCAAAGGCGGGTGTGAACGGCTGGACGATGACGGCATCCAGAGGGAACTCGCGCAGCAGGCGCAAACGCTCTTCCAGCGGAATGAGGTAGCGGAAGGGCGGCGAGGAAACCTGCCCGGGGGCGACTCGCGGATGCGGAAAGAAGGTTAAGGCGACCGCCGGTGCGTGATCCTCCCGTGCGGCCCGGGTCATTTTCCCGAGCAAATGCCGGTGTCCGCGGTGCAGTCCGTCGAAGGATCCGATCGCGAGATACACCCCTCGGAGTGCGGCGTCCTCAATCGATTCGAAAGTTTGCATCGAAGGCTACAGGTCGATAAATACTTTTTTGGGCTGCCATGTTCCGGCAACCGGGTCGGCTTCCAGAACGGCCAGCAGTTCGCCGTCTGGCGAAATTGCCCGGGCGCGGCCGGCAGCGCCCCGCGGCGCGGGAACCGCGATCCCGTTGCGGATTTTCTTCGCTTCCTCGGCGGTGAGTTGGACCGTCTCCCAGCCTTCCAAGACTGCGCCGGCCGGCATCGCGGCCTTCTCCCAGGTACCCTCCAAAAAGCGGCGCTTCAATTCCTCAAGCGGAGTCGCCCGTTCAACGGAGAACGGCCCGAGGCGGATCCGGCGGAGAGAGACGAGATGCGCGTGCGATCCCATCGCCTCGCCGATGTCATGGGCGATCGAGCGGATGTACGTCCCGCGCGAGCAGCGCACCCGGACCACGGCGTTGGGGCTTTCCCAACGCAGGAGGGCAAGCTCGTAGATGTGGACTTTGCGCGGCGCCATCTCGATCTCCTCGCCGGCCCGCGCCATGTCGTATGCCTTGCGGCCGCCGATTTTAATCGCCGAATACACCGGCGGAACCTGCAGGCGTTCACCGACAAACGTGGCCAGTTTTGCTTCGAGGCTTTCTTCGCGGAAAGTGAACGGCCGCGTGGCGGTGATCCGTCCGGCGGCATCGAAGGTCGAGGTCGCTGAGCCGAAACGGATCGTCGCGAGGTATTCTTTATCCACTTCCAAAAGGTATTCGGCCAACCGTGTGACGGAACCGAGCAGGATCAGCAGTACGCCGGAAGCATACGGGTCGAGCGTCCCGGTGTGGCCGACCTTGCGGATTTGCGTTCCGCGACGGACGATATTTACGATGTCGTGGGACGTCGGGCCGGTGGGTTTATCGATAACGAGCAAGCCGGGTTTTGGCATGTGTATCCTCCCTTTTCGAGAAGTGTCCCCTTGGAAATATACCGTTCAACTCAACCGCTTCTGTTCCGATCCCGTCTCCGGATACCGAAGCGGGGAGGGAATTCCTGCAGCCCCTGGTCTGCCGATTCCCGAATGAGGATTTTTCAAATCCCCTGAAGACGCGAATTATATCCCTGATACATCTGGAAACGTCGCCCCGATTACCGCGATGAGTATTACATCGCAGGAATACATGCTCCAGTTACCCCGGTCTGCGAGGCCAGTCCGCCCCGGCTTCACCTTGCGGATCAGGGGAACTCAGGATACCGGCTTTTATTCAGAGATTTCTCCCTTTTACTTTGCCGGCTCATCCAATTTGGGTGGCGTTTTTCTTGCGGCGTGCGCGGCGGCAAGCCACGCCTTTGTGCGGCGGAGAACTTCCTCGCGGACTTCATCCAGGCCGCCGGCAATAATCGCGCCGGACGCCGCGGGGTGTCCGCCCCCGCCGAAGGAAATCGCCAGCGACGTCACGTCCAATCCGGCGACGACTCGCCAGCTGATTTTTATTTTTCCGCCGTCCTGCTCGATGAACATCACCGCAACTTCGTGCCCGTCGATCGAGGAGAGGATGTTCACCAGGTCGGCGTCGTCGCGGCCCGGATAACCGGCGGCGGCGCGGTCGGCCAGTGTCAGGCTCGTCCAGACAATCTCTTCGTCGCGCGCAAGGCGCGAGAGGCCGGCCCCCCAATACCGAGCGGAGGCGAAGGAACGCCGGTGCAGGGTGCGTTCCACCGATTCCGACAGCGAAGCCCCGGCACGGATAAGTGCGACCGCTACTTCCAGTGTGTGAATCCCGGTATTGGGGGTTCGAAACCCAAGCGTATCGGTGACCACGCCTGCCATCAGGCACGTTGCCGCTTCGCGTGGGATCGTAAGATTCAATCCTCCGGCCAAATCGGCTATGTATTCGGCGGTGGAGGCGGCGCCGGGCTCCACCAGGTTGATTTTAGCAAAGCGGCCGTTGGTGACGTGATGATCGATTAGAAGGTCGATCGGAAGGGCGGATGCACTTTCGGGGAGGCTGATCCGCTCCCGGTCGGCGCAATCCACCAAAATCGTAAGGTCGTATGCGCCGGGCAGTTCGGACCGGACCTCTCCGCTTCCGGGGAGGTAGCGGAAAACCGAACTCATGCCCTCGGCCAGGACGGGGTAGGCTTTTTTCCCGGAGGCGCGAAGCATATGGGCCAGGCCGAGCATCGATCCCAGTGCATCACCGTCCGGACGCTGATGGGTCAGCACCAGCACGCTTTGGCTGCGGGAAAGAAGATCGCGTGCTTGGGGGAGGGTGTCGGTATCCATGCGGCATTCCGGTCCATCGCGGCCTGCGGGCTTCCGCGGACGAAGGTTACTTCCCCTTGAGTGAATCGATCAGGTGTTCAATGTGTTCCGCGCGATCGGGGATGACATCCCAATGAAAGCGGAGCGCCGGAAAAGTGCGCAGCGGGATGCGCGCGGCCAGCGCGCTGCGCAGAAATCCCTTTGCCCCTTCGAGACCCTGCAGGATCTCGGCCTGGCGGGCGTCATCGCAATCCACGGACGAAACGAAAATATTGGCGGTCGAAAATTCGCGGTCGACGCGGGCTTCGGTAACGGTGATCATGGCAAAGCGCGGATCGGACGATTCGCGCAGGAGGATATCCGCCAATTCCGTGCGGATGCGTTCTCCCAGCCGAAGCGTGCGCGCGGTACTAGGCATGGGTCATGCCTCCTGCAGGATGAAGAATTCCAGCACGTCGCCGACCGCCAGTTCATGGAAATCCCGCACGCCGACGCCGCATTCGAATCCCTGGCGCACCTCGCGCACATCTTCTTTTTCGTGGCGCAGGGAGGAGACTTCGCCTTCGAAGATCGTTTTTCCCGCGCGGACGATACGGACCTTCGAATTCCGGTGCGCTTCCCCTTCGCGCATGATGCAGCCGGCGATTTTCCCGATCTTGGAAATATTGAATACCGCCCGGACTTCCGCCCGGCCGGTGATGACCAATTTCTTCTCCGGTTCCAGCATGCCCGTGAGCGCTTTTTCCACGTCTTCGGTCAGGCGGTAAATCACGTCATACAGCCGCACCGACACCCCCTCGGTTTCGGCGGAATGCTGGGCGGTGGAATCCTGCTGCACGGAGAAACCGACCACGATCGCGCCGCTGGCCGAAGCCAGCATGACGTCGTTCTCGGTGATGTTACCGGTTTCGGCGTAGAGTATATTCACTTTGAGAGCTTCCGTACCGAGACTGGTGAGCGAAGTAATGATCGGCTCGAGCGAACCCTGCCCGTCCGCCTTGATGATCAGCTTCAGCTCCTTCACCTCGCCGGCCTGGAATTTAGCGAACACATCCTCCAGGCTGACGGGTTTGTGCGGTTCCTGCGCGGCGGTTTTCGCCGCGAGTTTCCGTTCCGCAGCCAGGCTGCGCGCTTCCCGTTCGTTTGGAAGGACTTCGATCAGGTCGCCCGCCTTTGGCAGCTCCGCCAGTCCGAGGACGGAAACCGGGGTGGAGGGGCCGGCTTCCTCAATCGGCGCGCCATGAAAATCATACATCGCGCGGATTTTGCCGTGCACCTGGCCCGCAACCAATGAATCCCCCAGGTGCAATGTGCCGTTCTGCACCAGGAGCGAAGCAATCGGCCCTTTCGCTTTATCGAGCTGCGCCTCGATGACGCTGCCGATCAATTTGCCCGCCGGATTGGCCAGGATCTTGGTGTTGTCGGCGGTCAAAACCACGGCTTCCAGCAGGTCGTCCACGCCGGTCCGCTTTTTAGCGGATACCGGAACCACCAGCGTGTCGCCGCCAAAATCGTCGGGAACGAGGCCGACTTCGGAAAGCTGGTGTTTGACTTTATCGGGATTGGCGTTGGGTTTGTCAACCTTATTCAGGGCGACGACGATCGGAACCCGCGCGGCCCGCGCATGCGCCAGCGCTTCCCGGGTCTGCGGCATGACGCCGTCGTCGGCGGCAACGACCAGGATGACTATATCGGTCACCTGGGCTCCGCGCGCGCGCATGGCTGTGAAGGCGGCATGGCCGGGTGTATCCAGAAAAGTGATCAGCCGGTTGTTATGGGTTACCTGGTACGCGCCGATCCGCTGGGTGATCCCGCCGGCTTCCGCCGAAGCGACATCGGTCGAACGAATGGCGTCCAGAAGCGAGGTCTTGCCGTGGTCCACGTGTCCGAGGATGGTGACCACCGGCGGCCGAAGTGTGAGAAGTTTTTGGTCTTCTTTATCGAGGGCTTGGCGCCAGGCCGGCGCCTCTTCCACTGCTTCGGGTTTGGTTTCTTCGACCTGTTTTTCCGGTTCGGCGTCGAAGCCCATTTCCTGGATGATAATTGCCGCGGTGTCGAAATCGATCTGCTGGTTGATATTTGCCATCACCCCGTTAGCCATTAATTGTTTGATCAAGTCGATCGGGCTGGCTTGAATGCGCTCAGCCAGCGCGCGGACTGTTAACGTCGGGGGAAGTTCCACTATCTTTCTTGCGTCAGTGCTCATCGTGCACCTCCACTCTTCACCGATCTCCCCGGCGTCGTCGACAGGGGGTATTCTGCGGCCGAATTAATTCATGCCGTCCCTCCGGCCGTCGCTGCGGGATCGGGATTCTGTTCTGTGCCGGGATCCAACCGGCACATGTGACGTTCCAGCGCTTCCCGGTCGCTTGCGGCAATCTCGGATTTCAAGGCCTGGGCCAACGCGCCGCTCAGCGCTTTTTCCCAGCAGACCCGCCGGTCGTGAACATACGCTCCACGTCCGGCGGCTTTTCCGCTCGGATCGATACGAATTCCGTCCTGACTGCGAACCACGCGAACGAGCGACCGTTTGGCAAGGGCTTCGCGGCAACCGATGCACATCCTCCGGGGGATATGCTTGGGTTGAGTCGTTTTCTTCGGACTCATCGCCGTTGCCTGTAGAACCGTTCCACGCTGTTCGGATGCTCCAGAACCGTCAGTTTTATCCCAAACCGCTGTCCAACAAATCTTTGGACCGGCCGGGTTTGCGTTTTTTCCGGGCGACGGTCATGCCGGTTTCGGGATCGAATTCCACAACCGCCTTGGCCTTGCCTTTCTTTTTCTTCTTCGCGCCCTTCTCTTCCTCTTCCTCTTCCGATTCCTCTTCTTCTTCGATGGGGATGACAGCCGCGGCGGCGGGGGTTTCTGCGGTGACGACGCTTTCCACGCCCGCTTCGGTTGCCGCAGATTCCTCGATCACAGCCTCGGGAGCGGTTTCGGCGGCGGCTTGCGGTACCTCCCCGGCAGCGGCGGCTTCCTGCGCCTTCTCGGCGGCGAGCTGTTCCGCTTCCGCCTTCTCATCCGCCCGCAGGTCCAGAAGGATATGCTCCAGCGTTTCCTTTAATTTTTCAAAATTGCGCGCGCCCACTTCCGGAAGGGAGAGGATCGAATCCGGATCCAGCATTGCGCGTTCATATGTTTGCCCGACCGATTCCAATCCCGCGGTGATCAGGGCCGGACCGAGACCTTCCGGTAATTCGACGGACTCGAGCGTGCGTACGTAGGAGGATTGGGGAAGGTTTTTGCGGATTTCCGCCAGTCGACGGGTTTGCGCCTTGCGCCGCCCCTCGCGCTGTTCGGCGAGGATCTTTTCCACGTTGGTGACGAACTGATTCATCGTGCTGTAATCTTCCGGAGGCAGCGGTTTGCCTTCCGCTTTGCGTCCTAACGCGTTCTGCACCTGTTCGATCATCGCCGGCTGAGCTTCCATAAACGGCGCAAGGATTTCTTCCTTGCCAAGTTTCTGCATGGCGTCCGCCGCGGCTTCGGCCACGCTCTTAATGTCCACCCGCCAACCGGTAAGTTTGGCCGCCAACCGCGCGTTGACTCCCTCGCGTCCGATGGCCAGGCTCAGCTGGTCTTCCGAGACCACGACCAGCGCCGTGCGCCCGCGCACCGGGTCGTCATCGAGGTAAACCCCCGAGACGCGCGCCGGGCTGAGCGCCTTGGCGATGAAGGAGGCCGGGTCCGGATTCCATTCAATGACGTCGATCTTTTCGTCATGCAGTTCGCGGACAATGGCTTGGATCCGGCTGCCGCGCATGCCGACACACGCCCCGACCGGGTCGAGGTTGGGTTGCATTGCCGCCACCGCGACCTTCGAGCGCAATCCCGGTTCGCGGGCGATGCCCTTTATCTCCACCATCCCTTGGTAGATCTCCGGAACTTCAGCCTCCAGCAGGCGGCGGAGCATATTTCGGTCCGAGCGCGAAAGGATAATTTGCGGTCCGCGGCTGGTCTTGCTGACGTCCATCAATACTGCGCGGATCCGGTCACGCGGCTTGTAGCGTTCGGTGGGAAGCTGCTCGCGTTTGGGGAGGGCGGCTTCGGCGCGGCCCAGGCTGACGGTGATGCCCGTCGGCCCGACCGATTGCACGGTGCCGTGGACAATCTCGCCCTTGCGCGCAGACCATTCTTCGAACTGTTTTTCCCGCTCGGCGTCGCGAAGCTTCTGGTGTATCTGCTGCTTGGCCGCCTGTGTGGCGATGCGCCCGAAGTCTTCCGGAGTACTGTCGACCAGAATCAACTCCCCCAGCTCCGCTTTCGGATTAACCTTGCGCGCATCCGTCAGGGTCACCTCGGTGCGTTCATCGGCGACGGAATCGACGATTTCCTTCTCGGCCAGGATCTGGATCGTACCCTTGGTCAGATCCACGAGCGCCTCCACCTGTTGGGCGGCGGATGCGTTGACGGCCTTCCGGTAGGCGTTGACCATCGCCGCCTGCACGACCTCTACGACGGCTTCGCGCGGGAGCCCGTAGTGCTCCAGCACTTCGTTGAACGCGAGCGCAAACTCGTTTCTCATAGTGCCTGTTTACTCCATGGAGGGGTAAGCCCCTGCCAGAGACAAAGAAAAGTGGGGGTTGCCCACTTTTCCGAAAACAATAACCGCCGAAAAACCGCAATTATTCTATCATGAGGCTTTACCGGCGGCAAGTCCGCCGGCCTGAGTCTGCGCTTTGGAAAGGAAATCCATCACCGCGTCTTTAAGCTTGGCTTCCGGGAGAGCCCCGACGACCCGGCTGACTTCTTTGCCCTTGGAGATCATCAACAGGGTGGGAATCCCCTGCACTCCAAATTGCTGCGCGTATGCGGGATTCTCATCCACATCCACTTTCGCCACCACCAACTTGCCGTCGTATTCGACGGAGAGCCGTTCCAGCACCGGAGCGATCGCCCGGCAGGGTGAACACCAGGTTGCCCAGAAGTCGACAATGACGGGCAGGGAGGATTGGAGCACCTTGGCTTGAAATTCAGCGTCGGTAACGTGGATGGGTTCACTCATGGATTTAACTCCTGTCGGATTGGATGCCGGCGTATGGCGGGTTGATGTTCGAACGCTCATACCGCGTCCGTTTACTGGGTTCCTGCAAGACGATCCTGTTAAACCGCCGCTTGTACGGGTGGGGGCTGGATTTCAAAGGAAGTGGTGATTTCGGCTGTGGCGCGGATGGTCGCGGCCACCGAGCAATACTTTTCCTCGGCCAGGCGGATGGCCTGCTCCACCGCCTGCGGCTGCAGCAGTGCCCCCCGGAATAGAAAGCGCATGTGGATCTTGCGGAATGCCCATGGGGGCTCCGGATATTGAGTCCCATCCACCCGGACTTCCATCGCCTCCGGCAATTGGCGCTTCTTTTTCAGAATTTCAACCACATCCATCGATGCACAGGATGCCAGTCCCAGGAGGAGCAGATCCGACGGTTTTGCGCCCGTCCCATCGGGTTCGTCGGTGGATGAAATCACAATCGAATGGCGGGTGCTGTCGGTACCGACGAAGGTTTTTCCACGCAGCCAATCCAGCCGGACTTCACTCATGACGGTTTTTCCTCGCTCGCGATGACACGGAAAGAGGTTCTAATGGGAACGGATGGGGTGAGCATGGCGCCTACCGAGCAATACTTGTTTATGGAAAGGTCAATCGACCGCGCCACTGCTTCCGAATCCACGTTCGCGCCGGTCACGACGTATTCTACTTCGATCCCCGTATACACCTTAGGGTGATCTTCCGTGCGCGTTCCGCGGACCCGGATTTCCATGGAGTCTACCTTCTGACGTTTTTTTCGCAGGATGTCGGCCGTGTCCATCCCCGTGCATCCGGCAAGCGCCATAAGGACCAGTTCCATCGGTGTGAGGGACGGGTTTTCCGAAGAGGAATCCATCCGCACCGAGACGCCCTGTGCATTGACGGCTTCGAACCCGAGTCCGCCCTTCCACCGGGCGGTGATTTCCGCTGATTGACCGGGCATGTCCTCCTCCGAATTAGACCGAGTATATCACCGCGGCGGAGCGCTGTGGCAGTGGAGGTCATTGCGAGCGCCCCCTTCGCGCCGCTCAGGGCAAGCTCCGGGGGCGAAGCAATCTCCCCCTTTTCGAAAACCGGAGATTATTTCGCCCGCTCCGGTCGGAGTGGACCGGGGTCGCTTCGCTCTCCGCAATGACGCCTTAAAATAATTCAACCCGGCTTGGGGAAATGCGGCTCCATTGCAGTATAATCCTCCTGCAGCCATCTGTTCCAAGATTATCCAAGCAACGCATCCGGACTATTGCATGCAAGCCTCTGCCTACACCGTACAACTCCCCGTTTTTGAAGGCCCGCTGGATCTGCTCCTGCATTTGATCGAACGCGCGGAACTCGATATCACACGGGTGGCGCTGGCGCAAGTGACCGATCAATTTCTGGCAGCGTTGCATGTGATGGAAGATCGAAAGATGGATGTGGCGGCGTCGTTTATCGTGATCGCCTCGCGGCTGCTGCAGATTAAAAGCGAAGCGCTGCTTCCCCGGCCGCCGGAACGCGAAGCGGGTGAAGAGGATCCGGGAGAGGCGCTGGCCCGCCAACTTCGGCTGTACAAATTGTTCAAGGATGTTTCGCTGCTCCTCCACAAACGGGATGCGGATGGTCTGCGCACCTTCCTGCGAACCGCGCCGCCCCCGAAAGTTCCTCCGCGGTTGGATTGGAGCCGGATTTCCCTCAATGCGCTGAAGAAGGCGGCGGAATTAATTCTCACGGTGCGTCCCGAGCCGCCCCCGCTCGGGACGATGGTCGCCGCGCCGAAAGTGACCATCCGCGACCAGATCCGTCGAATCGTGACGAGCATCCATAATGAAGGGCGGGCCGTTTTCCAACGCCTGATGCACGATGTGCAAACACGGATCGAAGTGGTGGTGGCTTTCCTGGCGATGCTCGAACTGGTGAAGCGCCGCCAAGTCATCGCGCGCCAATCCGACCTCTTCGGCGAGATCGAAATCGTCCCCACCGAAACCTTTACCGATCAGACCGATTTCGACCTCGAATTCGGCGAATGACCACGGGCATCCGCGTACTGCCTCCGCAGCTCGCGTCGCAAATCGCCGCCGGCGAGGTGGTGGAACGTCCTGCGTCGGTGGTAAAGGAACTGGTGGAAAACGCCATCGACGCCGGAGCGCGGACCATTTCGATTGAAACGGAAGAGGGCGGAAGCCGCAAGATCGTTGTCGCCGATGATGGCGAGGGGATCGCGCCGGACGAGATTGCCCTTGCGCTGGCCCGGCATGCCACGAGCAAACTGGCCTCGATAGAAGATTTGGATTCCATCCATACCCTGGGATTCCGCGGCGAGGCCCTGGCCTCGATCGCGGCGGTCGCCCGGGTCCAACTGACCAGCCGCAGCCGGGCGCAATCGAGCGGCATGCGCCTGAAAGCGGAAAACGGACGCGCCGGAAAACCCTCCCCGATCGGCGCGCCGCAGGGGACGGTGGTGGCGGTCGAAGACCTTTTCTTTAATGTGCCTGCGCGGCGCAAATTTCTTAAAACCCCGGGGAGCGAACGCCGGTTAATGGAATCCCTCACGGCGCGGTATGCGCTGGCCTACCCAGCGGTTCGCTTCCGTCTGGTGCAGGACGGTCGCGAATCATTCTCCTCGACCGGCGGCGGCGACCGGCGGGAGGTGCTGGCAGCCATTTTCGGGGTGGATGCGGCGCAACGGACGATCGACCTATCCGCGGTGGAATTGGAAGGCCCGGTGCGGGTGAGTGGATTCATCAGCCCGACCGATCTTTCGCGCTCGAACCGCCGGGATATCCTGCTGTTTGTCAACGGGCGGTCGATTGCCGATCCGGCGCTTACCACAGCCGTGGTCCAGGCGTATCATACGCTGCTCATGGTGGGCCGCTACCCGTTCGGTGCGATTTTCATCGAGCTTCCGCCGGAGGACGTGGACGTCAACGTCCACCCGGCGAAGGCTGAGGTGAGATTCCGCTCGCCCGATTCAGTATTTTCGGCGGTCCAGCGCGCGGTGCGCCAGGCGCTGCTGGGGGGCGCGGGCGCCGCAGGTGTGCCGGCCGCGGCGCCATGGCCGGCGCGGAACTGGGCTGCCGGGAGCGGATCGGAACCCGGGCCGGATTGGATGCTCGATCATGCACCGGCTCCGGGAATACCGGATCCCGATGGGCCCGCTATCGGCGGTGCGTCGGTTCTTCCGACGGGCGAGATTCCCTTATTGCGGCCGGTCGGGCAGGTCGGCGCGGCGTATCTGGTAGCGGAAGGTCCGGATGGGCTGTACCTGATCGACCAGCATGCCGCGCATGAACGGGTGCTGTTCGAAGCGATGCAGAGGGAACAAACGGGGGCGCATGTATCCCAACGACTGCTCGCACCGGAAGTGGTGGAACTTCCCGCTTTGCAGGCGTCGGCATTGAACGGACAACTCGATATGCTTCGGAACATCGGCTTCGATGTGGAGCCGTTTGGCGGTACGGCGTTCCGAGTGCGGTCGGTCCCGCAGTTGTTGGGCGCACTCCGTCCGGCGGATGCGCTGCGGGCGGTGGTGGAGGATTTCGAGGAGGATGAAGCACCGCTTGCGGCGGAGGCGGAAGCGCGGCTTATCGCGCGAATCTGCAAACGCGCCGCCGTCAAAGCGGGCCAAGTCCTCGGACCGGAGGAACAGGCGGCGCTGGTCCGCGCGCTGGAAGGATGCGTCTCCCCGCGCACCTGCCCCCATGGCCGCCCAACCATGATCCATCTGCCGATGGATCTGCTGGCCCGGCGGTTTGGAAGGAAGTAATCTGCGCTATGGACGATGGAACGCGGGTGATCGTAGGGATCGGAGAAATTCTGTGGGACGAACTTCCCGGCGGAAAACGGCTGGGGGGTGCGCCTGCGAATTTTGTTTATCACGTCCGGGAACTGGGCGGCGAAGGAGTTCAGCCGCTTCTGGTTTCCTGCGTGGGGCCGGACCAACCCGGGCGCGAGGCTCTCGCCCGATGGAAAAACCTTTTCCTCAGCCGGAAATTCATCGCGCGCGATCCGGACCATCCAACCGGAGTGGTGACCGTAGCGCTTGACCCGCAGGGAAAGCCGTTTTTCGATATCGCGCGGAATGCCGCTTGGGATTACCTTCCGGAAAGTCCGCAAGGAACGGCGCTCGCGGCGTCGGCCGATGCCGTGTGCTTTGGGACCCTCGCCCAGCGTTCGCCGAAATCGAAAAAAACCATCCGCCATTTCCTGAGGCGGACCAAACCGGAATGCCTGCGCATCTTGGATCTCAACCTGCGGGATCCGTACTATTCCAGGGAGGTCGTGGAAGAATCCCTCTCCCTGGCCAGCGTATTGAAAATCAACAGCGACGAATTCCGTGTGCTTGCCGAGGACTTTGTAATTGCCGGCGGCGAGAGCGCGGTCGCGGCCGGATTACTGAAACGCTGGAAATTGCGGCTGGTGGCGATTACCCACGGAGATAAAGGAAGCACGCTGTATATCCCGGGCGCCAGCATCACCCATGGCGGCTTTCCGAATACCGCAACCGATACGGTTGGGGCGGGGGATGCCTTCTCGGCCGCAGTGGCCGTGGGCTTGCTGAACGGGTTTCCATTGGAGAAAATCAGCGAGTGCGCCAACCGCGCGGCGTCGTACGTGTGCACCCGTCCCGGCGCCATGCCGGAGATGCCAGAGGAGATCAAGGGATTATTTCGATAAATTGGAACGTGGAATTGCAGGTGCACGGCATGCCGTGCTCCTACGACATCGTTCCGTCGGACAATTTAGCAAGCCGTTACCCGGAACCATTCCAACGATTATCCGTTCATATAAATCCGCCGTCACAAATAAATACAAAAAAATGAATCCTGTTCATGGTTTATGCGTCTGGCAACAGCATTATTGGGAACACATCATTCGAAACGATGATGAATTGAACCGGGTCCGCAATTATATAGGTTTCAACCCGCGCAAATGGCGGTGTGAACAGGGGGTTTCGGATTGGATTATTGGACAAAAAACCCGGATACGATCCGGGTTTTTCCTTTTTTTCAATTACCAACCGGCAAACGCTATTCCTGTCCTATTGCCTTCTCCTCATTTAATTTGGTGATCCCGTTGCGGACCTGCAGCAGTAAATGGCTCATTTCCGCTTCCAGACGGGAGAGGGATTCCAGGACATATTCGTCGGCTTCACCGCGGATGCTGACGGCGTCCTCACGCGCCTGTTGGACGATCTGCTCGGCGCGTCCCTCCGCGGCCGAGGTGATCGAATCATGCTGGACCAGGCTTTCCACTCGTTCGCGCGCGATGTTCACCGTGCGCTGCGCCTCTTCCTGGGCCTGCGCAAGGTAGCGCTCCTTCTGGGTCATCACCTGCTGGGCTTTTTTTACTTCCTCGGGGATGGCGATGCGCAACTGGTCGATCAACTCAAGGAATCGTTCCTCGTTGACCGCCGTCTCGTTGGTGAGGGGGATGTGAAACCCGCTGTTGAACAGCTCCTCCAACCGGTCTACCAGGTGAAGGATGTCCATCTAGTCCTCCGGAACACGCGAGCCGGATGCTGCGCGCTGACGGGATGCGGTGCAAACGGTGCAATTATCGTACCGTAGGGTACACCGAAGCGTGTTTCCCGTCAATTCGGTTATCGACTTAATCCCGAAGCGCGGTCAACGGGGCCACGTGCGGACCGTCGTCACCGAGTTCCTTGAATCGGCTCACTACCGCTTCGGCCACGTGCCGCGGAACCATGCTGGTGATGTCGCCGCCCAGCGATGCGATCTCGCGCACGGTCGAGGAGGAGAGAAAGGAGTGCTCCTCGCTGGTGATCAAGGCGACCACTTCGATCTCCGGCGCCAGGCGGTGGTTGGCCAGCGCCATCCGGAATTCGTACTCGAAATCGGAAAACACCCGCAGTCCGCGGACGATCACCTGGGCGTCGATTCGCTGGCACAGCGCAACGGTCAGACTGCGGTAACCGATCACTTTAAATTGGCCCCGATCGGCGAAGGTTTGCTTCGCCAGGTCGATCCGCTCTTCCGGGCTGAACAAGAGGTTCTTAAGCGGTCGGTCGAAGACCGCGATGACGACCTCATCGAACAACCGGCCGGCCCGTTCGGCGATGTCGATATGGCCGTAGTGGATCGGGTCAAACGTTCCGGGAAAAATGGCTCGTATCATGAGGATCCCTTCTCTGTCGTGAAAACCCCTAAAGCCCGGAGCAGGCATCGGCGGGCCGATCGGAGACCGCTATGAGATTTCCCCCGCGGTCGGGTTCCACCGGGCGGCCAGGCGTTCGGCCATCAGCCGGTGTTCCGGGGCTTGCAGATCCGGATCCACCGCGAAAATTTTCTGCGCGGCGTTGCGGGCTTGTTCGACCAGGCGCAGGTCCAGGAGGCGCGCCAGATCCACATCTGCGAACCCGGATTGCCGCGTGCCGAAGAACTCGCCGGGGCCGCGTTGCGCGAGGTCTTTTTCCGCCAGGACGAATCCGTCCTGGGTTTCCTCCATCGCCCGCAGGCGTTCGTTTTCCGCCTGATCCTCGCTGTCGGCCACCAGGATGCAGTAGGAAGCATGGCCGCTGCGTCCAACCCGCCCGCGGAACTGGTGCAATTGCGCAAGGCCGAAATGGTTGGCGCCCTCGACCATCATCACCGTCGCATTGGGGATGTCCACTCCGACTTCCACAACCGATGTGGAGACGAGAATGTGCAGCTCCCCGGACCGGAAACGGTGCATGACGTCGTCCTTTTCGTCGGCACGCATCCTTCCATGCAGTAGTCCCAGCTTCCATTCCGGGAAGATGCCTTCCTGAAGGCGGCGATGTTCTTCTACGGCGGCCGTCGCTTCGCTGGTTTCGCTTTCCTCGATCCGCGGGCAGATGATAAACGCCTGGCGTTCCTGCTTCAGCTGGCCGGTGATGAACGCGTAGGCCCGCTCGCGTTCCCCGGGAAGCAGGATCCGGGTGGTGACCGGTTTGCGGCCCGGCGGCATTTCGTCGAGCAATGTGAGATCCAGGTCGCCGTAGATGGTCAGGGCGAGCGAACGCGGGATGGGTGTGGCGGTCATTACCAAAAGGTGCGGACTGCGGCCCTTGGCGCGCAGCGCCGCCCGCTGGTCGACGCCGAACCGGTGTTGCTCGTCGATCACCGCCAGGTCCAGGCGAGCAAAGTCAACCGGACTTTCCAGAAGCGCATGCGTTCCGACAACCACGGAGATCCGGCCGGAGGCGAGGCCTTGGCGTATCTCCTGCTT
>DAOUDU010000080.1:0-25216 GCA_034430775.1 Anaerolineales bacterium | reverse complement strand
GAACAGGAACGATTGTGCCTGGCGGATTATTTTGCGCCGGTGGGTTCGGGCATGATGGATCTCGTAGTCTTTCAGGTGGTGACGGTCGGCCGCGAAGCGACCGCGCGGCTGGAGAAGCTCGAAGCATCCGATGAATATTCCGAGGGGTATTTTCTGCACGGGCTGGCGGTGCAGACGGCGGAAGCGGCCGCCGAATATCTGCACCAGCTGATCCGTAACGAACTGGGGATCTCCGCCGAGCGCGGCAAGCGCTAGTCGTGGGGGTATCCGGCGATCCCGTCGCTTGAGGATCACCGCAAAGTGTTCGACCTGTTGCCGGCCGAACAGGAGCTCGGCATGTCGCTCACACCCGCGTTCCAGCTCATCCCGGAGCAATCCACCGCGGCGATCATTGTTCACCATCCGGAGGCCAAATACTTCATGGTGCCGCAGGCGCGGAGAGGCTAGGGGGATTTAATAAAGAGTGACCGATCCCTCACCCCAAAATCCGGGGTTCGGGATGACATACCGGAAAGGTAATTCCGACCCGGAGCCGGAGGCGAGGGGGAGGAATCGGCCTTGCATGAAACACAATGAACAATAATTGTGGAAGGAGTCACCGATCCCTCGCCCCAGAACCCGGGGCTCGGGATGACATACCGGAAAGGTCATTCCGACCCCGAGCCGGAGGCGAGGGGGAGGAATCGGCCTTGCATGAAACACAATGAACAACCATTGTGAAAGGAGTCGCCGATCCCTCGCCCCAAAACCCGGGGCTCGGGATGACTCCGGGGTTTCGTAATGATTACATATATTATTCAAGGCATCACCTACGGCTTCGCGGCCGGGGTCCAACCCGGACCGCTGCAGGCCTACATCATCCTCCAGGCGCTTAAACACGGCTGGCGGCGGTCGATGGTCTACACGCTCGTCCCGCTGCTGAGCGACTTGCCGATCATCGTGCTGGTGGTGACCGTGCTGGCGCTCCTGCCCGCCGGGTGGGTGATCGTGCTGCGGGTGGCGGGCGGGGCGTTTCTGTTGTATCTCGCATGGAATGCCGTCCGGGCGGCCTTGAAGTATTCGGAGGAAAAAACCGAACCGGCCGCTTCCCCGTCGCGGGGATTGCTGCAAGCGGTATTGATCAACCTCTTGAATCCCAATCCGTATTTATTCTGGAGCCTCGTGACCGGCCCGATTCTCCTGACCGGCTGGAAGGAATCGCCCGTCAACGGGATCGGATTGCTGGCGGCTTTTTATCTCGTTATGATGCTGGTGAATGCGGTCCTCATCCTGGTGGTATCGATCGCGCACCGGTTCAACCCGCGGCTGCGGAAGGGACTGATGATCGCCTCGGCAGCCGGGCTGGGAATTTTCGGCGTTTATCAATTGTGGATGGGAATCGCGGGGATGACTTAATCCGGCCGAGGCGGTCCATCATACCCGCGCCTGTACTCGCGTCCACCCCCGCGAAGCAGGGGGTGCGGGTGTGGACTGTGCGGGTACCGCCTCGGCCTGCCGGCGGGCGACATAAGGATGCGAAGTATTAACCTTTCGGGTCCTGAAAACCATAGGAATGCTGCATGTCGGATTTTCAAAACTCCAATTGGGCGCGGCCGGAATACTCCCGCGATTACCGTGAAACCGCCGACCGGATCATCCCGGAGCGGCAAACCCTGCTGCGGATCGCCGCGTCGTTTTACCGCCATTACGTCCGGGACGGCCGGCGAAAACGCATTCTCGACCTCGGTTGCGGCGATGGAATCCTGGCGCAGACGCTTTCCGGGCAGGACGGGGAGGCGCACATTGTCCTGATCGACGGTTCTGCGGAGATGCTGGCTTCCGCCCGCCGGCGGCTGTCGGGAATTCGGAATGCCGAATATCTTCAAATCACATTTGAGGAAGTCGTCTCCGGCAGCTTCCAGCCTGCGCCGTTCGATTTTATCGCTTCCGCCTTCGCCATCCACCATCTGGAGATGCCGGGAAAAGCCGGCTTGTTCCGGGCGGTGCACAGTCTGTTGAATCCCGGCGGCTGCTTCCTAAATATCGATGCCGCGGAATCCGAACCCTTTGCGGAATGGTATTACGCGTTGTGGAAGGAATGGGTTTTGGTAAATGAGGAATACACCAAACCGCCGGAGTCGGCGGCGGACGTGCCCGCGCAAGCCAGGGCCAAACCGGAAAACCACTACGATTTCCTGCAGGCTCAGATGGATGCGCTTATCGATGCGGGATTTATTGATGTGGCTTGCCACTACAAGTACGGGATGTTTGCGGTCTTTGGCGGGAGGAAGGCGGGAGAAAAGGCGTGACGAACCCTTTCCTGCGGGTGATGGCGGCTTCCAAAGGAAAACCCATTCTGGCGGATGGCGCGATGGGGACTCTGTTGGTCGCGCGCGGCGTGCCGCTGGATGCGAACATCGACGAACTTAATCTTTCGCAGCCCGATCTTGTGGCGCAGGCCCACCGGGATTACATCACTGCGGGCGCTCAGGTAATTGAAGCCAATACTTTCGGCGCGAACCGCTACAAGCTTGCCGCGGCCGGATTGGAAGACAAACTGGAAGAAATTATCCGGGCCGGGGTTGAGATCGCTCGCGCGGAGGCTGGAAGCTCCATGCTCGTGGCGGGCAGTATCGGCCCCTTGGGTGTGCGCCTGGCGCCTTACGGCCGCGTGAAGCCCGAACAGGCGGAAGCCGCCTTCCACGAACAGGCATCTCTTCTCGTGCAATCCGGCGCCGACCTGATCCTGATCGAAACGATGAGCGACATGAACGAGGCGCTGGCAGCCTTAAACGCGGCGCGGTCGGCGGGCGCGGAGTTCATCGGCGCAAGCTTCACCTTCACCCGTGACGGATTGACGCTGCTCGGCGATTCGCCGGCCGCGGCGGCGCGCGCGCTTTCTGAAGCGGGCGCGGACCTGATCGGTGTTAATTGCTCGAGCGGCCCGGCGCAGGCGATCCGCATTCTGAGGGCAATGCGCGCGGCGGTGCCGGGCGGTCTCTTCTCGGCGATGCCGAATGCCGGCTGGCCGGAACGGACCGGCGGGCGGATTCTCTACCCGGCGGGAGCGGAATACTTCGGCGGGTACGCGCGCGCGTTCGCCGAAACCGGCGCGTGCCTGATCGGCGGGTGCTGCGGGACGGAGCCGGCCCATATCGCCGCGATGCGATCCGCGCTGGCCGGGTTCGCCCCGAAGCCGTTGGCTGCATCCGTCGTCGTGGAAGCGCCCCCGGAAGAAGGGACCGCCGTTTCCGCCGAACCCACCCAATTGGCCGCCAGGCTCGCGAGCGGAAAATTCACCATCAGCGTCGAGGTGGACCCGCCAAAAGGATTTTCCACCCACAAGCTGATGGCCGGCGCGAGCATGCTCTCGGAGGCGGGCGCGGATGTGATCAACGTCGCCGACAGCCCGATGGCGCGCATGCGCATGAGCCCGTGGGCGGTATGCCACCTGATCCAGGAAAAATTCGGGATCGATACGGTTCTGCACTTCCCGACCCGCGGCCGTAGCCTCCTGCGCCTGCAGGGGGATCTGCTGGCCGCGCACGCCCTCGGGGTGCGCAACCTCTTCGTGGTGATGGGCGACCCGACCGCCATCGGCGATTTTCCGCAGGCGGCCGACAACTACGACATCGTCCCTTCCGGGCTGATCCGCATGATCAAGCACTCCTTCAACCTGGGGAGGGATCACGCCGGGAAGGACATCGGCGCGCCGACCGCGTTCTTTGTGGGGTGTGCGCTCAACCTGTGTTCGGGCACGCCGGAAAAAGAAATGAAGAACCTGAAAAAGAAGCTGGACGCCGGCGCGGATTTCATACTTACCCAGCCGGTCTTCGAGCCGGAGTGCGCATCCGATTTTTTGGAATTGTTCCGGCGTGAGTACGGCGGGTTGAAAGCGCCGATCCTGGCGGGGATCATGCCGCTGTTTGGGGCGAAGCATGCCGCTTTTCTGCATAACGAGGTGCCCGGGATGGCGATCCCGGAGGTGATCCGCGCGCGGATCGAGCGTGCCGGTGAGCATGCGCCGGAAGAGGGCGTGCGGATCGCGGTTGGACTATTGAAGGAGTTGCGCGGTGTAGTGCAGGGGGCGTACCTCATGCCGCCTTTTGGGCGGTACGATCTGGCCGCAGAGATAATCGAAAGCCTGACAAGCCGTCCCGGGAGGAATCGATGAAAAACATCATCATCTCCACGGACGGCCGGATCCGCCTTTTTTGGCGGCTGACATTGTATTTCGCACTTTTCCTGGCACTGGCCGCGATTGCGCATTATGGTATCCGGCGACCGCTTACTGAGGATTTGGGAATTCCGCTGATCTGGGGGAACCTGATCTTTGCAATTTTTTATATCGCCTCCACGACAGGCCTGACTTTGTTTTTTCGCAGGCGCGTAGACAGAAAACCCTGGAGCGGAATGGCGCTCGGACCCTTTCGAAACCATTGGAAGGGTTTCATGGGAGGATTGATCCTCGCCGCCGGGATGACCGGACTGATTTTCCTGATCGGCCGGGCGAACGGGGGAATGCTCATTACCGGCATCGACTCCCAGCCGTTGGACGCCGGAGCGGTGATGGTGTTTCTCCTCGCGATGGTGATAAGCAATTTCGCTGTGGGGTTTTCGGAAGAGCTTTCCATGCGCGGGTATATCTTCCAGAATTCGGCCGAGCAGTTTCCCATTTGGTTCGCCGTTCTTCTCAACGGATGGATCTTCGGGGCGGGGCATTTCACCTCCGGAGATTTCAACATCCTCGTAGTCCTTCTGATGCCGCTGGTGGTCGCGTTCCTGGCGTTTGCCCGTCTGTGGACCGGCAACATCTGGCTGGCCATCGGCTGGCATACCGGCTGGAATCTTCTGCAATCCGACCTGCTGGGGATCGACGGCAAAGGGCTTTGGCGTGTGACCCTGAGCGATGGAGACGCCTGGGGAGGCAACCAAATGCTCGTTCTTTTCCTGGTAGATATATTTTTCCTTGCCCTTATTCTCTCCAAGCGCATCCGGCTGCGCGGGAAGCTCGCGGAGGACGGTTCGCAATCCCCGGCTGTTTCACCGTCGCCGGTACCGGAAAAATAAGAAAAGCCTCCCGATCGGGCGGCGGATGTAGTATTCTTCCTCCTAATGTACTAATCCGAAAGCAGTTCGTATATCCGATAGCCTTCCCCCTCCTGGGCGACAAAATAATATTCGGATAGGGACGTCCGCAGTTCAGGAAAATCCCGGGAGGTGTTCCTCCCCGAGGGTTCCGTGAGGGGGCCGTCGTCGTAAACCTCTATGATGAAACGGGGCATGGCGGTTTTCAGATCATCGACAAACCGGTTTCGGAGAGTCTGGGTGTAGGGGACGTTCAGGTCATGATAAAAATACTCATCGTAAATATACGGCGTGGCAATTTTCACCCGGTTGATGAGCATCGCGTGAACGGCGCCGCCGACCCAGTCGATCGGTTGCACGGTATCGCCGGGCCGCAAGTTCGCTTCAAGGAAGGCGGCGATCTCATCCATCCGGCCTTCCTTCGGATTGTTGGGCGCGGGCAATTCATGCTTCACCGCCAACAGGTAGAGGTTGTCGAGGGTGTCCGGGCGGACGAGCGAAAGGGAGGCCATCACCATCGCCGCGGCGGGTAACCATCGGAAAATGGTACGCCGGGCATCGGTTTTTCCGGTTAGGCAAAGAAATGCCGCTTGTTGGTTCGTAAAAAGAGGAGAAGTATTTCTTGGAAATCATCTATGGAGTCATTCTCAAGCAGCTGGCGGTTCAACCCGCCCCGGCTCCGCCCGCCATGCACAGATCGTTGACAAATGGCATGGAGGATATCCCTCGCTGAACGGGTGTCGATACGGGATTCTAATAGAAGTACGGGGGAAAGTTCCCCCCCCCGCCCGGACCGGGGGAATCCGGGCGGTCTGCGGGAATCGCGAGTAGAAAATCATACGGCGCAGGCGTATCTTTCCCAGCCGGATTCCCGTCTACATATGTGAAGAAGATACGGAACGCTGCTGCGTCGAATCCCATGTCCGGAGGAAAAAATGAAAAACAAATGCCATGCTAATCATAGGATTGCGACCATTGGGTGGGGCCTGCTGCTGATCTGGTGGGGAATCTGCATCGTGGTCGATCCGATCACGATCGGGATGAGCGCGGTCGGCACCGGGTGGATCCTGTTGGGAGTGAACGCCGTCCGCTTGTTGTACGGCATCCCGGCGGTGTCTTTCACGACGATCGCGGGCCTGACCGCCATTGTGTGGGGCGTGCTCGCCATCGCCCTGGGAATGTCATTCGGGGGGTCGTTCGCCGTGTTGTTAATCGTCATCGGGGCGGTCATGATCGTTTCGCTCCTGCCGCGCCCGCGGACCGCATGATCGGCGAAACCAGTGATGGAAAGAACAACAACATAATGCAAAGACGCAAAGCCTGCCCCCGGCCCGCCCGCCGAGGGCAGGCTTTGCGTCTTTGCATTTGAAATTGGTTCTTGAAATCAAGTCCATTCAGGATTAAGGTAAATCTATGGTTGAAGGAATTATGCGTTTCGAGGAAATCCACGAAACGTATCGCCCGAAGATCGAACGCTACCTCGTGCGGATGGTGGGCGAGGCGGAGGCAGAAGATCTCACGCAGGAAGTCTTCGTAAAAATCCATCGCGGCTTGGGCGAATTCAAGGGCGATTCCTCGCTTTCCACTTGGATATACCGCATCGCCACCAACACCGCGCTGGATGCATTGCGCAGCCCGAAGTTCCGCCGAACCATGGAAGCTCTGCCTTTAACGGAGGAAACCGATCCGCGCTTGGCGGACCCGGTTTCCCCGGATTTTCCGGTTACGCCTGAAGATACTCCCCCGAGCGGGAGGTCTTTAAAAATGAGCGTTACGAATGTTATTGCGACGTTATAAAGGAGCTTCCGCCGGCGTATCGGGCGGTGGTCGCGCTCAGCGAGTTGGGTGATTTGGCGGTGGACGAGATCGCCGCGGTTCTCGGATTGAATCCCTCCACCGTCAAGATGCGCCTGCATCGCGGGCGGTCAAGGCTGCTCCGGGAGTTGAAGGCCCATTGCCGGGCGGAGGATTGGCTGTAACGCCTTCCCTGAAAACGGAGGAAGCCGGGAGCCGACCGGACCCCGGTCGTGAGCGTCCAGCATGAAGATACTCTATTGGATGGCAGAAAAGAGGAGGCGTTTCCAAGCCGCCTCCTCTTTTTGATTTTCATCGATGCCGTATCCACAGCTTTCACATCGGCCCGAGCCGCAGTAGGGAATTTGCAGTCCCCAAAACCGCAACCACGCTCCGTCGGCGGGCAGTTATTACCCTATGGATTAACGGTATAAGAAAAATACGGGTAATCGAAAGCCCAAGTGCCGCTTCCGGTGGCCCCGAACAGCGGATGGCCGATTTCCCAGGTGCCCGACCCCTTGAGATCGGTGACCTCAAATTCGGAATCCTCGTCGGAGAACTTGATCTCTGTTACGTTGAAGGAAATGCCTGATCCGTCGACGATGATGTAGCCGGGGGTTTTTCCCTCGAGATTCGGGTTGAAGAGATTCCAGCGGGTATGGAAGCTTCCCGGCTCGGAGGTGAACTCGGTTTGCTCAGGCCGTTCCCCGCCGAATGAATACCCCCAATCGAAGCGGAGGATATACCCCTTGGGATCGACGTCAATGAAGAACCGGGTGGTGGACGGCGAGATATACATCCTTTCCGGATCCAGGAGGGAAAAGAAATACGTTGCGCCGTAATCCGGCATGCATTTATAACAATAATCCGGCAGCTTCAGGCAGGCCACGTCGTCGCCGCCGCCTCCGCCGCCGCCTCCGCCACCCTCCTCCGGGCACGGGTTGTACGTATCCATGCAGCCGGAAGCGCCGGGCGGAAAGGGATTGCACATGTCCAGCACTTCTTCATGCCGCCGGCTGGTCACGGTCAGCAGCCCTTTCAAGGTCACAGAAGCGTATACGGGCGCTTGCTCGCCGCCGGCGGGCGAAGCCTCCCCGGCCGGAAGTGTTTCCTCGGAAGCCAGGGCCGGTTCGTCGGTAAACGTGGCAAGCGGACGATCGGCGGAAGCCGTCTGGGCCGGGGTGGATTTTCCGCATCCGGCGGAGAAAGCCATCAGAAAGAGCAGGGGTATCAACACGCGAACCAAGTTGTTTTTCACAGCATCCTCCATGACGCAGGAATGGTGTTGTCGGATTTCCCTGATGGACAACGACATACATTATGCACGGCAAGGGGATGGGCCGGGCTTAATAATCTGAAAAAATAATAAATATCTGTAAAAGAATGGTCGATCCGTTGAATGAGGCCTCGCCAACACATTTCGGACTTTTTCCCGCAATCGCGGGATGAGGAATTCTCTGGACCTTGCCAGGCAAGGGTAAAAAGATTGCGATCCTTGCTCCCGTACTGTATCATTTCAGCGCACTCCATCGGGCTCCCGGCAAACGGTGGCGGACGTCCGAAGGAATTGCTAAATAAAAAGAAGCGCCCGTCGGGCGCTTCTTTTTATGCTCGCAGTATGTGGGTGCTACGGTTCGCACATGCCACCCGGCATAGCGCCGTCCGGGCAGGGCGCGACGCATTTTGGTTTCTTTTGATCCCGGCCCTGATACCAGCAGCCCAGCACCGGCGATTCAACGAACGGCGCCCGGCTTATGTCGCCGTGCGGCGTAACGAACTTTCCCCAGACCCAGCAGCGCACGGCGGTTCCCGGAACCTGGATCAACCACCAGGAGCCGTCTTCATTCCGGCCGACGATTGGTGCCGTCTGCCCTTCGCGGAGGAAGGTGACGATCTCGTGGTCGATGCTCGCCCCGCGGCGGCAGTTGGTGTTGGCGGTGAAGGAGGCGGTCGGTGAGTCGTCCGTCGGCGGGGTGGAAGCCGCCTCGTCCAACCATCGGAAGGTGTCGGCGATCTGCTCGAAAACCGCGCTTTCAGCCGTTAGGTCGAATTCGGGCGGCGGAGTTGGATACATGAGCGGATTGGTTGAGTGCAGGATGCCCGTCAGGCTGGCGCACACGCCGTCTTTTTCGGTCGAATAACCGGTCCAGTTGTAGTAATTGCCGACCGCGCCTTCCCCCCCGCTTTGCACGAGGAACGACAGTCCGGCAATTGTCCGCGTCTCTTCAGTTATCGAAGCGGGGGTATACCCCGCCACCTGCGGGCTCTCACAGTCCGGCGGGGTGTTGCGGCCGTTCACATCCACCCATTTTTCCTGCAGGTTTGTTCCGGGGATGAAGGTGAGGTCGATGCGCACATGGTCGGCTGTTTCATCCGAGAGGGTCGCATCGGCCGGGTAGCATACTTCGAACGCATACAGCGCATTCTGGTAGCAGGCCCACCCGGCCGGTACCGGCGAAGTGGGTGTCATCGTCGGGGTCGCCGCGTCCAGCCAGCGGAAGGTGGAGACGATCTGTGCGAACACCGCGCTCTCGGCCGTAAT
The DNA here is from genome assembly GCA_034430775.1 of Anaerolineales bacterium. Classification (GTDB taxonomy): domain Bacteria; phylum Chloroflexota; class Anaerolineae; order Anaerolineales; family RBG-16-64-43; genus JAFGKK01. The sequence continues at coordinate 15,813 of DAOUDU010000080.1, read as the reverse complement.
GTCGTAATCCGGGGGAGGCGTGGAATAGACCATCGGGTTTGCCGAATGCAGGATGCCTGTCAGGCTGACACACACACCGTCCTTTTCCGTGGAATAACCTGTCCATCTGTGGTATTGACCTGCCGTACCCTGTTCACCGCTCTGGACCAGAAATTCCAACCCGGCGATGGTTTGAGTCGTTCCGGGGTAGGAGCCGCCTCCGTAGCCCGCAGTCTGCGGACTCTCGCAGGTCGTCCAACCCGCGCCGGAGTCCACGTCCATTTCCTTCTTAAGCAGGGTCGTGCCGGGAGTGATGGAAAGATCGAGCCGCGAGTGTTCCGGTGAGGCTGTTGAAATCGTCGCATCGGGCGGGTAGCAAACCTCAAAGCCGTAGGTCGCATTCTGGTAGCAGATCCACCCTGCCGGAACGCCCGGCGGAACAGAGGTCGCGGTTGGCGTCGGCCATCCGGGCAGATCACAGGCCAAGGCGGCCAGCGTCAACGCGGCAGCGAGGATCCCCGCCCGCAGGAAAGGCATCCAATGAGTGTGTTTGGTTGCGAAATTCATGTTCCCTCCATTGTGTTGCACCGGACAGTTGCCGTCAGGGGGCTCGGGCATCAACAGGGCCGGATCGGCGGATCAATTTATTGTATTGGGGTTCTTCAATAATTGGATCCGGAAAACGTTCCCATTACCTCTACATTATCTCCAACCGGTCCCTCCTTCGGAAAAACACGCTTCCGCGGCTGTTCCGCCGGACGGTCGCGGGGAGAGCCGTCTTGGATCACGATGCCGATGAAGGGCTTTCCGGTGAAGCGGATCCCGGCGCGATGCGGGGTTGCATCACTTTCCGAAAAAACCGCTCCCCCATCGAACGGAAACGGATGTCCCATGGATCGGAAGAATCCCTAGGCGCTAGCGTGGTCAGCGTAGCCAGCAGTCCGACGAGTCCCCACGCCCAATGGGCGCTCTGGTACCGCTCCGCGATCTGCGCCAGCCAACTGGCGGGGATGATGATCCAATGTGCGTTGCCGGCCAGCAGGGAATAATCGTAGGAATTAATTCCCGGATTGAGGAAAAGCATCAGCGGCCGGAACGACGGCCGGCGTTTGGTAATCCACCAGACGAGCGGGATGGCGATGAGCCCGCCGATAAGGATCCAAGCCGGCGCGTTCCACAGGTTGCTGGCCCAATGCTCGGTGATCCGGTCGAATTGGGTGAGTTTCCGCATCCATTCACCGAACCAGCCGGGCCGGACGATCCAGCAGGGCAGCCACAAGGCGGCCGTCCACCCCAGCCAGGACAGCTTCTCGCGGCGTGTCCAGCGGACGATCTCCGGCAGGGCGAACGGCAGGAGTTGGGGCTTGAGGGTCATCAGGGCATAGGCGATGGGCAAACGCGTTTGCCACAATCCCCACCAGACCAGGTCGAGGTTCCCGATCAGCATGACCTGCAGGACGGGGAGGTAGGCGCTCCACCCCGGCGCCGCGCGTTTGAGCCGGATGACAATACAGAACAACCCCAACGTCGCCAATCCGAGATATCCGACTTCCCAGGGGATGAAACTCAACGCGGTAAAAAAACCGAGGGCGGGAAGGGGATAGGGGCCGGTATAAATACCGGCCCGCCAGTCGAATCCATACTCCAGAAACCAGAAATAATCCTGATACATATTCCGTGCTACATGGCCTGCATAACCGCCGTCATGAGGATGATGCCCGCGCCTCCCCAGGCGGCGATTGTGTTCATGCGGCGAAATTGCGCGAGCAGGCGGGGCCGGTCTGCGTCGTTTGCTTCTTCCAGGCGTCGGGCGGTGTTGCGGTCGAGGGCGATGCACAGGAAGACCCAGGGGACGATAAGAACGTGCTTTACGACCATCAGGACCGACCAGGCGTTCCCGAAATTCAGGAAACCGAGGTACTGGGAATCGGTCAGCATCATTACAATTCCGGTGACGAGGAAAGCGGTCAACGCCCCAAGCACCCACGGGCGGGCCGCGGCGGTGAACGCCGCAAGCATCCGGGCCTGATCCTTTTCGGCAGTCTGGCGCATCAAGACGGGGAGGATGACCAGCGCGGAAAGGATGTATTGACCGGTGAGGATCACAGTCGCCAGGGCATGCAGTCCGAGGCAGATCGCGGTAAGCAGGAAGTCCATGAGGGGCGCCTTTTTACTCCAAGGGATGATGATTCACCGGCCAATTATATCCCCCCGGAGTAATCCGGCGGCGGCGGGTGCGGAAAGTGATATCCGTCTTGCCGTATCCTTTTAACGAATACCGCGTCATAATTATCAGAGTATGTCCAAGCAAGAGGAACGGGTCCTGCTGGAAAAAGCACGGGAGTTTAAGCCGGATGCTTTGGAGGCGGTATATGACCGCTACAACGCCGGTTTATATGCTTACGCCTATCGCCAGTTGGGCGATCCCGATTCGGCGGAAGATTGCGTCTCCGAAACCTTTTCGCGTTATCTGAAGGCGCTTCGGCAAGGACAGGGACCGAGGGATTACCTGCAGGCGTACCTCTATCGGATCGCCCACAACTGGATCAGTGACCGTTTTCGACGGAGTCCGCCGGACGGGATACCGATTGAAGAAGAGACCAGCCCTGCTCCGGATTCGACCAGCGCGCAGGCCGAACAGAATATCCGCCGGAGGCAGGTGCGCCTCGCTCTGCGGCGCCTCACGCCCGATCAACGGCAGGCGATGGCATTGCGTTTCTTCGAAGGTTGGGACAATGAACATGTGGCACGGGCGATGGACCGGCCGGTGGGTGCGGTAAAAGCCCTCCAGCAACGCGGTATCGCCGCCATGCGCCGGATGTTGGTTAAAGAGGATGATTCTCCATGAAAGAACCGGTCATCGACCCCGAACTGGAAAAATTTTTTCAGTCGGTTCAGGCCATCCCCGACAGGCGCTCCGGCCGCGAGATGGAAGGTAAAAAGGCCTTTCTCCGCGAAGCCCGCCTGATGGAAGCGGCCGTATCGAAAGCCGCCGATTCGCGTCTTAACCAACGAGCATACATTGGAAAGGAGCGAATCTCCATGTGGAAATTAGCCGGAGCCTTGATGATTGCCGTTAGTACGCTGCTGGGGGGCGCCGTAGTGGCCGGAGCACAGGAAGCCATGCCGGAGGATGGATTGTATCCGGTGAAGACCTGGTCGGAGGAAGTCCGCCTATTGGTAGTGGGGGATCCGCTTTCGAAGATGGATCTCGCGCTGGAATTCGCCGACCGGCGCGCGGAAGAGATCCTTCACCAGATGGGCGCGGAGCTGCCGGTGGCGGATGCTATTATCGCGCGGTTGATGAACGAGGATGACTTGGCACTTGCAATCGCCGCGCAAGCCGGGGAAGCGGAGGCGCCGGCCGCCCTCGAAAAGGTGCGCGCGCGGCTTGAGGAACATTTGCGGGTTCTGGATTATCTCCAGGCGGGGGTCGGACCGGAAGAAAACGCGCTCCTCCTGCAGACCCGCCAGAACATCCGGCAACGCCTGGAACTATTAAACGGCGACCTGAAAGATCAGCAGCTTCGAATGCAGATCCTGGAACAGGTGCGCGACCGCGAGAATCAGCCATGGATCACTCCGGCCGGCCAGACCAATCAGAGTCCAAACGGGAATGCGGATGCCGGCCAGGGGGCCGGAGCCGGATCGGATTCCGGGCAGGGCGCTGGTCCGCAGGCGGAAGGCACGACTGCCACAGGCGGTGGAAATGGTGAGGGTTCGGGCACGGGCCCGGATGCAACCTGTGAATGCAAGAACGTTTGCAGCGGGCAAGGCGCAGGCGGGAGCGGCGACGGTTCCGGGGGCGATACCATGCCCACCGGGGACGGGTGTGTGTGTCCGACCCTGGCTTGCACACCGCAAAAAGGCGGCCTGAAAGGGAATGGTCAACCGTAAATAGAGCAGGATAGGTCTCCCAGGAATATCCGGTTCGGGACCGCGGCAATGGCGGTCCCGAATGATTCCTGCCAACGGAAAGACCCGATATCATTGCCCCAGGCTTCGGCCGTAAACTCTTCGAATACGATTACAATACTCTCGAAAAACGATATCGATCAGGAGGAGAATTGCGGATTCTGTTTACCGGCTTGCCGCCTTCGACGGATCCTGCAGAGGGGGTGAATCCCGGCCGGCCCATCCGCCAGCCCGGCCGGCGGGTCAGCGCGATCCTCGCCGCACTGGCGGGGATGATCATTCTCTTCATCCCCCTGGCCGCATCCATTGCGTACTCCTTTCGCTTCCCCGACATCAATCAGGATCCAACCTTTCAGAATCACGTCATCCCGTGGGGCGGAATGGCGATCGTCTTCGTGTTGTGCATCGCCGCCCACGAGATGCTGCATGCCCTGCTGCACCCGGATGGCGGCCGTTCGGATGCGACGGTCTTGATTCTTAATTGGAGGAAGCTTCAATTCGGCGCCTATTTCGAGGGCCGCATCCCAAGGGATCGCTGGATTGTCATGCGCCTTCTGCCGATCCTGGTGCTGACCATCCTCCCGCAGATTGTTTTCCTGCTGATGTATCCCCGGCTGACGTACGCGGTGGAGACGTATCTGATCATCCTGATTCTCACCAACAGCCTGGGCTCGGGAGGAGACCTGATTGCGGCGCTGATCGTCCTGCGCCAGGTGCCGCCGGGCGGCTCCCTGAATTTTCATCGCGGACGCGCGTATTGGCTGCCCGGGAGTGGAGAAAGGGGCGGCTGAATATCTTCATCCAACGAAGAGAGATCGTCATGCCCGTGCCTGCCCTGCGTGATTGGCATTGAAGCGAGGGTATTCTCAGCGGGCTCCCTAAAATTATCTTTTCTTAATCCCATGCGGATTCTATGGATTGTTGCCCCTGCTTCGCAACCATTCCCGCTCATAGAAAAAATCGATCCGGGACGCTGTGCGAGGGCAGGTTGCGATCCATCCCGCTTCGCGAGGGCGCTGGAATGACAATCTCTCCCCCCCATTGAAGCGCGCTCCCTGATTATTCTCGCCCGCCGACCGCTATCAGCACCGGTGAATCTTCAATAAACGGTGAGCGGTCGTAATCCCCCCACAAATGCAGAAGCTGCAATCCGGCTCCCGCGAAGAGGGTCGATAATTCGTTGGGGAAGAAATACCGAAGGGTCATCGGGATCGCGGTGCGCGTCACTTTCCCGGACGGGTCGATCGCATCATAGATCCAGGTGATGTAGCCGAGCTGGGCGGCGCGGTCCACACGCAGGCTGGAGAATTGCTGGATGGTGAGGCTGCGCGCCTCGTCGCGGAAGGTCCGTTCAAGGACCAGCGCTTCCGGCGGGTCGCCGTAGATCGGGATCGGGTTGGGCAGGGCGAATACGGCCCGGCCGCCGGGGGGAAGGTGCCGGGAGATCGTCTCCAGTGCGGCGTGCACATCCGCCGGGTCGACCATGTGCGCGAACGTATTAAACGGCAGCAGTACCAGCGGGAAGGTTTTCCCGAGCCGGAGGCGAATGAAATCATCTTCCCGCAAGGTAATGCGATGCGCGATCGACGGTTGCAGCGCGAGCCGGTTCCGGGCGAGGGTGAGCATCGCGGGGGAGGAATCGACTCCGGTTGCGGTGAAGCCTTCCCGCGCCAGATGCAACAGGACTCTTCCGCTGCCGCAGCCCAATTCGAGAACCGGGCCGCCTTGCGCGCGCGCAAGATCCACCCATAACGGCAGATCCTCGGTGAAGTCCGCATTCTCCAGATCGTAAAATCGGGCGATCGAAGTATAAGAATCCATTTTTGCTTGACGGTGAAGATGGGGCGCATTATACTCCGCGCGCCGGGGTGTAGCGCAGTTGGCAGCGCACTGCGTTTGGGACGCAGGAGTCGGCGGTTCAAGTCCGCCCACCCCGACTGTGCTGCAAAGGGGGGTTGCAGTTTTCTGTTTTTTATACCCTGGGGGGAAAGCACCGCCGTGATGGAACTCCGGGAAAGAGGGTATGCCTCCCGGCAGCCGGGCAGAAACCGTTGGACGAACTTCTCCGTGACGCGAAACGCCCCCTTTGCATTCAACGCATCCTCCTCACCGTGCAAATCGGGATGATCGCCGTGATGTGCTTCTTCATCCTTCTTCAGGGCAAATGGCCGGGATGGGATATGCTGGGATTGATCCTGTTCACGCTGTTCCTGTGGATCATGCGCGATCGGATTGCCTTCCTGGATTTCGCCCCGTTCCTGCTCATGCTGTTTACCTATGAGGTGATCCGGAGCGTCATCCGGGCGGTCGGCACGGACGGCGTGCATGTTGCGGACTTGATCGTTTGGGAGCAGACCCTGTGCGCAGGGATCATCCCCTCATCCGCCCTGCAAAAGGTATTCGGCGATACGGCCTACACAGGCCTTGTAGATCTTGTGGCGAACGCTTTTTACATGACCCATTTCTTTTCCGTGATCCTGATGGGTTTTCTGCTGTGGCGAACCCGCAAGGCGCATTACTGGGCGTACATGATGGGGTTGATGGTCCTTGCGTATACCGCTTTCCTCACCTATGTCGTGTTCCCCGCCGCCCCGCCGTGGTGGGCGTCGCTGAACGGATACCTGCGGGGCCAGCCCGTGAACCTGAACCACAGCCTGCTTTCGGCGGAGCACATCTTTAGAACGGCCAATCCCCTGGGGGCCATGCCGTCCCTGCACACGGCATGGCCCACCTACCTGTTTTTCTATTGCCTGTATGTGTGGGGACGGAAAACACTCCCGGTGATCATTCTCCCGGCCGGGGTGGCGCTGGCGTCGATCTATCTCGGACACCACTATGTGGTCGACGTATTGGGCGGGATCGGATACGCCGCTGTCGCGTTTGTCTTCGCCACGCAGTGGGGAAAAATCTATCTTAAAATCCGCGAGCCGGTGAAATCGATGGCAGCCGTGTAATAGCGATCGCCAATAGAGTTGAAACGTTTGCAAAAGGAGTGGGCGCGATGACCGGATTAATCCTTGATGGAAAAGCTTTGTCCAAACAAATCGAAAACGAATTAACCGACCGGGTAAAGGCCCTCCTGGCCCGGAACGGCGGAAAGACTCCCGTTCTGGCGACAATCCTGGTCGGCGACGATCCGGCATCGGTGACGTACGTGCGCATGAAGGGCAATGCTTGCCGGCGGGTCGGGATGGAGAGCACTCCGATCCACCTCCCTCCGGAAAGCACCACCGAAAGGGTCCTGGCCGAGATCGACAAACTGAATGCGGATCCGGCGGTGCATGGCATTCTGCTGCAGCATCCGGTTCCCAAGCAGGTGGACGAACGCGCCTGCTTCGACCGCATTGCGCTCGCCAAGGACGTGGACGGGGTGACCTGCCTGGGGTTCGGGCGGATGGCGATGGGCGAGCCGGCCCACGGATCGGCAACGCCCGCCGGCATCATGCGGCTGCTGGCGCATTATAAAATTCCGCTGGAAGGCCGGCGCGCGGTCGTTGTCGGTCGCAGCCCGATCCTCGGGAAACCTCTGGCGATGATGTTGATGAACGCCAACGCGACCGTGACGGTCTGCCATTCGCGGACGCAAAACCTGCCGGACGTCGTGCGCCAGGGAGAGATCGTCGTCGGCGCGGTGGGCAAGGCGGAATTCATCAAAGGCGATTGGATCCAGCCGGGTGCGGTGGTGGTGGACGCCGGATTTAATAAGGGGAACGTAGGGGATATCGAACTCTCGGCGGTGATCGAAACCTGCACCGCCTATACCCCGGTCCCGGGCGGCGTGGGGCCGATGACGATCGCGATGCTGATCTCGCAAACCGTTGAGGCGGCGGAGAAGGCGGCCGGGTAGATCGAAGGTTCCGTTTATTGAAAGCAGATAGCCGCCGGAGGAACCCGGCGGTTTTTTCATCCCTCACCCTGGCTCACATCCGGAATGACACCGGATGTTCGCCTTCCCCCCAGAAGAGCACCGGGACAGGCTCTCCCAGCTTATGCTGGGAGAGGGATAAGAGGGTGAGGGATGATGTGTGATCGTCATTCCCGCGCCTGCCCTCGCGGCCCATCCCGGCTCGCGTTTGGTTCATGAGACGGGATGAAGGCGAAGCGAGGGTGTACTTGGCGGGAATGACGGTCTGACAAAACGCCGGATGACGGCCACCTTCCTTCAACGCTTTTTTGCTTGACGCTTAAGGCCGCCGGAGGGTATACTCACGCGCGCAATCCAAAAATATATTTCGCGGGCGTCGCCAAGTGGCAAGGCATCAGCCTTCCAAGCTGACATCGCGGGTCCGAATCCCGTCGCCCGCTCCTTGGGCCCGTAGCTCAATGGCAGAGCAGCTCCCTCATAAGGAGTGGGTTGATGGTTCGAGCCCATCCGGGCCCACTCCGCTTCATTCCCTGAAGATGTCCATCCATAGGTCGAAATCCTCCGGATCCTCCGGAGGTTTTTCTTTTCCGGCCTGCCGCAATCGGCTCCGGACTTCGCGGGCGAAATCCTGCGAGGAGACGACCTTTGCGCCGGCGCGCCGGGACCGGACGCGGATTTCGGCATCCGAACTGATAACCGTGTAATGGCGGGCGTCCTTCCGGCCGCGCAGGAAATCGAGGATGGCGTCGTCCGCCCGCCGCGGCGGCGGGATGAAATGCGCGCGCACCATACCTCCGGCGCGCGCGAGGGGGCCCATGTCGGGCCGGCCGCGGTCGAAAAAAACGACCGCTTTGCGGCGTGTGGCGTACCCGAACCGCTCGAGTATCCGCAGCAACTGGTGCTCGTCATCCGGATCGGAAAGTGTCAGCCCGGGGAACGCGCCGATCAGATTGTGGCCGTCAATCAGATAGGGCATGCAAACGATCCTGCAGCAAAGGGATGTTGATCCGGCGCGGGTGAGGTGCTACACTGAACCTATACCGCACGCGGAGGTGATCATGACCCGGCGATGGATATTCTACCTCGCGCTAAATGTTTTAGTCTCGGCGGCGACGATGCTCACGGTCCTGTATTTCTGGAACCGGTCGCAACAGCCTCCGGCGGTTGCGGCATCCACGCCGACTCTTCAGCTCCCGCACGGGGATGTGCCGCCATTGCCCACCGTCCAAACCACCGCTACGCCTCTCCTCTATACCGTCAAACCGGGGGATACGCTCGGAAAAATCGCCGAACAATTCGGCGTAAGCATCGATGAACTTACGGCGCTGAACAACCTCGACGACCCCAACTGGCTCGAGCCGGGGATGACCCTGATCATCCCCGCGCGCGCCGCATCGGGCCAGCCCGTATCCAACCGCGTGACCGTCACCCCGCAGGAAGGGGAATCGTCTCCCTGGCCGTATATCGAATCGGTGGTATCGCCGGGGAATATGTTCCTGGAGGCCGTGCGGATCACCAATCCCGGCGCGAACGCCATCCTGACCGGCTGGCGGCTGCGCGCTCCCGCCGGAGCCGAGTATGTCTTCGATGATTTTTCCCTCGTTGCCCAGGGCGCGGTTTTAATCCACACCGCCGAAGGGATTGATACCTCGATCGACCTGTACTGGAACCTGAAGGAAACGCTCTGGCATTCCGGCGACGAGGTTCTGCTTTTGGATTCGCTCGGCAATCTGCGTTCGGCGTATGTAATCCCCTGACCCCTCCCTTCCCTCCCCAAATCCGCGTGTGGTATTCTTTCGAAACAAAGTCGCGGATTTGGGGAGGGTTAGGGTGGGGTAGACCGATCCGCACCCCTCTGCTACACTACCGGCCCGGAGCGATTATGAATCAAGTCCTCTACCGCAAGTGGCGTCCGCAGACCTGGGAAGATGTTGTCGGGCAAAAACACGTCGTGCACACGCTTAAAAACGCGCTGGCCACAGGGAGGATTGCGCATGCTTACCTCTTCTCCGGCCCGCGCGGAACGGGCAAGACCAGCATGGCGCGGATCCTGGCGAAGGCCGCCAACTGCTCGGCCGAAGACATCGCCGCCCGGCCCTGCAACCAATGCGCGCGCTGCCTGGCGGTGAACGAAGGCAATTATCTCGATCTGATCGAGATCGACGCCGCGTCCAACACCAGCGTGGAGGATGTGCGCGACCTGCGCGAGCGGGTTCCCTTCGCTCCGGGCGACGGCCGCTACAAGGTGTATATCATCGACGAAGTTCACATGCTTTCCACCGCCGCCTTTAATGCGCTGCTCAAGACGCTCGAGGAACCGCCCGCGCACGCGATCTTCATCCTGGCCACAACCGAATACCATAAAATTCCCGCCACCGTCGTTTCGCGCTGCCAGCGGCACGAATTCCACCGCCTGGGAGTCGAAGAGATGACGGCCCAGTTGACGGAGATGGTGAAGGCCGAAGGAATTCAGGCGGATACAGAAGCTCTGGAGGCGGTCGCCCGCCAGTCGACGGGCAGCCTGCGCGACGCCATCAGCCTGCTGGATCAGCTTGGTTCAATGGGGGAAGCCATCACGCTCGCGAGCACGCTTGAGATGCTCGGCGCGACCGGCGGTGAAACGGTGCAGCAGCTCGTGGCGTGCATCGCCCGCAGGGATTCCGCCGAAGGCCTTCAGATAATCCATAAGGCCACCGACAGCGGCGCGGATGCGCGTCAGTTTGCCCGCCAGATGGTCGATTACCTGCGCGGCATCATGATGGCCGCATCGGGCAACGCCGAACTGGTGGAAGCTACGCAGGAAACACGCATTGCGATGAAGGATCTTTCGGAAAAGATCGATCCGGCCGTGCTGTACCGCGCGATCCGGTCTTTCTCGCACGCCGCCGCCGATCTGCGGTCCGGCTGGCGCCCGCAACTGCCGCTCGAACTGGCGTTCATCGATTCAATTATGGATCCAGCCGCGCCGGCCGGGGCGGCCCCCGCACCATCCGCATCCGGAATGTCCGGCGCGGGAAATTCCTCCCGCACGGTACCGGCGCGGCCGGCACCCGCTGCGCCCGCATCCAAACCCGCCGTAAAAGCCGCCGAGAACCCGCCGCCGGAATATTCCGCCGCTCCGGCGGAAGCCGTATCCGCCTCCGGGCTGACCCTGGGCCGGATCCGCGAATCCTGGAGCCGGGTCCTCGCCACCGTCCGCGAACGGGATTCCCGCAGCCATACCCTGTTCGCCCGCGCTCAGCCGGGATCCTTCGACGGGGATCTGCTTTCGATCTACGTGGATTCCGATCTGGTCCGGCAAAAATGCTCGCGCCCGGAAACGCTGCTCCTTCTGCAAGGCGTTATGGCCGAACTGCTTGGTTCGACGATGCGGATCCGTTTCACGATCGGCAAGGCGCAATCCATCGCCGAGGGCCAGGCGAAATATCCCGATGGCGGAATGGTGGATACCGCCTCGCGCGAATTCGGCGCGCAGGTGATCGATCTGCCGTAAGTTTTTCCCTCTACCAGGTTATGGAGATAGGTTGAGGGTGTCATTGCGAGCGACCCCTTCGCATACGCTCAGGGCTGGCTCCGGGAGCGAAGCCATCTCCCCCTTTGATGGAACAAGGGGATTGCATCGCCTGCCCCGGTGGGGTAGGCCGGGGTCGCTTCGCTCCTCGCAATGACACTGGTTCTTCCCCTTTCAACTTTCTGATGGAGATGTCAGGAGTATTTCCCGCATGGGCAAACAACACAGACCTTCCGTTCCCGGCGCCGGGTCCTCCGGCATGATGGCGCAACTGGCGCGGCTGCAGGAAGAGATGCAGCGCGCGCAGGCCGAGTTGGAGGAAGAAACGGTGACCGCCACCTCCGGCGGCGGGGCGATCACGATTGTGATGACCGGCAGCCAGCAAGTCCGGTCGGTGATGATTTCCCCCGAGGTATTGCAACAGGCCGACCCCGACCTGCTGGGCGATATGCTGACGGCCGCCTTTAACCAGGCGGTGAAGGCCTCCAAGGATCTCGCCCAGCAGAAGCTTGGGCCGCTGATGCCGTGACCCTCCCCAAACCCGTCTCCCGTCTGATTGAGCAGTTCCAACGCCTGCCGGGCGTGGGCCCGAAGACGGCCTCGCGCCTGGCGTACCATCTCCTGCGCGTTCCGGAAGAGCAGGCACAAAACCTGGGGGAGGCGCTCCTCGAACTGCATGCGCTGACCCGCTTCTGCTCGGTTTGCTTCAACATCACCGACACCGCCACCGACCCGTGCGCCGTCTGCCGCGACGACAAACGCGACGGGTCGATCCTGTGCGTGGTCGAGGCGCCGCTGGATGTGCAGGCGGTCGAACGGGCGCAGGGATTCCGCGGGCGCTACCATGTCTTGCACGGGGCGATCTCGCCGGTGGAGGGGATCGGTCCGGAGAACCTAAAGATCGGCGAACTGGTGGATCGCGTCCGCCAGGGCGGTGTGCAGGAGGTGATCCTGGCGACCAACCCTTCGATGGAAGGCGAAGCCACGGCGATGTACATTCACCGCGCCCTGCAGGGGCTGGGTGTGCGGGTGACGCGGCTCGCGCGCGGCCTGCCGGTCGGCGGCGATCTCGAATACACGGACGAAACCACGCTGGCCAAGGCACTCGAGGGGCGCAGCACGATGTAGGCGGGTGCGCTTTTCAGATCCAAAGCGCTAGTGGTTGGAACAGCAGCGAATTATTATTGGAATGTGATGATTTTGCAAACCAGTATAATTTAGGCGATGAACAACAGGGGGAGGCAATCATCACCAAAACAGCCATCGTACTCAGTGCTACAATCGAAAACTGCATAATATTTCTTCGCGGGCAGAAGGTGCTATTGAGTATCCATCTGGCCGAGATGTATGGAGTCGAACCCCGGATTCTGGTCCGGAACGTAAAACGGCATTTGGATCGCTTCCCGGACGACTTTATGTTTCAGCTTTCGGATGAAGAGTGGCGGAGCTTGAAATCCCAATTTGGGATTTCAAGCTGGGGAGGCATACGGCATGCCCCCTATGCCTTTTCCGAACAAGGCGTGGCGATGCTCTCATCGGTCCTCAACAGCCCGCGCGCGGTTCAGGTTAACATCGAGATTATGCGTGCTTTTGTGCGCCTGCGGGCGATGATAATATCCAATGCGGATCTGTCACATAAAATCGATGAGTTGGAAAAGAAATACGACGAGCAATTCGCCGTTGTTTTCGAGGCGATACGCCGTATGATGGAACCGCCGGACCCGGGGAAGAAGCGCTCCCTGGGGTTTCTACAGGACAAGCCGTAGGTCATTCGATGAAAAAGAACCTCTCCTTGTAACAGGGTGGGGGATTTATATGAGATTGAAAGGCTTATGGTTTTTAGGGAGGCTCTAAAATGATGCATTACAAGTCTCGGCTCCGCATGTCGTTAGTGCTTCTCATCATAGTGCTGCTTGTGTTGTCCTGCAGCACGCCGCTTCCTACTGTTATTTCAACCTCTCTACCGAACCACACCCAGGAGGTTAATTCCACCCCGTCTATTCCTTTTCTAACGGACCCGGTGGAATTTACACCTACAGAAACGCCTACCGTTACGGCGATCCCAGTTCCGCTTCTGTATGCGAAGGTTGTATCCGCTGGTTTCATGCAGACTTGTGCTGTAACACTCTCTAATGGCTTGAAATGTTGGGGAAATTATATAACCAATCATCCAGGTGATTCTTCCAATAATTACCATACTTACCCCGAGGATATTCCCGGTTTGGAAAATGGTGTCGATGATATCTCTTCTTATGGCGATTTTTCCTGCATCCTTCTGACTTCTGGGGGCGTGAAATGCTGGGGGTCAAATACCTATGGTTCTTTGGGTGATGATCGGGCCTCCGGTGACTATAGTTGGGATCCTGTTGATGTGGTGGGGCTGTCAAGCGGTGTAAATGTAATCACTACAGGTATGTACCATGTTTGCGCTCTTCTACAAAATGGGAGTGTTAAGTGTTGGGGAGCAAATGCCGGGGGTCTCTTAGGCAATGGAACTAATTATATCAGTACAGTTCCTTCTGATGTGATTGGATTGTCATCAGGGGTAAAAGACATTGCTGCTGGTAACAATCACACCTGCGCTTTAATGGTCACAGGTGGTGTTAAATGCTGGGGGGCCAACGGTTATGGTCCCATCTTAGGTAGCGGGTTTGCCGATACTCATTATCCCGTTTACGCTGTCGTCGATGTAAAAGGTCTATCATCTGGCATTGTTGCAATTACAGCGGGGAATGACTTTACCTGCGTATTGCTCGAAAGCGGTGGGGTTAAATGTTGGGGGTACAACTAAGGGGGATATCTAGGCGATGGTACCGAAATCGATCGTCCCACCCCTGTCGATGTTATAAATTTAAATCTTCCAGTCGTTTCGCTTTCGGCAGGTGATAATTCTTCTTGCGTATTATTAAATGATGGCACCATTAAATGCTGGGGTAGGAATTTATTAAGGCAACAAGGTGACGAGTTATATTTATCCTCGCCGACATCCATTGAGGTTTTTAGCAAAATAATTACAGCTGTTTCGATCGGCAGGACTCATACCTGTGCGATTATGGAAGATAGCGCCATTATGTGTTGGGGGCTAAATGATTTCGGTCAGCTTGGAGTTGGGACTACTGATAGATTATTGCCTCCTACATATGTTCTTTGTCCCGATTGCCAGCCATGACCGATTTCGTCCTTTACTCGGAAAAGAGGAAAAAAGGGGGGTTTTCTCAAAACGATGCCATAACGCACAAAACATGGAAGCCTATCCAGGCCCTTGGATTGCTTGTCATTCATAGGATTCGTTTCCGAATATTTCTCCTTGCTATCGGCGAGTTCCTAAGCCTCGCGCATCCAATTCGATCCGTTCCTTGACAATGGGAATCGATCCACTATAATGGGGCCAGGTTATCCCTATGAAACACATCGCCGGTTCGGTCGTCTGCATGTGTATCTGTCTTGGCCAGGGACGGAGGTCTCTCGCTTAGGCATTTGCCTGCATCGAACCGGATAGGGGTGAAAAAGCGAAGGCAACCGTCTCCTGGATCATGGTGAGGCGGTTTTTGTTTTAATCGACCCCGCTCCCTCACCCCGCCGGAAGAACACCGGCTCCCCTCTCCCAGCGCCCGCCCCGCGAAGCGGGGTAAGCTGGGAGAGGGGCTGGGGGTGAGGGGGAGCGAAGTGAAGAGAGGACTGGTATGAAAATCGCAAATTCCGTAACGGATCTGATCGGTAACACGCCGCTGGTGCGGATCAACCGCCTGACGGCGGGCGCGAAAGCGGAGGTGGCCGCCAAGCTTGAATTCTATAATCCATCGCATTCGGTGAAGGACCGGATCGGTCTGGCGATGATCGACGCCGCCGAAAAAGCCGGACGGATCAAGCCCGATACGATCATTATCGAGCCGACCAGCGGCAACACCGGGATCGCACTGGCGATGGTGTGCGCCGCGCGCGGATACAAATGCCTGCTGACCATGCCGGATACGATGAGCCGCGAACGGCGCATGCTCCTGCGCGCCTACGGCGCCGAGCTGGTCCTCACCCCGGGCGGCGAAGGGATGCCCGGCGCGATCCGCAAGGCCGAGGAACTGGCGGCTTCGGATCCGCGCTACTTCATCCCGCAGCAGTTTGAAAACCCCGCCAATCCCGAAGCCCACCGCCGGACGACGGCCGAGGAAATCTGGCGCGACACCGACGGCAGGGTGGATATCTTCATCGCGGGTGTGGGTACCGGCGGAACAATCACCGGCACGGGCGAGGCGCTTAAAGCGCACAAACCCGGCATCCGGATTGTGGCGGTCGAACCCGATGCGTCGCCCGTCCTCTCCGGCGGCACCAAGGGGCCGCATCCGCTGCAGGGCCTCGGCGCCGGCTTTGTGCCGAAAGTGCTCAACACGAAAATCTACGACGAGGTCATCCGCGTGACGGGGGAAGACGCCTACGCCACCGCGCGGCGGGCCGCGCGCGAAGAGGGACTGCTGGTCGGGATTTCCTCCGGGGCGGCGTTGTGGGCCGCGGTGCAGGTGGCCAACCGCGCCGACAGCGCAGGCAAGTT
>DAOUDU010000079.1:0-3933 GCA_034430775.1 Anaerolineales bacterium | reverse complement strand
AACCGCATCGATCCGGAATTGTTGAATTATCCGTTCAGCCACGGAAGAGAAGACCGCGGAGTTGAATCTTCTGATAACAGACCAGAACAAAGCCGGAGAGATACGGGGAATACCATGAACAATGATCTTCCCATCCCGGTGAAGCCGGTACGTGAAATTCCGCAGATATCGGCGTGAAAAATAATCCCGCGGCGAACGATACTCCGTATCCCAATCCGTAACATGCACTTCGTGCGTTTCGGAAAGCACGCGGCAGAATAAGCTGGCCCGTTGCGGTATATGCCAAGGTGCATTTGGAATCCACAATATCTTCAAAATTCATCTCCTGGCCTCACCTCCAAGATTCTATCCGGAGGTTTGGAAAAGGATCAAAAATAAACAATTTGCAAAAGCGGTCTCATACAAATCGGCAGGGCCAGATTCCCGAGGATGCCTAAATATTCTGTTTTCCACCGCGCAATTCGGTTCTTGATCATGAAGACTTCCTCCTCAGTCTTCCCCTGGAGTTCGGGTATCGGTTCGTCCGTCCAAGACTTCCTCGTACATCCGAAGCAACCGCGGGATTATCTTTGGCCATGCATACAGGGCTTCCACCTTGGCGCGTCCCTTCTCACCCATCTCCTGCCGCATCTTTGAATCATTCAGGAGATATTGGATTTTGTCTGCCAAGGATTCCGCATCCTTTGCAGGAAAAAGCAACCCTTCAGACTTATCGGTTACGACGGAACGGACGCTTTCCAGGTCAGTCGCGATCACTGGTTTCTTGCAAGCCATCGCTTCGATGAGGACCATTCCAAAGGATTCGGACTCGGAAGGAAGCACCAGAATATCTGCGCTGCTGTAATAGTTTGGAAGGTTGGTGAAGGGGACATACCCGGCGAAGATCGTCCGCCGCCCGATTCCCATTTCACTCGCCTGCGCCTGATAACGAGCCTTCCAGTCACCCTCTCCGACAATCAGTAAGATAACATCCTTTCCGGAGACCTTGGCAAAGGCTCTCAACAGCGTCGGAACACCTTTCGAGTAGTAATGAGCTTTGTCAAGGGCTCCCACGAATAAGATCATTGGATTTTCCGGGGAAATGCCGAATTTTTTCCGGACAGCCGAATCAGGCGGCAATGGATGGAACAACTCCGTATCCACTCCGTTCGGAATTTCCACTACATCCTTCCACCGTCGCTTTAACAAGGTGGCAATCCGGCAAGTCCTGGCATGCTCTGCGGAAACAACCGCCAATTTTCGGGCTGCGCCTAAAACCAAACCGGTGGAAAGCGGCGAATATAAATTAAAAAGGTATCGGCGGAAGCCCTTCCCGATCAGATCGTTATGATAGGTAAGAACAATGGGGATACGCCGTTGACGCGCCACGAGAGTGACAAGTTCCGCCCCGAAAATAAAAGGGTAATGCAAATGGATGATATCCACATCCCGAATCCCCATCAGCCCTGGCAGGAGCGGCGCGTTGCCAAACCGCAGCAGGGAGGGCAGACGATGCACAGTGACACCCGGTGGATCAAACGAACTGGTAGACGGACCGGCGGCTGTGAACACCGAAACCTGATGACCGAGGCGGGCCAGTTCCATAGCATTGTAGTAGCAAACGTTTCCGGTACCGGCCATATAGGGAGGAAACGTAGCCGTAACATGCGCAATTCGCATTCAACCTACTCCAAATGGTTTCTGATCCGGCATGAGTTGGCGATTCCTCCTACCACCACACCAGAAGGAATGTGGCTCCGCGAAGGATAAAAAAAAATGGGTTGAAGAGGATCGCCGCTAAACGGGCAAGTGGGCCGTGGGCAACTTGGTCGAAATCGAGTTTCCAGGTGATCCGTCTCAGGAGATCCCTATCATGCTGCATTCGTCGCGCTTGCGATTCCCGCCGTTTGCACATGATCTCTTTCCAGCGAAGAATTATCTCGCGGTAGGCACGCCACTTATTCCGCCACCGGGTCCGATCATAGCATATGACAAATGCCCACGCGATCACCTCCGCCAGCAGAAACCCTGGCAGCAACACGGCCATCGTCGGCCAGTGGAAGTTTTTTAAGATCATTTGATACCGGTTCCGTTCTTCAAGAAATATTTTATCGGGCCCAAACCGCAGAGCGTAATCGTGCCAGACCAGGCTCCCCGGCGCGGTGAAGCAGCGCCAGCCGGCGAGACGGGCCCGGCAGGAGAGATCCGTTTCATCCATATAGATGAAGAAATCCTCGTCGAATCCGCCGAGCATCCGAAAGAGACTGCTCCGGATCGCGAAAGCCGCCCCGGATACCGCAGCCACCTCCTCTGGTTCGGAGAACGCGTCCTTCGAACGTCCCGCCCCGCGGCAGAGGGTAAGTCCGGTGATGTGGACATCGTTCCCGCAGGTATTGATCCTGTCCGGGAAACTCATCAGGAGGATCTTCGCGGTCGTCAAACCGACGGACGGATCGTCAAACGGTTCAAGCAGGCGGATCAGCCAATTCGGATCGACCTCGGTATCGGGGTTGAGGAACACCAGAAACTCACCGTGGGCAGTTTTCGCCGCCCGGTTGTTAGCCGCGCAGAAGCCTATGTTCCCTCCGTTGGGGACGACGCTCACGGCGGGGTACTGCCCGGCAATATACTCCCGGCTACCGTCGCTCGACCCGTTGTCGGAAATAATGATTTCAAAATTCCCCCGTGAAGCCAAGAGTGAGGGAAGATATTTTTTAAGCCGGTGCAGTTCATTGGTATTGACGGTAATGATGCTCGCCAGGGGGTTGGCGGCACGGAAATCCGTATCCTTCCGCGGGGGTGATCCGGTCATCGCGATTCCCATGTCTTCCCCGTGCCCGGCCGCCCGCCGAAATCCATGCTATAACTTCTTCCAGACCTGCGGCAGTTCCTTTTCGATTTCAATCCGTGAGAACTCAGCGCTCTTCCGCACGCCGGTCTTCTTCACCCAGTCTGCCATTTTTCGCAGGCCGGTATCCAGGGGAGTCTCCGGCGGGCAGTTGAAAAAGCGGCGGGCCTTCTCATGTTTGGAATATGCGTGCAATACTTCCTTGCGCACCGGGAGGTGGCGGATGTCCGACGGCACACCCATGGCTTCGGCGACTTTTTTCGCTAGCTGGTTTATGTTATACGGCGTATCCGATCCGAGGTTGAACGTCTCGCCGAGGGCTTCCTTGTGAAGCGGTGCCCCGGCAATCACCGGCGCTACGTCGCCCACATAGGTGAAGGCGCGCGATTGCGTGCCGTCTCCGTAGATCGTCATCGGCTTCCCCTGCATGATCTGATTCATGAAAATGCCAACCACGTTACGGTAGGCGTCCCCGATGTTCTGCCGCTCCCCGTAGACGTTGTGGGGCCGGAAGATGATGGAATTCAGGCCGAACATGTGCCGGCTGATGTGAAGTTCCTGCTCTACGGCCCATTTTGCAATGCCGTACGAATCCTCCGGTTGGGGGGTCATGTCTTCGGTCATCGGGAGCTGGCCCGATCCATACACCGCGATCGAGGAGGTGAAAACAAGGCATTCCACGGAATGGTTGACGCAGTTGTTGATCAGGTTGACGCTGCCTACCAGGTTGTTCTGGTAGTTGAACCGTTTGATGAAATGGCTCAACCCTTCCGCGGCGTACGCCGCCAAGTGATAGACGAACCGGATCGAATAATCGGAAAAAAGAGTATCCAGAAAATCGACGTCCAGGATGCTGGCTTGAAAAAACCGCGCCTCCAGCGGAATGTTTTCTGTGAACCCCCCGCTCACATCATCCAGAACAAGAACATCGAATCCGGAGTGCACAAGATCCTCGGCAACATGCGACCCTAAAAAACCGGCACCGCCCGTCACCAGTACCGTATCACCCATTCGATTTTTCTCCAACGGCGTGGATCACGCCCCCCACCAATTCGTGCAATAGTGCTCGGATAGAGTGCAGAATGATCCCCGTAAAAAGTGAGAAC
>DAOUDU010000078.1:0-12347 GCA_034430775.1 Anaerolineales bacterium | reverse complement strand
GTCAGACCGATCTTCCCGGCATGGGCTTCGGCCACGTATCCGCTTTTCCCCGCCGCGAGAATCCCGCGACACGGCGCGGCCGGCAGGAGCGCGGGATCGTCGCAGATCCATTCGTCGCCGCCCTGGGCATGGACCAGCGTGCGGAACTTGGCCAGCGCCGCCCCTTCGGCAAGCTTATCCGCCGCGAGCGCGCGGCCCAGGCGCGGGCTGCGCGTCCGCCCGCCGAGGTGGAGCATGTGCCCGGCGATGGTGAGGCAGTGTTCGTGCAAATCGGCCGGTCCCTGCCCGCGCAGCGCCGCAATTGCCTCACGCACTTCCAGCGCATTCCCGACCGCAAACCCCAACGGCTGGAACATCCCCGACACCAGCGCGACCGTCCTCCGCCCGGCCCGGTTTCCGATCCGCACCATCCATTGCGCGAGAGTCGCCGCTTCGGCGACCGTCTCCATGAACGCCCCCGATCCCGCCTTCACGTCCAGCACGATCGCGCGCGCGCCGGAGGCGAGCTTCTTGCTCATGATGCTCGAGGCGATCAACGGGATCGACGGGACCGTGCCGGTTACATCCCGCAGCGCGTAGAGTTTCCCGTCCGCCGGCGCCAGCTCCCCGGTCTGCGCGCAGGCCACCATCCCGATGGCCGAGAGCTGCCGCAGGATCTCCTCCCGCGAAAGAGTCGTCCGGAACCCGGGGATGGATTCCCATTTGTCGATCGTTCCGCCGGAAATGCCCAATCCGCGGCCCGACATCTTCATCACCGGCAGGCCGCATGCGGCGACGATCGGCTCGACCACCAGCGTGGTCTTATCGCCCACCCCGCCGGTCGAATGCTTGTCGACCGCGCCCGGCGCCCACGCCTCCGCATCCAGCTGCCCGCCGGATTCCGCCATCGCCAGCGTCAACCGCGTCGTCTCGCGGATCGTCATCCCGCGCCACACGACCGCCATGGCCCACGCGGCGATCTGATAATCCGGGATCGTTCCGTCCGTGATTCCCTTCACCAGGAAATCGATTTCCGCGGCCGAGAGTTCCTCCCCGTCGCGTTTGCGGATGATGATATCGACTGCGCGCATGATGTTTGTCCCGACCCCTCCCCTCTCTCCCCTCCCCATTCTGGGGAGGGGAAGGGGGCGGGGTCTTCTGCAAGTATAATCGAGCCAGGTTGTTTTCCTATTCTCCCGGAGGGCTCCGCGCATGGAAAAAGCCGACCTGCTGCTCCTCAACGCCCGCGTGCTCACGATGGATCCGGAATTCCACGCCTTCCCCGACGGCGCGGTCGCCGTCCGCGGAGGATCCATCCTCGCGGCCGGAGCTTTGTCCGACCTGCGCCCGCGGATCGATCCGCAGGAGACTATCGATTGCAACGGGGCGATTCTGATGCCCGCACTTGTGAACGCCCACACCCACGCGGCGATGGCGCTTCTGCGCGGGCTGGCCGACGACCTGCGGCTGGATGTCTGGCTGCTCGGGTATATGATGCCGGTTGAGCGCCAGTTCGTCTCACCGGATTTCGTCCGGCTCGGGACTCGCCTGGCGTGCGCCGAAATGATCCGCGGCGGAACGGGGACTCTGGCGGATATGTACTATTTCGAGGACGAGGCGGCCGCCGCCATCGCCGGCGCCGGCTTGCGCGCCGTCTGCGCGCAAACAGTGATGAAATTCCCCACCCCGGATTCGGATTCGTTTGAGGACGGATTGGAGCGCGCCCGCGCCTTCCTCCGGCAGTGGAAGGATCACCCGCTGATCGTCCCGGCCGTCGCGGCCCATGCCCCCTACACCTGCACCGAGGAGATTCTCCGCGCCTGCACCGCGCTCGCGGTCGAATACGATGCCCCGCTGCATATCCACATCGCGGAAACCGCGCAGGAAGTGGAAAACGCGCGGCGGGAATTCGGCATGCCGGAGGTCCCCTATCTGCGCAACCTGGGCGTGCTGGCCGCCAAGCTGATTGCGGCCCATGGCGTCCACCTCGATGAGGGGGAAATGCGAACCCTGAAGAAAGCCGGCGCCGGGATCGTCCATTCCCCGACCAGCAACCTCAAGCTCGCCTCCGGAATCGCCCCCATCGCGAAGATGCTCGAG
The DNA here is from genome assembly GCA_034430775.1 of Anaerolineales bacterium. Taxonomy (GTDB): domain Bacteria; phylum Chloroflexota; class Anaerolineae; order Anaerolineales; family RBG-16-64-43; genus JAFGKK01. Next base: position 10,268 of record DAOUDU010000078.1, on the reverse strand, counting down.
ATCGGGCTCAACGTTGGCATCGGGACGGATGGCGCCGCCTCCAACAACGACCTGGACATGTTCGAAGAGCTCCGGCTGGCGGCCCTCTTGGCCAAAGGGTTCAGCGGCAATCCCGTCGTCGTGCCGGCCCGCACCGCGCTCGCCATGGCCACCCGCATGGGCGCGCATGCGCTTCACATCGGTGACCGCACCGGTTCGATCGAACCCGGGAAACGCGCGGACCTGCTGCTGCTTGATCTCAACCAGGTGCATTCCAGCCCGAAGTTCGACCGCAGTCCGGATTCGGTCTATTCGCGGATCGTTTATTCCGCCAAAGCCGGCGATGTGACCGACCTGATGGTGGATGGGAAATGGCTGATGCGGGACCGGAGGCTGTTGACGCTGCCGGAGACCGATCTGTTGCAACAGGCCGCGGAGACGGCGCACCAACTGGATGCGTTCCTGACTCTGCGCGAATCGTCCGTGCTTTCAAAGCTGATCGCGATCGAAACCGCCGCCGAGGAGGAATCCTTCGAGGTGCAGGTAAAAGTCCGGTTGGGGGAGGATTTCCCGGTGCTTGCACGGCTGACCCGCCCGGATGTTGAAATCGTCTATAGCCGCCACTTCCGCGAATTCGATACCTACTTCGAGTTTCCGGCGGCGGACCAGGGGCGGCTGCGGTACCGCGAGGACCAGTATGTTGAGGAAAACGGGGAATCCGCGAGCGCGCGGTACCGGCTGACGCTCACCGGCCCGATCCACGAGCGCGAGTTTACCGGGGCGGTGCTGCTATCGCGGTCGCGGTTCCTGGCGCCCGCCACCCACAGCCTGCGCTTCTACCGTGAATATTTCCAGCCCGCGCGCGAGATCGAGGTGGCGAAGGAACGCCTGCGTTGGCGGATCCGCTACCAGGATACGGATTTCTTCATTAATTTCGATCATCTCTCCAAGCCGGCCCTGCCCGGCTGCTTCCTCGAGGTGAAAGCCCGGACCTGGTCCCGCCGGGATGCCGAACACAAAGCCGGGATGATCGTCGAGATCGTCCGGTTGCTGGGCGCGCAGGATTCCGCCGCCTTCAAAGAGGATTATGTTGAATTGGCCACGAAGAAAGAATAGACAGGATATACAGGATTTGTTCAGGATGAACAGGATTACTTTGTGGTTTTTAAAAATATTCGATATTTTTGCTTCACGATAACGGAAGGGCCAAAATTTATCAATAATCCATGGTCTATTCTTGTCGCCTGCAAATAATGCACAAGTTGAGTTTCATGTTCTTTTACCAAATGAGAAACGGCCTTCACCTCAACAATAAGCATTTCATTTACAAACAAATCGGCAAAATACTCCCCCATCTTTGCTTCCCGATAATATACCGGTATCGGAAATTGTTGCTCTGCATGAATACCATCCATGGCGCTCAATTCGAACGCAAGCGCATTTTCATATACCTTTTCCAGGAAACCAAAACCGAGTTGATTGTGCACTTTAAATGCACAACCGATGATCTGCTTGCACAATAAAGTAATGTCCATCTCTCCCCCTATGCTCTACAATAGGACTTAACCTGTCCATCCTGAGAAAATCCTATTCATCCTGTCTACTCTCCCAGCCGTGCCATCATTTCAAAGCATGCGCGGCTGGAGTGATACGGGCAATCCCACGGGCCGATTTTATAATGGCTGAGGTCGGGTTTTCCGTCACGGAACAACTGCTTGAACCATCCGCCGTGTTCGCGGTCGGGAAAATGCTCATGGACGTATACCCACAGGCGGTGGGCCGCCTCCGCGAATTCCTCCCGCCCGGTCAACTGATAGGCGTTGTAAAAACCCACCATAGCCTCGGTCTGCGCCCACCAGGATTTGTTGGCGTTGACCACCCCGTGCGGGCTGCCCTCATAGACGATGCTTCCATCCTTCTCCAGCGCCTCGCGGTAGACCGCCTCCGCCATACCGATCACCGGCCCGCGGATGCGTTCGGAAAGGCCGGCATCGCCCTGCAGCTCGGCCGCTTCCCAAAGCAGCCAGCTGCCCTCAATATCGTGCCCATAGGAGAAGATTTCCGAAAGGGAATTCCAAGTGTCGTCGAAAAACAATCTTAAGTGGTTCGTCTTCGGATCGATCACATGGGCGGAAAAGGTTTCGATCAGCGCCTTATGCTGCGTCCGCAGCCGCGGTTCATCCCACACACGCAGAAGGTTGGTATACGCTTCCAGCACATGCAGGTTGGTGTTCATCGATTTCCTGCAATCCAAATCCATTTCGCTCAAGCGCATGTCGGCCAAGGGCTCCCACTTCCGGTTGTTGCCCTCGATGTATCCGCCGTGGACCGGTTCAAAAGCGTGCTTCTCAAGCAGTTCGAACAGCGACTGGGCCAGCTTAAGACTCTGTGGATCCTTGGTCGCCCGGTAATATTCGGAAAGGCCGTATAACCCGAAGGCCTGCACATAATGATGTTTGCGGTCGAACACCGGCAGGCCCTTCACGTTGACGTCGAAATACAACCCGCCATATTCGGGATCCCAAAAAACGCCGGTGAGGTAGTCGAACGCATGGCGTGCGATTTTTAAATACTCTTCTCCGCCCAGGATCCGGTGGGCTGCGGAGAAAGTCCAGAGGATGCGCCCGCACAGGATGGCCGAGCGCGGGATGTTGTTGAGCACCTGGAGATCGTTGGTCACCGCCCCATAGAATCCGCCGTTGACCGGATCCACCGAATGATTTATCCAAAACGGCAGGATGTTTCCCGTGAGTTCGGCCTTTAGTTCCTTTTGGAATTCCGATGTATCGAACATACGCCTCTCCGTTCAATCGGACTCGCCGTTATTTGTCTGTAAGATTCCAGCCCAAGCAGCGTTGGATGATATTGTAATCGAAACAGAATTGCGGACGGGAAGGCATGCCTTGAGTGTATGCAATTCAGTAATGAAATCCTGTAAATCCTGTCTAATTAATGCAATTCCCATGCCAGTGGCATGAATATTGCACCTTGCCTTATTGGCGCGTTGCATCTATACTCAACCCCGACTCGGCTGTTTTTTGGCTTTTTGAGCCGGGAGGCGCCAAAAGGAAGGTCGAAATGGCTATTATCCAGCGCCCCCAACCGCGTATCCGCCAGACAACCACGGCGCATCTCACCCAGACGATGAGCCTGCTCGAGCTCTCCCGGGCCGAGCTGAACGAATGGCTGAACTCATCGCTGGCTTCGAATCCGGCCCTCGAAGTGGTAGAGCCGGAAACCTGCCCCTCCTGCCACCGTCCGCTGTATCAACCCGGCCCCTGCCCGGTTTGCCATCCGGTCCGGGAAGAGCCGATCGTTTTCCTGTCCACCCCGCCCGCCCGCCGTCAAACCCTCGATGAGATGGACAATCTCCCGGAGCCGGCCCAGCCCGAGACGCTGGCCGACCATCTGATGAGCCAGATCGGGCCCGAGCTTTCGGATGAGGAACGGCCGATCGCCGCGTACCTGCTGGCCCGGCTGGACGACAACGGGCTGATGCCCGAACCGCCGCTGGAAAGCGCTCGCTTCCTGCACGTGTCCCCGGCCGCGGTGGAAAAAGTCCTGCGCATGATCCAGCGCTGCGATCCGCCGGGTGTGGGCGCGCTCAGCACGATCGAGGCCCTGCTGATCCAGATCGATACTCTCGCCGAATCCGGCACGGTTCCCGCCGGCGTGCGCGAGATCGTCGCCGGCCACCTGGAAGAACTCGCCCATGCCGAATTCGCCGCGATTGCCAAAACGCTGCACCTGAACCGCGACGCGGTGGAATCGGCGGCGCACTTCATTAAAGTAAATCTCACGCCCTATCCGGGACGCACCTTTTTCCGCAACGGTCCGGCCCGCACGGAATCCGACCCGGACCTCTACCGCGAAGCGGAGATGACCTTCCGGGTCCAGCCCAACAATCCCGCCGGTCCGCTGGTCGTGGAAGTTTATGCCCCGCTGGCGGGCCGGGTGCGCGTAAATCCCGAGTTCCGCCAAATGGTGCGGACTCTGACCGGCGAGGAACGCCAGAAGTGGAACGAAAAGGTGGAAGAGGCGCTGCTGATTGATAAATGCCTTCGGCAAAGCCAGAACACGATGATGCGCCTGGCGGCGGCGCTGGCCGAGGAACAGCGCGCCTTCATCCTCGGGTCCGACCGCGAATCGCGGCCGCTTACCCGCGCCGAGCTTGCCAAACGGCTGGAGGTGCACGAATCCACGGTCTCGCGCGCGGTCAGCCACAAGCGCGCCGCGCTCCCCAGCGGCCGGATCATCCCGATCGCGCGCTTTTTCGACCGCTCGCTTTCGGTCCGCGATATGGTCCGCTCGATCGTCTCCGATGAATCCAAAGCGCTTTCGGATACCGAGATCGTATCCCTGCTGGCCAAGCAGGGGGTTCACATCGCCCGCCGGACGGTCGCGAAATACCGAGCCATGGAAGGCATCCTGCCGATGTCGCTGCGGCGCACGCAGCACACGCACGCAAGGGTCTGACCCTTCCCCCTCACCCATTCCCCTCTCCCAGCTTACGCTGGGAGAGGGGTGCCTCGAGCGCCTGTCCCGAGCAAAGCGAGGGAAAGCGAGAGGCGGGGTGAGGGAGGGCAGGCCAGGAAGAAAACAAGGGAACCGATTGTCCGACACGCGCTCCACCCGCAATCCCACGCGCAAAGCCCGCTCCGCCCGACCGGCGGCTGCACGGGATCTCTCCGCACCGTCCGCCGTCCGCGCGTCGGCCGCGCGTAAAAAGGGCGGCACGCCCCGCAAATCCGAATCCGTCCCGCCGCCGCTTTTGGCGATGCTCAAGCCGTCCGCCGCACCCTCCGCGCTTTCACCGCAATCCGTCACACTCGCGGAAATCCATCACGAATTGCTGTTCGCCATATCCTACCCGCGCGGCATCGTCACCGATGTCAATCCGCTGGCGCTTCGCAAACTCAGCATCGAACGCGACCGGGTGATCGGCCGCGCGCTGGCGGAGCTGCTCGGCGTGGCGGAGATCATGACCTACCTCAAGGATCTCCCGGTCGGCCGGCCCGTGCGCTGGTCGCAGCGCCTGACCCTCGGCGGCGAGGACGAATCCGCGGTGTGGGATATCCGCGCCGCGCGTTCCGTCACCCCGGAAGGCGAAGCGCTCGTGACGATGCGCCCGCTCGAGGACCGGCGGCCGCCCGCCGCCATAACCGCCCTCCCGCAATTCGAAAATCTCCCCGCCTCGGTCATGGAAGCCGCCGACCTCGGCTCCGCCGAGCCGCTGCTGGATTGGGTGATGGCGGCCACGCAAGCCTCATGCTCCGGATTGTTCTACGCCCATCGTGAAAGCGGCCATCTGGCCCGCGGCTTCGAGCGTAACCTGCCCCCCGAAGCGCCGCAGGAACTTCCGCCGTTGTCTTCCGCCGGGCGCGAAACGATCCTTGCCTGGAAACACGATTCAAAAATCGACGCGGAATATTTTTTCTGGGCGGCGGATTGCGCGCTGCAGTCGGCATGGCTTTTCCCGCTTCCGGATTCCCCGGTCCGGGGCGTCCTGCTGCTCGGGTGGAAGGACGGCGAACCCCCGGCCGGCCTCGACGGAACCCTGACCGCATTCTCCGCCTCGCACGGCGCGCTGCTGCGCGGCTGGCAATCCCGCCAGCAGGTGTTCGAAATGCAGCGCAAGGGGAAGCGTGCCGAAACGGCGATGCGGGTCCTGATGGATGAGTTGCCGCAGGCGCTGGTTATCGTCCACACCCAGGACGGGCGCGTCGCGGAAACCAGCCAGTCCTGCGAACGGATGCTGGGCTATTCGGCCGCGGCGCTCACGGCGATGCGTCTCGAGGATTGGCTTACCGCGCCGGAAGCCATAGTTACGGTGCGGGCGGCGTGCGAAAGCGGGCGGATCAACGAAAGCGGCGAACTCATGCTTTACCGCCGCGACGGCGAAGGATTCCCGGCGTTACTGCGCGCGATTCCCTTGCGCACCGGACCGGCGGCCGAATTCCACGAGGTGCTGGTGACGATTACCGACCTCACCTCCAGCCGCGATGCCCGGCTCGAGGCGCGCCACCTCCAGCGCCAAGCCGTGCTGGGGTGGATGGCCGCCTCGTTCGCGCACGAGATCCGCAATCCGTTGAACAATCTTTCGCTACAGCTGGAGGAGCTGCGCACGCTGTACGCGCTTCCCGCGGACGCGTCGAACCTGGTCGTCGAATCCAAGGCCGAGTGCGACAGGTTAACGGAGATCTCCCGCCGGATGCTCGATTTCGCGCGCGGGCAGGATTTCCGCCCCGCCCCGACCGATATGGCCGCACTCGTCAAACGGGTGCTGGCGCGCATGCAGCCCGCGCTCGACCGCGCCGACGTGAAGTCGCAGTTTTCCTCGCCGGAGGATCTGCCGCAGGCGATGGCCGACCCGCTCTCGATCGAACAGGTGATTCTTAACCTGATCGACAACGCCGCCAAGGCGATGCCCGAAGGCGGTCATTTGGGGGTCAGCCTGCAGCTTTCGGCGCTGGAAAGCGGCGCGCCGGCGGTCGAGGTGCGCGTGGCGGATACCGGCCAGGGCCTTCCGCCGCAGGTGCGCGATAAATTATTCCAGCCGTACGTCACCACCCGCGCCGACGGTCACGGGCTGGGGCTGGCGCTTTCGCGCCACATACTCGATGCGCACCGCGGCGCCCTGCGCGCCGATACGTACCCGGGAAGCGGGACTGTCTTCCGCGTATTCCTTCCCGTGGCGGAACAGTCCTAACCCCTTCTCCCCGCCTTCGCCACGGAAATCCACCATGGCTCAGGCACCCCTCTCCCCCTTCCCCTTACGGGGAAGGGGGAGAGGGGTCGGGGGTGAGGAGGTTAGGACAGAAAAAGGAGATTCACCGCATGCCCTTCACGATCCTGATCGTCGACGACGAAGCCAAAGCCCGCGGTTCGATGGGACGGCTGCTCTCGGCCGAGGGTTATGAAATCCTCGAAGCCGAAAACCTCGCGCGCGCGGTGGCCACCCTGCAGGACCACCTGCCCGACATCCTGCTTCTGGATTTCAACCTGCCCGACGGGCACGGCCTGGATCTGCTGCGCAAACTCTCGGCGACCAAACCGCGTCCGCAGGTTGTGGTCGTCACCGGGACGGCCAGCATCCCGACCGCGGTCGAAGCGCTCCAGCTCGGCGCGGTCGACCTGCTGGAAAAGCCGGTCGATCTGGCGCGGCTGAAGGGCGTCGTCCAGCGCGCGACCGAGGTCGTGCGGCTGCAGCGCGAACTGGATTATTACCAGCAAAGCGCTCGGGCCGAGGCGATGGACTGGGTGATGGGCGAGACCGCGCCGATGCAGGCGGTGTTGAAGGAGGCGCGGCGGGCCGCGGCGACCTCCACCCCGGTCCTGATAACAGGCCAGACCGGCACCGGCAAGGATGTGCTCGCGCGCGCGATCCACATGATGGGCCCGCGCGCTTCCAAGCCGTACATCCCGATCAATTGCGCCGCGCTGCCCGTGGACGTGATCGAATCCGAACTGTTCGGCCACGAGGCGGGCGCTTTCACCGATGCCGCCAAACGCAAGCCCGGCATGGTCGAAGCCGCCGACGGCGGCGTGCTCTTCCTCGACGAGATCGGCACGCTGCGCCAGGATTTGCAGGCCAAGCTGCTGCGCTTCCTCGACGACCACACCTTCCGGCGCGTGGGCGGGTTGGGTGAATTGAAAACCGACGTGCAGGTCGTCGCCGCGACCAACCGCGATCTGCCGGCGCTGGTCGAAGCCGGCCAGTTCCGCGAAGATTTATATTACCGGCTCAAGGTGGCGGACCTGCGCATGCCGGCTCTGGACGAACGCAAAGAGGATATTCCCGCGCTGGTCGGCCTCTTCGTGCGCAAATACAATCAGCGCACGGGGACAAACCTTACGGGCGTGAACCCGCGTGCGCTGCAGGCGCTGGTGGCCCATTCCTGGCCGGGCAACATCCGCGAACTGCGTTACGTCGTCGAGCGCGCGGCGATGATGTGCGAGGGCGAGGAAATCGACCTGGCCGATCTGCCGGCGGAATTCGCGCCGGCTGCGGAAGGCGAACCTGTGAAGCCTGTAGCCAAGAAGAAAAAGTAGGGGCGGACCGATGGCCCGCCCGCACGGCAATGAAAATGAATTTGTAGGGGCGGACAGCTGTCCGCCCTGATTGTTTTTTGGCGTATAGCAGTCCGCCCATACGACGAAAAAGAAATAGACAGGATTTACAGGATTTTTCAGGATTTACAGGATTTTTGGTTTTTTTTAAATCCTGAACGATCATGTAAATCCTATCCAAGAATGATTAATTATTGTTTACTGAGGATTCTTTTTCTTGCGATATCTATTTACTGCCAGGCAAACCCATAACCAAAAAACAAACAGCCATCCCAGCCACCAGCCCCACGGGCCCAGCCAATTCGCCGAAAACGGCAGCCAGGAAAGGATGCAGGCGGCGAATGCCGCCGGAGGGGAGAGCCGGGCAATGGCCGGCGCAAACGGCAACATGCTATATGGAATGAGATGGGGCGTCATGAACGCCCCGGCTATCATTAACATATCCATATCGCCGCGGGAAAACCAAAACATTGGCAGGGCAACCAATATTCCGATCCACCCAATGGCAATATCCTGCACATACCGCCCTTCGGCGTAATAGCTGTTAACGGCAAACATTCGCACCGGCCAAAACCCCCATATCAGCACCGAAATGGCCATCCAAATCAGGAACGCAACGATCCATGAGCGTTTCGCTCCAAATGCAAAAAAAGCAATCTGGGGTTTTATTAAAGCAAGCGGCGTCAGCCATGGCAACGCCAACAATCCGACGACGACCAGGCCTTCGAGCTGTCCGAGGAAGATTGTCCAGAATACCGGAAGCGACAGGAACACAGCCACCGCGCTGAGGACATGGACTGACCGTTTCAATGTCGCCATCGCGATCCCCGCCAAGCTCAGCCCGACGAACAAAGGCCAGCCAAGCAAATTTACGTATTGACTCCAGGGCGGGTAGAACGGGGGAATTTTCCCCGGCGCGAAAACGTGCACCCAATCGAAAGCAATGAAACCGTCGGCGGGGATAAAAAGACCGACAAGCGTGAACCCGGTGGTAAGCGCACCAAATAAGAGGATCGATTGCTTCCACGACCATTGACGGGCAAAGATGTTTTGTTCCGGGAAGAAGATGTCCAGCTTGGAGAGAATATTTTTCATGGGGTTGGAATTTTTCATTACCCTATCCATCATCCGCTCGTCGAGTTTTTCTTGAGTAGGCAACCCTTATTGTACCTGAAATAATAAGAATTCACGCTCGATAGTGTCAATTCGAGCGTGAATTCTCATACAATTTGTTTGTGGATGACCCGCCTCTGCTCCCCGTTACGTATTGGGAATTATCGGTCGTAAGACAAAGTACTCCATACGGCAAGGTATCACCCATGTATCACCTTTCAATGGGCTCTTGGAAGACAATAATTCGCCATCGATGGTGATGCTGGCGTCTATGCAGCCGGGAATCTCGCAATGATTCTCTCCGCCGCTCCAATAACTCGTTCCATTCTTTACCGCCTTGAATCGATAATTACCGGCTAAAAGCCAGAGTGTTAACTGGCCTTGCGCATCCGTTGTTCCCGATTCCTCCACGAATGTATCACCGTCATACGCCTGGACTTCAAGTCCGGCCTCGGGATTGCCGGATATATCCAGGACAGTCACAATAACCGCATCCCTAATAATTATTACTCCCTCCGTGCAAACGGGTATGGAACAGTGATTCTCCTTCTCACTCCAAAATGCTGTTCCATCCTTCATGGTCCGAAAACGAAAAGTGCCGACCGGCATATCGAGTGTGGCCTGCCCCTGGGCATTGGTGGTACCCCAGGATCCGGCGAAGGTATCCCCGATATAGGCCTTTACGATCAAATCGGATTCCGGTTCACCATTGGTATTCAGCACCGTAACCACGAACGTATTGTTTACCGTGATTTCCGCATTGGTACATCCCGGTACGTCACAGTGGTTCGCCGTCCAACTCCAGAATTCATGTACGCCCTTGTCCGCCCGGAAGCGGTAGCTTCCGTCGGGCAGGACAAACGTCGCTTGGCCCTGAGCGTTGGTTTGACGGGTCTTTATGAAAGTATTGCCGTCGAAGGCGTGGACGTAGATCCCCGCCTCGGGCTGTCCGTCCAAGTTCGTCACAGTCACGGTTAGGGGAACGTTGGTCGTGATGCTTGCCGACGTACAGGAATTCGGCACTGTACAGTGATCGGTCTCGCCGCTCCAGAAATTGCTGTAATCCTTCGACGACCGGAAATGGTAGCTTCCGGCCGGCAGCATCA
>DAOUDU010000077.1:0-29828 GCA_034430775.1 Anaerolineales bacterium | reverse complement strand
GCACCGCGATCGCGCGGATGCCCTGGCTGATCCAGGGCTACGATCAGACGCAAGCGGAGAAATTGTTCGACTGGGTGGTGGATGACTTCATCCTCCCTTCGGGCCGGAAGCAAGTCCTCGAACGCTGGGAACACCATTTACGGTCGGGTCACCTGCTGGTGATTGCATCGGGAGGCTTGGCGCCGTGCGTGCAGCGCATCGGCGCAAAACTCCGGGCTGCGGGAACGGCCGGCTCGGAAGTGCGGGTGAAGGACGGCCGGTACACCGGCCGGTTGGAGTCGCCGGTCGTGATCGGCCGCGAGAAGGCCGACCGCACGCTTCAACTGGTCTCGCGCCTCGGAGTGGAAGTGGACTGGGCCGAGAGCTTCGCCTATGCGGATTCGATCCACGATCTGCCGTTTCTGGAGCTTGCCGGCCATCCGGTCGCCGTCCATCCGGACGCGGGCTTGAAGCAGGTTGCCCGGGGGCGGGGATGGGATATCCTCGACGGCGGGTAGGGATTCCGGACAAAGCGCAGAGAAGCCCGTTGGATTACGGCAAGGAGTTCACGGTTTTATGAAAGGGAAGGCAATGTCCGCCATCCGCGGTTTAGATCTCTCTGCCGGCGTCATCCTTTCCGCAGCGCTTCTGGCGGGATGCGCCGGGACGCGGATCGTTGAGGAAACCGCGCCGGTCCCAACCCGAACCGCTTCCGCTCCGGAGGTCATTCTCAAACCGGAATTGGGGGATTATTTTAAGGGGGCCGACGGCGCGTTTACGCTGTACGATCTGAACCGGAATCAATACCTTCGCTACAATCCCGAACGGTGCGCCGAGCGGTTTCTCCCGGCGTCCACGTTTAAAATCCTGAACTCCTTGATCGGATTGGAAACCGGCGTCATCCCGGACGAGAATTACGTCATCCCGTGGGACGGCACCCAGTACGACTTCCCCTCCTGGAACCGTGATCAAACCCTGAAGACAGCCATTCGGGATTCGGTGGTGTGGTATTACCAGGAACTGGCCCGGAGGGTCGGCCGGGAGCGGATGCAATCCTACGTCGACGCCGCGGATTATGGAAACAGGGATATCTCCGGGCCGATCGACTCGTTTTGGCTGAATGGCGCGCTGCGGATATCCGCCGATGAACAGGTGGATTTCCTGATGCGTCTGTTCCGGGATGAACTCCCTTTTTCCGCGCGGTCGATGGAAATCGTCAGGGAAATTCTGGTGCTGGAAAAAACCGGAACCTTTTCCTTCAGCGGCAAGACCGGATCGGTTCAGCGAATTGCGCCTCATGTCGGATGGTTCGTGGGGTATCTGGAAACGGCGGGCGATGTGTATTTCTTGGCCGTGAATTTCGAAAGCGCCAATCCGGACGGGTATGCGAACGGCGCTCAAGCGAAAGACATCGCATGGAACATCCTCCGTGGTATAAATTTGCTGCCGTAAGATCGCGGGACACGCTATTCGGACGGCGGAAAACAGAAATCAATCTGGATGTAGCCCGGGGCGGTCCCCGCCAATACCGTGAGCGAATGACGGATCGCGTCGGGCCTGGAGAAAATCATGGAATATTCTTTGGACGGATACTGCGGTTTGTATTGCGGCGCATGCCCGAAATTTTTGGGATCCAAAGCCGGAACGGAGCCGAATCCCTGCCATGGATGCAAAAGCGATACGATTTCGGGATGGTGCCTGACCTGCAACTTAAAAGCCTGCGCCCGCGGAAAGGGATTGGATTTTTGTTATGCTTGCGCGGATTACCCTTGCAAGGACCTGGAAGAATTTAAAACCAGCGCGGAATATCCATACCACCGGGAAGTGTACGAGTATATGAAGATCATCCAACAGGAAGGCATATCCGCCTGGCTGGGAAAAATGAAAGTCCGCTGGTCCTGCCCGGCCTGCGGGAAGGAAGCGTCCTGGTGGGATCTTTCCTGCGGGACTTGCGGCGCCGGGTTGCACGGGTATCCGAAACCGACGGGGGAATGAGCCTTCTCGCCCCCGGGCGCGGGGAATCCTTGCCATGACGAAGGTCGCCGGAATAGCGGACCAAAAGTACGTTTCAAAACAATACCGCGATGCGTCGAATCTCAACGCGCGCGCCGACCTGCACCGCCGGTTCAGCACGAATCCGCTTGGATTGTGCCGTTGGATCTTTAACCAATTCCACCTTCCGCCGACATGCCGGATTCTCGAATTGGGATGCGGCCCGGGCGGACTGTGGCTTGAGAACATCGACCGCATTCCCGAGGGATGGGAGATTCATCCGACCGACGCCTCCGCGGGCATGGTGCGGCAAGCGCAGGGCGCCCTCGCGCCGAAACGCCGGGGGTTCCGCTTCGGGATAGCCGATGCGCAGGCTGTTCCGTTCGCGGCGGGAACATTCAACGCGGTGATCGCCAACCACATGCTGTATCACGTTCCGGACCGGGCGAAGGCGCTCTCGGAAATCCGCCGCGCGCTTGGACCCGGCGGACGGGTATACGCCTCGACATTCGGGACAAACCACATGCGCGAGCTGGCGGACCTGGCGGCCGGTTTCGATCCGGCCTGGGCCGTTTGGGGATCCGGCGGCCTGGCCTCGGAAACCTTCACGGTGGAGAACGGAGCGGCGCAGATAGCGCAGGCGTTTACGGATGTGCGGCTGCACCGTTACGAAGACGCGCTTGTGGTCACGGAATCCGAGCCGCTTGTGCGTTATCTTTTATCAGGTCGCTTGACCCTGGACGGGGAGCGGTGGGCCGGATTGGCGGAATATATGGCGCGGGAGCTGGAACGAGGCGGAGGCAGCATCCGGATCACCAAGGAAACCGGCCTATTCGAAGCCGTTCGCATCTGACGACCGCGTTCGCCACGAAGGAGCAGGATGCCAAAGGCGGAAGTGTATCTCCAGATCACAACGCCGCAGGAATGGCGGGCGTGGCTGGAGGCGAATCACTCGAAAGAAAAAGAAGCCTGGCTGACCATCTGGAAGAGCCGGTCGCCCATTCCCGGATTGCGCTTGTCGGAGGCGGTCGAGGAGGCGCTGTGCTTTGGGTGGATCGATGGCGCGATGCACAGCCTCGATACCGATACTTTCGCCCTGCGGTTTTCCCCGCGTCGGCCGGGCGCCGTCTGGTCGGCGGCGAACCAGCGGCGGGCGAAGCAGCTCATCGCGGAAGGGCGGATGACGGAAGCCGGATTGGACCAAATCCGCCGGGCGAAACGAAACGGGGAATGGCGCGCCGCCGCGCTGCGGGAGGACACGTCGCGACTTCCCGAAGATCTGTCACGGGCGCTGGCGGGCCATTCGGACGCCGGGTAAGTTTTTTCAGGATGGACGCCTTCGAAAAAAAAGACGCTGATCTGGTGGGTCGAGAGCGCCAAGCGGCCGGAAACCCGTTCCAAGCGGATCCGGGAGATCATCCGGCGGGCGTCGGAGGAAAGCCGGTTGGCGGGTCATCGATCCGGGCGGAGAAAAAAGGACCGGGAGGAGAACCTGTGAAGGATTGGAAGAGGCTGGGAATATTTGTTGTCATCGTCGCGGCCGTCGTCGTCATCGACCATGCCGGGAAGCTGATCGCGGCGGCCTGCCTGGCCGATGGCGTGCGGCACGCTTACCTCGCGGATTTCCTGCGCCTGGAAGCCGTCCACAATACCGGGGTCATCCTTAGCCTGGGATCGCAGCTTCCGGAGGCTGTGCGCGAATGGATGCTGCCCGCCGTCACGGCGGCGGTTCTGGTTTGGGTCAGCGTCCTCCTGATCCGTGAAAAGGATTGCCGCCTGGCATCCGCCGGGCTAAGCCTGGTGTGGGCCGGAGGTTTTTCCAACCTTGTGGACCGGCTGGCATACGGGAAGGTTTTCGATTTTTTCAATCTGGGCTTCGGCGCGGTCCGCACCGGAACATCGAACCTGGCGGATGTGGCCATTCTGGCCGGCATCCCGCTGATCGCGATCGGCTGGTGGCGAACGAAACAGGAACAGGAACCGGGGGAGGTACAAGAGGTAAAAGAGGAAAAGAGTATCTAATCCATCCCGCCGATCCGCTTTGTGGAAGAAGTTGCCGATCCCTCGCCTCCGGCTCGGGATGACGTTGAAAAGTGAAGGCGGATGGATGCAAAGGAAAAAAAGAGCACCCCTGCGGGTGCTTTTTCTTTTTATCGAGCTTCTCCGCGCAGGATTATCACCTTCACCCCGACCAGCGGCCGGAAGTGTTAACCGTATCGAATGTAATTTCCTCCGGATGTATGCGGCCGATTTCGGCAACGGGCGTCCCGCAACCGAATGCGAGCGGAGCGTATCTCATCAGCGCTTGCCCGCATTCTCCGTTCGGTCCGCTTCGGCTTTCTGAGCGGCATCTTTGTTTTCCAGCCATGTTTCATAGCGGAGGAATATCTCCCGAACCCGCTGTTGGCTGATAAACAATGTGCCGGCGATGGCGGCAAATGTCTCGCCGCGTTTGTGCCGAATATATACCTGCCGATGGCGCATGTGGACCATTTCATCCTGGTAACTGGAACGCCTTCCCTTTTGGGGTTGCCGGCGCCGCGCCAAAAACAGGAAGATCCCCCCGATCGCGCCCCACACGGCAATCGTCGCGATGGCCCACAGAGTGGAAATACGGGACGGTCCCCCGGCGGAAAGCCCCAGGACGACCCAGGCTGCGATCATCCCGCCGTTCAGTAAAATACCGGCCCCGGGCAGCAGGGCATGGCGGATCCATCGAAACTCCGATTTGCCCCGGAACGCGGAGAAGGTCATCCCGCAGATGAGCGCATAGAGAAGGAACACGCCCGCGTTGGCCGCAAGCACAAACCCGGAAAGGACCACCGGATCCAGCGTTCCCAGGACGGCGATGACACCGGAGACCACCGAGAGGATCCATACAGCGGCGTAGGGAGTGGCGAAATCGTCATGCAGCATCCCCAGCACGTCCGGGATCTCGCGATCCTGCGCCATCAGGAAGCTCACCCGCACGCCCATATTGATCGCCGCCAGCAGCAATCCAAACAGCACAATAGCGCAGGTGATCGAAAGGACAAGCATCAGGGCAAAACCGTTGCCGGCCAGGAGTGCGTCGCCGATCTGGATCGCCAAGCCGCCCAAGCCCGCTTCTGTGGCGACGGCCCGGATCCCGGAGAGCCGCCCAATACCGGTTGTTGCCGTCGTAAGAACGTCGCTGATCGCCAGGTTGAAGGCCGCGTATGCCAGAAGGTAGGCGAAGAGCCCCTGGAGCAGGAGGGAGAGGACCATTCCGCGGGGAATGTCGCGCCGCGGAGAAACGGCTTCGGCCGCCAGCGAGGTGGAGGATTCAAACCCCGCCAGAATGAGGATCGCAAAGGCGCCCTGGAACAGCGTACCAGCGAAGGAGGCCGGCGAGAAAACCTGGGCGGGGGATGCATACTGCCAGACGGTAATGCCGAGCGGGTTCTGCCAGCGGAACAGCAGCGCGGAAGCGCAGACCGCCGCAAGCGCCAGCATTTGCACCAGATTGGTGGCGACAGCCGACGCGGAAGAGCCGCTGATACCGCGGCCGGTCAGCATGGCGGCCAGCACCACTACCATTCCCACCAGAAGGATCCTTCCGGGCGGAAGCACGTCCACCCCGAATTGTCCAAATAAGGAGATGATCAGCGAGGTAAGGAAGGCCACCAACACGCCGGGATAGACCCAGTAGTAAAGGTGCGCGGCCCAGCCTGTTAGCTTCTTGGCGGTGCGAATCAGCGCCGGATGGATCGGACGCTCACGGTCCAGGAAAGCCTTTTGCGCGAAGAAGTAAGATCCCCGGCCTCCGGCATTCGGGAAGGCGCGGGAGAGTTCGGAATAGCTGAGCGCCGTGATCACGGCGATTATCAGCGCCAGAATGGTGCCGGCCCACATGTCGCCCGCTCCGCCGAGCAAAGCCGCCTGGAGCGGAAAGAAGACCCACACCAGGGCGCCGGGCGCCATGAGGGTCATGGTCTTGAGTGTGATCCCGGTCAGGCCGAGAGTTTTTCTCGGGGCAGTCACGTATCCGCCGGACTCGCCCGTTCGGCCGCGGCCGACGCCGGGTGAGTGAAGCGCAGAGGAGGAAGAGGGGTCCTTGGAAGTTTTCATCCGGTACCTCCTTCGGTGGTATTTTCCGGAGGCGGGGAAGGCTGCCTGATTGGCGCCTTCCCCGCTTTCGGAAGGGATAGGACGGTTGGAAACGCGCCCGGGCACCGGGAGCAGGGTTCCTTGTAATACGGCGTGCCCTTCGGCGCTCGTTTCGGGATCGTTCCGGCCGCGCTGTTCGATTGCCTGCGCCCATGTTGGGCGGTTCCACTTTCCCGGACGAATCTCCCGGCTCGAGGGGAACGCGGGAACAAGCGCGTTTATTCTTTCCGTTGCATCGGGCGATCCTGCCCGCCGACGGCAGTTTATTTCTTTCTTAACCTGCCACGGCATCGGCCGGATACGCCTGTGTGCCGTGCTCGTGGAGGTCCAAGCCCTGAAGCTCTTCTTCACGTGTAACTCTCAGCCCGTTGACCGCCTTGATGGTCATGAACAGGATGCCTCCGGTAAGCAGACACCAGACGCCTACAGCAAGAACCCCGATTGCTTCCACAAGCAACTGATCTGCGGAACCGGTGATCAGACCCGATACCCCGTTTTCCGTGGCAAACACACCCACAGCCAGCGTGCCCCAAATCCCATTCATCAGATGGACCGGGACGGCGCCGACCGGATCGTCGATCTTGAGCTTCTCCAGAAGCAACGTTCCATAGACCACAACGACACCGCCCACCGCGCCGATGGCGATGGCGGCGGCCGGTGTGACGAAGGCGCACGGCGCCGTGATGGCGACCAATCCGGCAAGCACCCCGTTCAACGAAGCGGGCAGATCCGGCTTCTTGGTGACAAACAACCAGGTGAGGATCATCGCGATCAACCCGCCCGCGGCGGCGGCGAGGTTGGTGTTGACGGCCACCAGCGAGATGATATCCGCATTTGGTCCGTCCGCCGCCAGTTGACTGCCGGGGTTGAACCCGAACCAGCCCAGCCAGAGGATGAACACACCCAGGACCGCCATGGAGATGGAATGCCCGGGGATCGCCTTGGGTTTGCCGTCCGCCCCGAAGCGGCCGATGCGCGGGCCAAGAATGACCGCGCCGATCAGGGCAAGCCATCCGCCCACGCTGTGGACGACCGTGGATCCGGCGAAATCTTTAAAACCCGCGCCCAGGTTAAGGCCGGCGAGCCATCCGCCGCCCCAGATCCAATGTCCGGAGATCGGATAGATGATCGCCGAAATAAAGAAGCTGTAGAGAAGATAGGCGGAGAATTTCGTGCGTTCCGCCATGGCCCCGGAGACGATGGTCGCGGCTGTCCCGGCGAACACCAGTTGGAACAGCCAGAAGGCCAGCAGCGGAACACCGGCGACATCCGCCGCCCCGGAAGGGCTTACCAGGAATCCCGTCGTGCCGATCACACCGCCGGCGGAATTTCCGAACATAAAGGCGTATCCGATCAGCCAGAAGGCCAGCGTGGCGAACACGAAGTCGATCAGGTTCTTAAAAAGGATGTTGGTCGTGTTTTTCGCCCGGGTTAACCCGGCTTCGACGAAGGCAAACCCGGCCTGCATCCAGAATACCAGGAAGGCCGTGACCAGCACCCACACGGTATTCAGGCCGCGCAGGACGGGGTCCGGCCCGGATTCCGCCGCCAGCGCCGGGGTCGCGCGTGTGAGAAGAATCACCACGAGCGCCGGCACCAGGACCCAACGGAACCATTTCAAACCGCGCAAAGCGAATTTCGTCTTTTCGTTCATACTGTCTCCTTCTTTTCGAAATATTTTCCTGCACAACCACACGAAAAATTTGGCATCCAATCATCGTTACCGTCGCCGTCCGCCCATTCCACCACCTCCTTCCTTCCTGCTGCCGGCCCGGATCAATACCAGCCGGCGTATCCCTTAAGTAATAAAAGCGATGACGCCAGAACCATCACCAGCAGCGTTGCGGGACCGGCCAGCCTGATCCAGCGCCCCCAGACCACGTGTTCCCCTTCGCGCTGGAGTGAGGCGTAGGCCACGACGTTGGCCGAAGCGCCGATCGGAGTGATATTCCCGCCGATATCCACCCCGAGGGCGAGCGCCCAGACCATCAGCGAAAGGGCGGGCATTCCCGCCACGGCCGCCAGGTCCTTGAGCACGTAACTCATGGCGAGCGCCAGCGGCACGTTATCGACGATCCCGCTCAGCAGACCCGGAACCCAATGCAGCGAGAGGATCATGACCTGCGGATCGACGGCCGCGCGCGCGAGCGCGTTCGATGCCAGTTCGAACACTCCGGTTTTTTCCAATCCCCCGATCAGCACGAACAGCCCGGAAAAGAACAGGATGCTTTGATAATCCACCCGGAGCAGAACGCGTTTCACTTCCACAGACGGCAGCCCGGCCAGCGCAAACATCGCCGGAAGGAGCGCGGCCGCCGCCGCGCTGATCGGCAGGCCCGTCCAGGGAGAAACATATTTGTGCAGGATGAGGAGGAACACGGCCGCCCCGAAGCAGATGAGGCCGAGGCGGGTCATGCGCGCATGCACGGGCTCCGCGTGCAGGGCTTCGATTTCCCGGACGGTTTGTTCGTCCAGCGCGCTGTGGGCGTCGGTCAGCACCCGCCGGTTGGCCAGGAAAAAGTAGCCGGCCAGCATCGTGACGCAGATTGCGGCGATCGGACCGGTGTGCACGGCGAAATCGCCGAAGCTGAACCCCAGGGCGGTGCCCAGGATCACATTGGGCGGATCTCCCACCAGCGTGGCGGCGCCGCCGGTGTTGGCCGCGCAGACCAGCGCGATGACGATCGGCACCGGGTCGATCTTCAGCAGCCGGCACAGCGGGATGGTGAGCGCGGCGAGAAACAGGATCACGGTGATGCTGTCCATGAACATCGCGCACACCGCGGAGATGAACACCAGCGCGAAGAAAAGGTAGGTGGGGTGGTAATTCACCTTGCGAATAGCGGCCATGGCGAGCCATGAGAAGAACCCGGCCTCGTGGAGCAGGGAGACCAGGATGAACATCCCGGCCAGGAGTCCGATCGTCTCCCAGCTGATGTAGCGGAGGGCATCCAGCGGCGTGAGGATTCCCGCCGCGATCATGACCAAACCCGCGCCGAGCGCAACCCAATGCCGGGGGAGCTTTTCGCTGGCAATCAACAGGTAGGCGGTGACGAAGATGCCCAGGGCAAATCCCATGCGAATTCTCCTTACAAAACGAAATACCCCGTGTTTTCCAAAAAAGTACGGGGCGTCGCGGCCCGGTAATTCCGGCTGGGTTTCTCCCCTGCGGGCACGCGCCGCATAAAAAAAAGACGCTCCCTTCGAAGAAATACATGGGAGCGTCACGGCTCGAAACATCAGTGCGGTTTATTGCGGGCAACTATAACGAAGGATTTCCGCCTTCGCAATCACCTATTCTCCCCCAATTCGCCTCACCCGAATTCTTGTCCGAATAGGGGTTGTGAAAGAAGTGAAAGAACGTCGGATAGGCCGAATGGGCCATCCCGGATCCTTTTTCATGCCGGATGGCCGCGGGCCGTTTCGGATTTCGTGAAAGAATTTCACTCACCACCGGCATACTGTTCCGGGTATATCCTGTCTGATCCGGAACGATCCGGTCACGGGCATGGGGAGCGGAATGGAAGGAGTACACGGGTAGATAAATGATGTGGCTAATAGTTGGATGATTAAGACGTAATTACTTTCTTCAGGGAAGACCGTATCCCTAACCATTCAATGATCAATTAACTGCTGATGTTTAGTGGAAGTAAAAGTCCCTGTCGGGCTTTCTTTTTTTGTAGAACCATCCGGTGCGATTGCCCCCTCGGATCGGTAGTGGCAGCTTTTACTAATTTGCGGAAACTGCAGTGGAAGGCATTGCCGCCTTTCATCCCGCCGGTAAAAACCCTGTAATTTGGCCGGGCAATCTATATGGACCAGCGATACGCAACGGTGTGCCAATTCGATCTGCTGTATACTCCTATCAGGACGCCATTCCCGGCGGGGTTATTGGCGGAGGGAACCGTTTACGGATGATTATCCATACAGAGGCAATATCCGGCGAGCGCCAACAAGCATTACGCGGACGCCCCTTCGCCTGCCGGGAGAAACCATTCGAAAAAGCCCCGATCCGTGCGAATCCCCGACTTCAACCGATCCTCCGGCAGCATTTCAGCGTGACCGGTCCGGCAGCGATCCCTGGCGGTTGCCCTGGGGTTAACAGCCGGAGGATTTCCACCGCCATCAAATATGGATTGCCCCATCGGGTCATTACCAAGATTTTGGCTTCACTTATTCCGGGATTGGCTGCCGCCGCTGTATGGATCGGCAGGCAGGCGGGCAGTATCCGCGCCCGCGCGTGTATATTGTGCGCTGCCGCGTTCGTAATACTGGCTTTTTCCGCCGGCGCGGCGATCGATTCGCCGCGTGCGGTGCGGGTCGGCGTTTACCGGAACAAACCCAAAGTATTCATCGAGGAGAACGGCCGCGCCGCGGGGATCTTTGTCGAACTACTGGAGGAGATGGCCGCCCAGGAGAATTGGAAACTGGTCTACGTGCCGTGCGAGTGGGCGGCGTGCCTGCAAGCCCTGGAAGCCGGGCAGATCGACCTGATGCCGGACGTCGCGTTTTCGCCGGCCCGGGATGCGGTATATGATTTCCACGTGACCCCGGTTCTTGAAAGTTGGTCCAGGGTATATGCCTCCCCACGCTTAGCCATCAATAAAATCTCCGATTTGGACGGAAAACGGGTCGCACTGCTCGAAGGGTCCATCCAGCAAACGATGTTTGAGCAAATGATGAAGGGATTCGGATATTCCGTGACGGTCGTGCAGACCGACTCGCTGGAGCAGGCCTTTACCTTGGCGTCCGACGGTTCGGTGGATGCCGCAATTGCCAATCACTTTTTTGGAGACTATACCTTCCAGGAATACGGATTGACCAAGACGACGATCGATTTTAATCCCGTCACGCTGTATTATGCGACGGCCAAAGGAAAAAACCATGATCTCCTGGAAGCCATCGACCGTCATCTGGACGCATGGCTCCAGGAAACCAACTCGCCATATTATCAGACGCTCCAACGTTGGATGGAAAAAGCGCCCGAATACCGCATACCGCAGTACTTTTTCTGGGTGATCGGCGGCATCACTGGATTATTGGTTTTTGCGGCCGGGACGATTCTTCTACTCCGCAGGCAGGTCCGGGCCCGCACGATGAACCTCGAACGGGCGAATACGGAATTGCAGAAGAGCGAAGAAAAACTGCGCCTGGCATTGGAAGCCGCCAACGACGGCATTTGGGACTGGTATCTGGAAACCGGAGAAATCTCCTGGAGTCCCCGCTGTTACACCATGCTCGGCTACCAGCCGGATGAATTTACCTTGAACCTTGCGCGCTGGATTGAGCTGCTGCATCCGGATGACCGGGTGGATACCTGGGCGGATATACAGAGGCAGATCGACACCGGTGATCGCAGCTACTCGGTCGAGTTCCGGTTTAAACGCAAAGATGGCGGCTGGGTATGGATCAACGCACGCGGCAAAGCAATCGCTTTTGACAAGCAGGGCAGCATACGGCGCGTGACCGGCACTCTCACCGACATCAGCGAGCGCAAGCAGGCGGTCGAGGCGCTGCAAGCCAGCGAACGCCAACTGTCCACGATTTACGCGAATATTAATGACGTCCTGTTTTATCTGGCGGTGGAACCGGACGACTGTTTTCGCTTCGTTTCGATCAATTCGGCATTTCTCAAAGCGACGGGCTTATCGAAAAACCAAATCATCGGCAAACGGGTGCAGGAAGTCATTCCGGAATCCGCCCATGCAATGGTTCTGGGGAAGTACAGGGAAGCCATTCGGACGAAAAGGGCGGTTCGATGGGAAGAAGTCTCCGAATATCCGGCAGGGACAAGGGTCGGTGAGGTTTCCGTGGCACCGGTTTTTGATCCCGGCGGCAACTGCACCCACTTGGTTGGGACCGTGCACGACATCACCGAGCGGCTGCATGGCGAGGAGGGGTTAAAGGCGTCGGAAGGCAAGTTCCGGGCCATTTTCGACAACGCCAGCGACGGGATGTTTCTAATCGATCTTAAAGCTCGGAAGTTCTTTATGTGCAATGCCGCGTGTGTAACTATGCTGGGCTATTCCCAAGGGGAGTTTTTAAACCTGGATATCGGTGGAATACATCCTGAGGAAGACCTGCATTTTATTTTTGAGCAGATCGAGGCGTTTAGCCGGGGGGAGAAGGGAATTCGAAGTGATATTCGGTTCAAGCGAAAAGACGGAAGCATTATTACCGCAGATCTTAGCCCTGCCCTTATAACCCTTGCCGAGAAGGAATATTTACTTATCATTTTTAAAGATATCACGGAACGCAAACAGCACGAGCGGGAGCGGGAGGCGATCATCATCATGGCGAACGCGCTGCGTTCGGCTCCCACACGCGCCGCCATGCTGCCGGTTATCCTCGACCAACTGCTGGAGATTCTGCAGGCCGAGGGTGCGGCGCTGGTCATGCGCGACCCGGCCAGCGGCGAGATCCTGGTGGAAATGGCGCGCGGAGAATTCCTGCGGGATAAACGCACGCACATGCCGCCGGGTGAGGGTGTGAGCGGGCATGTCATCGCCACCGGCCAGCCCTTCCTCAGCAACGATCTGCGCCACGAGCCGCGCTTCACCCGGCCGGAGCTGCTCGATACAATCCGCGCGGCGGCCTGTGTCCCGCTCATCGCGCAGGGGCAGACCATCGGCGCGCTGTGGGTGGGCCGCAAGGGTGAGATTGTCACTGGGGAAGTGCGTTTGCTTTCCGCCGTGGCCGACATGGCCGCCAACGCGATCCAACGTACAACACTGCACGAGCAAACGCAGTGGCAGGTACGGCGCCTGGCGGCCCTGCATGCGATCGACGAGGCTATCACGTCCAGCATGGACCTGCATGTCACGCTGGATATCCTGCTCAGTCACGTGACTGAGCAACTGGGCGTCGATGCCGCCGCCGTGCTACTGTTGAATCCGCAAAGGCAAACCCTCGATTTCACCGCCGGGCGGGGTTTTCATACCGGCGCCATCGAACAATCCAGTGTGCCGCTCGGCCAAGGCTGCGCCGGATCGGCCGCTCTGGAACGGCGCATTATCCAGGTTCCGAATCTGGCGGACAGCAAGGAGGATTTCACCCGCCCGCCGCTGCTGAAGGATGAAGGCTTTACGGCTTACTACGCCGCCCCGTTGGTGTCGAAGGGGCACATAAAAGGCGTACTGGAAATTTTCACCCGCTCGCCGGCGAATGCGGATCCGGATTGGCTGGAGTTCCTGGAGACGCTGGCCGGGCAGGCGGCCATCGCCATAGACGACGCCGAACTATTCGAGGAGTTGCAGCGGTCGAATACCGAATTGTCCATCGCCTACGACGCCACGATCGAAGGCTGGTCGCGGGCGCTCGACCTGCGCGACCGGGAGACCGAGGGCCACACTTTGCGCGTCACCGAGATGACCCTGCGGCTGGCGCGCGCTGCGGGGATTCGCGAGAATGACCTGGTGCATCTGGCTCGGGGCATGCTCCTGCACGATATCGGCAAGATGGGCGTCCCGGACAGCATCCTCCTCAAGCCCGGACCGCTCACCGACGACGAATGGGTGGTCATGCGCCGGCACCCGCAACTGGCTTACGAAATGCTCTCGCCGATCAAATATCTGCACCCGGCGCTGGATATCCCCTATTGCCATCACGAGAAATGGGACGGCACGGGATACCCGCGCGGGTTGAAAGGCGAGGTGATTCCGCTGGCCGCGCGTCTGTTCTGCGTGGTGGATGTCTGGGATGCCTTGCGTTCCGATCGCCCGTACCGCGAGGCCTGGCCGGATAAGGAAGTGATCGAATATATCCAAGCCGGAAGCGGTACGCATTTCGATCCGCAGGTGGTGGAATTGTTCCTGCGGGTGCTAAAAGAAGAGATAAAGGATTAATCGTGGAACAGAGACAATTACCGCATGCCATCGGCCTTCCAGCCAACCCGTTCAACCGGCTTGGTGAAGTCCTGCGCATGGATATACCAAAAATACGCAATGATATTCTGCGCCCTCGGGGCGTTTTTATCGGGATATTCCGCGGAGAATCGCCCCTTTGACCTCGGCGATGGCCTTGGTGACCTTGATCTCGCGCGGGCAGGCGGTGGTGCATTGGAAGGCCGTCCGGCAGCGCCAGATCCCCTCCGCATCCGCCAACACCGCCGTGTGTTCGGCGCCGCCATGATCGCGCGAGTCGAACAGGAAGCGGTGCGCGGCCACGATTGCCGCCGGGCCGATATACGTATCATCCGCCCAGAAGACCGGGCAGGCGGTGGTGCAAGCGGCGCACAGGATGCACTTGGTTGAATCATCGAAGCGCATCCGCTCGGCCGGACTCTGCAGGCGTTCGCGTCCGTCCCCCGGGAGCGGATCGCCGCTAATCAGGTACGGTTTGACGCTGCGGAACGCCGCAAAGAACGGGTCCATATCGACCACCAGGTCCTTTTCCACGCGCAACCCGAGCAGCGGCTCCAGGGTGATCCGGGATCCCAGCTCGCGGATCAGCGTTTTACAGGCCAGGCGGTTGGCGCCGTTGACTCGCACCGCGCATGAGCCGCAAATCCCATGCCCGCAGGACCGGCGGAAGGTCAGGCTTCCATCGTGTTCGTCCTTGGCGCGGATAAGCAGGTCCAGAATGCGGTCCGCCGGTTCAGCTTCCAGCGTGAAAGTCGACCACCATGTGGAAGGATTGCGTTCCGGATCGAAGCGTTTGACTTTTAGCGTTACGAGCATTGGGTGTCCTATTTTATGAAAGATCGTCATCCCCGCGCGTGCTTAGCGGGGATCCAAGAAAAACTGCATGAAGAACATTTCAATGATTCCTGGATGCCCGATGAGATCACCCTCGCTTCACAACCGTTCCGGCTTCAAGAGCAAAGGCAAGTCGGAATGTTACCCCCACTCGCGAATACTTCGCATTGGAAAATCACCAATGCTCATCGCTCGGGAGGGCGGGCGCGAGGGCAGGCTCGGGCATGACGAACAACAACCGAATTGTCATTCCGGCGTGCCTTTTGCCGGCATCCAGGAATCGATGGAGTGATTCCTGCCTCGTATGCGCTGGAAACCCGCTTTGATCACCCTTACTTCGCGAGGGCAGGCGCCGGATGACGAACAACATCTAGATCATCTAGATCATCATGCCCGCATGCCCGAAACGGGCATCCAGGGACCGTCCGCGTGATTCCCTCAGTGCATCCCATGGATTCCCGCCAAGAGCACCCTTGCTGCGCGAGGGCAGGGGCGGGTATGACGATCGTTCACGCCCCTCATCACCGGCCCTTCTCCCAGTTGATCCTGGGAGAAGGGAGAAAAATCAATACTCCCTTACCTCCGGCGCGAAGCGTGTGATGACCACCGGCCGTTGCTCGAACAGAATGCCGTCGGGCACCAGGCCCGCCCCCGAGCCCTCTTTGCGCCGGGCAAGCGTATGATGCAGCCAGCCGGTATCGTCGCGTTGGGGATGATCTTCGCGGAAATGCGCGCCCCGGCTTTCGGTGCGGTGCAGCGCGCTGGCGGCGGTCACCTCGGCCAGGTCGAGCAGGCCGCCGAGCTCGTAGGCTTCGAGAACTTCGGTGTTCCACTTCCGGCCCAGGTCGGCCAGGCCGATTTTCTGATAGCGCGCTTTCAGTTCGCGCAGGGTTTGCAGCGCGCGTTCCAGCCCGCGGGCGATCCGTTGCACGCCCACATGCTCCGTCATGCAGCGCTGCATGGCGGAGCGCAGTGCGCCGATGCGTTCCGATCCGCGGTTTTCCCGCAGGCGGATCAGTTCCCCGGCCGCCTCCCGGCCGGCCCCCGCGGGGAGCGCCTCGAGGGCGCTTGCGGCGCAGAATTCCGCCAGCGAGCGTCCGCTACGGCGTCCGAAGACGAGCAAATCGACCAGCGAGTTGGTCCCCAGGCGGTTGGCGCCGTGGACGGAGACGCAGGCGCACTCGCCGGCGGCGAACAGCCCGCCCACGGGTTCCATGGCGTCCGCGGTGCCCGGCACGGAGCGGAGGACCCGCCCTTCGCAGTCGGTCGGGATCCCGCCCATCGCGTAGTGCGCGGTCGGCTGGACCGGGACCGGCGCCTTCATCGGATCGATACCCTGGTAGATCCGCATCATCTCGATGATGTCGGGGAGCTTGGCTTCGAGATCGGCCGCGGTTACCGCCCGGCCGCCGGGCGCGCTGTGGAGCCGGCTGATCGTCTCCGGCCGGATATCGAGGTGGAGATAGTCCTTGCCCTCCACGCCGCGCCCGTCGCGGATCTCCTGAAACATGTAACGCGAAACCATATCCCGCGGTGCGAGGTCTTTGAGGGTCGGGGCGCAGCGTTCCATGAAGCGTTCGCCCGCGCCGTTAAGCAGGATGCCGCCCTCGGAACGCGCCGCTTCCGAAAGCAGGATACCCATTTTATAGATGCCGGTTGGATGGAACTGGAAGAACTCCATGTCTTCCAGCGGCAATCCGCGGCGGTAGGCCGCGGCGACCGCATCGCCGGTCAGCGAATGCGCGTTGGAAGTGACGGCATACATCCGTCCGAAACCGCCGCACGCCAGCAGCACGGCTTTGGCGCGGAAGAGGTGCAGCTCGCCGGTTTTAATCTCCACCGCGACGACGCCGCGCGCCGCGCCGTCCTCAAGGATCAGGTCGAGCACGAAGTATTCATCGAAGAAGCGCACGTCCCGACGGATGCAGTTCTGGAACAGGGTCTGCAGGATCATATGGCCGGTGCGGTCGGCGCTCTTGCACGCGCGCATCACCGGGGATTTTCCGAATTCGCGGGTATGGCCGCCGAAGCGCCGCTGTTCGATCCGGCCGTCGGGGGTGCGGTCGAAGGGGAGCCCCAGGTGTTCGAGCTCGAGAACGGTCTCGACCGATTCGCGCGCGAGGATCTCCGCCGCATCCTGGTCCACCAGGTAATCCCCGCCCTTGACCGTATCGTACATGTACCAGTCCCAGCGGTCTTCTTCCATGTTGCCGAGCGGTGCGGCCACGCCGCCCTGGGCCGTACCGGTGTGCGAACGGGTCGGGTACATTTTGGTAATTACCGCCACCCGGGTTCCTTGGGATGCGTGCAGCGCGGCCATCAGGCCGGCCCCCCCGGCCCCGACGATCACGGCGTCGAATGTGTGCTCAACGGTCATGAACCAACTCCTCCGATCACGGCGGCGGCTCCGAGGGCGGTGATGCCCAGCCAGAAGCAGAAAAGCAAAACGCGAATCACGCGCCGCGCCCGCCGTCCATGGATATAGTCTTCCAATACCTGGCGCAGGCCGTTCGTGCCGTGGGCAAAGGCAAAGCACAGCAGCCCGGCGTCGTAGATGCGCCACCCCAGTGACGCCCAGCGCATCGCCACGTACTCGAGATTGATCCGATGCACGCCAACCAGCATGTCCTGGATCACCACGTGGATCCATACCAGCGGAACGAGCAGGATCGCGCTCAGCCGCATCAGGGTCCAGGCGACGGTCAGCCAGGAGCGGCGGGTGGTAACGGGAGTTGCGGCGGGAGGGGCCATCGTCATCCTTACCAGCCCAGGAACGTGTAGCCGATGAAATTACCGCCCATGATCACCCCGGCCGGCAGCCAGAGAATGAACGCCAGGAGAATGGTCAGGCGGACCGAGAGCCGCTCGCGGTCGATCGTCCAGGCCGAGGGCAGGACCAGGTCGAAGAGCGCGATCCGGAATCCGTTCAGCCCGTGGTAGATCACGCCCGCCACCAGCGCGATCTCGGCCAGCATGAAGTAGGGGGAACGGTACACGGCCAGGAAGTCCTCGTATCCGCTCGGATGGAAATACACCATGGCGGTGTCGATGATGTGAATCGACAGAAAGAAGAGCACCGCCAACCCGCTGATCCGATGCAGGAGGAAGGCGATCATCCCGTCCCGCGGGCGGTAGTGGGTCGAAGCGTGCGCGAATTTGGCCAGCGATTGCATCGGAAAGCTCCGTTCCGCCGCGAAGGAAAACACGCGACAGGATCGGGCACTATAGTAACACCCGATCCCGGGGTATAGTCACGCCCGGTTTTTGGGGCGACCGTGGGGGATTATAGACGAAGATGGGAGGGGAAGCTACAAGCGTGAAGCACCCGCAGGGTATCACCCCGGGGGACCTGTAGACTCCGACGCGGAACATCCGCAGGGTGTCACCCCGGGGGACCTGTAGACCCCGACGCGGAACATCCGCAGGGTGTCATCCCGAGCCCGCTTTAGCGGGCGAGGGATCGGTGACAAAGGGATGAGGAGAAGTTACATTGTGAAAGGAGTCGCCGATTCCTCCCCTTCGCCTTTGGCTCAGGGCCGGGATGACATTGGATAGGATCGACTCTGCCCCTCACACAAACAGCGTCACCATCTTCCGGCACGTCGACACCCTCACGGCCATTTTCGCTGTCCTAACTTCCTCACCCCGCCTTCGGCACCCCTCTCCCCCTTCCCCGTAAGGGGAAGGGGGAGAGGGGATGGGGGAGCGGGGGGTGGGACGGAATGAGCGTGTGAAGGGAAGAAAGTACGAATGAAATGAGTGAAAGAGGATTGCGGATCACACAAACAGCGTCACCATCTTCTGATTATTCCCAAACTACCGATGTATATCGGTTCACTTTGCGGACAGAGTCGCCGATCCCTCCCCCTCCTTTTTCCTCCCCCATTTGCTGTGGTGTCTTGTTTGTGATCTTTCATGTTTCACGACGCAAATGGGGGAGGGGTGGGAGGGGGCAAGTAGTGAGTACGAGACGGGTTACAACTCTTGCAATGCATGAATCAGCGCCACCGGATCCAGAATGACCCCGAAGGAATATTCTTTGTCTTCGTGTGTGATCTCAATGGTCTGCCCTGTCTTCAGTGCGGTTGACCAGAAAACCTCCGGCGTGATTTCCGGGTTTACCTGCGCCGCCAGCGCGTACACGCCGGCGATGTAGGGGATCGACCAACTCCATCCGCCTTCGCGGTAGAACGCGTACTCAGCCACACCGGTCGGGCTGGCGGTCGTCCTGGAATCCATCGGTACGAGCAATGTGTTTTGCAATTTATCCAATCCCGTGAAGAAATTCTTGGCCCACCACAGGCCCGGCTCAAAGGAATTAATGGTATCGGGATCGGCAAGCGGGTGCCGTCCTAATCCATGGAAATCCAGGCCATATACCTCCCTCTCACTTGAACAAATGACAAAGATCCCGGCATCGCGGGCCGCTTGAACCGCGGCCGTTATTTCCGAATATCCCTTGCTTTCTTTCCCCCAGCCGATCGACATCGAAAGCACCCGGATCTTGCGGTCGGAAGGCAATTGGTTGTTGATCTCGATGATCCGATATACCGATTTCGCCAGGCATCCGAAATCGATCGTTTCGTATGAGCCCTTGCTGCACATTGCGGTGGCGATGAAATATAGATCCGCGCCCGGGGCAACTCCGACCGTTTTCCCCACGGCGATGGATGCCACCGCGGCGCCGTGCATTTGTGATGCCTTCCAGCCGCCGACGATATCGTCGGTTTCCTCATACAAGCGGATCCGGTCCTTGTATTCCCGGTGGTCCACCAGTAGAGTTTGGTCGATGATGGCGATCCCGATGCTCGTCCCGGTGATACCTTCGTCGTGCAGGAGGCGGAGTCCCAATCCGGGATTCTTGCCGAGCTCCATGATCTGTTCCCAGTCGAACCCTTCAGGCATCCTTTCCGCCGCCGGCCAGACCGTACGGCTATCGAATGTTGCATACATCAGATCATCCAACGATCCGCTGAGGTCGAGTTTCGAAAGATCGAACGACCGGAGATCCATCTGCCAGCCTTCATCCGAATCGGGATCGTACACGGGGACGTTGGGCATTTCTCCCCGGTAGTAATCCGCAGCGGTAGGATGCCGGTCGATCTTCGGGAACACGATCGGTTCCGGAAAGGGGGTGGCCGATGGATTTGCGGTCGGCTGGAGGGATGGAGAGGCAATCCGGGGAAGCGCGGCCGCGGGATTCTCAGCCGTCGGAGACCCCGGTGATACCGCCCGGCAGGCACTCAGAGAGAGAATCAATATTGAGGAAAACAGATTAATTTTCTTTTGCATGAGAATACCCTCCCGCTAAGGAAATTTCCGGATTGCAGAAAAAATTGATAATTCAAGGATAAGCTAGCGGATGAGAAAAAACATTTATCCTGGTTAACGATTCCGTTGCAGTCCCTATTTACAAGCGCGACGATTGCCCTACGAAACACAGTTCGGCGGCATCAGACAATTCGGGTCTGTCTACTCGCGTTTTGAATCTGTTTGCCTGACGTGAACAACCGGTGAACGCGGTGAATGATGACCGGAGTGAAATTCTACGGAGAGGAGAGTATTTTCTCGATTAATGGCGGTAACTCCGATAAGGATCGGAGCCGATGGGGAAATTCCATCTGGGGAGGCGCGTCGCCTTTCGCCATCCAGATCGGTGTGATTCCCAGCGCGGCGGCGGGTGCAAGGTTGGGGATGCGATCGTCGATGAAGACGCAATCCTTTCCGTCCGCCTTCAGCCGGTCCAACAGGATCCGGTAAATCTCCGGCGCGGGTTTTCGCACGCCCGCTTCGCCGCTGATCACGACCTGCCGGAAAAGCCGGTCCAGCCCGTGGCGCCGCCGCAGACGGGCCGACCATTCGGCAATGTCGTTCGATAGGACGGCCAGGGAATATTTTTCGCTCAGCCGTTCGGCCGTCTCCACAAAACTCGGATCCAACGGAAGGCAGGTATCCAGGTATTCTTTCTCGATTGCCGGGTACTCGTTCCCGAGGCCGATCGCTTCCCAGAACGCGCGCGGGGTAATTTGCCCCAGCGACGCGCGGCGGTAGACGGTATGGACCGCCTCCGGTTCAAGATGCGCCTGTCCGCGGCGATGGAGAAAGGGGACGAGCCGGTTGATGATGTCGTCGCTCTCTTCGAAAATCACCCCCATCACATCGAATACGATCCATTGGGTCATGCCAAGTCACTCCGTCCGCGCGCAGGCAGGCGGTTCACAGGCTCTTCCCGAAGCGGAAGCCTGTCTCCGCGTACCCGAGGCGGCGGTAGAACTTGTGCGCTTCGGCGCGCTGCTGGCCGCTGGTGAGGGTTAATTTGTCCACCCCGCGTTCCCGAAGCCAGTGCTCCGTCTGATCCAGCAGTTGTTTCCCGATTCCCTGTCCGCGACAGGTTTCGTCCACAACCAATCCCAGTAAACGGCCGTAATAGCCGTCATATTCCAATGCCAGATGGATAAAGACGCCGATCACGCCGACGACGCATCCGGAAACCTCCGCGACCCACATCGCATAATCCGGATGCCCGAGGATCGGCGCCAGCCGGCGCGCAATTTCCTCCGGCGCCGCCGGGTATCCCAATTGCGTCACCAGCCGGGTGATGGCGGTGGAATCGTCCTTGGTGGCGGGTCGGATGGAGATATCACTCATTTGATCGAACTCCGTTGGACTCTATTGGCAATTTACAGACCATCGACCATCGAACAAACCGGCTCTGCGGGTGATGGTTTTTCGATGGTCGAGTTCCTTTGATAGAAAAATCCGTTTATGTCCGATTGGAAGATCATCCAGAATTCCCATCACTTTGTACCCGTGCTTCTCGTAGAAGGGAAGCGCCTGAAAGCTCATCGTATCCAGGTGCGCATGATGGCAGCCGCGGCGCACGGCTTCCGCTTCGGCCGCCGCCAGGAGCCGCGAACCATGCCCGTGACGGCGCGCTTTCGCCTCAAGCCACAGGATCGCGACGTGCAGCCAGCCCCAATAGGTATCGCCCAGCAGCCCGCCGAGCAACGCCCCGTTTTCGTCGCGCAGAAGCGGCGTCAAGGACTGATGATGGTCGTCCGATGCATTGAGGGTGTTGAACGCATGCAGGCCCTTGCGGATCGCCTCGAGATCTTTCTCGGCGGGTGTGGATTCCAGGGTGAGGGAGAATTCTGGTGATGGGGTCATTTATCTTTCCGCCGGTGGACACTTTTTCATTGGCGACAGACCATGGTCGGTACTAATAGAACTTACCGTACGCCCGCTTCACCAGTTCGCGAAAGCGGGCCTGCTGGGCGCCGTCACGGAACGCGCGTTTCGGCAGGATGTAGACCGACTGCCTGTTCGCGGCGGAATGCAGCAGGAACAGGTGCCATGTTTCGACCGGCCGCTCGAATGTTTTCCAATCGACCTTCGCCGTTCCGCGCCCGGTGAGGATTTCAATCCGCCGTTCGGCGATCTTCCATGTCGCCGAAGCCGAACGTTCCGGGTTTCGGACGTACTGAAAGGCGCGCCAGGCGGGCACGCCGGCAAGTGCGGCCAGGAGGATCGCAACCAGGACGACGGCGTAGACCGGGAGGAGCGTTTTGTCGAACGCATTCCATAAAACCCCGGTCAGGCCGATCAGGAAGATCAGCGGGAAGACGAGCAGTCCGAAGCGCGGAAAAATCCGCTTGAGGGAACTGATCAGCAGCCCTTCGAAATATTCCCAGCCGCCGATGGCGAAAGTTATTTCCACTTGACCTCCGATTTTCCATGCGGGTTCCTCCGGCGGCCGGACACACACGGCGTCCGCGCCGGTTTCCCGCGCGGAGATATTCTACTCGATGCGGCGGGGCATTCGCCGGATGGCGGCCCGGGGAGGGTGTTCGGCAATATACGTCAAGCCGGTAATGAGGATACTCAGGAAGTTAACAGCCCTTCACCGAATATAAAATAATTCGGGGTCTCATGGATGCGGGTCGTCCAGCCCAGCGACTGCAGCCGCCCGGCCAGATCTTCCGGCTGGTAAAAAATTTTCACAACCTTGAATTCCCGCCCGTCGCTGAGCCGGCGATTGACCATGCCCTCGCCGGGATCCCCCAGCCGGTGATCGCGCGCGGTCGAGGTCGGCTCGTATTTCGAATCGACAAAGAACACCCGCCCGCCGGGTTTGAGCGCAGAGGCAACCATCCGCCAGAAGGATTCGAACTTCTCCGGGGGAACATGGGAAAGCCAAAAACCGAAGAAGACGGCATCGAACCGTTCCTCAGGCCGCCAGGTGAAGAGGTCAGCCCGGGTGTAGCGTACCGCCGGGGAGTGCACCCGCTCGTGGTTCAACGCCAGCACTTCCGGCGCGGCATCCACCGCGGTGATGCGCCGCGCGCTGGCCAGGAGCGGTTCGGTCCACAGCCCGGTGCCGCAGGCCAGTTCGAGCACGTCCCCCTCCGGACGGAACGCCTCAAGCGCGTCGCGCACGCACCCAACCTCCGCGAACCAATCCGCATTGACCGCCGGACCGCGGTCATACCGGCCGCGCCGGAAAAACCAATCGTCATACTCCGGTGCGCGCGCGCGGTAGTATGCGATCTGCTGTTTCAGGAGTGAGCTGAAATCATCCATGGCTATTTTATTATTTCCATCGAAAGGAAACCGGCCGGATCCGGAATAGATATCGAGGGCCGTTTGCGATGGACGGCCTCGATATTCCATCGGTTGCTTCCCGCGGAATTAATCACGGGAAAGCGGGTATTATGGGTGGCCGCTCCAAACAATCGTCGCGACCTTGGGCAGGGAGTAATCCCCGACCAAAAATCCCTTCGAAAACATAATGAATCCCTGGAAGTGATCGGCTGCGTCGAATTTTCCGTAAATGCTGAACGCGCCAGCTCCGGCGGGGTTGTCAAATGAAACGGATATCGATCCGTCTTGAATCGCTCCATACGGAGTGGTGAATTCTCCTTCAAACAGCTTTTCGTGGACGGGATAAACGACAAGGATGAAGTCCGAGACGCGGCAATCTCCTACGAAAAACTGTACCATTGGAAAAGGAGTGGTTGTCCAATTTGTCTCCACCCTTTCGTCGCTTATCCACCATCCGCCGGTGACATTGCATCTGCGCGTCGGTTCGGGAGTGCGTGTGGGTAAATGCGTTCGCGTTTGAGACGGCCGGCGCGTAACGGTCGGGATTGAAGTCAAGGAGGCTGTCGGCGTACGCGTCATAGTCGGCGCAGATGTGGCCGAGGGCAAGACGGTCGGGGCGACGGTGGGCGACGGGACGGCGCCGCATCCCGGCAGGCAAACGCCGGCGAGGAAGGCGGCGGCGGCAATGTGGATATTAGGATTGATTTTCATGGACCCTCATTTCGGAAGGAATAATTCCATTACCCGACATCTCTTTGGAAATTATCCAAGTTCATCGGCATCGGGCATGAAGGCGGGATGCCTGGATTATAGCAATAAAATATTAACACAAAATACAGGGCGGATTGCCATTCCCTATCCCCGTTGTTTGGAAAGAGGGGATTTCGGATAAATATTCTCCCCATCATCAATTCCATTGTTGAAATGCCCAAATGCGCGGCTGCGGTTAAAAGCGTTTCAAAAAGCGGGACCTATGGACTGCAGGCGGGTATGACGGACCGCCTCGGACAAATCATAAAAAACCGGCCGGGCTTACCCCGGTCGGCAGCGGTATCGTTACCAGGGTTCGCATTCCGCATGCTTATGCCAGGGGCAGGTTGCTTTCGGGACGCGTCACCCGGTCATGGTACGCCATAACGGATTCGACATCGGGGTGGATGTTGCGCGACCCGATCTGCTTCACGAAGGAGCAGACGGCGTATTTCGACGCAACCGCGTCATACTGATTTTCCCACCGCCGGTATTCTTCCTCGAGCCGTGAATTTTCCCGCGGGAAGCGCAAGGGGCCGGCGGGTTGATGCAACCCGCAGCGCCAGGGCTTGGGTGTCAGTCGCGCGCGGAAGCATTCCTGGGCGATGCACAATCGGAGGTACAACGGATCGGATTTTAAATCCCGCATAATCTCGGCGGCATGATCGCTTTTGGGTTTGAACACCGTATTCAGGATCAGGCAGCGCAGGCCCGCAAAGGTGGCGTAGATCCGGATCCCGTATTCCGGGTGTCGGCCGGTCCAGGCTTCCACATCATGAATCGCCGGCATGTACGGGTCCAGGCTGAAGGATTCCTTCTTCTTGCCGAAGAACCCCGCCTTCTTCGGCTTGCCCATTCCCGGAATGTCGATGTCGATAAACATCGCGCCGGTCGCGTTTAGAACCAGCGCCCCGTAGGCATTGCGGGTGACGATCCCGACCTCGTCCCGGAACCGGTTTTGGACGGCTTCTTTAATTTCCTCCCGCAGGGCGCGGTCGCAATACCCATACCGGTCGAGAGGATCCCCGTTCGCGATCTTCTGCGCAATTTCGTTCGCCCGGGCGGCCGCTTTCCGGCGCGCATCCTCCACGCTTAAATCTGATCCCTGCCAGTTGCGGAGAAAATAGGCCTTTCGCGGGCCGGCGACGGTTTGTTCGCTTTTTGCCCAGAATTTTGGGATGTTCATCGCGCCTCCTTCCTATCGGATCACCCATATCCTTTGTCACATCTATTATCTACGAAGCGCACGAAGAGTACAAATTAATATTTGAAAGGGGCCGCATCCAGCATTTTTGGGTTCCGATCGGAGGATCCCGCATTAGGGGCGTTCGAGGAGTTGGTCCTTCGGCGTAAGGGTGTGGACTTTCGAAATGGGGAGTATCGCCGGATCGCCGTGATGGATTTCGATCACCTTCCGGACAAACGGGCTGCGTAATTCGAGGTTCTCGATTTCTGCTTCCGAAAACCATCCGGCGCGGATGGAATGTTCGTCTTCGGCCTGTTTCAATACGCCCCCGGCCGGTATCCCAAGAAACACGAACCGTATCCGGTTGCCGAATCCGGCCGCGGCATTTCCGATCCGCTGATCCATGTACAGCAAGCCGGTCAATTCGGCGAGGATTCCCGACTCTTCCCTTGCTTCCCGCACCGCGGTTTGAGGAAGGGATTCGTTCGCCAGCGCCCTTCCGCCGGGGAGGAACCACGTGTTCCGGCATTCCGCTTTCGATTCCCGGATAAGGAGGTATTGGCCATCCTGTTCCATGAGGACCGAAGCCACTACGAGTATCGGCGGCGGATTATTTTTCTGCATCGGTTCCCTTCTCTTGCAAGCCGGTTTCGCGAAACGAAGCCTTCCCCTCGAAAAACGCGCAATACCGTTCGAATCCGAGTTTTTCATAAATATGAAGCGCGGGGGCATTGTCCTGCCGGACGTTTAAAACGATATCCCGGATTCCGATTCGGACCAATTCGGCCAGGACGGCGCCCACGGCCTTCTGTCCGTATCCCCGCCCACGGTATTCCGGATGGGTGACAATATTTCCCACTCCGGCCAAGGAGTAGTTTGGGCTGACCAGGTGGGTGCCGGCCACGGACACCATTCGCCCACCCGCATAGATTCCGAAAAAGACGCCCTGGTCGATTTGCGCCGGCGCAAATCCGTTGAGGTCTTTACCGGTAATCAGATTTCGGATTTGCCCGGTATGGCCGGTATCCAGCCGGACACAAACAGTATCGCCCGGTGGGAGGTTCCTGCTCCGGAGCGCCATCCGCCACATCGGGCGCGGTTCCGCCTCCCACGCATAGGCTCCTCCGACCGCCGGCATATGCTCCGCCCGGCACGTGAGATCCGCATATCCGGGATGCAGGGCGTCCCGAAAAATTCTGAGCACGCCTTCCGGATCGCCCATCAGGAAAAAGGCGGCGGGCTCCAATCCGCGGAAGTGCAGCCCCAGGGCGCGTAAACGGCCGTTTTGTTCCGCTCCGGCCCAGATACATTGCGCGAATAATCCCGGCTCCAGATCGCCGATGGCATAGGCCGCGTACAGGCGGTCCGATTCCAGAAACGCGAGAATGCGTTCCTTATCGGAGAGGGGTCCGGTAATCCAATTCCCGATCATGCGGTGTCCGTTTCTTTGCAAGGATCGTTCGGGGCGTACCGGCATAGCCTGCCCGGGCGGCGAGCCCGAACTCCGCAGACATCACCGCGCAAGGAACAGAATCGAGCGGTGATGCTTCGCGAGGGCCGGCGCGGGAATGACGAATCCCATGGATGGCCCACGCTTTTTAACTTACGCCGGGATCCAGTACGCGAGCGTAGCGGCAATCTGTGCGATGGAAACGATAAGCAACAGGTCCAGGATCCCTTTGGAGATCTGCGTGTTGAATTCGGGCCGACCTTTGCGGAGGAAAAATGTATGGATGCCGAACGCGAAAATCCCGGCCGCGCCGACGACCAGGGAGAGGATCAATCCGGCGGACGCGCCTTGCGAGACCAGGACCAATCCGTACAGCCCGGCCAGGTAAAGCGGGAAATGGATCAGCAGAAATCCGCCGATCCCGCCCGGCAGGCGGAACAGGTCCCATTCCTTCCAATACGCCGAATCCATCTCATGAAGTATCAACAGAACGGTATTGACAAGATACAGCCAGAAGACGATTTGTATTTCCATAGGTTTCTTTCTGAGGGAAAATGGATACAATGCGAAAACGCCGGTATGGGACAGGGGACAAGGCTAACGCATCGCCTGTGCGAGTTGTGCGCCCCAAGCCTTGGCTTTTTCCAATTCGCCGGCGCGCAGGGGGCCTTCCTTCCCCTCGACGATAAACCGTTGGGCTTTAACCAGCCGGGTATATCCGGCGCGAACGAGGCCTTTTTCGATACCGCCGGTGGCGCCGCCCGGCGACCACCACAGACGGGTCTCGAAAGCGGCGAAGCGGCCTTTCGCCGCCGGCAACTGATTGAGCCAAGCGCGCATCGCCGGCTGGGAAACGTCGGGCGCCTTCCCGGTCCGGATCGTGTTCGCGCCGATCCTTTCGAGCTGCATTTCCGTGGGAAGACTGAAGGCGAAAACCGGCGCGCCGGCCACGATCAGCCCGGCGCCGGCGGTTGCGGCGGCAGATGCCTCTGCGGTGGAAAGCGCCTTCGCGCCGGATCCGATACCTTCCGCGACGGCCTTCGCCACCGCGGCGGTGTTCCCCCAGTGGGATTCGTAAACGACAATGGCTTTCATGTGTTCCGTCTTTCCTTTTTTGGATCCGGGCCCTTCGGCTGGCATACGATGCCATCGGCGGATCTGATTTTCGCATTATAGCGTCATTATGGGGGTAAAAGAAAATCGTGGAACCCGGTATTCCGTGGACAGTATTGGCTGCCGGTCTTCCGGAAATGGAATCGGATGCGTTACGCGGTCTGGAGGGTTATGGATTTCGATCGTTTGCGGAGAAAGCGTATTCCCTTTACCGGTTGTTTTTTCCAAGCCGGATCGCTTCCTGTGCGGTGGAGTAAATGAAGAACACCAGCAGGATCACCGCGATCGCGGCGACGCCCAGGTCGTACGGGCTGGCGGTGAATTGGCCGGCGGCGCCAAAATTAAAGTCGACCGTCCGCGCCCCGCCAAAGAACATTCCGGTATTTAAAAGCACGGCCAGCGCGCGGATTTCGGTCGGTCCCAGCCTGCCGAAGGATATTTTAAATTCCCCCGCGGCGCAGGTGCGCACATACACCTGGATCGAGAGCAGCATATACGCGATGAGCGCCAGGCTGGCGATCGTAAAATCCACATACGGGGACAGCCCCAGTCCCAGGAAGATCAATGCCTGGCTGACGGCATCCAGCGTATGGTCCACATAGAATCCGAAGACGGGGCGTTCGATGTGCCGGTGGCGCGCCAAGGTCCCGTCCAGGCTGTCGCCCAGCCAGTTGATGACGAACCCCAGCGAAGCCAGCCAGAGGAAGTTCCGATCCACGGTGCTCAGCCCGTACCCGGCGAGGACGACCACCGCGCCGAAGACTCCGAAAAGCGTGCAGAAGTCCGGAGATATCCGGGCCGGCATATGGGCGGACAACCATTCCAAAACCGGCCGCTCCAGCGGGCCCAGCAAGATATCGTTTACCCTGTGGTGATTCTCGATATTATTGGTCTTCATGGTCGTTCGGGACGAATTGTACCGCAGTCAGCGCGGGGATTCCGGAACCCGGGCCAGCATATCCGGCCACACCGGCAGCGAGACGGACCATTGCGCGGGGGCTTGGCGGATGAATCCTTCCGCAACGCGCAGCACCCGTTCCGCATTGCGCAGGGCCTCCGTTTCCCGGTCCGGGTGTGTCTCCATCTCCATGGAATCGGACGCCATGATGATATTCCTTCCATCCGGCCGGCGGATTGTGGCCAGCATTTTCAGCGGCACGTTGGCCTTGAGCGCGAGGAAGATGTGGTGCAGGGGAAGCGCTGCGGGATGCCCGAAGAATTTCGGACGCCATCGCGGATCCGGGATGGGACGATCGATCCCGGTCGCCACAAAGCCTCCCCGCCGGAGATGGCGGAGCGCTTTGCGGAAAGCGGTGACGGACGCCGGCAGTATTTTTATTCCGACTTTTTCACGCGATTCTAACTCCACGCGCCGACCGCCCTGGGGATCCGGGATGGTGAGCACCCACGGCCGGATTCCCTGCATCGACAGCGTGTGGAGCATGAGATCGAAATTCCCAAGGTGCAGGCTGACCAGCATCAGCCCGCGATCGTCGAATTCCGGACGGTGCAGCAGAAAACGGGCGGAGGCATCCAGTTCGATCGATCCCAGCGCCTCCTGCGGGTGCTGGAGGCCGTGGTAGAGTTCGAAGATGGAACGGGCGGCATGATGGAATACCTCTCGGGCGGCCTGATCCAATCCGTCACTCCCCGGTTCCGCTCCGCGCGCGATCCATTGGTTGGCACGCACCACCCGTACCATTCGCGCGTTCCGATTGGATGCGATCCGGTCGGCGATGCTGTCGGCGAGAGCGTATCCGAGCCGCGGGGGAAGCACCCGCGCCAGGGCTCTGGCCAGGCGGACCCCGACTTCGTCGCTGATGAACCGTTGCCAATCGATGGCCATAACAGGAAGCCTTCCGGTGGATCGGGCGCGCGGGCGCGTCCGTGGTTGAGAAATCAGAAGACGAACGGGAGCAGGCGTTTCGTGCGG
>DAOUDU010000076.1:0-1558 GCA_034430775.1 Anaerolineales bacterium | reverse complement strand
TTCTTATGGGATACTGCCTCTGATTTCGATTGGTCAAACACCATCCATAATGCGGTCGCAGAATTCATCCGTACAGGGAATATAACTTCCGCACAAGCCAACCTAGAACAAGCCTGTAAGGATGCCGGACCATGTAAATAGAGGAGTAACGGGCCAATTGTCGATCATCCACGCCCGAAAGGCACGGATGGTTTTCCGCCTTTGGACGGTTGCGCAGATGCGTGATATTAGCGCATACCAAATTGTTCGCTGCGCCTTCTTCAAGCGATAGCGCCGTATAGCTTGTTGAGTTTCTTTCCTGCATCAGCTGATACGAAACACACCTGCGATTTGATTGCCAATAGTTGAAGCAATCGCCGGGAGAGATCGGAGTCGTTAGTGTAACCTTCTTTCTGTAAATTCATACCAGAAATGAAAATGGTAGGTCTGGTGTATTCTTTCGGGTGACGAAACCAACGAAAGGATGGCACCATGACCTACCAACCCGATTGTACAATACCCGAGGACGTCCAGGCGAGACTGATCGAGCAGGGGCTGGATTTCATACCCGAGCTGATCCGGATCCTGATCAACAACGCCATGATGGCGGAACGGCAGCAGTACCTGCAGGCGGAACCTTACCAACGCACACCGGATCGCCGCGGACAAGCCAACGGCTTCAAGCCGAAAACCGTCTCTACGCGGATCGGCGCCATCCCATTTTCCATCCCCCAGGTTCGGGATGGCACATTCTATCCGCAGGCATTGGAAAAGGGGGTGCGGAGCGAACGGGCGCTGGTGATATCCATGGTGGAGATGTATGTGCATGGAGTGTCCACTCGCAAGGTTACCGATATCGTGGAAGCCTTATGCGGGAAGTCCGTCTCTTCCTCGCAAGTGAGTCGGGCGGCCGCCGAGTTGGACGTCATTCTGGAATCGTGGAGAAACCAGACGATCGGGGAAATGGGATACCTGCTCCTGGACGCACGCTATGAAAAAGTGCGCCAGGAGGGCCAGGTCCGGGATGCGGCCGTCCTGATCGCTGTGGGAGTGGATTTGGCGGGGAAACGGCGCGTCCTTGGGGTGTCGGTATCACTGGGGGAGCATGAGGTCCACTGGCGGGACTTCCTGAAATCGCTGGTGGCGCGAGGGCTATCCGGGGTGAGGCTGATTGTCAGCGACGACCATGCCGGATTGCGGGCGGCCCGCCAGAGTGTGTTCGGAGGGGTCCCCTGGCAGCGGTGTCAGTTTCACCTTCAGCAAAATGCGATGGCCTATGTGCCCAGGCAAGCGATGCGCGCCGAGGTGGCTCGGGACATCCGGAATGTCCTGCAGGCGCCGGATCGCGGGGTTGCGGAAAGCAACTTGAAATCGATCCTGGAGAAATATTCCAAGACCGTTCCCAAGCTTTCCGCCTGGATGGAGTTGAACCTGCCGGAAGGCTTGACGGTGATGGAGTTGCCGGAACCGCACCGGCGGTTCCTACGGACGACGAACATGGTCGAGCGGCTCAACCTGGAGATCCGCCGGCGGACCCGTGTGGTGACGATATTTCCGAACGAAGCTTCCTGCCTTCGCC
>DAOUDU010000075.1:0-9118 GCA_034430775.1 Anaerolineales bacterium | reverse complement strand
TGTCCGTGATTCCGTTGCGCCCTTCCCGGCCCATGACGCTCAGGGTGAGGGCGATATCGACGTCTTTGCCTGTCGTTTTCAGCCGCTCGAATTGCGCGGCCGCGGAATCCGCGTGCCGGCTTAATTGCGCCAGCATTTTAAAGAACTCCGGCTTGGCCTTGGCCGGTTCTTTCCGTTTCGCATCCTTTTGCCAGGTCTTATCGTCCGCCAGTGTGTCGAGCAATTTACCCAGCGGCATGTTCCCCCGGATTTTCGATCCGCCCGCCGGCTGTTCCCGGTCCGCATCCCCCCGGTAGAAATCCACGGGGTTGCCGTGCTTGTCCTTCCACCCGCCGTACGCGTTCCCCGGTTTGCGGGGGCCGGGAATCCCGAACTTTTTGCGCGCCGCGTCGATGTCGGCCGACCGGACGAGGACGTCGCCGGGATCGTTCTTATCGGCGCCGCCGATCCATTTTGCGTCGCGGAACTTTTCGGCCAGCGAGCGGGGTTTCTTCTGCCCGGTGAGCTTTTTCAAAACACCATCCAGTTCCGATTTGGATATCCGCTCCGCGTAATCCGCCTGTTGGGCCGCCTTTTCCCGTCCCTTCGGCTGTTCGATGTTTCCCGGCTTGTCACCATTCACTGTCATCCTCCTCCGGTTCGCGGGCATCCCGCCGCTTTCGATTCCACTGGCTCAGACCGCTTCCGCCTGCGCCCGCTGTTCGTTGGGCGGGGATGGAAGGCGGAGAGGCCGTCCCTGTGGCGAGGACGCGCCAAATCCTTCCCGCCGGGCTTTCGTACAGAGGGCGGTTAATGCAGCAGAACGTCCAGCGCCTTCAGATCCTTGTCTTTTATCGCCTGTTCGAGCCGCGCTCTTTCCGCCCGGTACGCCTGTTCGAT
This sequence comes from Anaerolineales bacterium, assembly GCA_034430775.1. Taxonomy (GTDB): domain Bacteria; phylum Chloroflexota; class Anaerolineae; order Anaerolineales; family RBG-16-64-43; genus JAFGKK01. The sequence goes on along the minus strand of DAOUDU010000075.1, from coordinate 8,239 downwards.
CTTGCGGGGGGAGTACGAAATCACGCCGTCGTCCGAAATGTTCTCGCTTTTCAACCGGGTGCTCTTGGTCCCCCTCAGTTCCGCTTTGTCGAGGCGGGTGGTGATCAGGCCCCCGTCGGAACCGGCCCGCGTGCGGTACGCCATGCCCTTTAATTTTCCGGATCTCGCCGCCTCCAGCAGGGTCTGCGCCATGGGCTCCTTCAACACCTCGAGCTGGGCGATTTTACGCCCGGCCCAGGCATCCCCCAACTGCCCCTTGCCCAGGGAGGATCCCTCCCCTTTCCATTCCAGGATCACCGTATTTTCACCCCATACGCCAATGTCATCGATGTTCTTTCCATAATCCCCCTGAAGCTTGGTGGAGGATTCCCACTTCTGGACCTGTACGCCATCGCGTGCCGCTCCCTTCGCCCCCTCCAACCCGATGTCGTAGGATGTTTTCACCTGGGCTTTTCGGATCATCCCGGGCGAGGGATCTTCCTGTTCGTTCAGCGTGCGGCGGGTGTTGGCGCTCCGGTAGTTCCCCTTTTCGGTCCGAACGGCGCCGGGCAGGGATTCCTGCGCTTCCGCGAATTCCCCGGCGATCTCCGCCCGGCGGCCTGCGCCCTGGTCCGCCGTTTGCGCCCGGCCCGCCGGCCGGCCTTCCCCCCCGGGCGACGCCGACGCTTCGGGCTTTCCAAAAGTTTTCCGGGAGCCCTGCCGCGTGTAGGAGACCTCCGGCTCGCCGCGGATTTCCCCAAGCCCGCCTTCGGTGTAAACGGTGCGGGCCTTCCCCGAGGGGGAGTTTGAGATCCTTTCCCCTCCCGCGGCGGAACCGGCTGCGGGGCGCTGCCCGCTTGCGGTTCGCCGGGGGACGGCCGGTTCGCGCACGGCCGCGGGTTCGGCGATCCGCGGCGAGCGCATCCGGCCGGGCGTCTTCAGCCGGCCGAACCGGGGCCGGCGGCTCGATCCACCCGACATCCCCATTCCCATGCCGGCGCCGAACGACATGCTGATCCCGTTGGCGGAAATGCTCAGGACCGTCGAGATCACCTTGGCCGACGCCATCAGGAACTCGTCCGTGGCTTTCTTCCAGGCGAAGTCCTTGGCCTCCCCGATCGTATCCCCGCGCATGAGCGACTCGCGCATCCATCCGTTGAGCTTTTGGTTGGCCTTCTGAATGCTGCGGACGGTGTCGGGGTCCGCCTGCGGCGTGTTCCCCATCGAATCCGCCAGACCTTTGCCCTGGTTGCGGGTGACCAGCGCGGAAATGGTCTCCGTATCCTCCGGGTAGCAGGCCTGCACCTCGATCGAGCCGCTTGTCCTCCGGATAAAGTAATCCGTCTCGCCGGGCGCCCCCTGCACCGAAAGCGAATCGAGCCGGCCGTTGGCCACGTGGGTCGTGCCGTAGGGGATGTCTTTGCGGTCAATCCACTGCGGGTCGCCCCCGGCGGGGTTATTGAAGTAGATCCGTCCTTCCAGCGGGAAGGCGACTTCCTGCGGGTGGTTGCCGGTTTCCACGTCCGCCCGCCCTTTGGCCGACAGGCCGTCCAGGCCTTCCGACTTGCCGCGCAGGCGGGTGTATTCGCTTCCGCGTTTTGCGCCGTACTTCGCGTACCATTGGCGGCTTTCCTCCGCGATTTTATCGAGCAGCATGAAAAACCGGCGTTCTCCGGGTTTCATGCCCTTGTAGCGTTCCGCGGGCGGGATTTCGGGCGATTGCTCGCCCGGCCGGCTTTGCGGCCGGTCGCTGATCCCGGGACGGTAGAGCTTGCCGCCGTCGGCGTGGCTCTTCGGGTTCTCTCCACCGGCCTGAGTCCGATCGGCCGGCACCCGGCTTTGCGGATTCTCCGGGACCGCACCCGGTCGGTAGACGGTGTCCCGGTCCTTGTTAGAGATCCGGCCGTCGGCGGGGCCGGCTTTCTGTCCCGACCGGCCTTTTCCCGTTTTCAACTCCTTGGCGATGGCGTCCAGCCGTGATTTGGCGACCGTCTCGGCGTACGCCGCGTGTTTGGCCTTATTCTGTTTCGCCTTTTGCAGTTTGTCACCGGAGTTCGGTTTATCGGCGCACATGGGGTCCCTCTCGTAATCCTTCGCAGGCTCCGCTCAATCCTCGTCCCGACGCCCGAAGAAGGTAGCCAGATTGTCGATCATCTCGTGCCGCGCCATGACGGACCAGATCGAGCGGTTCGAATGGGTTTTCTGGATGGCGTAGCAGAATGCCGGAGCCCGCAGCCGGGCCGCGTCCGTCTCGCCTTCCACGCACCGGATCGCCGCCCGCAGGCAGACCCGCGCCAGATCCTCCCACACCTCGCCCGCCTTGATGAAGCTGGATTCCAGGTTTTCATCCTGCAGCAGCTCCGCCACCCCGAGCCGGTAGAAGCAGACCGGTTCCTCTCCGCACGCCAGCGAGCATCCATAGAACGGCTCGAAGGTCAGGCGCGATTTGGCGGTGAACTCCTCGGCAAACGCGGTCATCGCCGACGGTGATGGCGTTGCCGCGCCCGCATCGCCGGCCGCCAGGATCAACGGCAGGATATCGCCGGCCATGCGCTCGATCTCCGTGTACTTCCAGCCGAACTGCGCGCCGCGCGCTCCGAGTAACCGGTACAGTGCATGGGTGAGGATGCAGCGGGTCCGGTTCGGATCCTCCGCCCGCCCCGGCAACAGCGTGCGTATCGCCTTCTGGACGGCCGGGTAGGCCCCGCGGAGGATCTCCGCCGCGTCCTTCCCGTCCGGGTTCATGCCGTCGACGACCGCCGTCAACAGGAAGATCGAAAAGCCCTCCCTCACGGCCGGATCCTCGGCGATCCGCCGCGCGTCGCCGCATTGATCGCCGCCCTCCGGGCACAGCCGTTCGCAGGTCGGGTAGGATCGGAACGCATCCGCCAGCCCCCGCGAGCGGACGAATTCATCGAAGGATGCGCGGATTTCGCCGGCCGCCGGCGCCCGTTCCTTGCGCTTGCCCGCCATCGGCGGAACGTGAACCAGCATGGCGTTGTCGTCGGCGAAGCGTCCCCCGCAGTGCACCACCGCGTCTCCGCGCTCCAGGGAAACGACCCGCCGCAGCTGGCGGACGTCGAGGTTCATCGCGCTGCCCATCGCCTCGCGGTCGTCGCGCGAGACGATCCGGTGCATTATCTTCAACGAGGTGTTCTTGATCACGTCCGGCGCCAGCTTGTTCGGGATCTGCTCGGCCACGATGAACCCTTCGCCGTAGGCGCGCACTTCCGAAAGCATGCTCACGAACGTCTCCACCGCCTTGCCGCGCTGGTTCGAAGCGTCCGGATCGACCGGGCCGGAGACGTTCGCCAGCAGGCGGTGGGCTTCTTCGATGACCGTCACATGGCGCAGCCCTCCCCCGGCGGGGGGCCGGGTGCGGTAATGCTCGTACAGCGAGATCAGGATCAACCCCATCAGGAAGGCCTTCTCATCGTCGTCGCCGATCCCCTCCAGCTCCAAGACGACCAGGCCGTCCAGCAACTGCTCGATCGGGATCGACGCGCAACCGTCGAGCATCATCCCCTTGGCGCCGATCCGCAGGCCGTTGATCCGTGTCTCCAGCGCCGTGCGGATCCGTTGTTCGGCTTCCTTGTCGTACCCCAGGGCGGGCACGATCTCCCCGATCTTGTGGTACAGGTCGGTCAGCGTCGGATGCGCGAAGGGATGCACATCCTTGCCCTTGCCCATTTCAGCGCGTTCATTCACTCCGCGCACGATGTCCCAGCCCTTGTCGCGGTAGATCTCATGGATCGCCCGCTCGAGGATCTGGGGCATCGGGTTCCACATGCCGAAACTGGCGATGAACACCGATTTCAGCAGGTCGATGTGGGTCTGAACGCTCACCCCCGGCCGGATCTCGAACGGATTGATCTTGAAGGGGGCGGCCTGCGGCCCCGCATCCCCCAGCGTGAAGACCCGCAGGGTCCGGCCCGCCGGAAGGACGGATCCGAGCTTCCGGTATTCCCGTTTGGCCGGCTCGATGATCATGACCGGCACCGGGTCGGGCTGCTCCATCAGTTGGCGGAGGATGTGCTTGATGGTGTGAGTCTTTCCGCCCCCGGTGATCCCGACCACCAGCGAATGGGCCGTCAATTCCTTCACCGGCACGCGGTAAGGGTTCCCCGTCATCGCCCCCTGATCCGATATCTCGCCGATCGTTATCGCCGGTTCGCTTTCCGGGACGTGGGAGGAGACGTCGAAGGTGGCGGTCTCCTTCACGAAATACCCCGGCATCTCGACCTGCGGCAGGTGGATCAGGGCGGCCAGCTGGCCGGACGAGATAAGGGTGTGGTACTTGAAGGGCGAGAGGCTCAGCTGGAAGTCGGAAGCCGAGGGCTGCTCGACCAGCAGCGGGCTGAAGCTGGCCGCCTTGGGCCCCGCGCCCGGGCAGTCCAGCACCCGGATCCGGTCGGCGCGCGAATAATCCCCCGAATACACGCTCTTCATCAGCGCCTTCGCCTTCAGGTACGTCGCCCGGTCCGGCGAACACACATACGTCTGGACCGACCATGCGCCTTCCGCCAGGCAGGTTTCGCACAGCTGTTCCTGGATCTGCAGCAGCTGGACATAGTAGGAGGAGGTGGACTGGCGCATGCCCTCGGACCATCCGGTGACCTTCTCCTCCTGCTCGACCCGGATCATCTCGCTGATCACCGCCAGCTGCCGCTGGAAAATGGTTTTATCCGCTTCCGCCGTGGCCAGGACGAGAATCGCCCAGCTCGAATCGCGGCTGTACAGCCCGCGCACCAGGCGGTCCACCTGCAGGTTGACCGCGCCGCCCTCGCCGATGGTAGGCGTGGGGATCCCCGTCACGACGCCGATGTGCCCGCTGCGGGCCAGGAAGCTCCGCGCATCCTGCAGTTCCGCGCCGGCATCTTCCATCCACAGGCCGGGATAGTAGCTTTCGAACAGCGACTGGATCGCCTCGCCGTCGGATGGTTCCGCCGTCCCGAGGAAAACGCGGACCCGTTTCGGATCGCCGCGCAGCAGGAAATACATGGGGATCTTCTGTCCGTTCAAGCCGGCCAGGATCTCCTTGGTCGGGTAGCTGTCTTTCCGCTCGAACGGGGAAGAATCCCGGCGCTGGAGGGATACCCCCCTGACCTCGGCCAGCCAGAGCGGCAGGGGCGCGCCGGGGTCGATCGCCGTCCGCAGCGACGCCCGGATCTCTTCGGGCGACAGGGAACCCTGCTCGTCCAGCTCGGACCGCTGCAGCGTCAGGCAGCGGGTGATGTATTCGTTTCTTTCCATTGCGTCCGTCCCCTCCTGAAAGTTTAAAAAGAAAACGGCCGGGAAGGCCGTTTACGGGATGCCGGCGGGGTCTTTCATGACCACCTCCGACCGCGTGCTGTGGTTGATGATCCGCTTGGCGTAGACGATGCCGCTGACGATCGACCCCTCGACTTCGACTTTATCCCCGTTCTGCGGCGCGCCGCTGATCTCCCGGGCGCGGATTTCCACCGCCAGCGGCGGAAGCGGGTTTTGCTGCGAATCGCGGTACATTTCCTGAAAATCCTGGCCGGTTTCCTGCAGACGGAACCCCAGCACCTCGATCGGTGAATTCGAACCTTTGACCGATGTCTGATACCTGGGTTGGACGTCCGTCACCCGCCCCCAATGGGTTTTTATACCGCGGAATTTCCCCCCCTTTAAAAAGAACAACCCCACCACCATCCCGATCGCGGCAACGATGAACGGATACTGCTCTGTATTTTTCGCCATTTCCGGATTGATCGTCGACCCGACAACCATGATCACGAAGTACACGCCGAAGTACCGGAACCAGGTGCGGGGGGATACCCGGGTCAGAAGAAACACCACGGCCAGGGTGATCAGGAAAAAGGCCGCCCCGTACATTCCGTCTTCTTCACGGAATTCGAAAAAGTACAGGCCGAGTCCCAATCCGGCAAACAGGGTCGTCCCGGCGGCTATGACCCAGAACACGATTGCCAGCGGGATCTTCCACAACCCGGACAGGAAGCCGGGATGGGAGATGGGGCGTTGCGGTTCCTGTCGGTGATTGGCATGCGGTGCGGGATGCGGTTCCGCCCCTTCCGAAACAACACTTAACCCGGAGCCGCAGGTATCGCAAAAACGGGCGTTGTCGCGGCAAATCGAACCGCATTGGGGACATTTAACAGGCATGAGGGAGTCCCTTTCTATTGGAAAAATTCGAAGTACTGCCTACGGGAATAGGAAAAATTATACATGCAAATTAAAATTTTACCATCGCGTTTCGAGAGTGCTCGATGGTCTCTACGCACGAACCCCCGCTGCCGCCCCCCATACCCTAAGGGTGCCCGTCCCGTCCTTCCGGCCAAGGGCTGGCCTTGATCGGATTATCGTGCCATAATCCCCTCGTACCTCATGCGGGCGGCGCTCGCGATCGCGCCAACTCAAGATCATAAGGGCACGGCATGCCGTGCTCCAACATCTGCAAATACGCTGTACGGGCGACTTACAGGGTCGCCCTTCACCCTCAAAGAAAGCTGAGCCTTTATGACCATCCAACCTGCTGAACCTGCGGAAGAGCTTCCGCAAGCCTCCATCACCGACCTGCCTGAAGGATTGCGCGCCGGCGCGGCCCGCGCCGGCTGGTCGGAGCTTATGCCGGTCCAGGCCCGAGCGATGCCCTATCTGCTGGCCCGGCGCGACATGATGATCCAATCCCGCACCGGCAGCGGAAAAACCGGCGCCTACCTCCTGCCGATCCTGGCCCGGGTGGATCCGGCCCGGCCGCTCACCCAGGCGCTGGTCCTCGTCCCCACCCGCGAGCTGGCCCAGCAGGTGGCCGCCGAGGCCGAGGGGCTCGGGCGGGATATCGGCGTGCGCACCGCCGCGGTGTACGGCGGGGTCGGGTACGGGCCGCAGCTTTCCGCGCTCAAGGCCGGCGCGCATCTGGTCGTCGGCACGCCGGGCCGGATTCTGGATCACCTCCTGCGGCGTTCGCTCCAACTCGAGGATCTCGAGTACCTGGTCTTCGATGAGGCCGACCGCATGCTCTCGATGGGTTTCTACCCGGACATGCGCCGGGTGCAATCCTACCTGCCCCCGGAGCGCGTCAGTACCTTCATGTTCTCGGCCACCTTCCCGCCCCAGGTCATCCGCCTGGCGGCCCAGTTCCTCCACAAGCCGGGCTTCCTCAACCTCTCCAGCGACCACGTCCACGTGACCGAGGTCGAGCACGTCTACTACGTGGTGCCCGGGATGGATAAGGACCGGTCGCTGGTGCGGATCATCGAAACCGAAAATCCGCCCTCGGCCCTGATCTTCTGCAACACCAAGCAGCGCGTGGAATACGTGACGGTCGTGCTGCAGCGCTTCGGCTACGACGCCGACGATCTTTCCTCCGACCGCACGCAGTCCGAGCGCGAAAAGGTGATGGAGCGCGTGCGGCGCGGGAGCCTGCGGTTCCTGGTGGCGACGGACGTCGCCGCGCGCGGGATCGACCTGCCCGAGCTTTCGCACGTGTTCCAGTACGAGCCGCCGGATGATCCGGAGGCTTACATCCACCGCGCCGGGCGCACCGGCCGGGCCGGCGGCAGCGGGACGGCCGTCTCGCTCGTCAACCGCGCGGAGCTGGGCGGCCTCGAGCGGATCGGCAAGCGCTACGCGATCCAGCTCCAGGAGCGCCCCCTGCCCGAGGATGCGGACGTCGAACGGATCGTTTCCGAACGGATCATCACGCTGCTCGAGGCGCGCCTGCGCGTCCGCGACCGCCTGCAAACCGAGCGCATGCAGCGCTTCATCCCGCTGGCGCGCAGCCTGGGCGAAAGCGACCAGCCCGACCTGCTGGCAATGCTGCTGGATGATTTCTACCAGGAAACATTTCACGCGCCGCTCGTCCCGCCGGAAGAAGGAGAACCGTCGCCCGCCCAGCGCGCCGCATCCCGTTCCAAACGCCCGCGCACCGAAGGCAGGGGCGGACGGACGTCCACCCGCAGCGGCGGTTCCCGCGGTCCGCGCAATACCAAACGCCGCCGGTGATTCGATAGGGGCGCCCCTTGTGGGCGCCCCTATCGAATGGATTGCGGTGGTTCCGTGGGGGCGACCCACCGGGCCGCCCGCGCGAATGGATTGCGGTGGTTCCGTAGGGGCGACCCACCGGGTCGCCCGAACGGGTATCGTTTACAATTGGCGTTATAAACATTCAATCCAGGGGGATTTCAATGCCGTTCAATCCATTAATCCATCATCGTCGGTCCATCCGGTTTCGCGGATACGATTATTCGGCGCCGGGCGCGTATTTTGTCACGAT
>DAOUDU010000074.1:0-17528 GCA_034430775.1 Anaerolineales bacterium | reverse complement strand
GGCGCCTCGGCCAGCGCGGCGCTCCAATGGGTGATGACCGCTTCCAGTTCGTCGCGGTACGCCGTCAGCGGATGCTCGCTCACGTACAGCCCGAGCAGTTCCTTTTCCCAGGCCAGCATCGTGCGGCGCGGGACGGCTTTGGCGGCGGCCAGCGTGATCGTATCCATCGGCCCGGCGCCGTCGGCGTCGAACAAACTGATCTGCCCGGCTTCCTTGGCCCGCGACTGGCTGGCGGATACGGACAGGATGCAATCGAGCGTGTCGAGGATCGCCACCCGGTCGCCCAGCCGGTCGAGCGCCCCCACCTTGACCAGGCTTTCCAGCGCGCGTCTGCCCACCCGCCGCAGGTCCACCCGCGCCGCCAGGTCGTCGAGCGACGCGAACATCCCGCCCCGCTCGCGCTCGATCAGGATCTCGTTCACGGCGCCCTCGCCCACGTTCCTCACCGCGCCCAACCCGTAGCGGATCGCGAACCCGCCCCCGGGCCGCGTCTCGATCGTGAAATCCCACTCGCTGCTGCCGATTTCCGGCGGCAGGACGTCGATCCCCATCCTCCGGCAATCGGCGATGTAGAAGCCCACCTTTTCGATCACGTTCTTCGAAACCGAAAGCAGCGCGGTCATGAACTCGACCGGGTAGTGCGCCTTCAGGTAGGCGGTCTGGGCGCAGATCACGCCGTAATCCGCCGCGTGGGCCTTGTTGAACCCGTAGCGGGCGAACCCCTCCCAGTCGTCGAAGATCTCGGCCGCCTGGGCGGCGGAAATCTTCAGCTTGCGGCCCGCGCCTTCGACGAACTTCACGCGGTGCTTCTGGATCGCCGCGGCGTTCTTCTTGGAGACGGCTTTGCGCAGGTTGTCGGCCTCGCTCGGGGCGAAATCCGCCATCTCGATCACCGCGCGCATCAATTGTTCCTGGTAGATGAGGATCCCGTAGGTCTCGCACAGGATCGGCTCCAGCGCCGGGTGCTTGTATGCCACCTCCTGCAGGCCGTGCATGCGCTGGATGTAGTTCGGGATGTGCTCGATCGGGCCGGGGCGGAACAGCGCGATCATCGCGATCACGTGGTCCAGCTTGGTCGGCTTCATCTCCATCAGGTAGCGGCGCATGCCGGAGCCTTCCACCTGGAATACGCCGTCCGTTTCGCCGCGCCCGAGCAGTTCGAAAATGGCCGGGTCGTCGGTCGGGATCGTGTTCAGGTCGAGCGCCGCCCCGTGCCGTTCGCGGATCAGCTGGCAGGCGCGCTGCATGACGGTCAGCGTGGCCAGGCCGAGGAAATCCACCTTCAGCATGCCGAGCTTGTCGAGCACCTGCATCTCGAACTGGGTGATCGCCCCCATTGCGCTTTCTTCAAGACTCCCGCGCGTCAGCCGGTGCAGCGGGACGTATTCCACCAGCGGTTTGTCGGAAATGACCACGCCCGCGGCGTGCGTTCCGGCGTTGCGGACCACGCCCTCGACCTGGACCGCGGTGTCGATCAGGTGGCGGATGTAATCGGTGCCCTCGTAGGCTTCGTTCAGCGGCGGCACTTCCTTAAGCGCCTCCGTCAGCGTGAGCGCCTTCCCCTGCCCGGCCGGGATCAGCTTGGCCAGCCGGTCCACTTCCGGCAGCGGAATATCCAGCACGCGGCCGACGTCGCGCACCGCGGCGCGCGCGGCCATCGTGCCGAAGGTGATGATCTGCGCGACCTTATCCGAACCGTACCGCCGCGCCACGTATTCGAGCATCCGCCCGCGCAGGTCGTCCTGGAAATCCAGGTCGATGTCGGGCATGCTCACCCGGGCCGGGTTCAGGAACCGCTCGAAGATCAGCCCGTGCGCGAGCGGATCCACCAGCGTGATCGCGAGCGCGTAGGCCGTCAGCGAACCCGCGGCCGAACCGCGCGCGTTGTACCAGATTTTTTCCTCGCGGGCGTGGCGGCACAGGTCCCAGACGATGAGGAAGTAGTTGTCGAAGCCCATCGTGTGGATGATGCCGAGTTCTTTTTCCAGCCGCGCCCGAACTTCCGGCGAGGCGGCCTGATCGCCGTAGCGGCGCCGCAGCCCTTCCGCGCACAGCTCGCGCAGGTAGCCGTCGGAGGTTTTCCCTTCCGGAACGGGGAACATGGGCAGGTGATAGCCCTTGAACCCCAGGTCCACCGAGCAGCGTTCCGCCACGGCCAGCGTGTTGGTGATGGCCGAGGGCGCTTCCGGGAAGAGCGCTTGCATTTCCTCGTGCGTACGCAGGTAGAAGGTATTGCCGGACATGCGCATCCGCTTGGCTTCGCTGACCAGCGTTCCGGTCTGGATGCACAGCAGGATGTCGTGGGCCACGCTGTCCTGGGGCAGGACGTAATGCACGTCGTTGGTCGCGACCATGTCGATGCCGAAGCGCGGCGCGAGCGCGACGATCTGGCGGTTGACGTCGATCAGTTCGGGGATGTCGTGGGATTGCAGTTCGAGGTAGAAGCGGTCGCCGAACACCTCGCGGTACCACCCGATCATGCGCTCGGCATCCTGCGGGCGGCCCTCGGCCAGCGCGCGTGGAATTTCCGCCGCCAGGCAGCCGCTGGTGCAGATCAGCCCTTCGGAATGCGCCGCCAGGTAGTCGTGATCGATGCGCGGTTTGTAATAGAAGCCTTCCAGCTGGGCGGCGGTCGCGATCTGCAAAAGGTTGCGGTAGCCGGCATCGGATTCCGCAAGCAAGAGCAGGTGCGGCGGATCGCGGTCGAGGCGCCCTTCTTTATCGGTCATCCCGCGCGGGGAAAGGTACGATTCCACGCCGATCAGGGGGTGGATGCCCGCTTCCTTGGCGGCGTTGTAAAACTCGATCGCGCCGAACATCGTGCCGTGATCGGTGAGCGCGAGCGCGGGCATGCCGAGCTGCTTGGCCCGCGCAATGAGGCGGGGAATTTTTCCCAGCCCGTCGAGAAGGGAATATTCGGAATGTACGTGGAGGTGGACGAAAGACATAATTTCCGGATGGGAGGCCTGTGATGAACGTTCCGAGGTAACAAAGAATATTATAGCACAGCGTCCGAGGAAAAATTGGAGAAGATGGTCACAATTAGCTTAAATTTTTCAACCGAAACGCCGGCCGCGCCGATGAAATTTCCATGCCCCGCGTTGGAATCAATCGTTTTGACCAATGAGCCTGTCCCGAGCCGAAGGCAGCCTGTCCCGGGCAGAGCGAGGGATCATGCCCGAGCGTTTAAATCAATCACTTTGACTAATGAGCCTGTCCCGAGCAAAGCGAGGGATCATACCCGCGCTTTCCCTACACTTTCGATTTTCTCCAGCCCGCGGCGACCGCCTCCGCTTCGGAACAGAACCAGCGCTCCCCCTTTTCCGGTTCGATCACCGTCTGCTCGTAATATTTCTGGCCCGGGACGTGATAGATCTTTTCGCCGTTCGCGCTGATGTTGCCTTTGATCGTGCAGCCCACCGGCGGGGTGACGCATCCTCCGGCGCAGCTTGCGCCCGCGTCGGCGGCATACGTCGGCGAACCCAGCAGGCCCCAAATTCCGCGCAGCGCCGTGCGGGCTTCCGTTTCCGCCGCCATGAAATCCACATGGCAGGAAACATCCGGCGGGTAGTAGCTTGCGCGGGCAAGCCCCGTCCGCACCAGTTCGCGGTTGACGAAGATCCCGTCCGCGAACACGTGGCGCAGCAGCCTCCCGTAGCGGTCGGCCTCGGAAAGGTCGCGGATCATCACGATCGTCTTTCCGCCGACGAGCGCGGCATTCGCGGCGCGCGCCTCCCCGGCCAGCAGCCCGCCGTCCATCTCCGGCGCGTCGATCCCGACGTAGCGCACGCGGAAGGCCGCGCCGCCGGCTTCGACTTCGATCGAATCGCCGTCGATGACCTTCGTCACCAGCGCCGCTTCGCGCGCGGCGTCCGCCCGGATGCACGGCCAACCCGGCGTCGCGGTGGCGATATCCGCCGTGATCGTCGCCGTGGCAACGGCCATGGACCGCGCGTTGGGCGCAGGCGAGGGCGTATGCGGGTCGCATCCGGCGGTCGGGAAAAACAGAATGCACAGGAAGGGAAGAAAATATTTTTTAGGCATGGGTGCCCCCTGGGAAAGTTATCGATAATTGTACTCTTTTTTTTTCAACGGATTCCCCTGTATGCGCTCCCGGTTGGGCGCCATCCCATCCCGCCTCTCCCATCGCACCGATGATCACACACGGTGTTGATCATCCCTCCCCTTCCTTCCCGTGATACGGGAAGGAAGGGGAGGAGAAGGAGGGGATGGATGGGATGGATCAGGATGCGCTCCGGCATACTTCCCTGTTTGCGATCGTGTGTAATTTATGGCGAGCTATAATATATCCTTACCCATGAGCTACCTGTATCCGAAGAAACGCTCCCCGAATCTCTTTTCCGCCGTTTCCCTCGCGGTGCTCGGCGCCGGGATGGGGCTGGCCGCCGCCTTCCTGCTCTTCGCGCCGCGGGTGATCGCGGTCACGCCGGCCGGGAACGGCCGCACCGGAATGTACGCGGCCATCGAAATCCGCTTCAGCATCCCGATGCGGGCGGAGTGCACCGCGGATCACTTCACGGTCGAACCCGCGGTCGAGGGGGACCTGGTGATCGCGGGCGGAACGCTGCGGTTCACGCCGCACAGCCCGTGGCCGGCCGGAAGCAGCGTGCGTGCAACCATCCTCGCCGGCGCCTGCGGCGCGCGCGGGCTGCCGCTCCTCACCGGCCGTTCCTGGACCTTTTCGCCGTCGCTTGTCCGCATCGCCTACATTCCGCACGGCGAATCCGCCGGCCGCCTGATGGGAATTGCCGCCGACGGCGGCGATCCGGAAACGCTGGCGCAAACCCCCGCGCCCGTTCAGGATTTCGATATTTCCCGGCGCGGCGATTTCGCCGTGCTTTCCACCGGCGCCTTCGACCGGCCCGGCCGGCTTTGGTTTTCCCTTCTCGACGGGGAGCCGGCGCGTCTGCTGCTGGATTGCGGCGCCGATGCCTGCAGCGATCCGGTGATTTCGCCGGACGGGCTGCAGGTGGCGTATGTCCGCCGGAGCACCGGGGCCGGCCCGCAGGGAGCGGCGCATCCGCTCGAGCCCTTTATCGAACTGCTGACCGTTGCAAGCGGCCAAACCCGGAGGATCTCCATCGCCGGGAACCCGTCCGGGAATCCGTCCTGGTCCGCCCAGGGGTGGCTTTCCTATTATGACGGCACGCGTCAGGCGATCATCATCGACGACCTCGCCGGCGGGCAGACGGTCGTCCCCAACACGACCGGCGCGGCCTGGGATTGGCTGCCGGACGGCTCGGCCGTCATCTTCCCGGAAATATTAATGGAAGGGGAAGTTACCGACCGGAAAGCCGCGCCGCGCATATACAGCCAGCTGTATAGGGTTGACGTGAAGACCAATGAACGCGACAATCTCAGCGGCGCCGACCTGCTGGAAGACGGGTCTCCCGCCGTCTCTCCCGACGGCCGCCGGCTGGCGTTTTCGCGGAATTTTTTCGACAGCCGCTGGACTCCCGGCAAACAGCTGTGGGTTATGGATTTGGACCTGGGAACCAAGCGGCAATTGACCCAGGCGCCGGATTACTCCCATTCTTCGATCCACTGGAGCCCGGACGGCACGCGCCTCGTCTATATGCTGTTTCACGAGACGGTCCCGGCCGATCCGCCGGAGATCTGGTGCCTGAACGCGGACGGATCCGATCCGCGGCGCCTGGTCGTCGGCGGATCCCTGCCGAAGTGGCTTCCTTAAAATCCTCCCCCGTTGGCCTCGAATAAAGGGGCTTTCTCCCACCGGAAATTGCGGCTAACGGGGGAGGATAAAGGAGAGGGAGGGCCGAAACCCGGCAGTAATTTTTCTGAATTAATAAATTCTTTCCGCAACCGGCGCTTATCCTTTAGGAACATACTCCGCGGCACGGATCAGCCGTTTTACATCGCGCAAACCAATCTTCCCTCGAAAATATTTTCCGCCTGGATTGATCCGGTCAAGCGCGGCGCATAGTTTTTCCGGATCGGCCGCGGCCAGCCGGGAGACGCTGTCGCATCCGGTTTCCACAAGCATCCTGGCCGCCGTCGGACTCACCCATTGCACGCGCACCAGATCCGCGCACCGGAATATCGAATCCAGGGCGTCGGCGCTTATGCGCGTCTTGTGCACGAGTTCGGCCCTGTCCCCGGCGCTCCCGGCCGCCTCGTACAGCGCTGCGGTTTCCTTAATGCCGGTTTTTTCAAGCTTCGCGATCTCGCTTTTCGGCAGCCAGGAAAAGGCCCTCAGCGGAGAGGGCTTGGGGAAATACCCTTCGATTTCCCGCCGGAGCAGGATCAGGTATTTTGAATTGACGCCGGTTTTTTTCGCGACGGCTTCCAGCCGCCGGGCGTTTTTCAACGCGGTCCGCAAGTGGGCAAGCGTCCGGATCCCCTGCCCCGCCAGCGCTTTAAAATTCTTTTCCATCCCCTCCGGCAGGGAAGCCCGGCTGGGCACGAGATCGGTTCGCTCGATCCGCGCCTTCAATCCGGCCAGGGTGATTTTTTCGGCATCCATGAAGTAGGGCATCGTTTCCTCCGGGGCCTTCCCGATCGCAGCCTGCGGGAAAAACCTTCCCGCCGCGGATTGCGCGCCGGCATTCCATCCGGCATGTGTCCGTTCCCCTCCCCGCTGGCGGGTAATATCAAATTACCCAAAAAAAGGCAACTTGCGGGGGGTGAAATTGGGAGAGTAAAAATGCGGAGGATGCTTCCGCATCCTCCGCATTTTCTTTCACGTTTAAACCTATGAATAATTTTTTCCTCTAAACGCCCTCTCTCGACAATCGAAATAGGGGACACAAAGCACATTTTTTAAATTCGTCAAAACCTTTGCGCCCTTCGCGCCCCCGGCCTACCCCCACCGGGGCAGGCTTTGCGGTGAAAGGTTTTTTTAGTGCGTTTCAAATGAGTGCACCTACGACACCATCCCCATATTCTTCCCCAGCTTGGCGAATTCCTCGAGCACCCGGTCCATCTGCGAGTCGGTGTGGGTCGCCATGTAGGAGGTGCGCAGGAGTGACCGGCCCGGCGCCACCCCGGGCGAGACGACCGGGTTGACGAACACCCCCGCTTCGAACAGCATCTTCCAGGAAAGGATCGTCCGCAGGTCGTCGCCCATGATGACCGGAATGATCGGCGAGACCGTATTGCCGATGTCGAATCCCATCCGGCGGTATTCGGTCCGCATCCGGTCCCCGATCGCGTTCAGCCGCTGGCTGTGCTGGGGTTCGTCGCGCATGATGTGCAGCGCGGCCAGCGCCGCGGCCGCGTTGGCCGGCGGGATGCTGGCGGAAAAGATCAGCGCCCGTGCGTGATGCTTGATGTATTCGATCACGACCGCATCCCCGGCGATAAACCCGCCGAGCGAGGCGAAGGATTTGCTGAAGGTGGACATGATCAGGTCGACGTCCTTGGTCATCCCGAAGTGGGCGGCCGTCCCCCGCCCCTTGCCCACCACGCCGATCCCGTGCGCGTCGTCCACCATCAGCCGCGCGCCGTACTTTTTGAGGATCGGGATCATCTCCGGCAGCGGCGCGAGGTCGCCTTCCATGCTGTACAACCCGTCGACCACGACCAGCTTGCCTTTGTCTTCGGGGAGCGCGGCCAGCACCCGCTCCAGATCCTGCAGGTCGTTGTGCTTGAAGCGTTTCGTTTCACCCCACGAGAGGCGCGCGCCGTCGACGATGCTGGCGTGGTCCTCCTTGTCGAGGATCACATAATCCCCGCGGCCGACGACGGCCGAGATCGTCCCCAGGTTGGCCTGCATCCCGGTCGAAAACACCAGCGCCGCTTCCTTGCCCACAAATTCCGCAAGCTCCTGCTCGAGCCGAAGGTGCATTTCGAGCGTCCCGTTAAGAAACCGCGACCCGGTGCAGGAGGTGCCGTATTTGCGGATCGCCTCCTCGGCCGCCTCGCGCACGCGCGGGTCCATCGTCAGCCCGAGGTAGTTGTTCGATCCGCACATGATCAGGCGCCGCCCCTGGAATATCGCTTCGGTCCCCTCATTGCCTTCCATGGGGATGAAGTACGGGTAGAATCCGGAAGCCTTGGCGTCCTTGGCATCCGTGAAATTGGCGCACTTCTCGAAAATATCCATCCCAGCTCCTCTTTTTCTTCAGGGGATTCGTCCCGTCGGGACGCCCTCCCATTATACGCGAGCGCGGTTTTCCTTATGCGATTTCTTCTTTTTAGCGATCGCATCCGCCACGATCAGATCCATGATCGTGTACTGCAGCGGCCCGGCCAGGTTGGAAAGCCAGTAGAAGAAGGCCGAATCCAACCCGGTCAGAATGATGTAGCGGTTCCGTTCCACGCCGCGCAGGATATCGCGCGCGACGGCTTCGGCGGAATACACCTTGTTGGTCGAGGCGATCACTTTCGTTTCAAAAGGTTTGATCGGCTCCTCGAAGGCCAATTGCGGCGTGTCGGTATCCGGCGGGAAGGCGAGGCTGACCCGCACGCCGCGCGGCTTTAATTCGGAGCGGAGAATGTCGGTCAATCCCCGCACGGCCCATTTGGAAGCGGCGTAGGCCGTATACCCATAAATGGCAATGATGGCGACCAGGGATGAAATGTTGACGATGTGCCCCTGCCCGCGGCGGATCATTTCCGGCACAACCGCCCGGCAGATGTTCAACGTTCCGAAGTAGTTGACGTCCATGTTTTCGCGGAAGATGTCGGCGGGCAGATCCTGAAAATAACCGGGATGCGTAATGCCCGCGCTGTTGAAAACCAGGTCCAGGGTTCCCAGCCCGCCTTCGGCTTCCTTCACGGCGGCGAAGGCCTGCTTTTCATCCGAGACGTCCGCTTTTGAGAATCCGATCACCTGCGCGGATCCGACCGTGGCGGCTTTTAATTCCCCGGCGGCCGCCTCCAGCCTGGCCCGGTCCCGGGCCGCCAGCCAGAGATGGGCTCCCCGGGCGGCCATCCGCCGGGCCAGGGCGAGCCCGATCCCGCTGGAACCGCCCGTAATGAGAGCCTTCTTTCCGTAGAAGAAATCCTTGTGAAGATCCTTCGCCATCAGGATCCTCCCTTCGTGAATTGTTTTTAAGAGAAAAGGAGTGGATCGGTGGTCCGGGGAAGTATACCCGAAATATCCGTGGAACAAACCCTGTAAATCCGCACTTTCCCGATACGGTATATCTCCTCTATTCCACGGCAAGCGTCAAGGTCCGCCGGTTGGAGCGACCCCGCGCCTTCCTTTATATAAATGTGAGTCACCCCCTGCTCCCGCACCAGTTCCCAAAAATCGTCCGTGCATCCTTTAAGCGTGCTTGCCCGCTCCGCCAGGCGGTCGGTCTGCTCGATATACTCCCGGTCGGCGAAACTGTACAGCATGGGCGGGAGCAGGGTCCGCCGGTTGGCCAGCGGAAGCAGCCACCACCCGCCGTCCGCGCCCCGGTACAGCCCGCTTTGCCAGTATTCCGTGTTGATCAGAAAAACGGA
Organism: Anaerolineales bacterium; assembly: GCA_034430775.1. Lineage (GTDB taxonomy): Bacteria > Chloroflexota > Anaerolineae > Anaerolineales > RBG-16-64-43 > JAFGKK01. Next base: position 8,093 of record DAOUDU010000074.1, on the reverse strand, counting down.
ATCCGGAGGCGTATTCGCCGCCGCCCACAGGACGGCCGCGCGGTCTTCGGCATTGGCGAAGACCGTCCGCGGGTTGATGATGTTGCGCATCTGTCCGATGCCGAGTGCGCACAGCGCGACCGCAACACCGGCGAAGAAATACCGCGGACTCCATTCCGGCCGGCGGCGCGCGATGCCGTCTGCCAGGGCAAGGAACCCGTCGGCGGCGAGCACGGCCGCCGGCAGGAACAGCACAATCGCCAGATGATCCGGCCGGAAGGGCTCGAACCGCAGACCCCACGGCAGCGTCTGCACACCCAGGATCAGCCCCCAGATGGCGAGCAGGCGCAGCGGCCCGCGCCGGAAAAGCGCGGCGAAGGCGGCCAACAGCCCCGCCCCCAGGAGAATCTGATTCCGGATCGGGCCGAGCAGCATCCAGATGTAGGACGCGTAATTGGCAAAGTACGCGGCATCCGCCGCCGCTTGCGAGGCGACGACATCCACGCCGACGGCGACGGTCGAATAGCGCAGCATGGGGATCAGCCATGGCAGCGCCAGCGCCGTCCCCGCTCCAACAGCCAGCGTCAATCCCGCCAATCGCCGCCTGCGGTCGCGGCGGACGAGCATGGTCATGCCGATCAGGATCAGGAAGACCGCCAGGAGAATCGCCGCGAGGTAGTGGGTCAGGAGCAGCCCGGCGGTCAGGATGGCCAGCCGCACCAGGGTGGAAGGCCGCGGCGACCGCGTGGCGAACGCGACCGCTTCGGCCATCGCCAGCGGCAGCAGAACCATCCCCGCCAGCAGCGTATACCGCCCCCAGGTCAGGTAAAAAGCGGGCATCTGCGTGAAAAAACCGACCAGCGCCATGACCAGAAGCGCCCGCCGGCGATCCGGGCAGATCGCCATGGAGAGCCGGTGCGCCGACAGTGCGGCGGCGGCGTTGAGAAGCTGGCCGAAAATTAATACCGCCTGGTCGGGTGCGAGTCCGGAAAACGCTGAGAAGCATGCCGCCGAGGCATGAAATCCGATGTGATAGTAAAAGGGTCCCGGTATCCAAGGCTGCAGATCGACGGGAATTCCACCCTGTTCGAGGAAAAGCCTCACCAGGAAGGTATGGTGAACGGAATCGACCCATGCCGGCAGCGCCAAATCGCGCGCCTGGTAAAACCGGAGCGCGAGGATCCCCAGCAGCACAAGGATCTCAAACCCGGCAAGGATCGTGAAATGAAAACGCCGCCGCCGCCGGGCCAAGCCCAGGACGGCCAGCGCCGCGGAAAGGATTTCCGCCGCGATGAGAATCGGCGGCGTGATGCGGATCCCGGACACCCCGCCAAACACCGCCGCCAGTGCGATGATCGCCATTCCCAGGCCGAGGGAAATCACACAACTTTCCAACCACGTCCTACGGCGGCCGGATTGCCAGGCCAGCACGGCCGCGCCCGGCAGAAGTATTGCGAGCGTGGCGAGGATGCTGGTCATCATAGTTGCCGGTTCAAGAAACATCATGCGGATTAAATCGCGGGGTAAAGGATGCGTGGATTAAACCACATCAGCGGGGATTCATAAACCGAGCCGGTCCATAAACCGAGCCGGTCTTATAGACCGGCTCGGTTTGATGGCGGTTACGCCACGACGGTGATCACTCCCGACATGCCTTCGCCGCCCGGGCCCCCGCCCGGTTCGCAATAATAAAGGTACGTTCCGGGTGTGTCGAAGGTAAAAGAAAACATCTGGCCGATCGCCAACGAGCTGCTCTGAAACAGGCCGTCATCGGAACGGACGGTCCGGAATTGCGGGTCCTTGTTGATCCAGGAGACCATCGTCCCCGCCCGGATGGTCAGCTTCTGCGGATGGAACTCGTTATCCTGGAGGAGGATCGTCACCTTCCCCGAGAGCACATCGGAGGTGGGCGTGCCGGTCCCTTCGGGGGTACGACCCGGCTGCCGCTTGCATCCGGTTAGCACCGTGATGAGAATCACGAGGGCCAGTCCTCGAAGGAGTGTTCCGCGGATAATCGAAGTGCGTCCCATGGCGGTATCCTTTCCCGAATTCCTATCCTCCGGATCCCGTCCGCCCGGCGAACGGGTTCCGGAGTAATCATGGAAATCCTGCGCTATGCAATCGGCCGGCCCGAATCCGGCCGCCGGCAGAAAAAAGCATCCGCTTGAAAAAGCCCGGCGCTGCGCCAGGGTCAATGGTTCAACCGGCGCCCATTTTATCCGGACGGATTTGGATTGCCGTAAAAGCGGGAAATCTCTCACGAAATTCTCAGGCAGGCTGAACGGGGCGGCCACCGGCCGGTTCACCAACCCGGAAACACGCGGGAATGCCGGACGGCCGGGTGAAAAACTCCCCGGCCGTCCGGTGGATTGATCAATGCGCTTGCGTTCGGTTAGATGCTGTTGACGACCAAGCTGAACACGTTGCCAATGGCGGGACCAAGGACCGAGAGAATAATAATAATAACAATAGCCACCAAAACAAGAATCAACGCATATTCGACCAAGCCTTGGCCTTTCTTCTGCAATTTCTTGAACATGGGATTAACCTCCTTTCCGGAAAATTTTTCTTGAGGGATGAAAATCCCGATGTCTGTATTTTCCTGCAAAAAGGAGGATGTATTAATAAAGAAGGGATAAATTCGGATGGGTTAGGATTTCACATTTCGCTTCAGTGCCTATCCATGACTCATGGTAAGGGTTTTTGCAATTCGGAATAACGGATGCTTTTTGTCCAAATATAAATGAGGGGGATTTCATTTCCAAAATAGTGCCCGTTAAAAAAAAGACGGTCAGGGAAAAACCCTGACCGTCAGACGAACCAAACGGTAATCCGGCGATCGGCTAGATGCTGTTGACGATCTGGCTGAATACGTTGCCGATGGCGGGACCAAGGACCGACAGAATGATGATAATCACGATGGCTACCAAAACAAGGATCAGAGCATATTCCACCAAGCCTTGGCCTTTCTTCTGCATTTTCTTGAACATGGGATTTTCCTCCTTTCCTAAAAAATGTTGTGATGATAGACGCCTACTAAGATGCTCCTATCATCCTCCAAATCGGTTCCGATTACCGTAAAATAAAAATAAATAGTCTGCCGCAGACTGGGCACATTATACCTATATATGCGGTATTTTCCAGACCCTCTCCCGGATGTCACGAATCCCGCCGAATATTTGGATGGATTTTATCCAATTAGGCCGGGGCTTTGAAAATCTCCGCCTTCCTTCCGGCATGTTTCCCGGATTTATTGTCGAACGGGTTACCGGTGGATAGTATCTGTAAATCACTCCAGCACCATCACCCGGAAGGCTTCGGCATATTTCAATCCGCGGGGTTTCCCTTCCTCCTCCGCCCACTCGCGCATCATCCGGTCCAGGTCCTCCCCCTCGCCCACCTGGCTGCGGTGCCGGCGCAAAGCCTGTATTTTCAGTTCGATCGTTTCGGAGGTGTCGATCCAGACGTCCGGCTTTTCGGATCCGTGCATATACAGCCGCTTGACGGAGTGCGGTTCAAACCCTTCCTCAAGCAGTTCCGGGAAGATAAGCCGCGTTCCGGCGGTCGGGAAAACCGCGTCACAGGCGGCGTCCGCCGCGGCGCGGTGATCCGGATGATTCATGTACGAGTTGCCGTAAAAGCGCGCCGTCGGGTCGCCGCACAGTACCGCCTCGGGTTTGTATTTGCGGATCAGGCGCGCCAGGTCCTTCCGCAGCGCCAGGGTAGGCTGCAGTTCCCCGTCCGGGTAGCGCAGGAAGACCGTCTCCTTCACCCCGATTACCCGCCCGGCGGCCCGTTGTTCCTCCTCGCGGAGTTCGGCCAGCGCCGGTTTATACGCGGCGTCCTTGGCCGGGTCGTTGCTCCCCGCGTCGCCGCTGGTGATGCACACGACCGTGATCGCGCTTCCGGCGCGGGCCCACTTGGCAAGCGTTCCGGCGATGGTGAATTCCTGGTCGTCCGGGTGCGCGCTGATGGTCATCACGCTCGCCGGCGCCGGCGGCTCCTTGTAGGTATCCACCTTTCCCAGCGCGCGTTCGGGGATCGAGGAATCGGTCAGGACGGGTTGATTCTCGGGCATGGTCATTCTCCATTTTTAAGGTCTGGCTACACATCATAAAACCGGCTATCGTTTCCTGCAACCGGTTCGGCGGGACCGGGATATTTCGGAATTAATGTACCTGCTCAGGAACAGCCGAAATGCCATGGGAATTCTACGCGGATGTCGCGGAAAAAATCGGATGGCAGTGATAAAAGGGAAACCGTATGGAAAAATTTTACATTCGCATTATCCGCGAAATCCGAATAATCCGTGCAATCCGCGCACAAAGGGATTTTGTCCGAGTCGTTACGAACTATTACCAACCAACCCCCAAAGGGGAAAAACGGAGACGGGGGGATGCGTGATGGCGACAGCTTGAAGAGACGCTTCTCCCATTCCCTACCGGATGGATTCGGCCGCCCGGTTTGGTTTTTTACCCGCCCGCCGATCCTGATGGAAAGTGGGATTGCTTACCCGCCGCGGATTTCATGTACAATCATCCAGGGAAAAGCTTGTCCATTCCTTTCGGGCGACGCCCTTCCATGCGCAGACTTTCACACCTCGTCTCCTCCTTCCTTCACCTCATCCTGGGATCTGTTCTGGGCTTGATGCTTCTGGAATGCACTTTGCGCGTTAATCCACCGTTGCTGGCCGGCTTGCGCGGGCTGGGAGCCCCCGCCCCCGTGGATGCGCCGCTGACGGTAACCGAATATGACGTGCATTATTCGGACGGAGACCAAATTTTCTGGCGGCCGGATCTGGTCCGCCCGATCCCGCCCGGCGAAGACCGGCTTGAGACGCATGTCCGTCTGGAGACGGATGAATTCGGATTCCGGAATACGCCCCCTCTGGCGCCCGCGGTGGACGCGGTGGTATTGGGGCGTTCGTTCTCACTCGGCGCCCAGAACAACTCCCCCTGGCCTGTCCGTCTGGCCGAATTGACCGGCTGGAACGTGTTGAATCTTTCCCAACCCGGAAGCAGCCCGGAAGTCAAGCGGGATTACCTGGTCCGCTACGGCCTTCCGCGCCGGCCGCGCTGGGTGATCGTGGAAGTCGAGCCCCCGATCGACGCGATGAATTACCGTCCGGCGTCTCCCTGGCTCATCCAGCTGCTTCCGCTGCCGCTGGCCCAGGAGTATCTTCGGCGGTCGGTCGGGCAGGCGGGGTTCTTTTCGGCCGATCCGATCTATCCGCTGGCGATCGATCTTCCCGGCCGCACGTATCCCCTCACCTGCTGCATCCATTACCTGAACGCCCTCACGCTGACCCGCGAGGATTGGCGGGCAAGCCGCGGCTGGCTGGAGTTCACGGCCGCCGTCAGCGGATTGGCGGAGGAAACACAGCGGAATGCATCCTGCACGGCCGTCCTCTATGCGCCGACAAAACCGGAAATCTATTTTCCCCTGGCATTGGATCCCGCGCAGCTCCAGCCCGCGCTGCGGGATCTGCTTCCGTTGCGGGTGGATGGCAACGGCGAATTGGTCGAAGATCCCGGCCGGCTTCCGGACATCCTGCAGATGCGCGCCGACGCGCTCGCGGCGCGGGATGCGCTGGCGGCCTTCGCCCGCCAGCACAACCTGCTCTTCATCGATCCGACCGCGTTGATGGTGGAAGCCGTGCTGGGCGGAGCGGATCCGTTCATGGTTTATGATTCCCATTGGAATACGCTCGGCCACGCGCTGGTGGCGCAGGCCGTCCGGGAAGCACTCGCCGCCGCGGAGTGCCGGTAATGTTCCTGCACACCCCGCTCTACCTCCTGTTCCTTGCCGCGGTTTGCCTGTTGTATTGGCTGCTGCCCCGTCCGGCGTGGCGCAAGCTCCTGCTGCTCCTGGCCAGTTACACCATGTACGCCGCCTTCGATATCCGCTTTCTCCTGGCGCTGCTGGGCATCAGCGCGGCGACATACCTGCTGGGGCGCGCCATCCCCGGCCATCCCCATCCCCGCCGGTTGGTTGCCTTGAGCATTCTGATCAACCTCGGCGCCCTGGCGTACTTCAAATACACGGGATTCTTCCTGGCCAACGTGGAAGGACTTCTGCGCGGCATGGGAATCACACCCCCGGCTTCGATTCACATCCTGCTTCCCCTCGGGATCTCCTTCTATGCCTTCCAGGCCGTCGCCTACACGCTCGAAGTTTCCCGCCGCAGATTGGCGCCGTCGGCGGATGTTGTGGATTTCGGATTGTATCTGGCCTTCTTCCCGAAACTGATCGCGGGGCCGTTCGTCCGACCGGCGGATTTTTTCAAACAGATGGCCTCTCTGCCCCGGTCGCTTTCGCGGCCGGAGGTTCAATCCTCGCTTCTTCGCCTGCTGGCCGGCCTGTTCAAGAAGGTCGTCATCGCCGATAGCATCGCGATGCTTGCGGATGTCTCCTTCCGGGCCGCCGCGTCCCCCCAGGCCGCCGGTTTTCCCGCGCCGCTGTATATCGGGGGATTTTATTTATACGCGGTCCAGATCTATGCGGACTTTTCTGGATACACCGATATCGCCCTCGGTTCGGCCGGCCTGCTCGGCGTTTCCCTCCCGGAAAATTTCCGGGCGCCTTATTTTTCCTTTTCCCCGGGCGATTTTTGGAACCGGTGGCATCTGACCCTCACCCAGTGGTTCCGGGAATACCTGTTCTTTCCGCTCAGCCGCTGGGGGATGACCGCGGGCGGACGGCGGTTCCCGCGGCTGGTCCAAACCGGCGCGACGATGATCACCATGACCCTGGTGGGATTGTGGCACGGCGCGGCGTGGACCTTTATCGTCTGGGGGGCGTGGCACGGTTTGCTGGTAAGCCTCGACCGGCTGCTGGGGTACGTTCCGCGCCGGTGGTGGGAAAAAACCCTGGCCGCCGCGGCCACGTTCCACCTGGTCGGCATCGGCTGGGTGCTTTTCCGCGCGTCATCCATTCCGGAAGCCGGCCGGTTCCTGGCGGGGATGGTCTCCTTCACCCAACCCGTGTGGGCCCCCCACTTCCTGCTTCCCGCGGGCCTCGCGCTCGTCCTGACCCTCGGGTTGGACGCGGCCGGTCCGATCGCGCGCCGCTTCCCCGTCTGGGTCAACCGCCTGCGGCCGGCGGCGGTTGTGGCCGGCCTCGTGATCGTCGCGGGATTGTGGATTTTACGCGGCGTCTCTTCCACCAATACGCTGCCGTTTATCTACGGCTCATTCTAGCCCGCGGCGCCCCGCCAACGCTCACCGCGCAATCATATTCTTAAAAAAAACAATTGACGGAGGCGACGACCGCGCGGCCGCCGGAATATCCTGCGCGCCCATGCGGTCATTCCGAGCCCGGAGGGCGAGGAATCGGCATCGCATGGGATCTTCGCTCAACCGGAGCCTTTGGGCTTCCGTCACCGATTTGTAACACCATTAAAAAAAACGCGGGAATCTCTCATGGGGAGGGATTCCCGCGCAAGGGATTGCAGGCGAGGATGGATCGCGAGCTTATTCCTCTTCTTCGGACTTGCCGCTGATCGCTTTCTGATGCGCGGCGATGATCGTCTCGGCCACGTTGCGCGGGATCACCTGGTAATGGTCGAAGGACATGGTAAAGATGCCGCGCCCGCCGGTGATCGAGCGCAGGTCGGTGGTGTAACGCTGGATTTCCGCCAGCGGGATGGTGGCGTTGACGACGCTCTTCCCGCGGTCGGTGTCCATCCCCTGCACGTGCGCGCGCCGGGTGTTGAGGTCGCCCAGCACGTCGCCCATGTTGGATTCCGGGACGACCACCTTGATGTTCATGATCGGCTCCAGGAGCACCGGGCTCGCACCGTGTACGGCGAGCTTGAACGCCTCGCGGCCGGCCGTCTCGAAGGCGATCGGTTTGGAATCCACCGGGTGTTCCTTGCCGTCGAAAACCGCGACCCGGATCTTCTCCATCGGGTAGCCGGCGATGGCGCCGTGCTGCATGACCGCGTGGATGCCCTTCTCGATCGCCGACATGTACGAGGAGGAGATGGCCCCTCCCACAACCTCGTTCTCGAATTCGAAATTGCCGTCCGGAAGCGGTTCGACCCGCAGGTGCACTTCGCCAAACTGGCCGGACCCGCCGGTCTGCTTCTTATGGCGGTACATCGCGCTGTTGGA
>DAOUDU010000073.1:0-6221 GCA_034430775.1 Anaerolineales bacterium | reverse complement strand
AATTCCATTTTTCTCACACCGCAATATGGGGAAGGGACAAGGAGGAAGCACAGGGGATGGTTCCCGCCTGGGAACTCAGATATTTCTTTTATAATTCAATCCTATGGAAAAAACTCATGGTCAAAAACATCATTTGGGATGTGGACGGCACGCTGTTCGACACGTATCCCGCGATCGCGGGCGCATTTACGGAAGCGCTGCGCATGCTGGGAAAGGACGCCGGAATGGACAAGGTACTGGCGTTGGCGAAGCAATCCCTCACGCATTGCCTCACCACCCTGGCGGCGGAATACCAATTAACGGAAGAGGATCTGGGCCGGGTATTCGAAGGCCGTTATGACAAAGTCACCTATGCCGCACAACCGCCGTTTCCCGGCGCCAGAACCGTTTGCGAATACATCCTTTCGACCGGGGGGAAAAACGTCATCGTCACCCACCGCGGGTTGGAGGGTACAACCGGCCTGCTGGAGACGCATGAGATGACATCCCTCTTTTCCGGGTGGGTAACGCACGAAGACGGCCATCCCCGCAAGCCCGATCCATCCGCCTACCAGGCCATCTTGCACGCCCATGGTCTCCGGCCGGACGAAACGCTGGCCGTCGGAGACCGGGAGATCGACATCCTGGCGGGCATTGCCGCCGGGGTCCGTACCTGCCTTTTCCGCGGGGGGGATACCCGGACGGCTGCCGACCTGTCGATCCACGAATTCAGCGAGTTGCTGCAACACCTGCGGAAAGAGAACCAGTAAGAGCCCGTTCCGTTTTTCCTTTGCACCCCGGCGCCTTTGCGTCCTTGCGTACTGACACTCCTTCGGTTCTCCCTTGACAATGCACGGGATTATATACAATTAGCTCTGTGATACAATTGATACAATAAGTGCACTCTCCCTGCCGATGGGAAATCCGCCGCCGCGCCTTCACATCCAGGAGGAAGCATGCAAATATTTACGGATTGGGCCAAAAAGGAATTTACACTCCGCCAGCGGCTGATCGCCTTCATTCCGGAGGGCATCTTCTTCCTGCTGATCCTACCCATCACACTGGTGTGGCTCTCCAACATCATCGACCGGGGATTTTCGATACCGCGCTTTGCGGGAGGTGTATGGAATGCCGCCGCGGGCATTCTGCTAATGGCCGGCGGCCTTTGCCTGGCGTTGTGGGCAATTGAAACGCAAGTCACTTCGGGCCGGGGCACGCCGGTTCCGATGATGCCGACTCAAAAACTCGTCGCCCAGGGCCCCTTTGACTTCAGCCGGAATCCCATGACCCTCGGGACCATACTCGCCTACGCGGGGGTCGGGGTCATCATCGGATCCTTTTCCGCGCTGGCGCTGGTTCTGATTGCCGGCGGTGGGCTGCTGCTATACATCAAGCGTTTCGAAGAGAAGGAACTCGCGGCCCGGTTCGGACCGGAATACCTGGAGTATAAACGGGCCACGCCTTTCCTCATCCCGCGCCGGCGGAAAAAATAATTTTCCCGTTCCGTCATGCAGTAATCCCATCCGGATGGGAGGAACCTGAATGATCAAATACGCCCTTTGCATCGGGATAAACGATTATCCCGGAACCGACAGCGATCTGGCCGGATGCGTGAACGACGCCGCCGATTGGAGCGCGGAATTCGCCCGGCGCGGATTTTCCATCCAGCGGCTGATCGACCGGCAGGCGACAGGCCATGCCATGCGCTCTGCCATCCGGAAAATCGTGGCGGGCGCGGACTCCGGCGACCTGATCGTGGTCCAGTATTCCGGGCACGGTTCCTTCGTTCCGGATGAGGACGGCGACGAGCCGGACGGCACGGACGAATGCCTGTGCCCGTACGACGTGCGATCGCGCGGCCCGATCACCGACGATGAGTTGTTCGACCTCTACGCCGCCCGGAAAACGGGCGTGAAGCTGGTGATGATCTCCGATTCCTGCAACTCCGGAACGGTCTCGAAGTTTGCGCCGATCACGACCCCTCCTGCCGTGCAGGGTATAAAAGCCCGCCACACAACCGTGCGTTTTTTGCCGCCCGCCGCGTTCCTCACCAAACGTGAAACGGCCCGATTCGGAATCCGCCGCGCCGTGCGCCGTTCGAGCCCGCCCGGGCGGAATTCCGGACTGTTGCTGGCAGGCTGCCAGGAAACGGAATATTCGTACGATGCCTATTTCCGGGGGCGTCCCAACGGCGCGTTCACTTTTGTGGCTTTAAAAACCCTGGCCAAACTGCCCCGCGCGGCGACCTACGCGGACTGGTACGAAGCCATCCGCGAAGTGCTTCCCTCGCCGCAATACCCGCAAACGCCGAACCTGTACGGATCCAAGACCATGAAGCAGTGGAAAGTGCTGGCGTAAGTCCCTGATATCCCGTTAACTCCATCTCCCCCTCACCCCTGCCCTCTCCCAACAAACGTTGGGAGAGGGGGAAATTCACTCCCTTCTCCCAACATCAGTTGGGAGAATTTATCCCGGAGCGCAGCGACAGGAGGGAAGCGGATGAGGGCGGGAAATGAACCGGGGCCATGAAAGAGGAGAGGGTTGTAATTCCTCCTTATATTTATTTAAAACCGCTTCTTTATGTTAAACTTTATTAAGTCAACATCTTTTTCCAGCTTGCCGGTATCTTCAGAAAGGACATATTCTTGAAGCCGAATTCGAACTACCGCTGGCTTATCCTGGTTTTGACCGCCCTAACCTTCGCCGCTATCATCAGCGGGCCGGGCGCCAGCCTGGCCGTTCTGTTCGAGGAGATCGCCGCCGATCTGCATCTGGACCTGTTTCAGATCGGGCTGATCTGGGGGATCGGATCGCTGCTGGCCATTTTCACCGGCATGATCAGCGGCGCGTTGATCGACCGGTTCGGCCCCAAGCGGGTTCTCGTGGCGGGAATCCTGCTGGTCGGTTCGACCACCATGCTGCGCGGACTGGCGGGAAATTTCACTGGGTTGATGCTCATCCTGCTGACCGCCGGAGGATTGGTGCCGCTCGTCTCGACCAGCGGCTTCAAGATCAGCGGGATCCGGTTCCCGCACCGGGAATTGGGGCTGGCCAACGGCATTCTTTCCATGGGCATGGCGCTCGGACTGGTGCTGGGATCGCTGCTGGGCGCCACGGTGCTTTCCCCCTGGCTCGGAAACTGGCGCAACGTGATGTTCTTCTTTGGCGCACTGGCCGTTCCCTTCGCCGCCCTCTGGTTGTTGCTCGACCCCGTCCCGGGGAAAATTGCGGGGGCCGTGGAAGTACCGGCGATTCCCATGCGGCAGGCGCTTTCCCACATTGTGCGCAGGAAGGAACTCTGGCTTTTGGGATTAACCTTCCTCGGGATCGGCGGCTGCCAGCAGGGGATGGCGGGATACCTGTCCCTCTACTTGCGCGGGATCGGATGGCCCGGTGCGACCGCGGATGCGGCCGTATCCCTGATCTATGTGACCAGCCTTCTGCTCATTCTGCCGATTGGGCTGCTTTCCGACCGGCTGGGTTCGCGGAAGACGGTTCTGCTGGGAGCGCTGGTGGCCATGGCGGCGGGCAGCGGCCTGCTTTCGGCGGCCGCGGGCTGGACCGTGTGGGCGGCGGTCGTGCTCGCGGGAATGACGCGCGACGGATCGGCGGCGTTGGTCCTGACGATGGCGGTTGAAACCGAAGATGTGGGACCGGCCTACGCCGGCACGGCGACCGGGTTCGTGATGACGTTCTTCTTTCTGGGCAACCTGGCCTCCCCCCCGATGGGCAACACGCTGGCGGAGATCGCCCCCGGCGCGCCGTTTGTGTTCTGGGCGGTGTCGGCGGCGCTGGGAATCATCAGCCTGCTTTTTATCCGGTCCCGGTCCCATATGCTGCCGCGGCAGGATCCTTCATCGGCGCCCTGAAGGGGGACATCCCTAATCCCCGATCGGTTGTGCCGCAAGGAAAAACCCGCTCCGGGAATCATTGTTACAATCACTGCAGGACCGCCCAATTCCGGATCCGCCGTTCGCGTTTGCGGCGGCGTCCGGCTTCGTGGAGAATCGCATGAAAAAAATTCGATGGATCTTTTTACTCAGCGCGGTGATTGCCATCTCCAGCATCGGCGGCGGCCTGTACGGCGCGATCCAGGAAACGGATTGGACCGCAATGCGCGAGATGAACTTCTCCCGGATGCTGGAAACCGGCGACGTCGTTGCGATCCCGATCTTATTCATCGTGCTGGTGGCCGTGCTCGCCACCCTGTGGTATTTTTACCGGATCATCGATCCGCCCCGGATCAAGAACGGCGTCACCGCTCCGGCCAAAATATTAAAGGTCTGGGACACGGGCACAACTATCAATGACGACCCGCAGATCGGCCTGCTGTTGGAGGTCACGCCATCGATGAGCGCTTCCTTCCAGGCCGAGGCCAAAACCCTCGTCTCGCGTCTGAACGCCGCGCTCGTCCAGCCCGGGATCTCCGCGAAGGTGGTCTACGATCCGGAAAAACCGAAGCGCATCCAGGTCCTGGAGGTGCATGTGGAAGCTCCGGCCTCTTCGAATGCGGTGGCCAGGATGGAAGAGCTGGAGCAATTGCGAAGCAGGCATCTGGTCACCGAAGAAGAATACCAGGCGAAACGGAAACAGATCCTCGCCAATCTTTGATATCGTCCGCCCTCCATCCCTTTTCGGGCGGCCCCCGGCCGTACAAACACGATGAACCGTAAAGCGGATCACCCCAACACACGTTCCACCTATTGGCGCAACCTGGTGCTCTTCGCGCTCGGAACGCTCCTGGCCGGGCTGGCCCTGTTCTTTTACGGCATCCTTCCGATCCTGTACGTAAACGGCCGGGTCCACCCTCCGCGGCAACCCGTCTGCTGCCGGTCGCCGATGGATTGGGGGATGACCTACGAATCGATCGCGTTCGCCTCCGCGGACGGCACCCGCATCCGCGGCTGGTACGTACCTTCGCGCAACGGCGCGGCGGTGATCCTCGCCCACGGGATCGGCGGCAACCGTGTCTCGGTCCTGGAGCAGGGGATGGCGCTGGCCGGCGAAGGGTTCGGCGTCCTGCTTCTGGATCTACGGGCGCACGGAGAGAGCGGCGGGGAGAGGATCACGTTCGGCGGCGAGGACATCGAAGCCGGCGCGGCGTATCTGACGGCCCGGCCGGATGTCGTCCGCAGGCGGATCGGCGTGCTGGGAATTTCGCTGGGCGGGCTGCAGGCCATCCAGGCCGCCGCCGCGACGGAGGCGATTGCCGGCATCATCACCGACGGCGCCGCGGCCAACGGATTCACGGACCAGCCCGCGCCGCAGCAGCTCGGGCATTGGTTGGATCTGCCATTCGAGTGGGTGACCTTCCGGCTCTGGGCCGCCTGGGGTGTGCCGGCGCCGTTGCCGGTGGTCGAGGCGATCGGAAAAATCGCGCCAAGGCCCGTTCTGCTGATTTCCGGGACGCACGGCGATTATGAGCGCGAGATGCAACGGAAATTCTTCCGCGCATCGGGGACGGGCTGCACACTCTGGGAAGTCCCGGAGGCCGGCCACACCGAAAGCTGGATGAAACGAAAACAGGAATATGCCGAGCGGATGATCACTTTTTTCACTCACGCGCTGTTGGGATGACCGGTGTCCAATTTTTTTTTTAGCCGCATCAGGAGGATCGTACAAATGGCCGCTCACACGCAAGAATCCACGTCTTTGCCGGTCCGGGGCAGCATCCGGCTTGTCTATGCCTTTTCATTCGGGATTGTGGTCCTCACGGCCGCGGCATCCGCCGCCGGCCTGCTTTTCCCCGCGGCGGTGTATCCAACCGAGGAATTGCGGCGGGCTTTCGTTCCCAACGATGTGGTGACTCTCCTCATCGGATTGCCGATCCTGCTCGGCTCGATGGCGCTGGCCGCGCGTAGCAAGCCCGCCGGATTGCTCTTCTGGCCGGGCGCGATCCTATTCATACTCTATAACTATCTCATCTACCTGTTCTGCATGCCGCCCCATGCGGGATACCTGTTATACCTGACTCTGACTGCGGCGAGTGCCTATACCCTGATCGGGCTGATCGCGGCGTTCGATATGGATGCGATCCAGGCCCGGCTTTCCGGCGCGGTGCCGGAAAGGTTGTGCGGCGGCGTCCTGGCCGGACTGGGCAGCCTCTTCCTGCTGCGGGTTGTCGGTATCGTGGCCGGCAGTCCAAACGACCTTCCGGAAACGGAACTCGCGGTGAGCATCGCTGACTTTCTCATTTCTCCGGCCTGGATCATCGGCGGGGTGCTGCTTTGGAGGCGCCGGGC
>DAOUDU010000072.1:0-28922 GCA_034430775.1 Anaerolineales bacterium | reverse complement strand
CAGAAGGCGATCAGGAAAAAGCCTTCGCTTCGCTGCAGAAAGCCACGCGTCTGGCGCCGGACGCATCCGCTCCCTGGAAAGCGCTGGCCGGGATGCATGCCGCCAAGGGCAACCGGGAAGCCGCTGCGACGACCCTCCGGGCCGGCATCGAATCCGCATCCGATCCGGCCGAGTTGATGCTCGCGCTCGGACGGACGCTGTTCGACGAAGGCCGCCTGCGGGAAGCCGCCGCGATCCTTGAACGCGCGCTGGTATTGCGCCCGGCGGATACGGACATCCTGGTGGCACTGGCGGAGGTCGCGTTGGGGATGCATCAAACCGCGGAAGCGGAAGACTATCTGAATCGCGCCATTGCAATTTCTCCCGCCCTGTTCCGCGCGGTGAAACTTCTGGTCACCCTGCTCAAAACCATGGAACGCTTCGCCGAGGCGCGGGTGATACTGGAGCGCGCCCTCTCCGCCGATGTGCAATCTCCGGATCTGCTGATCGAATTGGGTGCGTTGCTTCTGGAGATGTGCCGTCGGTCGCCCGAAGCCGATCCGGCCTTGGCCGCGACGGCGCTGGCGTTCTTGCGCCAGGCCGAGGAGTTCCTCGGCGGGACGGCGGACTTCCGGCTGCAATCCCTGATCGGGTGGGCGCAGATTCTTGCCGGCCGGCTTTCCGATGCCGCCGCGCTCTTTGGAACTCTTCTTCAAGCGGTTGAGAATCTGACAGCCGACCAGAAGGCGGATGCCCATCTGGGGCTGGCAGAGGCGATGCTCCGCTCCGGTGATTTCCCGACGGCGATTAGCAATTTGCAATCGGCGGTTCAGATTTCCAAACCGGATCTCGGCATCCGCGTACGGCTGGGAGAGGCCTATGCGGCATCCGGATTGCACGAGGACGCCCAGGACGTTTTTCGCAAGATCCTCTCCGAAAAAGTGGATCATACGCCTGCACTCTCCGGGCTTGCCGCTTCGCTGCTGGCCTTGGGCCGAAACGAGGAAGCCGTCGGGTTGCTGCGTCAGGCATCTGAACTCGATCCTGCCAATCCCGAGCTGCCGATGCGGCTGGCGGAAATCCACATGCAATCCGGCGACAGCGCGGGCGCCCGGTCGGAAATGGCGCGTGCGCTGCAAATCGCCGGAGCGGGAAACACCAAGATAGCCCTGCGCGCCGGACACTTGCTCTCCTCGCTCAAGGAGTACGCCGAAACCGCAACCGTGCTGGAAAAAGCGCTTGAGCAGAATCCTTCCTCCGTCCCGCTGCTGACCGGCCTGGGAAACGCACTGAGTCAATCCGGGATGCACGCCCAGGCTTTTAAAATCTTCCGGCGGGCGAGCGAAGTGGAACCGGATCAATCCGGCCACCTGGCTTCCGCCGCGGAATCCCTGTGGGCCGATGGCAGAAAATCCGCCGCGCTGGCATTCCTTAAAAAGGCGGTCCGGATCGATGCAAAGAATTCGACGCTTGTCCGGCGCCTGGCCTCCGGGCTTGCGTCGATGGGTTTGATTCGCGAAGCGCTTCCCCATTACGAACAATTGGTGGCGCTGGATCCCGCTGACACCGGTTTGGCGATCGAGGCCGCCAAGACCGCCTTCCGGGCCGGCGACCTTGAGAAAGCGGACCGGTGGAAGGATGCCGGTATGTCGGCCGAATCCGCCTCCATCGAAAGTTTAATCCTCCAGGCAAGAATAGCCCTCGAAAAAGGGGATCTGCCCAAGGCCATCGACGCCTGCAACCAGGCCGTAACGTCCTTTCCGGCGGATGCGCGCGGCTGGGCCTTACTCGCGCAATCGTTGGCTCTGCAATCCGATGAAGCGGCCCGAAAGGATCAGTCGTCGGAAGCAATGGAAAGCGCGGCCGATTCCGCCCTTTCCAAAGCCGTCGAATTAAGCGCGGAATCCACGGAAGCACTCGGGTTAACCGGGCGTGCCGCTATGGTCATGGAAAATTATTCCACGGCGGTTCGCTGCCTTGAATCCTTATGCGGATCCGCTGCGGACAATACGGAAGCGCATATCCTGCTGGCTCAGGCATTGATACTGAAGGCGGAATCCCAACACCGGGTCCAGCTGGCCGGTGCCGGCGGGACGCATGCCGCGCTTGGCGACGGCGAAGCGGCGCGTGCAGCACTCGCCCGCGCCGCCGGCCTTGGGGCCGCGGAAGAGATGCTTCAATCGCTCTACGCGCGCGCCGCACTGGTTTTTACCCAGCCCGACCCGGAGACGATAACCCGCCTCGAGCAGTTGAACCAGGAGAATGCTTCCCCCGAGGCCGCCGCCGCCCTCGCTCAGGCTTGGCTGCGCGCCGGCGATCCCGAACGCGCCCGTAAAGCCGCGCAGACCGCGGTCAACCTCCAACCGGAGAAAGAAACCGGCCGTACGCTGGCCGGCATTTGCGAATGGAAGGCGGGCCGTCCCGAATCCGCACTGGCTTCTTTGCAGCAAGCAGTCCGGTTCGCCCCCCGCCGCGCGCTTCCGCACGCCGTCACGGCCGCGATCCTGGCCGAACTCGGCCGTCGTGAGGAAGCCATGGATCACATGCTTGAAGCGGTGCGTCTCGCTCCGGACACGGCCGCCTGGCAGCACACGCTCGGGACATGGAATGAGGATGCAGATAACCGCGCCGCCGCCCTGTCCTGCCTGCAGCGCGCGGCCGAGCTCGATCCGCAGAACGGCGGATACCATCGCCATTTCGCGCATGCCCTCATGCGCGATGGCGATCCGCAGACCGCGCTGGCGCATTTCCGCAAGGCGGCATCCATCCTGCCGGACTCCAATGGTGAACTCCAGGCCGAAATCGGAAAGGCCGCCATCGAATCCGGCCGGTCCTCGGAAGCCTACGAAGCTTTTCGTCTGGCACAGGAGAAGGCCGGTTCGGCCATCCCCGCCGCTTGGCAGTTGGGCAAGGCCCGTGCGGCGCTGGCACTCGGCCGTCGTGGGGAAGCCCGGACGATCGCCAAAGCGATCCTTGACGGCGAAGGGCATCCGCCGGAAGCCCGGCTGGTGCTGGCTGAAGTGGAAGAAGCCGAAGGCAGGCTGCCGGAAGCGATCCGTCACTTGGACCACGCCGCATCGGAAATGAGCGATCCGGTTCTGCCGGCGCTCCGCCTGGCCCGCCTGTGGACGGCGACCGGCGCGGCGGTTCGTTCCTCCGCCGCAATGCAGGCACTCCTCGAGGCCCATCCGGAAAACGACGAAGCCCATCACCGGTTGGCTGAGGCGCTAATGGCATGCGGCCGGCTGGAGGATGCGTTGCGCGCCGGCCAGAAAGCGGCCGAACTCGCCCCGCGTAATACCGCGCATTGGATCCTGCTCGGGAGAATTTCCCGCAAGATGGGCCAGTTGGATCAATCGCTTTCCGCCCTCACCCGCGCCCGTGAAATCTCCCCCCGGGATGTCCGGACCGCGCTGGAATGCGGGCTGACGTACGAAGCCGAACAGCGCTGGGACCTGGCGCTGGATGCCTACCGCGCCGCGCTGACTCTGTCACCGGAGAACGCGGAAGTGCACTACCGGATGGGCGTGGTGCATAAAAATCTGCGCGCGTATTCCGATGCGGCCAGTGCGTTGCGCAAGGCCGTGCAGATTGAACCCCAGAACCTGGCCGCGCACAAGCTGCTTTCCGGCGTGATGGCCCTCAGCCTGGTGTACGGCATAACGCCGCAATCCGCGGATGCGAGGTGACCTGTGGAACGCTCACTTTTTCTTGCCGCTGTTGACGCCGCACTTTCCCTGGCCTCCTCGCCCAAGAAGAACTCATCGGGCTTGGAATACGCCAAACGTGCATGCCTGGAATGGCTCGCCCGGTGGCCCGGCGATTTCCGCGTCCGCGCCCGGCTGGCTGACGCCTGTATCCTTTCCGGAGAATACGATCCCGCCTCTCAGCACCTGGCGCTGGTCAGCCAGGCCGATCCGGAAGCCGAACGTCCCTACCAGATACTCTCCACGATGCTCCGCCGTACGGGACGGGCCGCGGAGGCTTCCGCGGCCGACGGCTGCCTGCATGCCATGGAGGCCTTTTCGGAATCGACTGTTAGGCTTCCCGAATGGGCGGATCCTCTGCAGGCCGCCATGCGCCTGCTGCAATCCGGCCGCTGGCAGGAAGCGCGGCTTGCCGCCGAAACCGTTCTGCGTGCCGCTCCGGATCAGCCGCTGGCCGCGCTGGTGCACCTGAAATCCCTTTGGCGGTTGTCGGAGCATGCCGTTGTCCTCTCGGCCGGTCGGGAATACTGCTTCACTTGGCCGGGTTGCACCGCTTTCCTGCTGCTGATGGCGCAATCCTCGTTCGCTTCCGGCCGGAACGCCGAGGGAGTCGAGTTACTGCACGCCGTAACGGTCGGCGATCCCGCCGGTGAAGTCGCCGAACGGTATTTGGGCGCGCTTAATCCTTATCGTTCCCTGTGGCCGTCGAAGATGGTGGTGGCACTCACGACCGCCTTGCCGGCGGAGGTGGCCGCCGCCGCCGGGTGGAATCGCCTGACCGCCCCGCCCGCTCTGCCGGAGGCTCCCAACCTGCCGGAGGATATTCCGGTTCTGCGATTCCCGGATTTCGACTCGCGGGATCCGGCCGGATCGCCGATGGTCAATGCGACTGTGATCGCGCCGATCCCGGGAGAAGTTTTCACCGGTCCGTCGGATACTTCCGACGATAAACACACCGCCGCCCACCGGCCGACAGCACCAAAAACATCCGCCGTCGAACCGGTTCGCGCAACGGAGCCTGTGCGCGAACCGGAACCGGAATCGGATCTGGAGGATCTGCGACGCGAGTTGAACCAGGTTGCCGTGCGGCTGCGTATGCGTAAATCCGTCCTGGAAAAGGATGTCCGCCGGCCGGCGTACATATTGCTGACAAGCCGGAAACGGCTCTCTTCAATCTACGGTCCGGAGGTTCTCCCGAAAATCGATCAGGCCTTTCAGGATGTTCTCCGCAGCAAACGCGCCCTGAACGGCTGGTCTGCGCATCTGGTGGATGTTGATAATGCCGAATCATTAAAACCTTTCGGCTTGAATCCGGTGGATCCCGCAAATGCCTGGCAGGTGAAAACGCTTGTAGCCGGGATCGACTTGGCCATTGGGAAAAAAGGAGAGATGATCGGCGCGCTGCAGATTGTGGGAGGGCATGAGGTCATTCCCTTCCACCGGCTTCCGAATCCGACGGATGACGACGACCCGGATGTGCCTTCCGATAATCCATACGCGTCACGCGACGAAAATTACTTTGTTCCCGAATGGCCGGTCGGCCGGCTCCCCACTCCTTCGGATCCGCAGGCGGCGTTTTTACTCGGACTGTTGCGGAAAATGGTGGAACCTTCCACGCTGACAAGATCAACGCTTGCGCAAACACTGTTCGCGATTGTCCGCCGTCTGCTCCGCCCGGGAGCCGCGCGATTCCGGACCGGGTCCGCCTGCACCGCCGCCGTTTGGAAGAAAGCCTCGGTGGAGGTATTTCGGCCGATTGCCTCCTCGTCTTCGATGCTGGTCGCGCCTCCTGCAAACAGCGGTTCCCTGCCTGGTGAATTTCTAACCCTTCCAAAGTATTCCTATTTCAACCTTCACGGATTGGAAAACGGGCCGCAGTGGTTGGGACAGCGGGAAGCGAAGACAAAGAGCCCGGTGGACGTGGAATTCCCGATCGTACTTAACCCGGGCAAGGTATCCAATGCCGGGAAAGCACCGGTCGTGGTGTTTTCCGAAGCCTGCTATGGGGCGAACATACTGCAAAAAGGTGCGGGGGATGCGGTTTCGCTTGCCTTCCTGGCCGCCGGAACCCGCGCGCTTGCCGGGTCAACCAAGATCAGTTACGGCGCCGCCGCCGCCCCGCTTATCGCGGCCGACCTGCTGGGCCGGCTGTTCCTGCAGAACTGCCAGTCGGGCATCCCGGCCGGAGAATCGCTGCGATTGGCGAAGCTCGCCTTCGCCGAGGAAATGAACCGGCGCCAGGGATTCCTCGATCCGGAGGATCAAAAAACTCTGGCCTCCTTCATCCTTCTGGGAGATCCGCTGTACGTTTCCGAACCCGGGTCGGCAAAATTTTCCAAGCAGGGCATCCTCCGCTGGCGGAAACCGCCGGCCCAAATACGGACTCTCTTCGCAAAGGATGACCTGATGGAGAACGGCTCGGCGCCGTCGGCCAAGGTGCAAAGCTCGTTGAAGGAGGCGATGGAACGCTATCTGCCCGGGATGAGCGAAAGCCGGATGCGCTATTTGCATCCGCGCCCCCTCGAAGCACCGGATGAAAAATCCGGTCAGTCCTCCGTGCGCGGACGAAAGCCGCAGGCTGCGCCGCGGTCCCCGGCCTGGGTTGTGGCACTCGACCGTAAGACCGAAGCCCACGGACAGTCGATCACCCAGTACGCCAAGATCAGCGTGGACGCATCCGGCCAAATTGTCAAGATCACGGTATCCAGATGATGCACACCTGCGCGGTATCCGGGATGGTGATCGTAGAAAATAACGCGAAATAAGCGGAGGGGTATTCCTTTCCCTGCGGCCAAATAATAAAAAAAGGGCGCCCGAGTTTGGGCGCCCATTAATTCTCCCTATTCGGGACAAACTACATCGGAAGGATTATGAAATTGTCAAACAGGTAATCCCCTTTGCCGACGTCGTAATTTCCGACTACCAGGGCGACCTCGCCGTCATCGAAAGCTGAGTCGGTTGCGCCAAGAGCAAATTCTCCGTTCACCCAGAGTTCAAGTTCCTCCCCATCACACACAGCGGCGATCTGATTGAGCTCATTTGAGTTGATCCCTCTCACGCGCGTCTCGTGTTTGCCGGAAAGCGTAACGAGCTCTCCATCTTCGTATTTGAAGATGATCCCATACCCATCGTCAGAAATCATGAAGACATAGTAGTTGTCGTCGTCCTGATATCGGGCAATAATCCCCATTTGGCTGTCATCGGGGCCGCCGATCTTCGTTCCTTCGACCTCTATCCGGACATCTGAAAAATAATCGCCCGTCGGAACGAGGGTAAAAACAAACATGTTCGGCTTCTTGTTCATAACCCGGTATCCGCCGTCGGTATACTCAGCCAACGCATAGTCGTCTTCCCCCTCATACCAACCGCCGTCAGGATCTTCGAAATCATCCATAAAGAGGAATTTCGGTGTGGGGGTGAAAGTGGGGGTGTTGGTCGGCGTGTTGGTCGGCGTATTCGTCGGAGTGAAAGTGGGCGTCGGGGTAAACGTCGGCGTTAGTGTCCACATCGTCGCGGTCGCCGTTTCCATCACCGCGGTCTGGGTGGAAAAATAGATCATAATAGGATTGGTGCAGGAAATCGAAATCAACCCGAACAACGCGATGACAAATGCGACCGGTCCTTTTCGTGCCATCATGGCTCCTTTTCCACAGGGCTTTCATCCCGTGATTGCGTAGACCATCGCCGAAGAAACCGCCAGAGATTCCCTATTCGTCGAACCGGAAGGTGCGCATGCTTTCGAGGACGACCTCATCCTGATCTTCATCCTCGCCGGGCGTCCGGAAGTACATTCCATACACGGCGGTATTGTCTCCATCAACGAAGAAGTACATGGTGATGTAGATTTCGAACCCCTCCATGGATGCGCTGAAGGAGACCCAGGCGTTATCCACGCCGGATTCCAGATCCAGAACGCCGTCATCCTGGACTTCATAGTTGTCAAAAAACGCCTCAAATGACGACGCCATGTCGAATGCCGCCTCCTCGGCCGAATCTTCCCATTGCATATCGAAGAAGCCGAGTTCGGTGTTTCCGGGTCCGCTCCAGCCGCGCAGATCGGTTCCATCAATATTCATTTTTTTCCATCGCTCGGGCGGGATATAGGAGAAATCCACCCGGCCGTCGGTTTCATAGTAATACCGTGGATCCGGCGTCGGGGTGAAGGTTGCTGTCGGGGTGTTTGTGGAGGTCGGAGAAGGCGTTATGGTCGGCGTATTGGTCGGTGTCGGCGTCCACATTGTCGCGGTGGCCGTCTGCATCACGGCTGTTTGGGTTGAAAAATAAATCATGATGGGATTTGTACAGGCCAAAGATGCGGCAAAAAGTACCAAGCCCGCTGCAAAAACGGCTTTCTTCGAACCCATCTTAACCCTCCTTTTCGTTTATTAACCTGAGTTTCAATGAGAGCAAATATCCATCTCCCCCATAGATTTGCAAATAATACCCGCGATTTTCAGGCTTGTCAAAGGAAATCTTCTATAAGACCCGCATATTCATCGTTGACGATTCTTATCCTCCAGGAATCCTTCACTATAATTTTTTAGAAGCTTTTTTCAGTAAAGCGATTGAAAAAGGAAGGCCAATTTAATAACCGGTCGCATGGAAATGCACTAAAAAAAAGGTGACAAAACTGAATTGGCACGTTTGTTGCACTGAAATAGGCAGGATATACACCATGACTACCAGGAAAACGCCTTCCAGATTGGGGATCCACTACTTTCCTGACGACCGGCATTACCGGTCCAAGGATCTGGAGTTATGGATTCCTGAATTGCAATCTATGGATATTCGCTGGATCGCCCTCTCCGGATCGCTTTCCCAAGCCATTCCCGAAGATTTCCTCCGGCAGCTGACGGAAGCCGGCATCGACCCCGTTCTGCTGCTCGACCGTGAACCGATCCGACAGATGACGGGAGTGACCGGGTCCATCTTCCGATCCTACTGCCGGGCCGGCGTCAAATTTATCGCTCCATTTCCGGCTCCGAACCTGAATTCATCCTGGGCGAATGATGACACGCCGAGCATTTCTCCAGTTGATCGATTTTTAACTATCTTCCCACCGGTTGCGGAGAGCATCCTTGCGGAAGGAATGATCCCCGTTCTCCCAATGCTTGATCCGGAGGGTAATTACTGGAGCCTGGCATTCCTCGAAGCCTTCCTGACCGGATTGGACCGGAGCGGGAAAAGCGAATTGGCGCGCCGGCTGGTCCTCAGCGTGGATTTTTCCGCCCGCAATCGTCCTTTGGATTGGGGCGCCGGCGGTTCAGCCCGCTGGCCGGAAACCCGGCCATACCTCACCCCGCCCGGTTCACAGGATCATCTCGGTTTTCAGGGGTATACCTGGGTGGATGACATCGTGCGCCGCAGTCTCGGGATGAGTCTGCCGATGATCGGGCTGCGGGCCGGGGCTACGGTTGGCGATCTGACGGACGTGGACTATCCGGCAGTGGATCCTATTCGCCATGACGAAATCAACCTGCAGGTCGTTCAGATCGCCGCCGGCGCGCGTTTCACTGCGCCGGTGCTTTGTCTGTGTTTCCGGCTGCTGGCGGCGGAAGATGGAACTCCTGAAGCCGCAGAAGCCTGGTTCCGAAACGATGGCACCACGCTTCCGATCGTGGATTCTCTCAAGCGCCGCGCATTGGCAAAGAATCTGCACCCTTCCCAGGGAATGCGGAAAACCCTGCGCCACTACCTGTTATTACCGCAGGATCCGGGATCGTTATCCGCTTATACCTGGGAATCCCTGCGCCATTACCTGATGGCATTTCAACCCGCCTGCGGATTTTCGATCGACGAAGCCTGCCAGGCGGAAAAAGTAACCATTCTCGGCAGCGCCCCCTCCACGGTAACCGCACTCAAGCTTCGCGACAGCGGCTGCCAAGTGGATCACCTTGCCGCCGAACGTATGTGAGAGGAGACCGCCATGTTATATCCCAACGAATCTGAGAATTCCGAGATGCCGATCGCTCCCCAGCCGCAGACCGTAATCAAGGTGGTTGGATTGGGCGGCGGCGGATCCAACGCTGTCAACCGGATGATCGAATTCGGCGTGAGCGGCGTGGAATTCATCGCCTGCAACACCGATCATCAGGCGCTGCGCAGTTCGCTTTCCGAACACCAGGTGGCACTCGGGCCGCGCACCACGCGCGGCTTGGGCGCCGGCGGTGACCCGGCTGTGGGGCGCGCCGCCGCCGAAGAAAGCTCGCGCGAACTGGCGGAAGCGATGCAGCATGCGGACATGGTCTTCCTCACCGCCGGCATGGGCGGAGGCACCGGAACCGGCGCGATTCCGATCGCGGCGGAGATCGCCCGCTCCCAAGGCGCGATCGTCGTCGCCATCGTGACGCTGCCCTTCTCATTCGAAGGCAAGCGCCGGATGCAATCCGCGCAGGAGGGCATTGAAGGCATGCGCCCCTTCTGCAATACGCTGATCACCATCCCCAACGACCGGTTGCTGGAAGTGGCACCCAAACAAACGACCTTCGACGTGGCGCTGCGCCTGGCGGACGACGTCCTGCGCCAGGGCGTGCAGGCCATCGCCGAACTCATCACCCGGCCGGGGCTGGTCAACGTCGATTTCTCACACGTCCGGTCGCTGATGCAACTGGCCGGCGGGTCCTGCCTGGCGGTGGGCCACGGAACCGGGCCCGATAAGGCGATCCTGGCCGTACGTTCCGCGCTGCATAATCCGATGCTGGAGATAGGCTCGCTCGAGACGGCCGCCGGATTGCTCGTCCATTTCACCGGCGGAGAGGATATGGAGCTGGCCGAATTAAACCGCGCGATGCAGGAAGCGGCGGCCGATGCCGCGAACGCCGAAGTTTTCTTCGGCGCGGCGATCGACCCGGCGATGAAGGGCCGGGTTCAGGCGATTATCGTCGCCACCGGAGTCGGCGGGCAACCGCTCAACAGCGTGATTTCCGGAGCGTCGCACATTCTGCTTAAGCACACCCAACCGGAAGGTCAGCCGGCGCCCGTTGCTTTTCCGGCGTCGCGCCTCGCGGTGGAACCACCCGCCCCCATCTCCCGCCGGCCGATCGCACAGCTCCTGCAGCAGACTCCCGCGCGTTCGCCGAATCTCTCGCGGCCTATCGTCCCTTCCGCACCCGTCGCTTCCCGCTCGGACGCCGATCAACCGCTGGCCAGTACAATTGTCGAAGAAGATGAGAATCCGGAGGCGATTTGTGCCGGCGAGGATCTGGAGATCCCGGCGTTTCTGCGGCGCCGTATCCGCCCAAGTGAACCGCAGCCGTCCGCCCGCTCATTCCACACGGCCGCGTAAGCTCGGTCGGTAGGAGGCCGCCATGTCAATTGAGAGTTCCGCCGTCGAGAAAATCAGTCAGCGCGTATTCCGTGAGTATCCGGAAATGCGCGGTGTGCGCCCGTCGATCACGTCCGGCGAAAAACGCTGCACGCTGATCTATAAAGCCCGGGTCCAGACTCCCGCCGGTCCGATGGCGCGCGTGGTGCGTGTTGTTGCGGATGAAAACGGCCGGGTCGTGCGCATCAGCACTTCCAAGTAGGAGGGATTCGCCATGTACATAATTCAAAAGCTATGCCTGGTAACCGCGCTCCGCACGCTGCAGACAACGGAGTTCATGCTCGAAGGATTGCTGAAAACGCGGCCCTTCCTGCCTTTCGCCGCCTGTAGTCTCCTGTTCGGTTTTGCCATTGGGTATCTATTGACGCGCTTTTAGAAGGGCAAGCTCCGGGTGCGACATAATGAAATCTTCCGCGTTTTAAGCACCCTGCGTAAATGAAAAGCTCCGGCCTAATTACGGCCGGAGCTTGTTTTTGGTTAAATTCGTCGATCGGTAACCGTGGAATGTTGTTCTCCCGCGCCGTTTCCGGCTTGCCCCGGCCGGCAGCGGCCGGCTGCAGGCCCGGAAAACAAATTGGAAATATAATCCATGGCATGTCCGACAACCGCATGACCGACACCGGTACGCGAAAAAACGCAGCGGATGTGCTTTCGGGAAGCAGCCGGAAGAATATCCTGGGCCGTTTGCTGCCGTTTCTCGGGCCCGCGTTTATCGCCAGCGTGGCATACATGGACCCGGGGAACTTCGCGGCCAACCTCCAGGGAGGCGCCCAATTCGGATATACGCTGCTCTGGGTGGTGGTGGCCAGCAACCTGATGGCGATGGTCGTTCAGACCCTCTCCGCCAAGCTCGGGATTGCCACCGGAAAGAATCTGGCCGAACTGTGCCGCGAGGCCTTCCCCCGTCCCGTCGTCATCGCATTATGGGTGCTGATGGAAATCGTCGCCATGGCGACCGATCTGGCGGAGTTTGTCGGCGCGGCGGTCGGATTCAACCTGCTGCTGGGGATACCGCTTTGGCTGGCCGCCCTTATCACCGCTGCGGTGACGGTCATCATCCTGGGATTGGAACGGTACGGGTTCCGGCCGCTGGAAGCGGTGATCAGCGCCTTGGTGGGCGTGATCGCCGTATGCTACCTGGTGGAGACCGTACTGGACCGTCCGGATTGGGGCGATGTGCTGCTGCATTCCGTAACTCCCCAATTTGCTGGACCGGAAAGCATCCTGCTCGCGGCGGGAATCCTCGGGGCCACGGTAATGCCGCACGCGATCTTCCTGCATTCGGCGCTCACCCAGGGGCGAATTGCGGTGAAGGAGCCGGCCCAGCTGCGCCGGCTTTACCTCTTCGAACGAATTGACGTGCTGATTGCGATGGGCATGGCCGGCCTGATCAACGCCGCCATGCTGATCATGGCGGCCGCCACCTTCCATAAAACCGGAATGACCGACGTCGGGACGCTGGAGGAAGCCTACCGGACTTTGGAGCCGCTGCTGGGATCCGCCGCCAGCGTGATATTCGCGCTTTCACTTCTGGCCGCCGGACTCTCCTCCTCGTCGGTGGGCACGATGGCCGGGCAGGTCATCATGCAGGGATTCATCCACCGCCGGATCGCGCCCTGGGTCCGCCGGTTGGCGACGATGGGGCCTTCGCTGGTGGTAATCCTCGCCGGGTGGGAACCGACGCGGGTGCTGGTGATCTCGCAGGTGATGCTCAGTTTCGGCCTGCCGTTTGCGATCTTGCCCCTGGCCTACTTCAGTGCGAAAAAATCCTATATGGGCGTGCTGGTCAATCATTGGATCACGTCGGTCGTCGCTTGGGTGATCTCCGGATTGATCATTGCGCTGAATATCTACCTGGTTTACGCCTTATTCGCCGGAGGAACATCATGACCATGGGATCGTTGCTCCTTCCCCTGGACGGCTCGGACCTGGCGGAGAATGCCCTTCCTGCGGCGGCGTACTTTTCCCGGTTGGAAGACGCATCGGTCACGCTTTTCCACGCTATTGAAAAAGACGCCCGAGACAGGGTGCATTCCTTCCGCCATCTCACCCAATCCCAGGAAGCCAAAAGATATTTGAAGGAAGCCGCAGCCCGCTATTTCCCCGAGGAAATGACCGTGAAACGGCACGTGCACGGGGCGGCCGTGCGTGATGTCGCGCGGAGCATTGTGGACCATGCCCGCGAGCTTCAGATCGACCTGATCATCCTGTGCGCGCATGGATCCGGCGGAGCGCGGGATTGGCTGATCGGCAATATCGCCCAGCAGGTGATTGCGCGCGGGCCCACGCCCGTACTGCTGCTTCGTCCGGAGGAACCGCCGGCGCCGGATGCCCCCTACGCCATCCGCTCGATTCTGCTTCCCGTGGATGCCGATCCGGAACACAAGCGGGGCGAGTCAATGGCGGAAGCAATCGCGTTGAAATGCGGCGCGGCATTGCATCTGGCGATGGTCGTGCCCACCCCGGGCACGCTGGGCGGCGAATTGGCCGCCGCCGGCCGGTTGCTGCCGGGTTCGACGGCGGCGCTGCTGGAGCTGACCGAGGCCGGAGCCCGGGACTATCTTCAAACGCAGCAGGCGCGAATCGGGAAAGCCGGCATATCGGTCAGCGGGGAAGTCCTGCGGGGCGATCCGGCGGCCGAACTGGCGGGGCTGACGAACCGCCGCCGGGATGATTTGATCGTCCTGGCAACCCACGGGAAGGCGGGCTCGACAGCGTTTTGGAATCGCAGTGTGGCCGCAAGGGTCCTCGGGAAAATAAAAACTCCCGCATTGCTTATTCCTGTTCGAGGGAAGTGAGTGATGGGGGAAGGTTAATTCGCCGCGCGCTATGTATAGGCGAGAAAAAACAACCGTTCAAACGGATACAGGATCCGGCCATCCTTCTGAACCGGGTAGGAAGCGCGGCACGCTTCCAGGACTTGCCGGCGGAAGGATACTTTTTGTTTTTCCTCCGGTAACCGGTCCAAATACGTTTTCATCCCCGTGCTGGAATACCATTCGATCAACCCCTGGTGATTCTGCAGGACATGATAATAGGCGGTCTTCCACAGGAAGACCCGCGGTGAAAGCGCGGAGAGGATATCGTAATAGAACCCGGGCTCGTGATACGTGATCAGATCCTCGCAACCGGAGGTTAAATCCTTCCATTCGTTCCTCCGGGCGACTTCCAGCAGCGCCCGGTGCAGCGGAGCATCCTGGTTGGCAGGCAATTGAACCGCCAAAACGCCCGCCGGGCGAACCAGGGAAAAAACCCTGGGGATCAACCGCCGGTGATCCGGTATCCATTGCAGGGTCGCGTTGGAGAAAACAATGTTCCAGGAATCCTCCGGATTCCAATCCCGCAGATCGGCACGTAGCCATTGTCCATTCGGGCAGCTTGTATTTGCTTTTTCGATCATCTCGTATGAATAATCCACTCCAAGGATGTTCGCGCCCGGCCAGCGGTCCCGCAACACCTGGGTGCTGTTCCCTGGACCGCATCCCAGATCGACGATGTCTTTCGGTTTTTCCACGGCGATTCGCGCGGTCAGGTCGCGCGCCGGCTGGGTGCGTTCTTCCTTGAATTGCAGATAGAGATCGGGGTTCCAGGAGGACATAAGCAACTCCTTTACTTGGAAACTTCGTCATCCCTGCGCCTGCCGTCGTGGAGCATCCCCGCTCGATTCTGGTTTATGAGCGGGGATGCTTGCGAAGCGGGGGTGATCTTGGCAGGGATTCTTATACCGTCATGCCCGCCAGGACTATTCAGATATGCCAATAATGCAATGTCATCCCTGCCAGAATCACGCAGGGATGACATTGCATTACATGATCTCATAATAAAGGTCATTCCAACTTGGGTTGGATTTTTTCTATCAATCGAATTCTCCAATTCCTTTTCCATCGCTTGATTTGCTTTTCGCGCAGAATCGCCATTTTCATGGTTATATGAATTTCATATTACACAAGTACATGAATGGAATATCTCTTCGTATACCCATTGACAAATCCGTTTTTATGTTGCCAGACACGAATAATCAGGTCGCAAGTGACTCCAGTGTATAAAAACCCGTGTTTCCCACTTGCCAAAACATATACACACGGTCTTTTTACTCTTTTCATTTTCCCCCCTGATTGTTTTTACTTATCGTCATGCCTGCCAGATACACGCAGGCATGACGATCACCCTACGTAATGAACTGCTTCAGCGTCTTCCCCAGCCGCGCCATCCCCTCACGGATACCATCGTCGGTGGCGTTGGAATAATTCATGCGTAAAGTGTTCTCGCCGCCGCCGGTCGGATAGAAGGGGCTGCCGGGGACAAAGGCAACCTTGTTCTCGACCGCGGATTGGAGGATTTTCGTCGCGTTCATGTACTCCGGAAGCGTCACCCAAAGGAACAGCCCGCCTTGGGGATGAGTCCAATGTACGCCTTCAGGAAAAGTGCTCTTCATGGAATCCAGCATAATGTCGCGCCGCCGTTGATACACGCTACGGATGACATCCAGGTGCCGGTCGAGGAAGCCTTCGAACGCGACCTGGTAGGCGACCATCTGGGTGAAAGTCGCGGTGTGTAAATCCGTTCCCTGCTTGGCCTGGGCCATGCGGAAGATGACCTGCGGCGGCGCGACCACCCACGCTAGGCGCAGCCCGGGGGCGAGGATTTTTGAAAACGTGCTGAGGTAGATCACATTGCCGGAATAGCATCCGGCGCACATCCCGCGCATTTGCGCATCGAGCGTGACCACCGATGAAATATGCCCGCCCTCGAAGCGGAGCGCGCCGTACGGATCATCTTCCACGATCGGTACGCCGTATTTATCGGCCAGTTCGATCAGGCGTTTGCGGCGCGCAAGGGAAAGAGTCACGCCGGTGGGATTCTGGAAGTTGGGCAGGACGTAAATCAGCTTGGGGCCGGCGCGCAGAGCCGCTTCCAACTCGTCGGTACGCATACCGTTCTCGTCGACCGGGACCGCAATATATTCCGCGCCATACGCGCTCCAGGCCTGCAGCGCGCCGAGGTACGTCGGTGATTCGACGAGGATTTTATCCCCAGGGTTGATGAATATTTTCCCGATCAGGTCCAAGGCCTGCTGCGAGCCGGTGGTGATCATCACGTTTTTCGTCTCGACAGTCACGCCGTCGCGGGCGGTTTTCCGGGCGAGAAATTCGCGCAGCGGCAGATAGCCCTCGGTGAGCCCGTATTGCAGCGCCTCGGCGGGTTTTTCCTTCAGCACCACATCGCAGGCTTCGGCGAATTCCTTGACCGGGAAAATTTCGGGCGCCGGCAATCCGCCGGCGAAGGAAATCACATCCGGCCGGGCGGTGATTTTCAGAATCTCACGGATGACCGAACTGGTCATCGCCTGCGTGCGCTGCGCGTATCGGTGATCCCAGAGCGTTTCCATTCTCTCTCCTCGATGGACGGAGTTTTTACCAGACGGGAATTGTATCACCCGCGAAGTCGCACAGAAATGAATCCGCGAAGGGCACGAAGAAAATAAATATGCGGCGGCCGGAGAACGTCGCAGCCTTGAAACGATCCCGTGTAATCATTATGGTTCCAAATCGATGGTCTCCACACCGCCCCAGCCCCCCGCCCTGCGGATATGTATCCGGCGGGGACGAACCCGCACCAGCGCGCAATATTGCGCGCCGGATTTCTTTAAAAGCGCCAGACCGGAAACCGTTGCGCGGTCGGAGACAATCTGCGCGGTCCCTTTGAGTTCCCAGCCGGGCGTCAACATAGTAACGGCAGAATCGTATTCCAGGTTGAAGAGGTGGTCGGAGGTCCGCGGCACCAGGAGGAACAGGTCCAGTCCGGCGGCTTCGCAGGCATATTCGCCGGCCTGCACACCGGCGGGGCCGCCGGAGGCCAATATCGCCGTTGGGGTTTCCTTCAGGGCTTCCACAGCGCGTTGGCAGGCATAATCCAGCATGCATTCACGATAATCACATGCCGGTGGAATGTCATCCACCAAAAGGTGGAAAGGGGGTTATAGATCCAGAAGACCCTGATCCCGCGCCAGCGCGACGGCTTCCGTCCGGTTGTGCGCGTTCAGCTTTTCGAGGATGTGGTTTACGTGGCTCTTGACGGTCCCGACGGTAATGACCAGCTTCCCTGCAATCTCCTGGTTCGAAACGCCCCGCGCCATCAGGAAAAGCACTTCCCGTTCGCGGTCACTGAGCGGGTTGATTATTTGGCCGGTGGTTCCCTGGTTGGGTCGGGTCGCCGCTTGGGTTGGTCCTCTCACCTGCGAACCGCCGGTCTGTCGGGGGCTTACCCCCGCGATCTCCGCTAAAATCCGCCCGACATATTCCCGGCAGATTCCGCGGTTGGCCGCCGCCTTCAACAGTCTGATAAGCTCAGACCCTTGGTCAAAGGTGCGAAAATATCCTTCGTCTTGAGCAATACCCAATCCCCGCTCGAGAGCGCTCCAGCATCGCTGCCTATCCCCTTCCGATTCCGCAGCCTGAGCCTCCAATAGCGAGAGCTCGATCACCCGGTGCGCCAGTCCGTGGATTGAAGCCAGATCGATTTGCCGTTCGAGGTAGGCAAGCGCATCCCTGGCCCGGCCTGCACCAACCGCAACACGCACCCGGTCCATATAGGCCAGGTAATATGCTTCCGCGGCTCCCAACGGCCCCATCCCCGGCAACGGCCCACTCCCATCAAGCGGTGTGTCGAACGACCGGGTCCACCGATCCGCTTCCTTCCGCAGGGCCGGGTTGGCCGGTGTTCCGCGCATCGCATGCGTAATTCGCAATCCCTGCGCACAGAAGTCGATATCCGGCCAAAATTCTTCCAAGCGGGAGAGGTAATTCAACGCTTCGGTGGGACGGCCTTGGAACTCATGCAGACGGAAGAGCCCGACACAGGCTGCCATCTGGTAATAGGGGTTCATCCCCCACCCGATCAATTCCAGACCGTGAAGCAGAGTTCGCTCTGCTTCCTCCAATTGGTTCCGTTCCAACAGGATGCACCCCAGCGCGATATCCAGGCATCCCGCCGCAGGGAATTCCTGATCGGGGTAAAC
Source organism: Anaerolineales bacterium (assembly GCA_034430775.1). GTDB lineage: Bacteria > Chloroflexota > Anaerolineae > Anaerolineales > RBG-16-64-43 > JAFGKK01. The sequence goes on along the minus strand of DAOUDU010000072.1, from coordinate 10,894 downwards.
CAATATTTCGTCAAGTGCGATTCGTCCCTGTCGGCAGATGGATTCCGCACGCCGCAATTCTCCCTGTTCGTATACCAGGCGGGATTGGTGAAAGACGGCTTCGACGAACCCCAAATAATTGCGGCAGGCAATCGACAATTCCTTTGCCCGTTCCATGGCCTGGAAGCCGGCGTTCGCGTCAAGCAGCGCCATGTGCGCATATCCCATGGTCAGCACTACCGCGGAGCGGGCGGGATCATCCTCGGAAAGAAGATCCAGCGCTTTTTGGGCAAGGAATAATTGCCGCCGCGGATCCGCTGTCGGCTCCTGGGTAGTGGCCTCAAGGTATGCGCGGGTAGTGGCGGCCTGCCCCATGAGTATGCGTCCAATCTGCTTGTTCTCCATACCGTCCGCGGCCTGCTCGATTTGCCGCAATCGCTCCTCGATCCTCGGCCGGTTCCGCCGCCGGTGCCCGATCAGCAACGCGTTGCATTGGAACAGGCAGATCGTCGGATGGACAAGCATCACATTCTCCGGGAAGGCCGCGCTCCACTCGTAAACGGTCGATACCTCGCCGCGCATCATCAGCGATGCCCCGTGCTGCTCGACCAGAGCCGCCGCGTACGCCCAATCCCGGGTCTGCAGGGCATGCCGGACCGCTTCGCGCAGGAACCCCTCTCGGGAATACCATTCGCCGGCGGCGCGGTGCAGTGCAGGGACGGACTCCGGCCGGGTCTTGTTTAACCGGGCCTGCAGAAAGTCACGGAAGAGGTGGTGATATCGATACCAACACGCTTCGTCATCCAGCGCGACGACGAATAGATTTTCCTGATCCAGCCGCGCCAATATCACCGCGCTGCCCGATGGGTAACCCATGACGGCGTCGCACAAGGGCGCGGTCAGCCGGTCCAGGATGGAAGTTGACAGGAGAAAAGACTGCACCTCCCTGGACTGGCGGACGAATACCTCTTCCAGCAGGTACTCCATAAGAAAACGGTGACTCCCGCTGAAGGAAGCGATCACACGTTCCTTGTCGGACCGTCCCGAAAGGGAGAGCGCGGCCAGCTGCAAACCCGCAATCCAGCCTTCGGTGCGTTCCGCAAGCATGGCAATCCACTCCGCCGGAAGTTCGAGCCGCATCACCTCCTGAAGGAACCGGGCCGTTTCATCCTTCGTGAAGCCAAGCCCATCGGCGCGCACTTCAAGCAGTTGTCCCCCCGCGCGAAGCCGGGCCAGCGGGAGTGGCGGGTCCGACCGGCTGCCAAGGGCGAGCCGCAGCGATTCCGGCCGGTGCTCCAGGAGGTAGGCCATCGCAGTATGGATAACGGGGGAACCGATCATTTGATAGTCGTCGAGGATCAATAAGCAGTCGCGCTCACTTAATATGAGGGAATTAATAAGGGCTGGCAAAATCCTTTGCAGTTCAAATTCCGGGGAGGAACGCAGAAGCTGGGCGAGTTGCGATAATTCGGATCTCGGACCGAGTGCTTGGATCAAGCTGGCGACCAGGTAGGAGCCGAAGAGAACCGGTGAATCGTCGCTTGGATCGAGCGCGTACCAGGCGACGGCGGTTCCTTTTTGCCGTTCGGACCGGGCCCATTCCGCCAAGAGTGTGGTTTTTCCGTATCCGGCGGGAGCGCAGACAAGGATCAAACCGGTGCCGGATTCCGGCATGAACCGTCCGACAAGCCGCGGTCGCGGAAGGATGCGCAGCCGCGCCGCCGGCAGGGATATCTTCGTGAAGAGGAGAGGTGAGGCCGGCGTATCCATACTCGCCGCCGATTCTACACCTGCGCAGCCACGGAGCGGTTTGTCAGGGATTCTTCTTCCCCCGATATAAAAATCCATCCTGCTTTCTATCCTTGGATAGATGACGAAATGCGCGGGTTCAGGCTACGATATGCCGGAAAGAACAACCGGAAGAGCGACGCGAAAGGAGCATTCCAATGGAAGAAAAAGTACTTGTGGCGTTTGCATCGAAATACGGCTCGACCAGGGAGGTTGCTGTGGCCGTCACGGCCGCTCTCCGTGAAAGCGGACTTGCGGCCGACCTCCAGCCCATGTCGAAAGTGCGCTCGCTCGAGCCATTCGGCGCGGTAGTTCTGGGCGCGCCGCTTTACATCGGGCACTGGCACGGCGACGTTGCCCGTTTTCTGGCCAGGCACCACGAAGCCCTGGTCCGGCGGGTTTCAGCCTTTTTTACACTCGGCCCGACGCATTCGGACGAGAAGGAATGGCAGGATGTGCGCATCCAACTCGATCAGGAGTTGGAGAAGTACCCCTGGTTTAAGCCGGCCAATCCAAAACTGTTTGGCGGTAAATACGATCCGGCGAAGTTACGGTTCCCCGACAGCCTGCTGGCCGGCTTGCCGGCCAGCCCTTTGCACGGCCTGCCGGCCAGCGACGTGCGGGATTGGAAGGCGATCCGCGCCTGGTCGCATGGCTTAGCCGGGCAACTCCAATCCGCAGAAAAAATAAAAGGAGAAGAATGAAAAGCGCAACACGCATAATGATTTCAACCTTCGGCATCCTGGTGGGGCTGGCCGGGATCGAGCACGGAACCGGCGAAGTCCTCCAGGGCAGCGTCGCTCCCGTCGGAATCATGTTCCCGTCGTGGCCCGATTCGGCTTTCTTCCGCAGCCTCAACGGCGAACCGGCAATCAGCCTGGTTCCCAATCTGCTCGTCACAGGCATCCTGGCGATTGGCTTTTCCCTGATCTTTGCCGTGTGGTCAATCGGGTTTGCGGAACGCAAACACAGCGGCTGGATACTTGCACTGCTTTCCGTCGTCCTGTTGCTGACCGGAGGCGGCGTCTTTCCACCGGTCTTTGGGATGCTCATCGCCGCGGCGGCTTCCCGCATCCATTCCGCTTCGCGGGAAAGGCTTCCGCATGCTCCGGGCGGCATTCGCCCAATCCTTGGAAAACTGTGGCCGTGGTTTTTCAGCGCCAGTTTGATCTCCTGGCTGTCCATGGTGCCCGGTATTCCGGCACTCGATTACTTCTTCGGTGTGCACGAACCGGCTCTGATTCTGATCCTGCTTGTGTGCATGTTCGGGTTTCTTTGCCTGGCATGGATATCGGCCATCGAGCGCGACCGTTGGGAGAATTCCATCCCGGTCGTTTGAATCCCCATTCCGTGGAACCGGGCCGGTCTATCAATCCCACTTCAGGGACATCCGCGAAGCGCACGAAGGCCAAGAAGAAAAACCTGAAGAACACGAAGATTTTATCTATCATACCTTCGCGCGCCTACCGGTTTCAATTCGTGTTCTTCGTGGACGAGAGGAGATGTGATACCATCGCGGGGGAAAATACTTATCATGTCCCTGCCCTGTGTTTACGACCTCTCGCTGTCGGACCTCCAATCGGCCCTCCAAGAAATGGGCGAACCGCCGTTTCGCGCCAAACAAATCCGGAAAAATCTCTACCGCGGATTGGTGGACGACCCGGAGCGCATGACGGATCTGCCGGGCGGTCTGCGCGCCGAACTCGGGCGCCGCTTTTTCTTCCAACCGCTGCTATTGGAGCGGCAAGCCGTCTCGACCGACAAGCAAACCCGCAAATTCCTATTCCGGCTCCCCGACGGCGCACCGGTGGAGACAGTCCTGATGCTCTATGAACGGCGCCGAACCGCATGCATTTCCACCCAATCCGGATGCGCCGTCGGCTGTGCCTTTTGTGCAACCGGCCAGATGGGTCTCCTGCGGTCGTTGACCGGCGGCGAGATCGCCGCGCAGGTCTTCTACCTGGCAAGGATGCTAAAGGGCAAAGACGATGACCTTTCCAATATCGTCCTGATGGGGATGGGTGAACCTTTCCTTAACCACGACGCGGTATGGTCCGCGATCCAACTACTATCCGCGGCGGATGGTTTTGGATTCGGCGCACGGCGCCTGACGGTTTCGACGGTGGGTATCATTCCCGGGATCCGGCGTTTCACAAAAGAACACAGCCAGGTCAACCTGGCGATCTCCCTGCATGCGGCCGATGATGCGTTGCGCAGCCGTCTGATACCCATCAACCGCACTTACCCGCTGGCGGATCTTTTCGCCGCCTGCGATGAGTACATCCAGGAGACGAACCGCCGGATTTCCTTTGAATGGGCGCTGATCGACGGCGTAAATGACTCGACCGCCCAGGCGCATCATTTGGCGGACCGGATCCGCAAATCCCTGCAGAAACCGTTGGTGCACATCAACCTTATTCCGCTTAATCCGACGCGGAAATACAAGGGCACGCCTTCCCAAGCGGCGCGGATCGACTCGTTCAGGGCTGTGTTGGAAGAGGAACGACTGGCGTGTACGGTCCGGCTTGCCCGCGGGGTGGACATCGCTGCGGGCTGCGGCCAGCTGGCGGGAGCCCAGTAGACCTACGCGGTCTTGCATTGCAAAACTACCGTCATTGCTGGAAAATGCGAGACCGCGTCGGTCTATATGCGCATGCCGTGATGATAGTGTTGCAAAAACATTACAATCCCGAAAACAGCATGATCCGGTGGTTGTCGGTGTCGGTGACGAAGATCCGCCCTTCGGGTCCGGCGGCGATCCCGGTCGGCAAGCCAAAGGACGCGGGGTCGTCCCCGAACTGACCGAAGGTGAACAGGAAGCCGCCGTCCGCATCAAACACCAGGACACGCGCATTCCCCGGATCGGTCACCCACACACGGCCATCGCCGGATACAGCCAGGTAGGGCTTGGTATCCGTGGATTGGCCCTCCCAGCCGTCGATCACCCACTCCGTCAGATAGACAAACTCACCCTGTATCTCCTGGAAAACCTGAATCCGCCGGTTCCATGTATCCGCAACGTATAACCGGCCGTCCGGGCCGAATCCCAAGCCGACCGGTTCGTCGAACTGCCCGTAATCGTATCCGGGCTCTCCGATCTCCATCAGGTAATTGCCCTCTGTATCGAAGACAGTGATGCGTTTATTCCCGGTATCGGCGACGAACACCCGGTCCTTGGAATCAATCGCGATCGCCCGCGGCCCATAGAACTGGTAGCCCGGACCGTCATGGGTAGTGGATCCCCATGCGGCAAGAAAAGCCCCATCGGCTGAGAATTTCTGAATCCGGAAGTTCCAAGTATCGGCGACGTAGACCAAACCCTTGGAATCGACGGCGAGCCCCCATGGTTCGTTAAACGTTCCGTCGGCAGCCTGCGCGGCGTCCGGGCCGCTGAACGCGCCCCAGAAGTGAAGCAGATTTCCATCGGGGCTGAAATGCTCGATGCGGTGGTTGCCGGTGTCGGCGACGTATACCGACCCATCCGGCGCGACCGCGACCGCACGCGGCCGCTGCAGCGAACCCGGTTCCACTCCCGCCTGACCCCAGATGGCTTCCGCATCGACCGTACGGACGGCGTTGGCATACGGATCCATCTCCACAGGAGGCGTGAAGGCCTCGGAACCGTACTGCCACACGGCCGTCGCCAGATCTTTGCGTACATACAGCCGCATCCGCTCCCCCGACGGCCAGTTCGAAAGCGAGAAATCTTTCCCTGTCACTTGTCCGTATTCGGTGTAATCGCGGTTGAACCAAATCTGCCAGAGCGCGGAACGGTAGGCCGGATCGCTTGCGGCGTTCCACACGCGCTCCCATGTAAGATCAAAATAATCCATCATCGGCCACCACATTCGCATATACGTGAAGGAATAATGCGTATCCGCGAATAACCGGTCAGCCTGCGACCAGTAATAATCCGCGACAATAATGACCGGCGCATCCACAAGCGTTCGGTTCAGATCTTCGCCGTAGTTATAGGCGTTTGGATATTCCCGTAAATACCAATGCACCAGCCATCCGGAGCGGAGATCGTAGGGGACGACCAGGTCAAGATCGTCCTGGGTTTTACGGGAAATCTCTTCGATCTGCGCGATCGCGGTTTTCACCCCGCTCGCCGCGTGCGCGTACACCAGGAACTCCGTTGCGTCGTCGTATCGGATGTAGCTCGCTGCCCAGGCGGTGCGGAGCGTGCAAACCGCCAGGACCAAGGCGGTCCCGAGGAAGGAAATCCGCGCGATAACCTCCGATGGCATTCCCCGCCAGAGCCGCCAGAGCAGTACCGTACCGGCCGCCGCGAGCATCGCGTAAAATACGAAATTGCCCGTGGCCGAAAGCGCCTCCAGGCTGTTGCCGGAAAACGGGCGGGGTCCGCCCAATATCTTTCCCGCTGCGATAAGCGCAGCGACCAGTATGCCAGGACCGATCAGAACGCCGACCCAGCGCGGTGAAGCAAGGACGGACGGCCAATCCACATGATCCACCACCCTGCCGATAACCCACCCGCCGATCAGGAGTAAGGGAAATGTGATGTGAACGGTCAACCACGGCATCTTTTCACCGGCGACGGTAAACGCCGCGAACGCCGTAATGCACCAATATCCGATCATCCAAAGCATCGGAGATAGCACAAACGACGCCACCACCGGTCCGGGCCCGGGCGTCTGCCCGTCCTCCGGCAATGGCGGCTCCACGGACACACCGGACCGGCGCCGCAGCCAAAGCGCCACACCCGGCGCCGAAAGCGCGAGCAGCGCCGGCAAATATTCATAGATGGGAATCTGGATTGCGAGATAGTAATACCAGGGTTGGGAGCCGCGCTGGACTTCCTGCTGAGCCATCCAGTAATTCACCGCCGCGACCAGCCCCATCACCACCCCGATGAAATTCGTAAAGCAGACCGAAAAGAGCAGGATGTACATGCCGAAAAATATCCCGGCATACATCGACCAAAGCTTCTTATTCCACACCAACCCCACGATAGCCGCCGGCACCACAACCGTAATCAGGCAGCCCGCCGCCGCGAGAATGTAGTTGACATCCTTAATCTTCTCGTAGGGATCCCCGTCGAATGGATTGAGATTGAATAATGCCATCGGCAGCGCAGCCAGCTGCGGCAGCAGTGTGGTTGTCATTACCACCAGCAGATCCACGGCCGGGAACTTATCCCGGAGTGCGGCCAGACCGAATTCCTTGATCAGCGCCCGGATACCGAAAACCAATGCCGCAATCGCCAGCAACAGGAGCACCACCCCGAGGATGACTGCCGGGTGGCTGATCCATATATCTGTATGGATCATCTCTTCCGGTGCGGCGACGACACCCGCCTGGCGCGCGGCGTCAATCAAATCGGCCCTGCCGAAGACGATGAGGCCCAATCCGCCCGCCGCGAGAAAAAAAGCCAAGGTTGTCAGGGAAAAGTACCGCATCCGGCGGTCGGCATTTTCCCAGCAGTGAATGTACAGCTGGACCTGTATCAACCCGAACAGGAAGAGAACCGCCAGGGCGACATAGATGTAACCTGTCTCCTTGGTGGCGTAATGCAGTGCGGTGGCGGCCGCCAGCAGATAAAGCCAGCGGGGTGCCCGGGTTTCGAGGTAGCGTCCGACGGCAAGAAACATAAGCAATCCCCATACCACGACGAACGCCTCGTTGCGCACGTAGCGCGAGTAATACAGCATATACGGGGAGATAAGCATCAGGACACCGGCGGCCAGCGCCCCGGTCCGCCCCAGCCAGCGCCGGAAATAATAGAGCAGCGCAACCGCCGCCACGCCGAACAGCGCGGCGGGGACTCGCGATGCAAAATCGCTTGCGCCAAACAGGAAGTAGGAAAACGCCACGGCGATGATCTGGAACGGGCCGTGCGTCATCGGATTCGGCGTATACCCCTCTCCGCGGTAGAGGGCCCAGGCCATTTGTACGTGCTGGCCTTCATCATGGCTGATCACCCGCGGGTCAAGCATTGCGAACCGGGAAACAAACGCCGCAGCGATTAAAACGATCCACAGAAGCTGTTCCCAGCGGATGGTATTGCGGCCCAGCACCGGCCTGTCAAATCCGGATGCGGATTCGGGGATATGTTCCATAATTTATCCTTTGCGGATTTTTCGTTTCGCGGAGCGGAATCCGGGCTTCCCGCGGGGTGCGGCTTTTCCAAACCCGCCCTTTTTCTTTTTATCGGGAAACGTTCGAGGAGACTCGGTTCCTTGCTTGTGTACTCCGGGTTTTCCGCGGGGCGCGGTTTTACCGGTCCCGCCCTTTTTCTTTGTACCGGGAAACGCTTGAGGCGATTTGGCTCTTTGTTTTCGGAACCCGGGCTTCCCGCGCGGCGCGGCTTTCGCGTACCCGGCTTCTCTCCTGGCATCCGGGAACGTTTGGAGCGACTCGGTTTCGTTCTCGGTGAGTTCGCGGTATGCGCCGGGTTTTAGATCGCCGAGCGTGAAGCCGCCGATCCGCTGGCGGATGATTCTCACGACCGGGAGGCCGATCGTACGGCCGATATCACGCAGTTCGTGCTTGCGGCCTTCATGCATGATGATCCGCACCCAGGCGCCGCGTCCGAACGTGCTCTGGAATTTGACCGCCATGGGCGCGGTCTGGAATCCGTCTTCCAGAACAACCCCCCGCTTCCAGATCGCCAACTGCTCGTCGGTCGGTCGCCGGGCGAGGAGGACCAGGTATTCTTTTTCGACTTCGAAGCTCGGGTGGGAAATCCGCTGCGCCAGGTCCCCATCGTTGGTCAGCAGGATCAAGCCTTCGCTGTCCATATCCAGCCGCCCGATGGGATAGAAACGCCCCGTCAGGGGCAGCAGGTCGCGAACGGTGGCGCGTTCCCCCTGTGCGGCCAGCGAGGAGACAATGCCGCGCGGTTTATGAAGGGCGAAGGTGCGGGGCTTGGGGCGCGCGGGAAGCGGCGAACCGTCGACGCGGATCCGGTCGACCGCCGGGTCGGCGGAACTGCCAAGCTGTGCGCGGGAGCCGTTCACTTCCACGCGGCCTTCTTCGATCAGCCGTTCGCAGCTTCGGCGTGAACCCAATCCGGCCGCAGCCAGGATCTTCTGCAACCGTTCGCTGGTCATGGCGTCATTCTTTCAGAAGGGGGGCTGGCGGTTCGGGAGCAACCCTATCGTCTTCCGACGGCTCGTCCAACTCCAGCGCGGGCAAATCGGCTACCGAACCGAGTCCGAAGTGCCGCAGGAAGGCTTCGGTCGTTCCATACAGAATCGGACGGCCGGGTCCCTCGGTTCGGCCGATTTCTTCCACCAGGTCTTTGGCGATCAGGTTTTCGATCACGCTGTCGCAATTCACACCGCGGATGGCGTCCATCTGCGGCCGGGTAAGAGGTTGTTTGTAGGCGAGGATGGCAAGCGTTTCGAGTGCGGCCCGGCTCAACCCAAAGGTGTGTTCGATGCCGAGGAATTTTTCCACCCACTGCGCGGCACGCGGGGACGTGGTGATGTGGACCCGGTCTCCCATGCGCAGTATTTGCAATCCGCGCTTCCAATATTCCTCGCCCAGCGTCTTCAACGCATCTTCCACCAGTTCGGTCTTCACATCAAGCACCGTCGCCAGGACCGGAACGGGAACCGGGTCGGTGGCGACGAATAATATACTCTCCACCAGCGCCTGAAGGGGCAACGGTTCGGCCGCGCGATTCGTCATGCTATAATCTTTCCAGGACGCGCGTAGATTCCCGCGCACACCCTTGGTGAATGATGAACCTGCATCGGCGCACAATCCTCCCGCTCGCTTTGTTTATGTTTGGCATGGCCCTTCCGGCACTCGCCTGTTCGATTTACCTCGGCGGACCCGAATTGCCCGGCCCGGCCATCACCCCGGAAGGGGACAAGGATTCTATCGAAAAATCCTGGGCGAATGCGGCGGCGCTCTCGGGCGATGGAACCGTGACCGTTGTTTTCACCGAAGCCCAGATGACCGCCTACCTGCAGCAACGGCTTGGCGAGAATCAGGGCAACACATTCCGTTCCGCCCAGGTGTTCCTCCGCGATGGGCGGGTCAAGGTGTACGGAATGCTTTTCGCCGCCAGCACGTCCGCATCCGCGATTCTCGTGCTGCGCCCGGAGATCACCGAACAGGGCAAGATAAATTTCGTCATGGAACAAGCCCAGGTTGGTCCGCTTGACCTGCCGGCGGGCTTGCTTTCTGCAATCTCCAATGTGCTGACCGAGGCGTTCACCGGTTCAGTCGGATCGCTTGCCACCGGGTTCCAGGTGAAGGAAATTCTCGTCGGTGAAGGCCAAATTGCGATCAGCGGAATCCTGCGATAACGCTGTTCACGGTTATCGCCCACCAAGCCGCATGCCCATCGAAATTATACCAGCGCCCCTGCAAAAACTTCATCCGGCACCCGCACCGATCATTACCGCGGTTCTGTGCGTGACCGTCTTCATGCTCGGATCGTGTACGCCGCCGCAGGTCCGTGCGCCGGATATCACCATCCGCGTGCTGGCCGACAACCAGCGCCGGGATCTGGAGATCGCCCCGGGGACGACCGTGGCCAACGTCCTGGCGCAGGCGGGAATAGACCTGGGACCATTGGACCGCGTCACACCGCCGCTATACTCATTGATCGCGGACGGGGCGTCTGTGCGCGTGATCCGGGTCCGCGAATCGTTCGAGGTCGAGCAGCTCGCAATTCCCTTCCAGCGCCAAATCGTCCGCAACGAAGCGCTCCCGCCTGACGAAACCCGCCTGGTGCAGTCGGGTAAGGAAGGCCTTCAGGAAATCACCTACCGGATCCTCACCGAAGACGGCGTGGAAACATCGCGCACCCCGCTGCGCACCACGCTCCTCTCAGAACCGGTTCCGGAGATTCTAATGGTCGGGGCGGCATCCTCTTTCGAAACCGTTTCCGTCAAGGGGGCGCTGGTCTACATCGACGGCGGCAATGCATGGATCCTGACCCAGGATTCCAGCAACCGCTTTCCGCTGGTGGCTTCCGGTGATCTGGATTCACGGATTCTGGCGCTCTCCCCGGACGGACAGTGGCTGCTTTTTTCACGCGCGGATGAAAACCACCTCAACGCATTGTTTGTGATCGCCACTTTCGGCGGCGAACAACCCTTCCCGCTGGCGGCCTATAACGTCATCCACTTTGCCAATTGGTCGC
>DAOUDU010000071.1:0-4343 GCA_034430775.1 Anaerolineales bacterium | reverse complement strand
GCCGCAAATTCGTACGAGCGGCCGGCAACGCAGATATTCGGTTTGATCACGACCTTGGCGCCGGCCGGAACGAAGCGGCCCATGCCGCCAAACGCGGAAATCGCGCTGCGCACCAATGCCTCCGGATCGTTTCCTCCATGCGCCACCGCGAGGTAAGCGGGATCGGAAGCGGTCGGCGTGCCGGCTGGGAGAGCCGTCCCGGATGCGGCCGAGGGGCCGGTGTGTCGGCGACGGTGAAGGCGGGCGTCGGAGTGGGTGCGGCCGTCGAAGCCCCGGCCGGCGGGCCGGCGTTGGGCACCCGACCGCAGGCGGAAAGAAACCGGCCCACAAGGATCGATCCGAAACCGGAAGCGGCAAGACGCAAAAACTTCCTTCGGCTCACCCGGGTCTTCATTCCTTCAACCTCCCCCGGAAATACCTTGCGCTGATCCGCTGATCGCATGCATCCGAACTCCGGAGGATTTCACGAGGCTCGGGACGCTTCCGGCGCATCCCTTCGTGCGGAACGCCGTTCGTGTTCGTACAGTTGAAACCCGTTATAGAGATTGTGGAATAGAACATAGAAGGTGGGACCAAGCGCCGCCAGCTGATTCAGATACGTCAGCGCGATCCACACGGTGAACGAATTATTCTTCTGACCGAGAACCTGGGAGCCTTCGCGGCGGAACGTCCGCCCGCCGATTAATGCGCCCAGGACGAAGTTCAGCGTGCACGTCGCGAGGGATATAAGCGCGATCCACAGCAGTACGGTGACCGAAGTTCCGGTGTTGGCGCGCAGGAAGGCCGACGCTTTGGCTGTGACGATGAACAGCATTCCCAGCCAGATCGGGAACGAAAGCGATTTTCCCGGCAGCAAGAATTGCTGGACGGGCGGCAGGTATCGGCGCAAGAAAAAAGCCAGTCCGAGCGGGACGAACATCACCATAAGCACCGAAGGGAGAATTTCCCCCGTGGTGATGCGCACGGAAGCGCCGGCCGCCCAGGGCAGGATGAAGGGCAGGACGATCGCGATCCCGATGTTGGTCAGGAGCACCGCCGGCAGCACATAATCCACCCTTCCGTGCAGATACGAGACGATTACCGGCGTCGCGGTGGCGGTCGGCGCGATTGCGGTGAGGAATCCAATAAGCGCCAGGTCCGGATCCATTCTCCGCAGCAGCAGGAACACGGCGGTCGGAACGGCAACATTGGCGAGGAAAAGGAACAGCATGCTGGCATGAAAAGACTTGCGGGTGATGGTGATGTCTAAGAAGGCAAAAAACAGCATCCCCATCAGCAAGTAGGGAAGCACGCCGGATGCCGATTCGGCAACCGGACACAACGAACCGAACACCATCGCGAGGATCAACGCGAAGGTGCGGCCGTAGAGCGCCCATATCTTCCGCAATCGGGAGGGTTGTGCGGTTGGGGGTTTTTCCATCCGGTAATTATATGCCCATAAGCGGGTGCGACGGATGGAAGCATATAAAGGATCGGCTCAGGTTGTTTTTATTTTTATTCTCTGGCTTCTACTGGGTTTACGGACGATCGGTTTCAGGGTTTCCGAATCCCACGAGGCCGGCTTCCGAATCGATTCGCAGAATCATACCAGTGGAGATCCGGTCGATGGGAAGGTGGTCGACGCAGGGTATGTCGGCCAGAATGCACCCCACCGCGGTGATCGGTTCGCATTCGGCATTTAAAATGGCGGCGGGCGCCGTGCCGGCTTTCTTCATCCGATACAGTGTGTACGATCCGACTGTGGAGCCTTTACCGGTCGGGAAGACCAATACCTTCCCGGTCACCCGCAGGCCTTCCAGATCGTGGCCCTTTTCCATGACAATCCCGGTCTCGGGATCCACACCGCCGAAAAAGGAAATCCCCATCCGGCTGACGAGCGCCTCCCCCTCCGCAGATCCAGGATGGATACTCCGGCCCTGCAGGCTCACCGCACCGGCAGTCATTTTTCCAGCGCCTCATTCACGACCGCATCGAAATCCAGCAGCCGTGTTTTAAATTTGTTCTTCGCCGCGGCGTAATAGCACGCTTTGGCGCTGTCGGTCGCCATCGCGCGGAACCGTCCACGGATCGGTGCGACGACGCAGCAGGTATCCACCGCGAACTTCGCCCCGCTGGTCAGGATGGTCTCCGAATACCCCAGGCGGTCCGCTTCGCGTTTGACCGGCCGCGAGGTGGTGATCCAGAATTCCTTGGCCACCCGCTTCCCGCGCAGGAGCCCGGCGATTCGCGCCACTTCCTGCAGGGTCAGGTGCGGGCAGCCGAGCGAGACGAAATCCGTTTCGCGGGCGGCTGCGTCCATAAGCGATTCCTTCGCCCTGAGAAGATCCGATCCCGAAACGGAGATGGTTTCCGGCGGCGCCGGAAAGGAATCCGCTTCCGGGGTGATTCCCTGCATGTGAATCATCGCCAGGCCGCCGTAGGTGGCGGCGCTGGCGCACAGGGATTTCAATTGTTCAAGGTTCGCGGAATCCACTCCGGCGATCCAGGGAATGGGTTTTTGCCCGAGCGTTTCCAACCGGTCGCCGATGATTTTTCCAAGCGCGCCGTAATCCGACGTATCCGCAAGACGCGCGGTGACACGTACGGTGATGCCCGGCCGGCGGTTTTCATCCAGGTGCATCCCATACTCCGGCGTCCGGCCGGTGAGCGCGGCCGACAACGCGCTGGGTCCGCCCTCGCGGTTGGTCCGCGCGCCGATCACGGAATTGGCGTAGCAGACGGCGCTGCTTTCCGCCCAGGCGATCGTATCGCCCCGCGCCGGAAGATTCCCCGCCAGATACGGCGTGCAAGTGCAGGTCGGGGTCACGCCCATGCGGGTGAAAGCATTGATTACGCGATGCTGCTTTTCGGCGAATTCGGCCGGGATGCCCAAGGCCTTCCAGTTTTCCAGATCCATTCCGGCCGGGTTGAGTGTGGTGTGCACGCGCACCCGTCCTCCGCCGTCGGCCATCTCCGTCAGCCACTCGAGGCCGGCCTCGCCGAGGTTGTCGTAACTCACCCCGGAGACCTGCGCCGAACGCACCGGGAGCATGCGCTTGGCTTCGAATATTTTTCCCAGTGCGGTCAGGATCCGCATGGCCGTTTGCGCGGCCTTGCCCTGATCGCCGGCAAGCAGGGATTGTTCTTCGGGGGTGAGGTTCATGAGTTCCTGAAAGCCTCTGTCCCAACTTCCGCTCCCCCGTCCCCTCTCCTCCTTGCCGCATTGCGGGAAGGAGGAGAGGAGCGCAGGGGTGTGTGGATTAGGGCAGAAAAACGGATGGGTCTTCTACAGTCCGAATTTCCTTACATCCACATCCGGGAAGGGAGTCTTCTCGAATTTCTTGCCTTTGGTTTCCAGCGGTTTGGTGAGATCGTAGCCGACCCGGCAGGTGTTGTGAGTCTCCGGTTCGCTGCTCGGGTCGAGCGAGGAACCGGGCGCGCGCGGCAACACCACCAGATCCGCATCGCCCTGAAAGCGGGTGGCCATCGCCCATTCGACCGCGAGCGGATCGTAGATGTCGATGTCGCGATCGACGACGAACGCGTGCTTGCACGAACGGTGGCCCGCGAAGGCGGCGGCGATCGCCTTTTTCCCGTCGTCCTCGTAACGTTTTTCGATCTGGACAATGGCGTGCAGCCAGGAGCACCCGCCCGGATTAACGTGCACATCGAGGCACTTTACTACGCGGTTCACCGACTGGAAGATGGTCGGCTCGCGCGGCATGCCCATCAGCAGTTTGTGCTCGAGCGCGCCGGGCAGCAGCGCCTGCCAGATGGCATCGCGCCGGTGCGTGACCGCTTTCACCTCGAACACCGGTTCATGGCGGACAACATCCTGCGTCTCGGTCAGGTCGACGAACGGGCCCTCCGCGTGGCGGCGGTCGTAGTGGACGGTTCCTTCCAGCACGAATTCCGCTTCGGCCGGAACGAGGAAGTCGACCGTTTTGGCCGGTGCAACGGCAAACGGTTCGAGCGCATTGGCGATCGTCAGTTCGTCGAATCCGAGTTCGACCGAGGTGGCCGCCGCGGCGAGGATGTTCGGCGGCAGGCCGATGCACACCGCCACATCGAGGGACCTGCGATCCTTGAGGAAGGTGTCGAAGTGCCGGCCTTGGACGACACGCACGGTCATCTCGGTTTTCGAGAACTGCATTGCCCGGTGAAAATCCGCGTTCTGACCATGAGTCGGATGGTTGGCCAGGAAGACGCCCGAGCTGATGTAGTTGCCGCCGTCGCCTTCGCAATGATATAGGATCGGCAGAGAGTCGAGATCTGGCTTAAGGTTAACCACCTCCTGGCAGGGCGGGGTGCTCCCGTTCCAGGCTGTCGGCGCGGCGGGATGGGCGATGGCATTGGTCATCGCG
>DAOUDU010000070.1:0-1806 GCA_034430775.1 Anaerolineales bacterium | reverse complement strand
TTCCTGGCACTTCTGCTGGTCATACTGGCGGAATTCGCAACAATCGGGATTATTTTTTTCCAGGACCTTGAATCCGCCTCGCGGGCACTCGCGATCATAGCGGTCCTGCTGGGTTTTTATGCCGGATTCCGAACCCTCTTGTGGATCTTCTGGCGGCTGACGGGTAAACAGGCCGGGCTGCGGTACAGCCTTGGGCTGCCGAAATACCGGCTGGTGGATGGCGGAGTGGAGATCGACCTGAACTACCCGCTGCAGATCGGCAAGCCCGGGCCGACCAAGTTCATCGTCCGTTTCGAGGAACTTGAGGAAGTGCGGCCCCTGACGCATGTTGAAACCATAAGTTACCTTAACCACACCGTCGGTCCGAACGTCGAAATGGTCTGGCGCGAGTGTCGCGAGGTGTTCGAATGGCGGGCGGGGAAAATATCCCGTCCCGCCGTTCACCTCTCGACCGCCCGGAACATGTTCGGCAAAAAGGTCCTTCTGCGCGGGCCGGATGTGTTTTACCTGTTCAGTTTTTCCGCCGACGACACGGGCGATCTGATCGAAACCTTCCGGCGGACACAACCGCCTTCCGTGCTTCCATCCGTCGCACCCGCTTATGGGCATATAATTACCGGATGGAAAAACCCCCAACCGCACAACCCTCCCGATTACGGAAGCTATGGGCGCTCTACGGCCGCACTTTCGCGTTGATCCTCGCAATGGTGATCGGTTCGCTGTATCCAACCGCAGAATCGGCATCCGGCTTGCTTCCCTACTTGCTGATGGGGATGCTGTTTTTTGCCTTTTTAGATATCACCATCACCCGTAAATCTTTTCATGCCAGCATGCTGTTCCTTTTCCTCGCCAATGTGACCGTTCCGACCGCTGTGTTCCTGCTGCTGCGGGGAATGGATCCGGACCTGGCGCTTATTGGATTCCTCACCGCGATCGCGCCGACCGCAACCGCGACGCCGGTGATCGTCTCGTATCTGCACGGCAGGGTGGATTATGTGCTGCCGGCGGTGCTCTTGACCAATATCGGGATCGCGATTGTCCTGCCCTTCATCCTGCCCTGGGCGGCCGGCGCCTCCGTGCGGATTACCACGGGGGAAATTCTTCCTTCGGTGCTTTTAGTGATGTTCGTCCCGCTCGGACTGGCTTTTTTTTTGCGTAAATTCCTGCCTCTCGTCCAGCAATTTCTCCTGCCGGGAAAATCGCTTTCGTTCCCGATCTGGATGGGAATGCTTTTCATCGTCACAGCCAAAGCGTCGTCATTCCTGCGCGCCAATACCGGAACTTCGGTCACCGGGCTGCTGTGGATCGCGCTTTTATCCCTCGTGACCTGCACGCTGAACTTCGTCCTGGGCGCATTAATCGGCGGGCGGAAATTCCGCCGCGAAGGCTCCCAGGTTCTCGGTCAGAAGAATAATTCCTTCACCGTATGGATCGCGTTAACTTATCTGAATCCGCTGGCGGCACTCGGTCCAACCTTCTATGTTTTATTCCATAACCTTTATAACGGGTACCAACTTTACGAGCACGAACGGCTTTCCGCAAGAAGGGATGCGCCGGATGCGTCCGGAGCCTTGTGAATCCTTCCGGGGTTCCGGAGTATGGAAGCAGCGGATCGGCGCAATGTATTTGCGGAGGAGGATTAACCAATGAAGACCCGGCTGAATCGAAGGAAGTTTTTGCGTCTTGCCGCTTCCGGTTTTGGATCGATCCTTGTGGGCCGGTTCCTTTCCGCCTGCGGGCGGGTGCCCAACGCCGGACCGGCGGCCGGAGCCTCGGCGGCCGTATTCACACCGACAACCGCTTTCA
>DAOUDU010000069.1:0-1775 GCA_034430775.1 Anaerolineales bacterium | reverse complement strand
AGTATTCATGGATGTTGCAGCCGATCGTACTGATGAGTAAGTGTTCCTCTGT
Organism: Anaerolineales bacterium; assembly: GCA_034430775.1. Classification (GTDB taxonomy): domain Bacteria; phylum Chloroflexota; class Anaerolineae; order Anaerolineales; family RBG-16-64-43; genus JAFGKK01. The sequence continues at coordinate 1,723 of DAOUDU010000069.1, read as the reverse complement.
AAGGATATTCTCTCCTATCCACAAAGTCAAATAACCATGCTACAGCGAAGCGTTGATATACGCCTTCGGCCTTTGCGGAGGTTATCTTACCTGTAACAGCCGGCCGAAACGGTTACTGGCTGGCTTGTCCTGGAGCCCGATAAAAAGCTAAGGCGTTCCCCATCCAGCGATCCCCAGTATCATCTTCATCCGTTGGATCCGGTCCCGCATCCTATCCCGGCTTGTCCGCGAGGGTTTTTCGGCGGCTTCATACCGCTTCAAAAAAGCGTCCAGCCGCTTTCCGAGACCCACTCCGCCAATGGCGATCAGCAGCTCGTCCACCACCTTTTGATCGCTTTCCAAGGACCGGTGGGACACGTCCATGGCTTCGATCAGCGAGTCGGGCACAGGCGGTCCAAGTCGCCTCAGGATATTTCCGGCGATTCCGCATATGGAACCCTTATGGTGGATGATGGCTTGATCATTGCGGGAAAATCCCCTCGAGAAGACGGATCCCAGCACTTCCTTGGCTTCCACAGTGGCCGTCTTGCCCAGCGCCAGGCAGCACGCCATGTGCTCGCTGTCGGATTTGTAGCTGTCGAACAGTATGGATGTCAAGGACTCCACGGACTTGGATTGGTGCTTTTCGTAATACATCTTTATATGGTATTTCTTCAAGCGTTTGCCGCCGCTTCCGGGCTGCTCCTCCTTGGTCATCGCCTCGTATTTCTCCAGGATCGGCCGCATATCCGTCCGATATGGCGCCGTCAGGGTTCTCAGGAATGCGGTGATCTCGTCGATCCGCTTGCCGGTGATTTTTCCACTCCTGATCAAAGCCGTGAAAACCGTCTTCTTTTCTTCCGACCCCGGAGCGCATTCCGGGTCCTTCAGCATGCCGATGAGGGCTTCTACGGCGCGTTCGTCGCCGATCCTGCCGAGCGCGTTCACCGCCGCAATCCACGAGGAAGAGCCGTGATCCTTAATCCCCCTTGCGGCGGCAATCAGGGGTTCGACCGCGCGCGGGTCGCCGATTCGGCCCAGCACCCAGGCGGCATCCGACTGCACGCTGCCGGCCTTCGGATAGGTTAACGCTCCGATCAATCCCTTCACATCATTGTTTGCCGCCATTTTTTTCACATCGGGTGGAGTAGATGAAGCCATTGTCGTTTCCTTTCAATTCCTCAGAAAAGAATGGAGAGTGCAGCCTATCTTGTATTTTATAATCTTTTTCATTATCATTGCTACACTCGCTTACTTTATTAGCACCCTTCTCCAACGAAAATAACTTGCAAATAATAAATAGTCTTAATGCCGTATTATTGTTAACTCTATCAACATTATATATCCGCTAATGTTTATTAATGGCTATATAACCGGAAAAAGAGAAATCCCTTTACCCCACTTCCCGGCCTACGTCTCCTCCCTGCCCTCTCCCCGTACCCGGCGAAATGCATCGCCGAGTACAGGCTCCGAAGCCGAACTCGCGGCCGAAACGCAGAAGAAGATCATCGAGCTTGCGCGCGGATTCTTCACCTGGGTCCGGTCGAACAGGCCGAAGGAATACCGCAGACTCTCTCCCGAGTGGATCGCCGCCCTGCGCCCGCCGCGGAAGCGGGCCAGCCGGAACGAGCATGTATTTGTCACTCCGGATGAAGTCACACAAATCGCCAGGTTGAAAATCCCGGCTGACGATCTGGCCACAAGACGCGACCAAGCCTGCCCTCGCGAAGCGCCCCGGTTTACG
>DAOUDU010000068.1:0-6665 GCA_034430775.1 Anaerolineales bacterium | reverse complement strand
TACCGCGCGGTTTCTTCGCAATACACCCGATAGGCCTCCCCGTACATTTTCCGCAGGTGCTTTTCCTCCTGGAGAATCTGATAATGCATTCCAACCGCCACCAGGATTGCAGCGGCCAGGAAGAATACGGATCCCAGGATCAGAAAGGTGCCGAGGAAAAACAGATCGATGGAAAGGAAGATGGGATTCCGCGAGAAAGAAAAAACTCCATCCTTCACCAGCGGCCCCGCTGTTTGCGTATCGATGCCCACCCGCCAGGAGGCGCCGAAGGAGATCAAGGACCAAGCGAACAACCCGCAGCCGGAAACCAGGCCGAACGATCCGAGGCTTTTCCAAACCACGGAATCGATTAAGATCCGCTCCATCGCCGGCGGAAAAATCCGGAACGGCGCATGCAGGGCGGCCAAAACGGCTTCCGCAAGCCAGATCAGCAATCCCAGAAAGAAAGAAATCTCCAACGCGGCGGGAAACCCGGATTTACCGGCGCCCAGGACGAAGGAACTAACCCCCCGCGTGACCCGCAGGTGGATCGTCCGCCCGATCAAGAGGGCGATGTAAACGACGAGCCCGGCCATTTGAAAGTAATCGAAAAAATTCATCGCAGGCAATCCTTTTCGGTTACCCGTGCTCTCCCCAAACAGCATGCATCACGGGGTGGAGAAGTTCAGGGTGTAGACCCACAGGCCCCCATACTTTTGCGCCAGATGGAAGCCGGCGGATTCGACCAGCCGGATGGTCTCCGGCGCGAACAGGTAATCCGGGTCGAGAAATTCCTCGGTGATGGACAGCGTTCCACCGGGCCTGAGCACGCGGCGCAGTTCAGACAGGGCGCGCGCCCGGTCCGGTATCTCCGGTAGTACGGTGATCAGAAAGGCGCGGTCCACACTGGCATCCGGCAGCGGCAGATGGTGGGCATCCGCGGTGTGCGCTTCAATGTTTGTCAGTCCGGCTTCGCGGGCGCGCCGCTCCAGGCGGGCAATCATCTCCGGCTGGATGTCGACCGCGATCAGACGGCCGGATTCGCCCAACATCCGGGCGGCGTCCAGCGAGAAGGCGCCCGGGCCGGGGCCGAGTTCCAGCACGCGTTCGCCCGCGCGTATCCCAACCCGGTCGAGAATCGGGCGCATATACCGGCGGCGGACAGGGTTGTTCACTATCCACGAAAAGGATGCCGGGCAGGGCGAAGCGTGGCCAAGCCGCGCCGCCAGACGCGCGACCGCTTTCAGCACGACCAGCCAGAAAAACACCAGGCCGAGTGCCAGTATGAAGAAGGCTATGCCAATGATCTCAAGAGTATGTGTCATAACGAGTTCGGTCATGCGCCTTTCTGCGGATTTTCCGCGCCGGTCAGGCGCGCCCCTTGACTGGATTCCGCTTCCCGGCTTGCCAGAAGATAGTAGTTGACCGGCGCCGGATGGAGGATGCCGGTTTCGACGATGGAGAAGGAGTTTTCTTTGAACAGCCGGTTCACATCTTCCTTTTGGAAATTCCAAAGGAACGGAATGAAGCCGATCCGCTTTAGCACCTTTTGGAGGCCCAGCATCAACCGGACCGGAAAGGGAACGGGTTCGGCATGGCAATCCGTGGCGCTGGCAAGAAGCCCGGAAGGGTTAAGCAGCCGGCGGGCCTCCCGAAGCAGGGCCGACGGTTCTTTAACGACGTGCAGCGTGTTGAACAACAACACGACGTCGAAGGATCCGTCTTCGAACGGGGTCGCATACCCGTCGCAGACCCGGAATTCCACGTTGGATAGGGATGCGTCCGCCGCCTTTCGTTCCGCCTCCGCAATCATCCGCGGGGAAATATCCACGGCGGCAACGCTTTTTGCGTACGGGGCGATGCCGAGTGTGACGATTCCGGTGCCGCATCCGATTTCCAGCACCGTTTTTTCAGGCGTCAGGATGGACCGGACTTTCTGAATGGATAGGTCGTAGGCATGCCGGTACATTTTCAGCGCGCTTCCGTCGTATCCGGAAGCCTGCCCCTCCCAAACGGCTTTTTCTTTTTTCTGGCGTGTGTTTTCTTCCATTGGTATTTCCTCCTGTATTTCCGTAAAAACATCGGTTGGGTATCAACTTCCACATCCGGGCTTTTTCCCGGCCCGCTAAAAGAAAAGAAAGTATCGCGGGACGCGCTGCAGATACTGCCGGTATGATTCCCCGTATTGTTTCCGGCAGATCTCCTCCTCCGCAAGGATTCCCCAATGGCCGAAGAGATGACCCGCGGCCCACAGGATCACCGCCGCCCAGGAGCCGATCGCGATTGAGGTGCCCAACAGCACCAGGGACGACATGACGATCTGCGGATGGCGGGATATTTTGTAGATTCCGCAGCTGACCGGCTGATCGAGCGGCGTATCTTTGAAATCGAACAGCGATTTGACCACGCCCGCCAGGCCGGCCAGGACGAGGGCGGCGCCGGGGATGAAGACCGGTGTGCCGGTCTTCAACGGCGTGAACACGATCAGGATCAGCCCGCCCAACGAGATCAACTTGCCGATGACGGTGAACATCTCCTGTTTACGGCTCCAGCCGGACCGGTCCCACAATCTTGCGACGACCGGCTTGGGGAAGGATGCGAACAGGACGGCATCGGTGGCCACCAGAAGCGCAAGCGCGATCCAGCCGTTCCACCAACCAAGCGTTAATTCGGGAAAGAGTTCCATGGCAAATTCTCCTATGGGAAGGCTTTTACCAAAGATATGGGATCAGTTTCTTCGATTTGGCGCAGTAGGCCTCCCATTCCGTGCCGAACTCCTTGCGCATCAGGGCTTCCTCGTCATGGATCCGGAACAAGACGACCGTCATTGCCAGAGCGGTCAGTACCAGACCAAGCCATGAGCGGAAAAGCATCGATTGGCCGATGCCCATGATGAAGATCCCGAGGTAACGCGGGTGCCGGACAACCCGGTAGGCGCCGTGCGTGATCAGGCGGTGGCCTTCCTGCAGCGTCACTTCCTGGCTGTAGAACCGGCCGAGCGTCAGCCCGGACCAGAAGATCAGCCCCAAGCCGAGCACGGCGAGGGCCAATCCGATCCAACGCAGGCCCGGATTTTCGGGCATCACGAGCAGGCTGCGCCGGTCGGTGAACGGGACCAGGACCAGTCCGAGGAACAGAAGCAGGGTGACCGCGATGCGCACGATTCGCTGGCGCGGAACGAATTTTTCCGTTTTCTCCATTCCGCCGTGAAAGCTGTCCGGCAGAAGAATCATCTGGCAGGCGGCCACCAGCCCGAAACCGGCGATGCTGACCGCGTAGATAAGCCGCTGCGGTTGCGCAATGAAGCCTCCGATATTATCTACGCCCCAGCCGAGCACAGGCAACCCCGCGTACAAGATGCACGTCCAAAGAAATGAACCGAACCCTCGAAGGTATTTCATGAGACCTCCACTTTACTGAGCTGAAAATTCCGTTTGCCGGCGGGCCCGTGCTGCAGTCGGCGGCGGCCAAATCAATGCTTTCGGTGTTGATATTCCGGCAAGCCCTCCAGCGGCAGACCGGGCAGCGCGCGATAGCCCTTGGTAAACCTGAAGTCGCAGCAATCCCCGCCGTTCGAAAGCGTTTGCGTGCGGTGTAAGCCGGTGCCCACCGCCCTCGAGGCGGTGTGGTCCGTGGCGCACAGGTATGGCATGTAGCGGCCGGCATCCATCCTGCGGAAAAATTCCAGGATCGCGCAGGCTTTCATGTTGTATCCAAAATCGAATGCCATTCCATTGCCGGGGATATACTCCATCACCCAATTCCCGGGATACCGGTTCGACGTCGATTCTGCGGCGAACGTGCTGAGTTTGTGGAGGCGTCCGCGGGAGTAGATCTGCCTTCGGAAAAACCATTTGACCACTCCCGGCATGGAGGAAAAAGCGTCCTCATACACCTTGAGGATGATTTCGCCGATCGTTTCCGCCGCGATGCCGTGCATTTCAAGCACGCGGATATACGCCAGACTAACAGTGCCTGATATCAAATGAGGCATCAGCGGATTCGAATCCCCCCCGATCCAGGGCAATTCGCAAAGCAGGGTTTTAAAATTGGATTTTGTATCCACGAGGATGCTCCCGGCCAACACGCCATCCGTGTAGCCCGGCAAAATCCGATTGGAAGATTGGATAAGCCGACCGAATTGACTCCAATATTTATCCATCCGATCGGTGTAATAATTGCCATTTTTGTTTTGGATCATGTTTGACCCTCTGTTGATTTTCTACGGCTGTGATCCGCCAACGTGCGGTTATTTTCAGTTCTGTCCCCGCGCAGGGAATACCTGCGGCAGAAAACGGCCGGTGCGTCCCCGGTACGCATGGTATTCCTCGCCGAACTGCTCGGTCATCATCGCTTCTTCCTTGACGGTCACGCGGTAGAAGAACGGCACGGTCAGCACCGACAGCAACAGGAGCGGCCAGGCGGCGGAGACCAGCGCCAGGCTGAGGAAACACACCATCAGCGCCGAATACATCGGATGCCGGATCCGGCGGTACGGTCCGGTGGCGATCAGCGCATGCTCCTCCCGCAGCTGGAGGACGGTGGACCAGTACTCGCGCAGGGCGGAATGGACCCGGATCAGGAAGAGCAGACCGAAAACCCCCAGCGCCGCGCCCAGACCGCGCAGTCCGACCGGCAAGGGAAGAACCAGCCAATCCGGCTCTCCGGGCACAACTACGTACAGCCCAACCAGCACTATCAGTATGAGGAACGCCAACATTCGGAGGAGAATGCTCCACCGGCCTTCCCGCTTGACCGCTTCCTTCTCAACCGACCAGCTGCTTTGGCCCGCCCGGCGAACCTTCCAGCCGAAAAATGCCCGAATCGCCAGAAGTGCAAGAAACAACGCGAAGAAGATGGTTTTTAAAATCTGATAGGTACTCATCATTTCTCCATCTGCCTTATCGTCCCGGTTGACCCGCCTTGACCGCCACCCGGAAACAGACTTTTCTGCCCCACGCAAAAGCGCCAAGCTCATCGTGCACGATGGAGAAGCCGGCTTCTTTTAGGTGCGAGGGATAGAGTGTGTATTCTCCCTTGGCCAGCCTCCGTTCCAGGCCATTGGCCGCGCGCGGGCCGAACTCGGCGGAGATGTATCGGCCGCCCGGTGCAAGCACCCGCGCCACCTCGAAGACGGCCCGGCGTTTCTCCCCAAGGTCGAGATGGTGGAACATGATGTTGGTGATCACCACCTCGAACGCCGCATCCGGATAGGGCAGGGCGGTGATTGAGCCGACCCGGAAATCCGCCGCCAAGCCTTTCTTCTCCGCGCTCTTGCGCGCGGCGGCGATCATCTTGGGTGAGATGTCGATGCCATGCACTGCGCAGCCGGGAACCCGCTCCGCGATTTGCCGCGCCGTCAGGCCCGTACCGCAGCCTGCATCCAGCAGCCGCTCGCCGTCTTTCGGCGCGGCGAGCGCGAGCACGCGTTCACGGAACGTTTCCTGCTCCCGCCCGCCGAGACGGCGGAATCCCCAGTCGTAAATGGGAACGAGCGCATCCGTAAAATCCGTAAAACGATGCCGGACCATGGCCTTTTCCTTTTAGAGGATGGACTGTGCCAGGGGAATGACAGCCAGGACGGCCGCCAGGGATCCCCAAACCCATACCGGACCGAACATACGGGTTTGCTTCCTGTATTCCCCGTATTGGGCGGAAAACCGCACCCCGACATCACACCGTTCTTCCAGGAATGCCTCTCCCGCATTCACCAGGAAGATCACCGGGATCATCAGCAGGCCGTCCCAGGTTCCAAGTACAAGCGCCAATCCCAGGCTCATCCAGACGATGGCCGCGTAAATCGGGTGACGGAAATACCGGTACAATCCGGATGTCAGCAGCCCTGTCTTGACGTCCTGGCCCCCGAGCGCTTTCCGCTGATGGATTGCAACAATCCAGATGAAGACGGATATCCCAATTAAAATTAATCCAATGGCCGTATAGCCTATCCGCACCGCCTCATCCGAGAAGAAGGCGGGTGGTGTTAATCCATCCGAAGCGGAAGGCAATCCGGCGAGCAAGCCACAGAGCAGGCAGTACACGATCACGATGGCCAGATTGACAACCCGGCTCTCGAAAAGCCCGGGGTATTTCCGGCGGCGGGTCATGAAAAAGCCGCCTGCGAGCACTTGCGCAACAAACACCCCAAGTAAAATGAAACGCACGATCCACATCAATGCCTCCAAGCAGTAAAAAAATTTTCCGGCGCTGCAAGAGCCTTCCGCAAGGATTTCATCGGTTGGCGTACCTTTCAGGTTTCGCTATCTTTTCACTCGGCCGTATCCTTTGAGCGCAAAACCTAACCGGTCCAGGTGATATGGCAGGAGCCGTCGCTATCCTGCTCCGGACCGCATCCGCGGCAGCAGTCTGCCGGTCCGCTGTATATACGCCGTGTATTTTTCACCGAACAACCCGGTAAGGATTTGCTCCTCCTTCGGCATGCGGGAGAAAGCCATGATGGAAAAGCCGGTAACGGGGATGAAGGCAAGCACCCAGTTGGCGGCCGCCAATCCCCCGCCGAGGTACATGAGCAGGTACGCTAGGTAAATCGGATGCCGAATAAGGCGGTACGGTCCGGATTGCACCAGCCGATGGTCATTCTTCGAGCCCACGAAGGAGGAAAACGACAATCCCAGGTGGTAATGCGCCGTTCCCAGCACCACGATTCCCGCCGCCAGCATCGCCGC
>DAOUDU010000067.1:0-3338 GCA_034430775.1 Anaerolineales bacterium | reverse complement strand
CGCGGGCCGGAGTGCCGGCCATTCCCCTGGAAGCGTCCACCTTCCTGCTGACCGATTCCAATTTTCAGAATGCCTCACCGATCATGCTGGAAATTCCGGCCCGGGCCAGGCCGGTTTTCGAGCCGATGTTCGCACGACGCGAAGTGCCGGTCGTCACCGGATTTATCGGCGCCACATCCCAGGGTGTGATCACCACGCTGGGGCGCGGCGGATCGGATTACAGCGCGGCGATCGTCGGGGTTGCGATCCAAGCCGACGAGGTATGGATCTATACCGACGTGGACGGCGTCATGACGGCCGATCCGCGCGTTGCGCCGGCTGCGCGCAGCCTGCCTTCCCTCTCCTATCGTGAGATCTCCGAGATGGCGTATTACGGCGCAAAGGTGGTGCACCCGAAGACCATCCGCCCGTGCGTTGAGCGGCAGATCCCGCTGTGGATTAAAAACACGTTTCACCCCGATCATTCCGGAACAGTGATCCTGGCCAACGGACAGCCCGCCAATGGTGTGATCAAGGCCGTCACCGCCATCCGCGACCAGACGATGATCACGGTGCAGGGGGGCGGGATGATGGGCGTACCCGGCATTGCGGCGCGGGCTTTTGCCGCGGTGGCCCGGATGGGCGTCTCGGTGACGCTGATCACGCAGGCATCGTCGGAGCAGAGCATCTGTTTCTCGGTGCCCGGCCCTCATGGAAAATCCGTCCAGGATGTTTTGGAAGAAGAGTTCCGACGGGAGATCGACCGGGAAGACATCGATGCCGTCGACTTGCTGGAGGATTGCGTTATCGTGACGGTCGTAGGAGCGGGTTTGAGGAAGACCCACGGCATTTCCGGAAGGATCTTCACCGCGCTTGGTAATACGACGGTGAACGTCATCGCAATCGCCCAGGGGTCGTCGGAATGCTCGATCAGCATGGTTGTCGGCAAGGACGACGAAATTAACGCGGTTCAGGCGATCCATGCGCTGATCGTCTCGAAGGAAAACGTTCAATAAACCCTCCTCACCTCCATCCCCCATTCCTTTCCCTTTTTCCTGCAATTACCGCAGGAGAGGGGGAAGGGACCAGGGGTGCAGGGGTTTGGGGAGAGGAAATCCTGGAGGACTCATGAAGAAAATCCCCGTTTCAATACTCGGCGCCACCGGCATGGTCGGGCAGCGGTTCGTGCTGCTGCTGGACCGGCATCCCTGGTTTCAGGTTGTCGCGCTGACCGGTTCAGACCGGTCCATCGGCCGAACGTACGGCGAGGCCTGCCGCTGGGTGATACCCGAGCCGATGCCGGAATACGCGCGGATGATGACCGTTCAGCCGACCGAACCGGACGGGGAATCCACCCTGGCCTTTTCTGCGCTGCCGGCAGATATGGCGCGCGAGGCCGAACCGAAGTACGCCCGGGCGGGGAAGGGGATCTGCTCGAACGCATCGGCCTTCCGGCAGGAGCCGGATGTGCCGATCCTGATCCCGGATGTCAACCCGGAGCATACTCGCATCATCGATACCCAGCGAAAGAACCGCGGGTGGAAGGGCTTCATCGTCACCAATCCCAATTGCACGAGCACGGGGTTGACGATGGCGCTGCGGCCCATTCTGGATGCTTTTGGCATCCGGCGCGCGTTCGTGGTATCCCTGCAGGCGATATCCGGAGCAGGGTACCCGGGTGTGGCGTCGCTGGATATCCTCGATAACGTTATACCGAACATCGGCGGCGGGGAAGAGGAAAAAGTGGAAAGCGAACCGCGCAAGATGCTGGGGACGCTCTCGGATGGAAAGATCGAACCGGCGGCGTTTCAAATATCCGCCCATACCAACCGGGTGGCGGTATCGGACGGACATACGGTATGCGTCAGCCTGGAACTCGGGAAGCGTGCTGCGCCGGATGAGGTTCGCGCCGCGTTCGCGGGATATGGGTTTCCGGACGCTGTCCGCGGACTGCCCAGCCTGCCGAAGGAATTTATCGAAGTACGCGAGGAACAGGACCGGCCGCAGCCGCGCAAGGACCGCAATACCGGCAACGGCATGACCGCCGTCGTCGGCCGCATTCGACCGGACCCGGTGTGGGATATCAAGTTCGTTGTGCTTTCACACAACACGATTCGCGGCGCGGCCGGAGGCGCGCTGCTGAACGCCGAGTTACTGACGGCGCAGAAATATCTTGACCGCTAGGACGGAAAACCGCCGGAGTTTTTTCCCCGCCCCGGCGGTTTTTTTTTATCGGAAGGGGACAGCGGGATTATGGAAGATAGTTATGCGGATTGACGAGTCCGAGGGTGGCGCTGCGCATTTCGAAGTGCAGATGCGGACCGGTGGAATTGCCGGTGCTGCCGCCCAAGCCGATGACCTCGCCCCGAGAAACATCATAGCCGCAGCCGGCATAAATCACACTCAAGTGCGCATACACCGTCTGCCAGTCGTTTCCGTGATCGATTACGATCAGGTTGCCGTATCCCCAGGTGCTCCATCCGGAAAATACGACCACGCCGGTATCGGATGCGTATATGTTGTCGCCCATATGAAGCGAAATATCAATCGCGCGATGCCAGTCGGCGTACGGATTTCCCTTTGAGGTATCGTGGCTGTCGGTGGGCCATATGAAATAACCCGTACCCTGGGCGCTGCTCAGGTACGGTCCCTGGCATGCCCCCGAACCGCCCCACGCCCATTTCATTTCATCGGTGCGGCGTAAAATCGGAACCTGCCACTGGACGAATTCCCGGGAACCGCCGGGAATGACCAGCCAGGTGCCGGAGGTGATATCGGGATTCTTCGGATCAACACTGGAATCGAGGTAATTTCCCGGCCAGGAGATGATATCGACCAGATCCACCTTGAACCGCTCGGCGATGACGTCGAGACGGTTGCCCTCCTGCCATTGGTAATACACCCCGTCGACCGGCAGGATAAACAACTCCATCCCCGGCATCAACAGGTCGGGATCGTCCTTGAGCGCATTCTGGTTCGACCAGAAGAGGGTTTCCGGTTTCAGGTTGAACTTCTGGGCGATCCCGAAGAGGGTATCGCCGGAAGTGACCGTGTAGATAACCACATCGGAACGCGGCTGGTCGGGAAGGTATGTTTTAAAATTAATCGACCGTGAAATAAAGGCGTTCGGTTTTCCGCCGGAGGAAGCCGGCAATGCCGCCGCCGACCGGATTGAGATTGTCGGCGTATGGGCTTCCGCGGAGGGATTTATTTGGATTTTGGCCGGGAGCAGATCCAGGATCGACGATCGGGCAAGCCAAGCCCCCACGGCAACCACCAGCAGAATCAGAGCATGCCCCGCATAGCGCATGACGGGCGCGCGCAATCCGGAGTGGGTGATTGACTCCCAGAATGAGGAC
>DAOUDU010000066.1:0-14042 GCA_034430775.1 Anaerolineales bacterium | reverse complement strand
TCTCGATCACCGTGAAGCTCGGGGTCTGGGTGATTTCCACGGTCGGGAGCATCGTCGCCGACGGGAGGAGCAGCGGCGTTTTCGAGGCGAAGATCGGGAGGAAGGGCGTGCTCGACGGCGGGAGGAACGCGTTGAGATCCTCGATCGATGATTCCGGATTGACGCCCGGGATCGAGCCGGCGGCCATCGAACAACTGAGCGCCACCGTCGCAGGCAGAATCCAAAAGAGAGTACGAAGCCGTCCGTGCAAAGTCATCCGCTTCACCCGCAAATCCGCGCCTTTCATCCTTCACTATATATGACTATCTTAATCCGAAAAGGAAGGATGAAGGTAATCTGTTTCCCTTACGTTAGTCTTGTTTCCATATGACAACGAATGCGGACGGGACGAATGGGTCAAACCAATAGTCCTATACCGATCTGTAGAAACACGATTACTCTTTAGTACTACGACAAGAGATGCATTCAGCTTATGGAAATTTCACCATGTGGGTGAGCGCCCGTCATCCCCGCGTGAACGTAGCGGGGATCCAGTATAGGCGCTTCAGTAATCACTTTATGGATTCCTGGATGTCCGTGTACAAACCCTAATCGAGCGGGGATGCTCCCGCCTCTCGCGAAATCTTCGCACCGGGATTTTACCGGCACTCATCGCTCGGGCGGCCAGGCGCGGACACGGTGTCTGCTGGGCCGGCAAAACGAAGCCTGTCCTTGCGATCGTTCAGGGCAATCTCCGCCAATAGACATTTCACCATGCGGGGGAGATTGCTTCGTCGGCCGAAGACGATAAAACCGCCGTCTTCAGCCGCCTCGCAACGACATGGACAGCAATTACTTATTGATTTTCATTTCGTCACGCTTTTCGGAAGAAGCGTTCCCCCTGCATCAAGAGACACACAATCCTACGCCGCCCCATAATCCACGGTAAACCAGCCCTGGCCCGCGCAGAAGGCATACCCCACGCCGTAATCCACATACGGCCAGTTGGTCCCCAGGACCATGTCCCGGTGGCCCGGTTCGTTCATCCACCAAGTGACCGCAATCGACGGCGTTCCGCCGCCGATGATCTCCCCCCAATACCGGCCATAGTAACCCGCCCGCTGCTCCCGTTGCTGCGGTGTGGAGCCGTCCGAACCCGTGTGGGACATGAATTTATTAACCACCATATCGACGCTGTGGGCACGGGCGGAATTGGTCAGCTTGTTGTTCATGACCAGCGGGTACTTTCCATATTTGGCGCGCTCCTCGTTGAGCATCACGGCCACCTGCGCCTCCCAGTCAAAGTTGAAGGTCGCGCATCCGGTTGACGTCGGCCCGGTGGTGGGCGTCGCCGAGGGCAGCGGGGTGTTGGTCGCCGTCGGCGTGCGGGTGACGGTCGGCGTGGAGGTTTCCGTCGGAGTGATGGTCGGCGTGAGGGTTTCCGTACGGGTCGGTGTGGCGGTCTCGCTGCCGCTAAGCGTTTTCGTCGGGGTCGGGCTGTGCGGATCCTCGGTCGGCGTCGGCGTGGCGGTGGGCTGCGGCGTCGCGGTGGCTGTCGGCAGCGGGGTCGGGGAGGCGGTGATGTGAACCTCCGCTTTCGGGAGGGAGGTTGCGGTGGGATTGGCGGCCGGCGGATTGGTCTTCAGGATCGTCGGCGAGAGGTATGGTGTGATCTTCAACGTAGGCGTCACGGACGGATAGACGGCAATCGTCAGGGTCGGCGTCGGCGTGTCGGTCCCGGTCAGCGTGAAAAGGATCGTTAGCGTCACCGTCGGCGTGTCCGTCGGCGGGAGCACGGTCGGCGAGGCGGTTGCGAGGAGCGTTTGGCTGGGTCGAACGGGAAGGAACGGCGTGTTCGACGGCGGACCAAAGGCCTGTAGATCCCGATCGGTTTCCGCTTTGTATGAATCCGGGATCGCGCCGGTCACCAGCGAACAACTCAACGCCAGGAACGCCGGAATGCACAAGGCCAACTTGGAAATTTTGGTCGCGTGGCGCATAGAAATCAGTATGGCGGGATCGCCTTTCTGTTTTGTATGAATATCATAATGGGAAAAGGAATGACGAAGATACTCATTTTCCCTTACGTTCGTCTTGTCCTTGACCAATCCCCCGAGTCGATAGTACGAATGGGGAGAGTAATTAGTCCTATCGGCCGTGAAGAACGCGTGAAGTCCGGGCGAGTTTTTTCCCGGATGCATCCCGGACCGATCCTTGACCCAAGACCTGACAGTCCGGTTCCCCAACCGGTGCTGCGGCACCGTCTTCGCAGAACTGCAAACTCCCGCCTGCCGCCCGGACATCCCGCCCAAAAATAATTTCCGATATACTTGCCGGAGATTTCTCCGGCGTAAAATTCCCGGCCGGGATTTCGACCGGCACCACCCATCCATCCTATCCATGGAGAAATACATAATGCCCCATCCACTGGTCGACCAATTGCGTTTTGCCCGCAGCGAATTCCTGCGGGGTTTGGAAGGACTCTCGGAAGAGGATGCCACGCGCCGCCTGCCCCCCTTGAACTGCATCAGCTGGAACGTCGGGCATTTGGCCTGGCAGGAACAGATTTGTTTCCTTTTCGGCGGCCAGAAAAAGATATTATTGCCGGACGTAAACACCGATTACGCCTACGGCGCGCCCGCCTGCACCCCGAGCCTCGCAACGGTCCGTACCGCATGGCGCGCCATCACCGCCGCGGTGGATCCGTGGCTCGATTCGCTCGCCGCGGCGGATGTGCTTAAGACGGTTGACCGCGGCAAGGATTTCGGCCAATACATGCTTGGCTCGCTCATGCTGCGCGTGATCTACCATTACTGGTATCACAACGGGGAGAACCTCGCCATCCGCCAGGCACTCGGCCATACCAATCTGCCGCAGTTCGTAGGTGATATCGATTCGCTGGCGCCGTACCGTGCGGCTTGATCCGCGCGAACCAGACCTGTCAGGTGCCACTCGTTGAAGATTTGTTTTCCATTGAAAGCGCAAAGACCTGACAGGTCTCCCGCACCCCGCAGACAAAAACTCCCTCTTGGACTATCATATCCGCCCAGCGCACACCCCAGGAAGGCAGGCCCCATGCGCAAACAAAATCTCGGCGGAAAATGGCGGTTTCGGCAGACGGGAACGACTCCTTGGCTTGCCGCGAACGTCCCGGGCGGCGTGCACACCGACCTGCTGTCGCTCGGCCGCATCCCGGATCCGTTTATCGGCGATAACGAACTCGCGGTGCAGTGGGTGGCCGAGTGCGACTGGGAATACCGGAAGCTCTTCCGCGCCGATCCGCAACTTCTTGCGGAGAAAAAATTCTTCCTTGTCTGCGAAGGATTGGATACGCTGGCCGAGGTCTCCCTCAATGGCAGCCTCCTCGGGAAAACCGACAATCAATTCCGCACCTACCGCTGGGAAATTTCCGGCATCCTGAAGGACGGGGAAAACGAACTGATAATCCGCTTCCGTTCGCCGCTGGCGTTCATCCGCGCGCGCCAGGCGGAACGGCCGCTCACCGGCGGCGGCGATATCCCCGGCGGGCCGTACCTGCGCAAATCCCCCTATCACTGGGGTTGGGATTGGGGGCCAAAGCTTCCCGCGATCGGGATCTGGCGGGATATCCGCCTCGAAGCAAATTCCGTCGCGCGCCTGGAAGACGTGCGCATCCGCCAGCATCACGCCGAGGGGAAAGTGCGGATCGCCATTCGCGCGGCGGTTCAGACCTTTTCCGGCCAATCGGCCCGGGCGCGCGCGGTTCTGACCGCGCCGGATGGGTCACTCTTGTCCTCGGATGCCGCAGTGGACGGCGGCGCGGCGGAGATCGCAATCAACGTGGATACCCCGCGCCTGTGGTGGCCGAGCGGCATGGGCGCGCAGAATCTGTATCAACTGGAAGTCGTACTCGCCGCGGACGGGGTGCTGCTCGACCGACGCTCCTTTCCGCTCGGCCTGCGGACGATCGAACTCGAGCGCAAGCCGGATTCCTGGGGTGAATCCTTCACCTTCGTCGTCAATGGCGTGCCGCTCTTCGCCAAGGGCGCGGATTGGATCCCGGCCGATTCCTTCACCCCGCGCGTGAGCGACGCGCACATGCGCGCGCTACTGCAATCCACGGTCGACGCGAACATGAACATGCTGCGGGTGTGGGGCGGCGGCACCTACGGCGAGGACCGCTTCTTCGACCTGTGCGACCGGCTCGGTATCCTCGTTTGGCAGGATTTCATCTTCGCCTGCGGTATCTACCCCGACGAGGACGCCTTCGCCGAAAACGTCCGCCGCGAAGCGGTGGATAATGTCCGCCGCCTGCGCCACCGCGCCAGCCTCGCCGTGTGGTGCGGGAACAACGAGATGGAACAGGGCTGGTCGGACTGGAAATGGAACAAGCCCGGCGATCCCGACAACCAGCGCTTGAAGGCCGGGTACGACCGCATGTTCCACCATCTGCTTCCCGCGGTCGTCGCCGCGGAGGATCCCGACCGGCCCTACTGGCCATCCTCGGCCTCGTCCGGCGAGCCGTTTGTGGATCCGAACGGGCAGCAGCGCGGCGATATGCACTACTGGGGCGTCTGGCACGAACGCAAACCGTTCACCGCCTACCGCGAACAATTGCCGCGCTTCGCCAGCGAGTTCGGTTTCCAATCCCTCCCGCCGTTCAAAACCATCAAAACCTTCACCGCGCCCGCGGACCGCAACCTGACCTCGTACGTCATGGAGCACCGCCAGCGCTCCGGACCGGGCAACCGGGTGATCCTTTCCCAGATGCTGGACACCTTCCGCATGCCGAAGGATTTCCCCGCGCTGGTCTATCTGAGCATGATCCTCCAAGCCGAGGGCATGCGAATCGGAGTCGAGCACTGGCGGCGCAACCGCTCTCGCGTAAGCGGGACGATCATCTGGCAGCTCAACGACTGTTGGCCGGCGATCTCCTGGGCGTCACTGGATTATTACGGCCGCTGGAAGGCGACGCATTATGCGGCCCGGCGGTTCTACGCGCCGGTGTTGCTTTCGGTCGAGGATACGGACGAACGGCGCGAGATCCACGTCACCAGCGACCTGCCGCAAAACTGGCGGGGGGAAATTCGCTGGCGCTTGGAATCCCTCGCCGGGAAAGTGCTCGACCGCGGCCGCGAAAGGGTCGCCGCCGCGCCGCGGACGGATACGCCCGTCTGCGCGCTGGATTTTTCCGGCCGCATAAATGATTCCAACCGGCGCAAAACCGTCCTGGTGTGCGATCTCCGGCAAAACCGGAAGCGGATCGCATCCTGCGTCTCGCCGTTTGCGCCGATCAAACACCTTGCGCTTGAGAATCCCGGGTTGAAAGCGAAAGTCAGCCGCGCCAGGGACGGATTGGTGATCGATGTTTCCGTAAAAAAGCTGGCGCTCTTCATTGAATTGGCGCTCGAGGGCGCGGACACCGTCTTCAGCGATAACTATTTCGATCTATCGGCGGGCGCAAGCATGCGCATCACCGCACCGCTCCCCAAGGGCTGGACCCTTTCCCGCGCCCGCCAAGCGCTCCGCGTCCGGTCGCTGGCGGATTCGTTTTAATCCTCTTCCCCCTTCCCGTTCCGCGGGAAGGGGGGAGAGGGCAGAGGAGAGGTGGGATGGGACGGCAAGAATGCTTCCCGTATTACGGAAACGGGGAGAGGACAGAGGAGAAGGGGGATGGGACGGGCGGAAAACCGGGAAATATAAAAATGCAGGCTGTCATTGCGAGGAGGTCAAGGAATGACGATTTACCATTGCTTGACCGACGAAGCAATCCCCATCTCTATTACGAGGGAGATTGCTTCGTCGCCCCGGGTAGATCCCCGGGGCTCCTCGCAATGACATCCTCCAAATATCCCCTGGCCCTGTTCGCTCTCGCCGTACTGTTTGCACCGTGCTAGAATCCCAGTACATTTTTCGGGAGCATCCCCCATGAAACCCCTTCTGCAAAAACCGGATTGCATCCGCCTGCCCGTCCCGGACCTCGAAGCGGGGCTTGGTTTCTACCGCGATCGGCTTGGGCACGAACTCATCTGGCGCACCGCCGACGCGGCCGCCCTGCGCCTTCCCGATACGGATTGCGAGCTGATATTATTCTCGAAGGGTCCGGACGAAGCGGTGGATTGGAAAGTCGAATCCGTCGACAGCGCAGTCGATGCGTTCGTCCGCGCCGGAGGGTCGATCGTCGAACCACCGTTTGATATCCCCGTCGGCCGCGCCGCCGTCGTACACGACCCGTGGGGGAACGCGCTTGTCCTGCTTGACCTGAGCAAGGGGACGTTCATCACCGATGCCGACGGCAACATCACCGGATTAAGCAAGCCGGAACCCGAGCGGCATTAGAGGATTCGCATGGAAGACATCATCCTTGCCGAAGAATATCCCACTCCCGAGGAATATATTGAATTGCGGAAGCTGGTCGGGTGGGGGCTCCCCGATCCGGACGCGATCGCGCCGTCGCTGCGGAACTCGCATTACTGCGTCTGCGCCCGCGTACAAGGGAAGATCGTCGGCATGGCGCGGATCGTCGGCGACGGCGGGCTCGTATATTACATCCAGGATGTGATCGTCGAGCCGTCTTGCCAGGGCAAAGGGATCGGTCAGCGACTGATGGACCGGATCATGGAGTACATCCGCCGCCACGCGGTCGAGCACACGATCATCGGATTAATGGCCGCCAAGCGCAAAGAGGTGTTTTACGAGCGCTACGGCTTCACCCGCCGCCCGAATGAGAAACTCGGCGCCGGGATGACGATATTCTGGGATCCATCCTAACCCCCTCGCCCCCGGCCCCTCTCCCCCTTCCCCGTAAGGGGAAGGGGGAGAGGGGTGACTGAGCCGCGGTGTTCTTCCGTGGCGAAGGCGGGGTGAGGAGGTTTGGACCGAGGAGATGACCATGCCCGAACCGAAGGAAAAAATTACGCTCGCCGCCGAGCAGGAAACACTGATGGTCACGCTCTACTGTCGAACCCTCGCCGCGCCGAAGGGCATCTTCCAGGACGACGAGGCCTGGAAACTTGTTAAACGGGTCGATTATGATTTTTCGCGCCTGAAGATTAAACCCGGGACGCGTCTGACCATCTTCATCCGTGCCAAGCGGCTGGATCACTACGTCCGGGAGTTCCTGGCCCGCCATCCGGATGGCATCGTGCTGCACCTCGGCTGCGGATTGGATACGCGCTTCTTCCGTGTCGACAACGGCAGCGTCCGGTGGGTCGACCTCGACCTGCCCGACGTGATTGCGCTGCGCCGAAAATTTTTCGCCGAGTCCGAGCGTTATCATATGATCGCCTCATCCGTGACGGATCTCCGCTGGCTGGCGGACATTCCCCGCGGCCGGCCCGTTTTCATCGCAGCCGAAGGGTTGTTGATGTACCTCGCCGAGGATCAGGTGAAGGGGCTTCTCTTGCGCCTGCGGGAAGCTTTCCCCGGCTGTGAAATCGCCTTCGACGCCTTCAGCACGCTGACGGCGCGGAACGTCAAACGCGCGGACGTATTGAAAACAACCGGCGCCACGATCCACTGGGGGATCGACGATCCGAAACAGATTGAAACCTGGGCGCCGGGTATCCGCCTTAAGGAAGAATGGACCTTTTTTCAATCGGAGGATATCCGCAAATTGGATTTCGGCACGCGCCTGATGTTCGGCCTGGCCGGGTTGTTCCCGGCGGCGGCCAAAGCGCACCGGATTTTGTATTATTCGCTGTCCTAACCTCCTCACCCCGCCTTCGCCACGGAAGAACACCGCGGCTCAGTCACCCCTCTCCCCCTTCCCCTTACGGGGAAGGGGGAGAGGGAGTTAGGACAGGAAAAGGAAAGTAAGGATCTTATGTCCGAAAAAACCGAAACCGCCACCTTCGCCGCCGGATGCTTCTGGTGCATCGAAGCGGTCTTCCAGGATGTACGCGGGGTTGTGCGCGTAGTTTCCGGGTATACCGGAGGGAAAAAACCCGCGCCGACCTACGAGGAGGTATCCACCGGGATGACCGGCCACGCCGAAGCGGTTCAGATCACATTCGATCCTAAGGTTGTTACCTACGCCGATCTGCTTGAGATCTTCTGGCACACGCACGACCCGACCACGCCCAACCGCCAGGGACCGGACGTCGGGACGCAGTACCGCTCGGCCATTTTTTACCACGATAATGCTCAACAGCAAGCGGCCTTGGCATCCAAACACCGGATTGAAGAAGAGAAGCTGTGGCCGCTTCCGATCGTCACCGAGCTCGTGCCGTTTACGGAATTCTTCGAAGCCGAGGGGTACCATCAGAATTATTTTAAAAACAACCCGAACCGGATGTATTGCGCATTGACGATCAACCCGAAGGTTCGCAAATTCCGGATTGCATTCCGGGATAAATTAAAGAATCCGGAAGCGCATCCATAAGGTTTTAATTGTTATACCCGCGCCCGCCCTCGCGAAGCATCCCCGCTCGATGCTGGTTTTTGAGCGGGGATGGAGGCGAAGCGATGGGAGCGATGAGCATCAGCGACCTTCCGATGCGAAGAATTCGCGGGCGGGGGTGTACTGGGCGGGCATCCGGGAATTCAAGAATCAGGACCCACAACACACTCCTGGATCCCCGCTAAGATCACGCGGGGATGACGTTATTTACCTTCGCATCCGCCCCTGTACTTATTTATTATTATTCGCGCCCACGCGGCCATCCGCCAAAGGATGGCAAGATGGTCGAGTAGCCCCGCCCGACTTTTCCATGCGGGGCGTATCGAGACCATCCGTTCGATTATTTTGCCTTATTGGACCTGATACAAATCCCTGTAAATAACATAATTTTCATAAATCCTGCGCACGTAGTTCCGCGTTTCTTCGTACCGGATGACTTCCACGAACAGGTCGTCGTCGCCGCCGGCCAGGTCGCGCCAGAAGGCGGCGCTGCCCGGGCCGCCGTTGTAAGCCGCGAACCCCATGAAGTAATTTCCACCGAACGCGTCCCGCTGCTGCGCCAGGTATGCCGAACCCAGCTGGACATTGATCATCGGACGGTACAGATCCGAAAGCGTCAATCCGCTCATCCCAAGGCTGTCCGCCACGGCCTCGGCCGTCGAGGGGATCAGCTGCATCAGCCCGTGCGCATTGGCGGCCGAGGCGGCCGACACGCCAAAGAGCGATTCCTGCCGTACCAGCGCAAACAAGAGCAGCGGATCCAACCCGAAGCGGACCGCCTGCGGCACGAGAATGTCCGCGAAGTGCGGCCCGAAGCGGATGTGGCTGAAGTAGGCGGGTGCGGCCAGAGTCTGCGCGTCGTTCAACCCGGCCGCATCCAGCACTTTGCGCGCGGCCTGGATCGCGCCGGGGTAGTAGCCGATCGCCGTAAAATACCGGCTGAGGTAAAGCGATCCGGCCGGGTCGCCGGCCGCCGCATACCACAGGCTGTCGAATTCCCATCGGGCATCATCGATCTGCCCGACGTCCCATAAAATTCTTCCGCGCGCGAGGCGCGAATCATTCCGGACGGCGTCGTACCGCGCGTCCATCGATCCTTCCGCCGGGAAAACCGATTGCACCCAGGCTTCGGCCGCGCGGTACTCCGCGTCCAGATCGAACGAAAGGTTAATCTCGTTCACGCGCGTGAAGGCGGCCAACCCGGCGAGGATATCGTCCGCGCGCTCGGAATAATAATCGGTCGGCGAGACGGACGCGGCCTGTTCGAGGATCGACCGCGCGCCGGTATCGCCGCGCTGCTCGCGCGCCTTCGCCGTCCAGAACAGCGCCCGCGACCGCGTCCAGCCGTCCCCGGAGGATGCGCCGGCCGCCCAGGCGTTTTCCGCGCCGGCATAATCCCCGGCACGGTACAGCGCGATGCCCGCCTGATGGCGCGCTTCCATCGCGCCACTGTCCCCCGGGTAATCCTGCGCCATGCGGGTCCAGAGCTGTGCCGCGAGGTTGAAATCACCGCCGCGCTCGGCGATCCGCGCGGCCGTGAAAAGCGCTTCCGCCGCGCGCGGGTGGGCCGGGATCGCGTCCGCCAGCCCCGAAAGGACCGCGGTTGCGCCCGCGTAATCGTCGAGCCACGCCCAGCGCGTATAGGCGGATTCAAAAAGCGCCAAGTCCCAGTATCCGGTGGCCGGGCCGAGCGCGGCTGCGCCGTCCAGATCCGCCGCCGCGTCCGGGGCCTGGTCCAGCGCGCGGTGGGAAAGTCCGCGGAAGTAAAGCGCCTTGGCGGCCTCTTCGGGCGCGCCCGCCAGGTAGTTGGAAAGCACAGCGACGGCGGTGCCGTATTCCCCGGCGTAGTAATCAATCACCCCGCGGGTGAGGTCGTACACCGAATACCCGGCATGCAGGAGTTCCGCCAGACAGCCGAACGCGTCGGGCGCGGTCGGGTATTGCAGCGCCGTCCGGTAATAGGCATATCCCTCCTCCGTCCGGCCGAGCGCGATCAGCACACTTCCAATTTTCTGGTTGAGGCGCGCTTTGGAATACTCGCTGGATACGCCCGCCAGCACTTCCTGATACAGGGGGATCGCCGCTCCTCCGAGTCTCGCGGCAGTGAACGCATCGGCTTCTTTTTCAATCAGCCGCAGCCGGTTGGCCGGATCGGAGGCGGCGGCGGCGGCACTGTAAGCCTGGACCGCCTGATCGGTCAGCCCGCCGGCGAGCGAGGAATCGCCGACCCGCTCCTGCACGACGTCGTTGAGCATACCGGGCGCGAGCGCAAGAAATTGCTGGTAGGCCGCAACCGACGCGTTCCAATCCTGCTGTGCGGCGGCGATATCCCCCAATAAAAGGTTCGCGCGCGCGGAGTATTCCCCGGACGGGAGACTCCCCAGCAAGACTTCCAGCATCCCGCGCGCCTCGGCGATATTCCCGGTATGGTAGGTCGCCCGCGCCAGGAAGAACGCCGCCCGCTCGCTCTCAACCCCCGCGGCCAGCGCGGCGTTATACTGCGCGATCGCGGCGTCCCAGTCCCCGTTCAGCAGCGCGCGGTCGCCAAGTAGGATGCTTTCATTCGCAGAGGGTGTCGCGGTGGCGAGGATCGCCGGCGTGGGAGAGGGGCCTATCGTCGGGAGCGGGGTGACGGGTGAACGGGTGACCGCATCCGGCGTTCCCGCGACGGGAAGCGCGCAGGCGGATAATGTCGCGAGGAAGAATATAAAGAGAAGTTTGAGTCGTATTTTCATGAAAGGTATGCGCTGGAATTAACCCCGATATCTTTACGAGCCCCAACCCGAATACGATTTCCTGCGGCCGCTTTTTTGACAAAGCCGCCTGCGCATGTTACCATACTCCGGCGGCGCTCTCGCAAGGGGAGCGCTTTTTGTGCGGGAGTGGAAGATGAAGGTCATCCTCACCGGCTCGGTCGCCTTCGACAACCTGATGACGTTTCCGGGGCTGTTCCGCGAGCAGATCCTTCCCGAAAAGTTGGATTCTCTCAGCCTGTCGTTTCTGGTGGATACCCTGCACCGCCATCGCGGCGGGATCGCCGGGAATATCGCCTACACCCTGGCACTGCTCGGCGAGCGGCCGCAGTTGATGGCCGCCGTGGGGAAGGATTTCGCGGAATATCGCGCGGCGCTCGAAGCCATCGGCGTGGACACGGCGCTTACGAAGGAATTCGCGGATTGCCATACCGGGTCCTTCTTCGCCACCACCGATAAGGCCAACTGCCAGCTGGCCTCCTTCTACCCCGGAGCCATGGCGCGCGCCGCGGAACTCTCGCTTTCCGGAATCGATCCGCGTCCGGATTGGGTGGTGATCTCCCCCGACGATCCCGCGGCGATGATCCGGCACGCGCGCGAATGCGCTGAACTCGGCCTGCCGCTGATGTATGACCCCTCGCAGCAGGTCGCCCGGATGGACGGCGAGGACATCGCGGTCGGGATCGACGCCTGCAAGATCCTGATCTGCAACGAATATGAATTCGGGCTGATCGCCAAAAAAACCGGCCGCAGTGAAGCGGCGCTTGAGGCGGCGGTGCCGGTCGTGATCGTCACGCTCGGAGAAAAAGGATCGCGGATAAAAGCCGGCTCCGAGAAAATCGAGGTGCCGATCGTCCCGGCCCGGCGCGTGGCCGATCCGACCGGCGTGGGCGATGCGTTCCGCGGCGGGCTGCTTAAAGGAATGATGCACCGGGCGCCTTGG
This sequence comes from Anaerolineales bacterium, assembly GCA_034430775.1. GTDB lineage: Bacteria > Chloroflexota > Anaerolineae > Anaerolineales > RBG-16-64-43 > JAFGKK01. Next base: position 1,987 of record DAOUDU010000066.1, on the reverse strand, counting down.
GCGATCTGCGGCCGGCTGGGGGCGCTGGCGGCCACGTACTGCATCGAGGAAGTGGGAACCCAGAACCATCATTACACGCGGGTGGAATTCCTTGCCCGTTACACTAAAACGTTCGGCAAAGATCCGATCGTAGAAAAAATTCTGTCCTAATCCCCGCTTCCCCGGCCCCTCTCCCCCTTCCCGTGACACGGGAAGGGGGAGAGGGGCGCCAGAGCCACGGTGATCTTCCGGGGCGATGGCGGGGTGATGGGGTTAGGACAGAGAAAAAGGAGCATTCATGAAACACGAATTCGACATAAAGAACCCCAAACTGGCCGACGGCGGACGGCTGCGGATCGAGTGGGCCGAGCAGGAGATGCCCGTTCTGCGCCGGATCCGCGAGCGCTTTGCCAAAGAACGGCCGTTGGCGGGCCTGCGCATGGCCGCCTGCCTGCACGTGACGACCGAAACCGCGAATTTGCTGCACACGCTGCAGCTGGGCGGCGCGGACGTGGTCATCTGCGCCTCCAATCCGCTTTCCACCCAGGACGACGTGGCCGCGTCGCTGGTGACGCACTTCGAGATCCCGGTTTACGCGATTAAAGGCGAGGACCACGCCACGTATTACAAGCATATTTACGCCGCGCTGGATACACATCCGCACATGACGATGGACGACGGCGCGGATCTGGTCTCCACCCTGCACAAAGAGCGCCCGGATCAATGCACTGAAGTGGCCGGCGGGACCGAAGAGACCACCACCGGCGTGATCCGGCTTAAGGCAATGGCCGCCGCCGGCGCGCTGCGCTTCCCGGTGATTGCGGTCAACGATTCCATGACCAAGCACTTCTTCGACAACCGCTACGGCACCGGCCAATCCACGATCGACGGGATCGTGCGCGCCACCAACGTCCTCTTGGCGGGCAAGAACTTCGTCGTCGCCGGGTACGGCTGGTGCGGCAAGGGCCTGGCGATGCGCGCGCGCGGGATCGGCGCCAACGTGATCGTGACCGAGATCGATCCGGTCGCCGCGATCGAGGCCGTCATGGACGGCTTCCGCGTGATGCCGATGGACGAAGCCGCCGTGATCGGCGACGTCTTCTGCACCGTCACCGGCGATGTGAACGTGATCGACGGGCCGGATTTCGAAAAGATGAAGGACGGCGCGATCGTCGCCAACTCCGGCCACTTCAACGTGGAGATCAACATCCCGGCCCTGGAAAAAATGGCCAAGGGCAAACGCAAGATGCGCGAATTTGTCGACGCTTACACCCTCCCGAACGGCCACAAGGTCAACATCCTGGCCGACGGGCGGCTGATCAACCTGTCCGCCGCCGAAGGCCACCCGGCCAGTGTGATGGACATGTCCTTCGCCAATCAGGCACTCAGCGCCGAATACATGGCCCGGAATTCCGGCACCCTCGAAAAAACCGTCCACCGCCTTCCGGAGAAACTCGACCGCGAAATTGCGCGGATCAAGCTGGAAGGGATGGGCGTCCACATCGACACCCTGACCGCGGAACAGCAGAAGTACCTGTCTTCGTGGGAAGAAGGAACCTAACCCCTCCTGTTCCGGGCTGCGAATTCGCAGCCCGGAACGCCCTCCCCATTCCGGGGAGGGAAAGGGAGGGGTCGGAAGGTCGAGATGAGTCCGGGCGGCCGATCGGATGCCCGGATTTTTTATATACCGCGTCGTAAGGGCGATCCGCCGGATCGCCCTTACTGCCAATACTTCTTCATCACTTCCACCAGCCCCTTCTGTACCCTGCAATTGCGCAAGGCGAATGATTGCATCACCCTGTCGATCTGCGATTCCGAGAGTCCCTTGAACCGCTTGGCGAAGGACGGCTGCAGCAGGCCCGCGAAGTATCCGGCCTGCACCGCCTGCGAAAGGTACATCCGGTTCGAGGGATGGTCGATCTCCTTTTCCTTGATCGTCCGTTCGGCGTAACGCGCGAGCTTGTCAACCGATTTCTGGACATACGATTTCGGAACACCCGTATAGAGC
>DAOUDU010000065.1:0-40703 GCA_034430775.1 Anaerolineales bacterium | reverse complement strand
CTGCCGCCCAATATCATCGGTGTACAAAATATCCTCCAAGCGGCCGGCGAAGCCAGGTGCAAACGGGTGATATTGGCAAGCAGCATTCATGTGGTGGATGGGTATCCGGTTGAGCTTGAAGTGCGTCCCGATATGGCGGTATCGCCGCTTACGCTGTACGGTGCAAGCAAAGCATGGGGGGAGGCGCTCGCCGCGTGTTATGCGCAACAGAAGAATGTATCGGTCCTTTGCCTGCGCATCGGCTGGGTAACCCCGCGTGACGGGCGGCACATTGTGCCGGGGGTCCCGCATCTGGAGGATGTTATCACCCATGAGGATCTGCTCCGGTTGATCACGGCCGCCATCGAAGCCCCCGAAGACGTGCGGTTCGGAATCTTTCACGGCATATCGGACAATCACCCAAAAAGACTGGACATCCGGAACGCGCGCGAACTTCTTCATTACGAACCGCGCGATGACGCCTTCGCCCTGGCGAAGCAAAACTATCCCGCGATCGCCCGCCATTGGGGAAGGCGCGCGGTGCGTAAAGTACGGAAGGTTATTGAACGAAAATGAACACCGCGATACCGGAAACGGAAACGAACGGCGCCGCCCTGCAGGCGGCGACCGTCTTTTTTGATCGCGTCCGCGATGCGTTCCGGGCGGCCGAGAAGCACGCCGGCGGCGCGGTGAACCGCGAGTACACCATCGGGGGGTATGCCGTCCGATTGGAATTCGCCGGCGGCGCGCTGGCGCCCCTCCTGACGCCGGCGTTGGAGCATCTGGCGGCGCCCGACAAAGCCGATGGGGCGGATTTGACCATTTGCGTGTGGGACAGCGAATCCACCGGCACGCCGATGCCTCCGCGCCCGTGGGGGTCGGACGAGTGCATCGCGCGCGGAGACATTCGCGGCTTTAAAAATGAACGCATCGACGTGGCGCTTTCCGCCGATGTGGGGGCGGTGAGCCTCCTGGATGCACAGGAAAACCTGGGCCTGTTCTGGATCAGGGAGGCCGCCCACGTCCCAACGTACGAACGGGGGGCGCCGCTGCGGTCGATCCTCCATTGGTGGATGCGCCGGCACGGGCGTTTGCTTATTCACGCGGGCGCGGTGGGCTTCCGGGGCAGGGGGGTATTGCTGGTGGGAAAAGGGGGGAGCGGGAAATCGACCTCGGCCCTGGCCGGCATGTTAAAGGGTTGGCATTACCTCTCGGATGATTATTGCCTGCTGGCGGCGGAAGCGGTGCCGCGCGTATACAGCCTTTACAATTCCGCCAAGCTTACCGCCGCCCACCTGGAGAATTTTCCGGTGCTGCAAACGGCCGTGAGCAACCCCGCGGAACTCGCCGTGGAAAAAGCGCTGTTGTATATCCACAATCATCTGCCGGACCGCATGATTGCGGAGCTGCCGGTGGATATGATCCTGCTGCCGCGGGTGACCGGGCTCCCGGAAACACGCCTCCTTCCCGCCTCGCCGACGGTTGCGCTGCGCGCCCTGGCGCCGAGCTCGCTTTTTCAACTGCCGGGTACGGGACGGTTTGAGTTTCAGGCCTTGGCGGAATTTGTCCAGCGCGTCCCCTGCTTCCACTTGGAATTGGGAACCCATCTGGATAAAATCCCGGAGGCCATTCTTGAGGCCTTCCCGCAATGACCGAATCCCTTGTCAGCGTCATCATGGCCGTCCGCAACGGCGAGCGTTTCCTCCGCAAGGCCATCGACAGCGTTCTGGTTCAGACCTACCGGCCGTTGGAGATCGTCTTTATAGATGGACAATCGACGGACGGTACGGCGGCGATTGCCCGCTCCTATCCGGAAATCCGGTACATTCCTCAGGAGACGCTGGGGGTGTCCAACGCCTACAACCTTGGCGTGGAATCCTCCCGGGGCGGGCTGGTGGCCTTTCTTTCGCATGATGACACATGGCCGCCGGAAAAATTGACCCTGCAGGCAAGCTATCTGAGCGGGCATCCCGAGGTGGAAGCTGTTGTTGCGCACGTGAAATTCTTCCTGGAACCCGGTTGCGCCTTTCCATCCACCCTGCGGGAGCGTATTTTGGAGGGCGACCATCCGCTGCGGATTCCGGAAACGCTGCTGGCGCGGCGCCGCGTATTCGACCGGGTGGGGCGCTTCGATCCGACGATACCGGTGGCGGCGGATATGGATTGGTTTGCCCGCGCTGCGGACTTGGGCATTACGGTTCCCGTTCTGGAGCGGGTGCTGCTGTACAAACGAATTCACGACCGGAATACGTCGGTCAACTCCGCCGGGAATATGCAAGACATGTTCGATCTGCTCCGGCGCTCTTCCTCCCGCAAGCGCAAAGCGGAACAATCCCATGAACTCCGCCCGGAGTGAGCGCCGGCCGGCGGAAAGAATCCCGCACGATGAAAGGTTGCGGCGCACGCCATGACCGATGATCTTGTCAGCGCCATCATCCCCGTTTTTAATGGCGAGCGGTTTTTGGCTCAGGCGATCGAAAGCGTTTTCGCGCAATCGTACCGCAACCTCGAGGTGATCGTCGTGGATGACGGATCCACGGACGGCAGTGCGAAAGCGGCGCAAGGGTACCCGGTGCGTTATTATGCTCAGCCGCACCGCGGCCAGGGCGCCGCGCGGAATTTCGGGATCCAACAGGCCCGGGGCGAATTCCTCTCCTTCCTTGACGCGGACGACCTCTGGATGCCGGAAAAGACAGCCGGGCAGATGGCGATGCTTGCGGCCCGGCCGGAATTGGAGGCGGTGTTTGGATGGGTGGAGCAATTTTCCAGCGCCGAAGCCGCGTCTCCGAAAACCCGTTTCGCCGGAACCATCCTGAAAGGCATCCATCCCGGCGCCCTGCTTATCCGGTCGGCGTCGTTTGCGCGGATCGGAATGTTCGCGGCCGATTGGCAAATCGGAGAATTCATGGATTGGTATGCCCGCGCCACGGAAGCGGGGCTTGCCGAGGCGGTTCTGCCGGAAGTGGTTGTCCGGCGGCGAATTCACGATAACAATTTAATGCGCGGCGAAGCGGTGGACAAGACGGAATATGCCCGGATCCTTAAAGCCGCACTGGATCGACGCCGTTTGGCGGGCCGCACCGAGGAGGATTAACCCGTGAACCTGCGCCGGTCGGGAAGGCGTTTGCGGCGATCCGCGTTCCCGGGCGCAATCGGCGGGCCGGGCTTGAGGTGATGGGGTTGGATCCGTGGAGCGAATGAAGAAGTTAACTTTCTGGAAATGGGTATACCGTCAACTCCACATCCATCCTCTGGACGTTGCGGGAATGGTGGGATTGGCGGCGGCTCAGCTTGCCAGCATCGGGCTGATCGCTTGGGTGTGTCAAAGCGCGTTGGCGCTCTACCCCCAGACGTCCACCACTTTTTGGCGCGCGGCGGCGATGTGCGGATTCGCGGTCCTGAGCGGTTTGGGCATATTCCTCTCCCGGTCCGCCGGCGCGCACATCGCCAACCGCGCCGCAAGCCGGATGCGCGTGGAGTTGCTTGATTTTCTGTATTCGCGCGCGTACGGCTTTTATACGTCGATCAACAGCGGCGCGCTCCATGCCAGCGTGGTATGGGATACCGAACGCGTGCAAAAATTCAACGAGACGGTGCTGGGGAGAATCCTCCCGGCGCTGCTGGTCGGATCGGGCACCGGCTTGGTGCTGCTGTGGCTTAATCCGATGCTGCTGGTATTGCTTCTGTTCGCCTTGCCATTGCTGTTGGTGGGCAGCCGGTTTTCTCTTCGTTTGCTGAAGCGCCAAACCGACCGGCGCAACCAGACGCTCCGAACCTACACCCAGAGCACGTTGACGGTCGTCCAGCAAATCGGATTGACGCGGATACAGACCGCCGAGGAACAAGAGACCGCTTTTCAGACCGGGCGGATTCAGGCGCTGCGCCGTGAATCGGAAGCGCTTTCCCGCATGCAGGCGTTGCATGACACGGTGCAAACCGGACTGCAATTGGGAGTGGTGGGGGCGCTGCTGATCGTCGGTGGCGGTCAGGTCAACGCGGGACAAATCACGCTGGGCAGTCTTCTGGCGTTCAACGTCGTGGTCATTGCGCTCCGCCGGTACGTGCAAGACCTTGTCAGTTCCGTGCCCGCGCTGGTGGACGGCGTCCATGCCCTCGAAACGCTGTTCCGGTTGACCCGGGAGGCTCCGCCGGAGCCGTATCACGGATCCCGGCAGATTCTTTTTCGAGGCGTCATCCAATTCCGGGAGGTGACGTTTGGATACGGCGATCACGAACCGGTCCTTCAGAAAATCGACCTGACGCTGGAACCGCATACGCTCACCGTGCTGGTCGGCGCCAACGGGTCGGGGAAGACGACCCTGGTGAATTTAATTTTGGGCTTTTACCGTCCGCAACAGGGCGGATTATCGGCGGATGGATGCCCCTATGAGGAACTGGATATCCGGGCGCTGCGGCGGCGAATCGGCGTTCTGCCTCAGGACCCCATTCTCCTGGACGGCACGGTTTTGGATAATATCCTCTACGGTATTCCCGAGGCGCCCCGCGACGTGGTTCGGGAAGCCGCGGAGACGGCGATGGCGCATGATTTCATCACCCAATTGCCGCATGGGTACGATACGCTTGTCGGCGAACGGGGAATCCGGCTTTCCGGCGGCCAGCGGCAGCGGATTGCCCTCGCGCGCGCATTGGCCCGGCGGCCGGCGCTGTTGATTCTCGACGAACCCACGAATCACCTGGATACCCCGGCCGCACAGCGGCTGATTGAGACGTTGATGCATGCCGAAAACGCGCCCACGACAATCGTCATCAGTCATGAAGAAGCCTTGGCGCAACAAACCAACCGGCTCTTTCATCTTCAGAACGGAAAACTTGTCGCGAACAGGCCTCCGGTCTTCAAAGACGACCTCCCAAAAACGCCATGACCGGGAAAACACCGAGGCGGAATGGCGCGTTTCCAACAGGCGGGCAGGAGCTTTTCCTTCAAGCCGCGTTGTTGCCCGGCGAGTCGGGGCGGACGGCATGGCGGGAATGGAAGCGGCACGTTTCCTGGGAAGAGGATATCGATGCCGGGTCCTTTGCCTTGCTTCCTTTGCTGTATCACCACCTGAAAGAACTCGGCGTCGACGATCCGGCCATGGGCCGGTTCAAGGGCGTTTACCGCAAGGTCTGGTATCAAAACCGGACTCTGCTGCATGAAACGGCGGAAATCCTGCGACTCTTTGAAGCCGATCGGATAGAGACGATGATCCTGAAAGGCGCGGCATTGTCCCGGTTGTACTACAAGGATTTCGGCCTGCGGAAAATGCACGATGTGGATGTGATGATCCCGATCGTCCAGCGCCGGCGCGCTATTGACGTGCTGACCCGGGCGGGATGGAAACCGAGGTTCCGGCCCTTATCCCAGCTTACCGATTCAAACCTGGACCTTCACCATGCCTGGGTGTTTGAGGGCAAACGGGGCCGCCAACTCGATTTGCACTGGCGCCTATTGCCGGGCAGCCTCCCCGTGGACGCCGAAACGGGCTGTTGGGAGGTTTCCGTACCGCTTTGTCTGGAAGGCGTCTCCACGCGTACGCTATGTCCGACAGACCATCTCCTGCATGCCTGCGCCCACGGCGTGCGCTGGAGTCCCACACCGCCGATCCGCTGGGTGGCGGATTCCATCTACATCCTGAGCGTGGCTCAAGAGGGAATCGACTGGGATCGAATGATCGGATTGGCGGAAAAATGCCATCTGATCCTTCCGCTCCGCGAAGCGTTCGCGTACCTGCGGGAATCCTTCGATGCGGAAATACCGGAAAGGGTTTTACGGGAGTTGGAGGATCACGGAGTCTCCCCCCGGGAACACCGTTATTTCGAAATCTCGGTTGCGCCGCAATCCGCCCTGTTGGGTGAATTGCCGGTCTATTGGTATTGGTATTTCCTCCACCGGGAACGGACGGGGCGCTCCAACGGGATACGCGCCGGGCTCGGCTTCCTGCCCTATTTGCGGCGCTGGAAAATGATGACGCGGCGGGAGTTCCTGGGCTGGCTCCTTGGGCGCGTTTTTATCCGAATTGCGGGAAGGGCGAATGGGGTATTGGACTCTGAAGACTTATCCTCAGACCCCGAAACGCTCTAATTCGAGGATTCGCCGGATACGGATGCCCGGCGGAATGTCCCCGGTTTTTGATTTTTCTATTTTCCGCGCTATAATACCGGCAGCCAGCGAGGTGATGAACTATGACCGAAAAAACCGAGCGTCACCACAAACCATTTGAAGACGCAATTCCCGAGGAAGCCCGGACGCACGCCAAAGCGGCGCACGAAGAGATGCGGAAGGCTTTCGAAGCCATGTTCCCGTCGGGGGTGGGAGAGCACGGGCGCGAAGCGCGCCGGGAGCTGTTGCTCGCCTTCCGGAGTATGATCGACGAATCGATCAAACGCATGGACGAAAAGAAAAAAAGCTGAATTTCAAACGCCGCCCCGCAGAATACGGGGCGGTTGTTTTTAACCGTATACCTCAGACTACTATTTGTAGGCGTCGCGAACCCGGTTCCAGCCTGAAAAGACTGGGAGAGGGCTGTCGCAAACGGCACGACGAACATTCCAATCGACGCATGCCATTATTTCCACTCGACCGGTATTCCTGATGGATTAATCCCCGCGCCCGCCGCGCCCGGATAATAGAATCCAAAGGAAGACCGCCAGGGAGCCGGCCAGCAGCGCGCCGCCCGCAACGATCCGGCCGGCGTCCATCAGCAGCACCCCTCCCAGGAAGAGCGCGGCGAAAATCACGCTTCCCCCAAGCCGGTCGACGGATTTTTCCAGGCGGCCGATCTGGCGCGCAAGCTGCGGCGATTGCACGCTCAGCTCGCCGCGGTCGACCCTCTCCAGCACGCGCCCGGCCCGTGAAGGCAGCGCCGCCAGTTCCTTGACGATCTCGCCGAGCGTATCCAGTATGACGCGCCAGTTGGAACCGCCCTCTTCCTCCATGAGTTTTGACGCATAGGGGGCGATTTGGTTCCACAGGTTAAACTCCGGATCCAACCCGGTGCACATCCCCGAAAGGATCGCCACCGTCCGCCCCAGCAGGAGCAGGTTGTGGGGCAGTTGGAACGGCATGCTGTACATCACGTCCTGGAAGCGGTCGGCGAAGCGGTGCATGTCTTCATGGCTGAATTGGCGCAGCTCGGGCATCGATTTCCCCCAGAACATATCGAACATCCGCGCGCTCATCCGCTCGATTCCCTTGGTATCGGCATCCGGCAGGAGCATGCCGAGGGTTTGGAACGCCTGCACCATGCGGGCCGCGTCGCGCGTCCCGATCCCCACCGTGATCTCCCGCAGTCCGGTGCGCAAATTCTCCGGGACGCGGCCCGCCATCCCGAAATCCACGAAGGTCAGCCGCCAACCGGACTTTTCCGCGCCCTCCGGAGCGGGGGACGGTGTGACGAACAGGTTGCCCGGGTGCGGGTCGGCATGAAAGAACCCGTGGTCGAAGATTTGCTTCAGGTAGGCGTCGAACAGTACGCGCGCCACTTCGGCCCGGTCGATGCCGGCCGCGGTGATGGCGGCGTAATCGGTGATCTTGATCGCGTACACGTCCTCCAGCACGAGCACCCGGCGGGTGGTGTGGCTCCAGACCACCCGGGGGACGTGCACCTTGGGATCGTCCTTGAAATATTCGGCGAAGATTTCCGCGTTGTGCCCCTCGGCCAGGTAATCCACTTCATCGTGGACGGTATCGGCGAATTCCTCGATCAGCGCGCGCACGTCTGCCCGCCGGCGGATGGGCGGGTAGCGTTCCAGCCAGCCGCCGACCTGCCGCAGCGCGGAAAGATCCACCTCGATCAGTTTGTCGATTTCGGGGCGCTGGATCTTGACCACCACATCGCAGTAGGCTTGGCCTTCATCCGGCTTGGCGCACAGGCGGGCGCGGTGCACCTGGCCCAGCGAGGCCGCCGCCAGCGGCTGTTCCTCGAATACTTCGAACCTTCCGCTCAAGGGGCCGTTCAGTTCGGCTTCCGCGATCCGACGCATGTCCTCGAATTTTTCGGGGGGAACCTCGTCCTGCAACCCGGCGAGTTCCTGGGTGATCTCCGGAGGAAGCACATCCAGGCGGCTGGAGAGGAACTGGCCGACCTTGATCATCAGGCCGCCCATGCGGATGGCCAGGGCGCGGAAGTCGGCCGCGATGCGGCTGAACCTTCCCGAACGGGTGCGCCGGGCGAGGGAGCGCAGGCCGATGTGCGGCAGGAACAGCTCCCAGAATATGAAATCGGCGGCGGCGCCGGTGAAAAAGACCATGATTCGCAAGTAGCGTATGCGCAATCGGGGTGCAGCCATGCGGCCTCCGGTATTTGGCGGCATTGTAACATCGCGCTGCCTTTTCCTGCCTCATTGCCGGCGGCTCAATCCATCCGTTGCGGGTATGCGCCCACCGATGCGATGCACCCCGGAAACGGCGATACGACGGTGACGTTGGGATTCTTAGGATGTCATTGAGTGCGATTAACCGTCCGATCCGGAGCGGCGGAATAATCTGCGTGCGGATTAATCCGCCGGTTCGTAGGAAAGGCATCCTGATGGACTGGACGGCGCACATGCTCAGTGGAAAATATTTTCCTGTTGTAGAGGCGTTATTCCAGGCCGTCCGGGAAAAGGTGTGAATGAACTGATGCGTAGTTTGCCGCGCGTCGGTTCAATTTCGCGAGAGTTGTGATGTATACATTCAGCCGGGAAGCAAGCGAATCGCCCCCATCGGTTTTACTCGTGGGAAGGTTGCGGATTGGATAGTTGCGTTTTTTTTATTTCGTGGAATCCCCAGCGCTTGTAGATCCCCCAATTTTCATAAAAACGCCTTCAAAGCCTCGCCGACAATCGCCTGGGCTTCTTCCTGGATCCGGTGCAGGTGATCCGTTCCTTTAAAACTTTCCGCATAAATCTTGTAGATATTCTCGGTTCCGGACGGACGCGCGGCGAACCATCCGCTTTCCGCCACCACCTTGAGCCCTCCGATGGGAGCGCCGTTGCCCGGCGCCGTGGTAAGAATCGCCTGGATATTTTCACCGGCCAGGTTTTTCATCCGGACCTGGTGCGGCGAGAGTTTGGCAAGGATTTCTTTTTGTTCCGGAGTGGCCGGGGCGTCAATCCGTTCGTAGAACGGCTCGCCGAACTCGCGCGTGAGTTCGTGGTAGAGCTCGCCGGGGTCGCGCCCCGTCCGGGCGGTAATCTCCGCGGCGAGCAGGGCCATGATGATCCCGTCCTTGTCCGTCGTCCATACTCCGCCGTCCAGGCGGGCAAAAGACGCGCCGGCGCTTTCCTCGCCGCCGAACCCCAGCGAGCCGTCAAGCAGGCCGTCCACGAACCATTTAAAACCGACCGGCACCTCGTACAGTTTGCGCCCGAGGTTCGCGGCGACGCGGTCGATCAACCGGCTGCTGACAAGTGTTTTGCCGACCGCGGCCGGCACCGGCCATTCCGGCCGGTGCCGGAAGAGGTAGTGGACGGCAACCGCCAGGTAGGCGTTGGGCGGCAGCAGTCCCGCCGTGTGCGTAACGATACCGTGCCGGTCGTGGTCGGTGTCGCAGGCGAAGGCGACCGCGTATTTGTTCTTCAAACCGATCAGGCGCCGCATGGCGTAGGGCGAGGAGGGATCCATGCGGATTCGGCCGTCCCAATCCACCGTCATGAACCGGAAGGTGGGGTCGACGGCCGGATTGACGACCGTCAGGTTCAACCCGTAACGTTCCGCAATCGGCCCCCAGTAGTGAACTCCCGCGCCGCCGAGCGGATCGACTCCCAAGCTGATCTTCGACCCGCGGATAGAATCCATATCCAGAACATTGGCAAGATCGGCAACGTAGGCGCTGAGGTAATCGAAGCGGCGGGTGGTTTCACTGCGCAAGGCCTGCCCCCGGGAAATTCGTTTCACGCCAGCCAGCCCCCTCTTGAGGAATTCATTCGCCCGGGTTTGGATCCAGCCGGTGACGGCGCTTTCGGCCGGTCCGCCGCTGGGCGGGTTGTATTTAAATCCGCCGTCGCGGGGCGGGTTGTGGGAAGGGGTGACGACAATCCCATCGGCGAGCCCGGTCTTGCGTCCGCGGTTGTAGGTGAGAATGGCGAGAGAGACGGCGGGAGTCGGCGTGTATTCGTCCCCTTCCGAGAGCATCACCGTGACTCCATTGGCGGCCAGCACTTCCAGAGCGCTGGCCGTCGCCGGCGCCGAGAGCGCGTGCGTATCCGCGCCGAGGAACAGCGGGCCGTCGATATGGCGCTGCTTCCGGTACTCACAGATGGCCTGGCTGACAGCGAGGATGTGCCATTCGTTGAACGATTTTTCCAGCGCCGAACCGCGGTGCCCGGAGGTGCCGAACGCCACCCGCTGCTCCGGGATCGACGGATCCGGCGTGTCCGCATAATAGGCCGTGACGAGTTTTGAAACGTCGACCAGCATGGCCGGGTCGGCCGGTTTTCCTGCATGGGGGCTGATGATCATCGATGCCTCGGTGGTTATCCTCTCTTTACTTGGCAGAGCGCGTGAAAAAAAAGAATCAGGCTGTATCCAAGGGCCGGTTCCTTTTTGGGATTTGCGGTAATTATCGGCATGGCAAATTCATCGGTGGACAGCTTTGGTTTTTCGGCGTGAAGGAACTCGCTCCTAATTCGTATCCGGTGCGAAAGAAAATATCCAAGGATGCTTCGAGAACCGGCTTCCATTAATCGTGGACCATGCCCGGGCGTGGAATTTTGCGCGCCTCGAAGAAAGAGAAAATTCCGGTTGGTCAATACTCAGAGTACATTCGAATTTGGGCGATGTCAAACAGGAATGGACAACATGGAAAGCTTAAGGTCAGTCTCCGCGCCCGCGGTTTGATCGCTCCGGCGGATGGGAACGGACCCGTCCGACCGCCGGCTCGGGTTGAAAAAAACGCCGGGTGCGGAATTTTGGGCCGCCGCCGATGCGCGGACCGATTCCGCGGCATTCCGGAGCGCATTCGGTCGATGAAAAGATTCGGAATCATGCGAAATAATTTCCTCGGGAGGAATTATTGCCGCCGGAGGAAAAGCCGGAGTGCGGCTGGACCGCAGGAATTAAAGGGATTATTTAAAATAAATTCCATTCTGCATCCGGTGCATTGTTTGAACCGGCGGAGGCGGTGCGGAAATTTTCCACTGGCCGCAGGTTCGACGAATTGCAATTCCAAAAAAGAGGTATATGCTCATGGCAATTACCGCGTGGTGCGGGGAAACGCGTCTTTATGCAAACCGGAAAAAATAAATCCGGGAGTGCGCTGTCCATCCGTACATCCGATGGGTTCTTTGGCGCGGGAGACTTTAAAAAAAACAACGCCCATACCGCAGCATACGGATGCTGCGGGACGCCGGGAATGGAAGGATATGAACGAAAATCGGATCCGGCAGGTTTTGGAAATTGAAAAGCAGGCCCAAGCCGTGTACGAATCGGCGGTTCGTGAAGCGGAGCAGCTTCCGGCGCGGACCGAACGGGAAGCCGCGGCCCTGGTCGAAAAGGCGCAGGCCGACGCCCGCGAAGAAGCACACCGCATGGTGGAAGAGGCCCAGGCCAAGGAGGAGTGCGCGCGGATAATGGCCGGCGCCGAGGAAGAGAACCGCCGCATGGAGAGCCTGGCCGGAGGGAATATCGACCGCGCCGTCGGTTACATACTCGATCGGATTGCCGGCGAGGGAGGGGATTAATGTCCGGGAGCGGCGTCTCCGGTTATGCGGCCGTCAACGCGCGGGTGCGCGCGATGTACTCCGGCCGGCTCACGGCGGAAGTATGGGCGGGGCTAAACGGAGCCGCGGACGTAAAAACCCTGATCGGTTTGCTCAAGAACAGCGTCTATGGCCGGTACCTGAACGCCGTGGAGGAAAAAAGCCTGTCTCCCCGGCGGACTGTCTTCCAGATCGAAAATCGGGTGGCGGATGCATACGCCGCGATCGTCCACTGGGTGCCCGTGCATGCCCGCGCCTTTATGGCCCAGCTCTACCGGCGCTTTGAAGTGGATAACCTGAAAGCGGTGCTGCGCGGCGTTGCCACCGGCGTTTCGTGGAATCGGGTGCAGTTCGTCCTTTTTCCGTTCGGACCGTCGACGGTTCTCCCGGCGGAGAAAATGATGGAATCCGGCAGCGTGAGATCCGCCGTCGATAAGCTCCGCGGCACGCCGTATTACGACACGCTGAATCATGCCATGGAGCGCTATCGCGCCGAACAGAATCTCTTCCCGCTGGAGGTCGCCCTGGACCTGGACTACTGGCGGATTCTGTGGAGCGCCGTTCACCAGCTTCCGACACGGGATCGGATGCCTTCCATCCGGATTGCCGGTTCGATGATGGACGTGAACAACCTGTTGTGGGCCATCCGCTACAAGGTCTATTACCGCCTTTCCGAAGAGGAGATCATCAACTACACCCTGCCGTTCGGGTACCGGGTCCGGGATGAGGACATCCGCGGCATTGCGGCCGGTGCGGACATTTCGCAGACCGTCATGCGGATCTACCCGGAGGTGACGGATGTGGAGGCGCTTCTTGAGGAACCCCGCAGCGGGCTTCCGCAATTGGAGGTCCTGCTCACGCGGCACGTGGCGAAGCAGTGCCGGGCGGCTTTCTCCGGGGATCCTTTCCATCTCGGCGTCCCCCTGGCGTTTATTCTGCTGAGCGAAATGGAAACGCAGGATTTGACCGTGCTGATCGAAGCCAAGGCGATGGGCACGCCGGCGGCCGGATTTCAACCCTACTTGCTGATGAGCGGGGGTTCCCCCGACGCCGCCCTTTCGTAGTCCGGCACGGCCGGACCGGTTCATCGGTGGAGATTAAATGTTCCTACCAAAGGAGATGACGGAGATTGAACTGGTTGTCCCGGATCAGGACCTGTTGGCCGTGGCCAATGTCCTGGCCGGGCAGGGCGTCTTCCACCAGGTGGATGCCGCCAATGCGAGCCCGGAAGTAATCCCCGGCTCGGCCAGTTCCTGGCAGGAACAAACCACCGCCTACGCCGCCTTGGAACGCCAGCTCCAGGCCACGGTTCGGCTGTTGGGGGTTGAGGAAGGTTCGGCGCCTCCGCCCGGTCAATCACCCATGGTGGAGATCGAGGCCGTCCGCCCCCTGGTGGAACACATGGCCCGCGAAGTCCGGGAGGTCAATGATCTCTTGGAAGCCGACCGGAAACGGCTGGAGCAACTGAACGGTTACCTGCGCCAATTGGAGCCTGTGGCCGGTATCCCGCTCGATATCAGCGCGCTTCAGAAATCGCGCTATATTTTTTCCATACTGGGGGTCATCCCGGTCGTCAATCTGGAACGCTTAAAGACGAGTTTGGCGCGGATTCCCTTCGTAGTGTTGCCGCTGCGGCAGGATCGCCAGCATGCGGTTGTCTGGCTGGCCGGGACCCGTCAGAATGCCGATACGCTGAAACGGGCGGCCCGCAGCGCATACCTAAATCCCCTGAATCTCCCGGACGTGCAGGAAGGAACCCCGTCCGAAATCATCCGCTCGCTTCACGTCGCCATCGGGCGCGCACAGGAACATCTCGGCGCCCAGGAAGCGGCGATCGTACAGCTTCGCCGGACGCGGGAGGAGGAATTGCAGGTCCTGCTGTGGCGCACGCGCGCCAGCCGCATGCTGTCGGAAGCGATGGCCCGCTTTGGCCGGCTGCGCTACACCTATTTGATCGTCGGATGGGTGCCCACCGGCAAATGGGCGGCTCTCTCGGAGCGGCTCCGGCAGGCATCCAAAAATATTCTCGTGCAGGCGCATTCCGGCGCGCGAAGCACAGCCGGGGAAAATGTGCCGGTATCCCTGGGCCATCGCGGAGTCCTGCGTCCTTTCCAGCAGCTGGTCACAATGTTCGCGCGGCCCCGCTACAACGAATTGGATCCGACCTTCCTGATGGCGCTGACGTTCCCGCTGCTCTTCGGGGCCATGTTCGGCGATGTGGGCCATGGATTGGAACTGGCGCTCCTCGGAGTGCTGCTCTCGAGCCGGAAAGTGCGCGCCCTGCGCGGATTGGCCGGGCTCGGGGGATTGATCACGGTGTGCGGCGTGGCGGGCTGCCTGTTCGGTTTTCTCTACGGCAGCGTATTCGGCCTGGATACCATCCTGCCGGCGCTCTGGATCCGGCCGATCGATAATATTCTTGAGATTCTGTATATCTCCGTCGGCGCGGGGATTGTGTTGCTCAGCGCCGGTTTTTTGCTCAACATCTACAACGCCGGGCTTACCCGCGATTGGCCGCGTTTATTCCTCGATCGCAACGGGGTCACGGGCTTGGTCCTGTATTGGTCGCTGCTCGGGCTGGCGGCCGCATCCCTCATCGCCGGATTTCCCGTCCCTCCGGCGGTGTTCGCCGTATCCGCCGCGCTTTCCGGATTGGCGGTGATGTTTTCCGAGGTTCTGAAACGGCTTACGGACGGACGCCGGCCTTTGGTCGAAGGCGGCCTGGGCACCTATGCGATCCAAACGGTTTTCGAGATGTTCGACACCCTGATCGCCATGCTCAGCAACAGCCTCTCGTACGTCCGTGTGGGAGCTTTCGCCGTCGCGCATGCCGGCCTGAGTTCGGTGTTCTTTATCCTGGCGGTGCTGATCAGCCCGGGCCATGGCGCCGGGTATTGGATCATGGTTCTGATCGGGAATCTCTTCATCGTGGGGTTTGAAGGGCTGATCGTCGGCATTCAAACCATGCGTCTGGAATACTATGAATTTTTCAGCAAATTCTTCCTGGGCGGCGGGATGCCGTATTCTCCGCTGACCCTGCGGCCGAAGGTGGAGGAGTAAAGTGGAAATTTGCGCCAGCCGCCGGCACGGATCCGATCCGCTCCTCCACGGCGGCGGAACATCTCAAAGGAAACGGGAGGTTCAATCATGATAATCGCTGCCGTTTTGGTGGGGCTGATACCGATGATCCCGGCCGTCATTTATTTCACAAGCCAGTGCCGGCATTCGCCCGCGCGCGCATCCCGCGGCCTGGTCTGGGGGTTGAAGGGTTTTAACCTCGTGGTGGGATTGCTGGCCGCCGGTTTCATCATTGTCTGGCTGGCCACGCCCTCCACGGTACTGGCGCTCGGGGCGGGCATGCAGGCGGCGGCCGGCGACCCGTACGCATCGCTGGCGGCCGCCATCGCCACCGGCCTGGCCACCGTCGGCGCCGGGATCGCCGTCAGCGGGACGGGCGCCGCGGCGATCGGAGCAATCGCCGAAAAACCGGAGTTCATCGGGCGCGCCTTCATCTTTGTCGGCCTCGCGGAAGGGATCGCCATCTACGGGCTGATCATTGCCTTCATGGTCCTTAACCGGTAGGCCCGCGATGAAAATGTTTGTGATCGGGCATCCGGAGGCGGTGCTGGGTTTTTCCCTGGCCGGCGTCGAAGGGCGGGCGGTGGCCAATGCGGCGGAAGCCGGACAGGCGCTGGAGGCCGCCTTGTCGGCCGGCGATATCGGCATCGTCCTGATCACCCAGGACGCTGCCGGCTGGATCGGACCGCGGATGGAAAAGTTGAAATTGCGCCGATCGGCGCCGCTGATCGTCGAAATTCCATCCCCGAAAGGTGTGCCCGCGGGAGAGCCTCCGCTGAAGGAAGTCGTGCAGCGGACGATTGGAATCAAAATATGAATGGTCTCAGATGTTGCGCCGAACGGATACCGCGGGAAGGAAGACCTATTGCGGGTTTTCCGGCCGAAGCCGATTCTCGCCCCGGCCATCCGCGCGGCGGAAGGATGGAGCCATGAAATCGGAAGATGAGAGCATCCAGGCGCTTACCCGCGCCGTCCAAAGCCGGGCGAAGGAGGATGCCGAACAGGTCCTGGCCGACGCCCAAGCCAAAGCCGACTCCTTCCAGCAGCGCGGCCGGGAGGAATCCGCCGCGGAACGGCGAAAAATCCTTGCGCGGGCCGAGCAGGATGCGCAGCGCATCCGCAGCCAGGCGGTCGCCACAACCCAGATGAAAGCGCGGACGCTGAAATTAGCCAGCCGCGAGAAGCTGCTCGACCGCGCGTTTGAGGCGGCCCGGAAACAGTTGGCCTCCATTCCGCAGCGGCCGGACTACGACCGGGTCCTTCGCCGGATGCTGCGCGAAGCGCTTGCTCACCTGGAGACGGATGCGGTCCGGATCCAAGCGGACGACCGGACACGGCAATTGCTGACCGATCCATGGCTGGCCGACATGTCGAAGGAAACCGGCGTCCGGTTGCAGCTTGGGCCGGGGTTGAAACAGGGCATGGGGATTGTTGTGGAAACGGCGGATGGCCACAGACAATTCGACAACACGCTCGAGACCCGCATGCGGCGGATGCGGGACCGGCTGCGCACCCCGGTGTATAAGCTTCTGGAGGGAGAATCGCAATGAGCGCGCAGATCGGAAGCGTAACCTGGATCAACGGGCCGGTGGTGCGCGCCCGCGGTTCGCGCGAGGTGAGCATGCTCGAGCTGGTCGAGGTCGGCGAAGAACACCTCGTCGGCGAAATCATCGGGTTGGAAGGGGACGTCATCACCATCCAGGTGTACGAGGAGACCAGCGGCATGCGGCCGGAAGCGCCGGTGTTCGGCACCGGACTGCCGCTCTCGGTGGAATTGGGACCCGGCCTGCTGCGCGGCATTTTCGACGGCATTCAGCGTCCGCTGCCCGCGATGGAGGACCGCAGCGGTTCGTTCATCGGCCGCGGGATGCATCTGACCCCGCTGGGGAGGAAACACCAATGGGGATTCACGCCGCTGGTGAAAGCCGGAGAAAGGGCAAGCGGCGGAGGATTCATCGGGACGGTGATGGAAACGCCGGCCCTCCAGCACCAAGTGATGGTCCCGCCGGCCCTGAGCGGATCCTTTTCCTGGGTGGCGCCGGCGGGTAATTATTCGGTGGATCAGCCTGTCGCCCGGGTGCGTACGGACAGCGGGGAACAGGAAGTGGCCATGCTGCAGCGCTGGCCCGTCCGGCGTCCGCGCCCATACGGAGCCCGGCTGACGCAGACCGAGCCGCTGATCACCGGCCAGCGGGTGCTGGATACTTTCTTCCCGCTGGCCAAAGGCGGTGTGGCCGCGATCCCCGGCGGGTTCGGCGCGGGGAAGACGATCACGCAGCAGAGCATAGCCAAATGGTCGGACGCCCGGGTGGTCGTGTACATCGGCTGCGGCGAACGCGGGAATGAGATGACCGAGGTGCTGCAGGAATTCCCGAAACTGGTGGATCCGCGCAGCGGCCGGCCGATCATGGACCGCACCGTCCTGATCGCCAACACATCCAACATGCCGGTGGCCGCGCGCGAAGCCAGCATTTACACCGGGATTACCATCGCCGAATACTATCGCGACATGGGATACCACGTCGCCCTGATGGCCGATTCCACCTCGCGCTGGGCGGAAGCCCTGCGCGAGATATCCGGACGGCTGGAGGAAATGCCGGCCGAGGAAGGCTACCCGGCCTACCTGGCGTCCCGGCTGGCCGAATTTTACGAGCGGGCCGGATTGGTGAAGACCCTCAACGGTAAATCCGGATCGGTCAGCGTGATCGGGGCGGTCTCGCCTCCCGGAGGCGATTTTTCGGAGCCGGTTACGCAGCACACCAAGCGCTTCATCAGCTGCTTCTGGGCCCTGGATAAAACCCTGGCATCGGCCCGGCATTTCCCGTCCGTCAACTGGCTCGAGAGCTACAGCGAATATCTGGACGGGGTGGCCGGCTGGTGGCGCGAAAAAGTGGGCCTGGACTGGAAGGAACTGCGCACCCGGGCGATGTCGATCCTCAACGAGGAAGATCATCTCTCCCAGATCGTCAAGCTCGTCGGACCGGATGCGCTGCCCGACGCACAGCGTCTGATCCTGGAAACGGCGCGTCTGCTGCGGGAGGGCTTTTTGCAGCAGAATGCGCTGGATGCGGTGGACGGGTATTCCACCGTGGAAAAACAGATCCAAATGCTGAACCTGATTCTGCATTTCCACGAACGGGCGGAGCGGATCATCCGGCACGGCGCCCCCATCACGGTTATTCACGATCTGCCGGTTGTGGAAGACCTGATCCGCATGAAGACGGTCGTTCCCAACGACCGCCTGGCCTCCTTCGAGGACCTGAAGAAGAAGATCGATGAGCAGATGGATCAATTGGAGACGGAGTACAAATGAATCCATTCCCGTCGCAGGGTGGTCAGGAAGTCCTGTCCGTAGACCGGATCGAGGGCCCGCTGGTTGTGGTGGAAGGCGCGGGGCGGGTCGGCTACGACGAGGTTGTGGAAGTCATCGACCCGCAGGGGCGGGTGCGTCCGGGCCGCATCCTGGAAGTGGGAGAGAACATGGCCGTGGTGGAAGTGTTCACCGGCACGGAGGGCCTTTCCGTGGACGGCACCCATGTGCGCTTCCTGGGAGGTCCGCTGCATATTCCGGTCGCCGAGGAAATGCTGGGGCGGGTTTTCGACGGAATGGGGGCGCCGCTGGATGGCGGCCCGAATCCCCTGGCCGACCATTACGCCGATATCAACGGGCAGCCGATCAATCCCACGGCGCGCGTGTATCCGCGCGATTACATCCAAACCGGCCTCTCGGTGATCGACGGGATGAACACCCTGGTCATGGGCCAGAAGCTCCCCATTTTCTCCGGTACGGGTTTGCCGCACAATGCATTGGCCGCCCAGATCGTGCGCCAGGCCGTCCTGGGCGCGCCGGCCGGCAAACCGCCGGGCGATTCCGCGCAATTCGCGTTGATCTTCGCCGCGATGGGGGTGAAACACGATGTCGCCTCTTATTTCCGCGACGCGTTCGCCGAGAGCGGGGCGCTGACCCGAGTGGCGATGTTCCTCAACCTGGCCGACGACCCGCCCGTCTCACGGCTGGTCACCCCGCGGGCCGCGCTCACCCTGGCGGAATTTCTGGCATTCGAGCGCGGCATGCACGTGCTGGTGGTTTTCACCAACATGACCAATTACTGCGAAGCGCTGCGGCAGGTCTCGAACATCCGCGGCGAGGTTCCCAGCCGCAAAGGGTATCCGGGTTATCTCTATAGCGACCTGGCGTCGCTTTACGAGCGCGCCGGGCGCATCAAGACCAGCCCGGGTTCCATCACCCAGCTGCCCATCCTTACGATGCCC
Organism: Anaerolineales bacterium; assembly: GCA_034430775.1. Lineage (GTDB taxonomy): Bacteria > Chloroflexota > Anaerolineae > Anaerolineales > RBG-16-64-43 > JAFGKK01. Next base: position 21,695 of record DAOUDU010000065.1, on the reverse strand, counting down.
AATGACGACATCACCCACCCGGTTCCGGACCTGACCGGGTACATCACCGAAGGGCAGATCGTGCTGGGCCGCAGCCTCGCCCATCAGGGAATTTATCCGCCGGTTGCGGTGCTGCCCAGCCTGTCGCGCCTGATGAAGGACGGCATCGGCGAGGGGCTGACCCGCTCCGACCACGGGCATCTTTCGGCTCAGCTCTATGCGGCCTACGCCCACGTCCAGGAAGTGCGCTCGCTGGCTTCCGTGATCGGCGAGGAAGAACTCTCGACGGTCGACCGGCAATATGTGGAATTCGGACAGGCCTTCGAGCGGGATTTCATCCACCAGGAGCCGACGGAGAACCGGACCATCGACCAGACTCTGGATTTCGGCTGGCGGCTGCTGGGCATGCTGCCTCCGGCGGAACTCACCCGGCTCAGCCCGGATGAGATCCGGCAATACTACAAGGACGGCCATGCCAAACATTGATATTCCGCCCACCCGCAGCAACCTTCTGCGGTTAAAGCAGGAATTGCTTTTTGCGCGCGAGGGGTACGAGATCCTGGACCGGAAACGGGAAGTGCTGACGTCGGAGCTGCTCCGCATAGCCCACGATACGGAAAAACTCCAGGCGCAAGTGTGGGCTTCGCTGGCGGCGGCATACCATTCCCTGGAAAAAGCCCGATTGACCATGGGGCAGGAGCGTGTCGAATGGGCGGCACTGGCTGCGAGCAAGACCTTCGATATCCGGCTGACATTCCGGGGAGTCATGGGGATTTCGCTCCCGGTGGTTAAGACCGGCGGAGGGGAATCCGGAATGCCTTTCAGCCTTGGGGACACCAAGGTTTCCGTGGATGAGGCGTACTCCGCCTTCCGGGATTTGTCGAACAAGATCCCGGAACTCTCCGAATTAACGACATCGGTGTGGTGGCTGGCCTCGGAACTTCGAAAAACGCTGCGCCGGGTCAACGCCTTGCAACACATCTTCATCCCCGGATATGAGCAGACGATCGCCTTCATCGAGAGCGCGCTCGAGGAACATGAACGGGAGGAGACCTTCCGTCTGAAGCGGCTTAAATTGCGGGCAACGAAAAAAACCGCTTCCCGGCCGGCGGCCGGACAGGCGGCCCACCGGGAAACCGCCCATGACGGAGTATCCGGGTAATGGGAAGTTCCGGCGAACAGCCGGATGAAAACACATCCGATCCATCCATGAAGGAGCCGATAAATGGCCGAAGCATCGCCGGTGTTCACCCACCTTCTGGTCCCCGCCAATGGATCGCAATCCTCGATGACGGCCGGCCGGATGGCCGTCCGGCTGGCGGCTTTGAATTCGGCCCGGCTTACTTTTCTGTATGTCGTGGATACCGCGGTCGCCGGCGGATTGGCCAAAGCATCGGGACGGGAGGCGGCCCGGGTGCAGGATGAATTATCGGCGAGCGGACGGCACTACCTGGATTATCTGTCCCGCCTGGCCGCGGAAACCGGACTGGAATCAGAGCAGACGATCCGCATCGGCGAGCCGCATGAGGAGATCACGGAACTGGCCCGGGAGCAGGGCGTGGATCTGATCGTCATCGGCAAGGTCGGAGGCCACGGTCTTCAACGGATATTAATCGGCGAAGTAACCGAACGCGTCATTGAGCACGCTCTGTGCCCTGTGCTGGTTGTCCACTGAAGCGCACACGGGAGACCATGGGAACCCGTTTCAGCGTCGTCGATTCGTCGTGCACCATCGGCACGCCCTCGCGTACCGCCCTGGAATATAAAACCATCCCGACTTGCCTGGCGCGGAAAAAAGGATAGCCTCGCGGAAATTGTCACCAGCGAGGTTGCCCTGAAAGCGCTGAGCGGGAAGGGAGAAGCCGCCGCGCCGGGCGAAATCGCCGATGTAAATTATCTGGCCGTCGCCGGGGACGCGGCTCTGTTCGACGTGCCGGCAAAGATGCGAGCACGCAAAGCCTCCTTTGCCTAGGCGGCGCATGCAGGAAATCGCGCCAAGCGACATTCTGGGAGTTATCCCGCCCGGCTAGATCACGGAGGTCGTGGAGAAGTCACTGGAACTGTTCGCCGATTGGCGCCTCGCCGCGCCCTTTTCGGTTTGGGATGCGGAACAGGATAGAAACGCCGGAAACCGTTTTTCCCATTCGCGACGGGCGGTTCATTTTTCCCGCAGGGGTTCTGCGCGGGGAATATCTGTTGACGTGCGTTTCCGTTCGATATCCCGGGCGGTTTTTTTAGGGGGTCCAGGACGAATACTTTCATGCAGGTTTTGAGGAATCAGCCGGTGTACGGAGGGGTGAAAATGTTCTCAACACCCAAATTATTCCCAAATATTTCCATTCTTTCACCCATAAAATCCCAATATGATTATTGCAGGATCGAAAAAAGCCGATACTCCGCACCCGCACCCGCCGGACCTTCCCGGAATGGGAGAAAGAGTTGCTCTTCGGTCACGGGCTTCGTGCGATCGATGATCCGCGCGCGAAGGAGAACCGGATGTGACGGTGGCCGAAAAACCGATCGCGGCCGGCTCAATTCGCATTTCATAGGGACTCACAGGAGGAATCCGATGACTATTCTCGGCGCTTCATTTGCGTTTCATTTGCTGGGAATCAATCTCTGGGTGGGGGCGGCTTTCCTGCTCGCGCTGGCGGTTATTCCCGCCCTTCGCGAGCTGGGAATCGAGGAGCAGATAAAATTCCTTAAAAAATTCACCGGACGTTACCTGCCCTGGTTCATTATCGGCGGTGTAGCGGTCGGCATCACCGGCTGGTTTCAGACCTTCGATATGCTCAACGATCTGAATCTTCCGGCGGCGTACGCAAAGCATATCGTGATCGTGCTGCTGATTCTGGTTAGCGTATATGTATGGCTGTTCCTCGCGCGCGGACTCTCAAAACCGATACCCGACCGGCAGAAGGTTTGGAACCGATTTGTTGCTTTGGCATGGGTCCAGGCGGGGCTGGGCGTGATCATCCTTTTCCTGACGGGGTGGCTGACGCAATAGCGCGTGATCGCCCGGATGGACCGGTGGCTCCGTATCATGGATCAGGCCGGCCGTCTTTCCGGCCGGGAGACTTTCCGGAGGGGCAGGGCATCGATGCCGGAGTTTTCCGCCGACTTCCGATTTCCCGGCCGAAGAGAATCGGGGGCATTGGAAGCCGCCTCAAGATTGCGGTTTTCGGCACGCGGCCGGGGAACGGAAGCTGGAACCGCCTCAGGAGGTTTCCATGAGTAAATCGGAAAAATTGACCTCGGCGAAGATGGCCATTGAAAACGAATTGAACGCCGATCCCACGGAACGCCTTCGGATGATGGAAGCCCGAATCCTGGCGGATGGTTTGCGTGATTTGAATTCCCGGAAACGCGGCGAGACGCGGGAAAAAATACTGAGGTTCGGCCGGGCGGCGTTGCCGGTGTTGCTGTCTTCGCTGGAAGACACCAGCGCGAATGTGCGCTGGCAGGCGGCGAAAGCGCTCAGCCAAATGCACGATCCCGAAACGGCGGCGGATCTGGTGAATGCCATGGAGGATGATGATTTCGGAGTGCGGTGGCTCGCCGCCAAGGGGCTGATTGCCATGGGGCCCGTCTGTTTGGAACCCCTGCTCTGGGGACTGAAGGAGTGTTTCGATTCCATGCGGATCCGGGAAGGGGCTCGGCATGTTCTCCACGTTCTGGCGGACAACGGCCACACCGATGACACCATTGAAAAATTGTTGCATGTTCTGCAGGGATTCGAGCCGCCGACGGAAGTGGCCTGGGCCGCCGAGGCGGCTTGGAAAAATCAGAAAAAGAAAAAGCATTGATCCTCCGGCGGACGCCCGGCGTTTCCCAAGTTAAATTCATTTCTCCTCTTCCCATTTTGTCGGACGCGCCGGATACGTTTCCCAAGAACGACCATCCCCATTATTTTCACTGCGGGCCGAATTTGCTTTTTTACTCTTTCCGGCTTGGCGAGGTATGCCATTTCGTCTGCGACGGCACTCCCTATGATTTCCGGGCTTGAATACTTCCGGAAAGAAAATTGTAGGATCTTTACATAATCAAGAAAATCTCGCGAATATCCAAAGGCCTCTCATCGTCCGGAGGGCCTCTGCCCCGGCCCGGACTTGGCCGGAGCCCTGGTGTGGAATCCAAATCCCGCCGGTAAAAGAGTCTGCCGGAGAGAATCCTGCGGTTCCCCTTTTTCATACATTGCTTGCTGTGGCGACCATAAACCCGCACAGCCCATTGCCATCGGTCTTGCGATATGGCGGCAACGGGAGCGTGAACGGGGGGCCGGACCAGCCGCCGGGATTGATCGCGGAAGGCCAATAGCGGCTTTGTATCCAATGCCGGAAGTGCAAACCTTCGCCGCGCGCGCAGGTTGGAATGAGTTTTGGCGCCTGCTCCCGGTGCGGCTTTAGCCGGAGACGGGGTTGGGCTCCTGCTTTTGTTATACTTCCCGCGGCCCCGCCGCGCGGAGAATTCGCAAACCGGCGCGGAACGGCCGAAGTTCGGAGGCGATCCCATGTATATGATCATGCTCGTATTGGACGATCCCGACAAGTTGAATGATGTATTGGCGGCCTGGGAGGCCATCGGAGTCTGCGGGGCGACCATCGTGGAAAGCACCGGGATCCAACGCTTGCGCAAGCAACCCGTGCCCATGCGCTACGTCTTCGCCAGTCCGGGATTCACCGAACAAGGGCACCTGACCCTGTTTGTCATTGTGCAGGGGAAAAAACTGGTGAACGCCTGCCTGCGTGCCACACAGCAGGTCGTCACCGACCTCGACGGGCCGAACACCGGAGTGTTTGCCGCCTGGCCGCTGGCGGTCGTGCGCGGCGTGCCGCCGCAACCCCGGAAGGCTTGATATGGTTTGGATTGTTTTTCTTATCAGTTCGGCGCTTATCGTCTTTGCCGCCACGCAGCTGGCAAAGTACGGGGATGTGATCGCCGTCCGCACCCGGCTGGGCGGCATGTTCGTCGGCATTCTGCTGCTGGCCGGAGCCACCTCGCTGCCGGAAGTGCTGACCACCATCAGCGCGTTGGCGCAGGGGGTGCCCAACCTGGCGGCCGGCAGCTTGCTTGGCAGCAACATGTTCAATATGTTCCTGCTGGCAATCCTGGACCTATTGCACCGCAAGAACCGGATCCTGCGCAAGGCGGCTCTCAAACACGCCCTAACCGGCAGTATCACGATGTTTCTGATCGGCCTGGTGGTGTTCTTCATTCTGGCGGATATCGAGATCCAAATCGGCTGGGTGGGCCTGGACAGCCTGTTCATCGTCCTTGCTTATGTGATCGGTGTTTGGCTGATCCGGGCCAATCAACCGAAAACGGTGGTATGCGATTCCGAAACCTCCGCCGTTCCGCAGGGGATTCCGTCGCTGCGGAGGGGATTGACCGGCTTCGGGCTCGCCGCCCTGGGGCTGATGATCGTGACGCCGCTGATGGTGCAATCCAGCGCCGAGATCGCCGAGATCACCGGATTGGGGACGACCTTCATCGGCACGACCCTGGTGGCCCTCGTCACCTCGCTGCCGGAAATGGTGACGACCATTGCCGCCGTCCGGCTCGGCGCCGACGACATGGCCATCGGCAACCTGTTCGGCAGCAATATGTTCAATATGCTGGCGATTGGTTTGACGGATGTGTTTTACCTGCGGGGGCGTTTCCTGGGCGTGATCGACCCGGCGTTTATCGTGGTGGGAATGCTTGGCCTGCTGATGACCGGATTGGGCCTAATCGGCAACCTGGCGCGACTGGAAAGGCGGGTGCTGTCTATCGAGGTGGACGCGCTGGCGCTCATAATTTTCTATATCGCCGGGCTGTGGCTGCTGTTCAGCCGCGGTATCGCGAACTGACCGCCGCGCTATAAAAGTAGAGGTATCCTCGCCGCTTTAAAATTTTTTTGCCTATAGATCCAAACGATAACCGCTTTTCTCCCAAGCCAAACGCATGACCGGATTGTTTTTCAAGTAGGCATCGACCAGCGGCTTGGGGACGGCATTTATCGGGCAGGAGAAGTTGATGCATCGGGTGCGCATGTCTACACACTCCGTCAAGGGCTCCGGCCCAGGCGATGTGGTATAAACTGAACGCTCTTTTCCCGCTGCTTGATACCGGCGCGGAGTGGGAGCTCCGGCAAGTCGAATAGTGCGCCAGCGCGGATGACGCCGGCTATATTCATTCCGAGGGATAGGAATATGACGAACGCGAGAAAATTATTTACCAGCCTGCTGGACCGGCTGCAACCTTCCGAAACGGCCATCCTGATCGGTACGGCCATGATCGTCGGCGCAGGCACCGGATTGGGGGCGGTGCTTTTCATCCGGATGATTTCCTGGATTCAAAACCTGCTTTTTTTCGGTGGGAAATCCGTGCTGGGATTTTTGGGGTTGGGATTGGTCGTTCTCATTCCGGCACTCGGCGGTTTGATCGCAGGCCCGATCATCGCTTTTTTTGCCAAAGAAGCCAAAGGGCACGGTGTGCCTGAAGTCATGCAGGCGATCGCCCTGCGCGGCGGACGGATCCGCCCGCGGGTCGTTATCGCCAAAATAATCGCCTCGGCTTTTTGCATCGGAAGCGGAGGTTCCGCCGGGCGGGAGGGACCGATCGTCCAGGTGGGAGCCGCGTTGGGTTCAACCATCGGGCAATGGCTGGGCCTTTCCGAAGCCAGGCTTCGAAACCTGGTTGCCTGCGGCGCGGCGGCCGGTATTGCCGCCACATTCAACGCGCCCATCGCCGGTGTCGTTTTTGCCATGGAGATCATCCTCGGTGAATTGCATATCGGCGACCTGGGGAATGTCATCATATCGGCCATAACCGCCAGCACCGTATCGCGCGTGTTCCTTGGCGACTATCCCGCCTTTGCCATACCCAATTACAACATAAAAACGCACTGGGAGATTCTGCTCTACGTGCTATTGGGGGTTCTTGCCGCACTGGTCGCCGTTGGGTTTATCCGGTTGTTGTACGGATCCGAGGATCTCTTCGATCGGTGGCGGATTCCGGAAGCCATTAAACCCGCCATCGGCGGGTTGCTTCTGGGCGTATCGGCATTGGTCTATCCTGTGGTGTTGCAGCTGCCCCGCGGTTTCCCCGCCAATGCCAACCTTCCGGAAATATTAGGAGCCGGTTTTACCACCATCGAGAATGCCCTGCAGGGAAACCTCCCCTTCGGCCTGCTGTTGGCGCTGGTTTTCCTAAAACCGCTGGCCACCTCCTTCACACTCGGTTCCGGCAACTCGGGCGGCGTTTTCGCGCCATCGCTTTTTCTTGGGGCGGCGCTCGGCGGGGCCTTCGGAACGGTTGTGGAACACTTCGCGCCCGGGGCGACGGCCGGGCCCGGCGCGTTTGCCGTAGTCGGAATGGCGGCGGTCTTCGCCGGAGCCGCCCGCGCGCCTTTCACGGCCATCCTGATCGTTTTTGAAATGACCAATGATTACCGGATGATCGTTCCCCTGATGGCGGGAGTTATTGTGAGCCTCATTCTTGCCGAGCGGCTGCACCATGAATCCATTTACACCCTTAAACTTGCGCGTCGCGGGATCCGGTTGAAGCACGGGCTGGATTTGGATGTGATGGAAACCGTCCGGGTGGAGGAAATAATGGTGCAAAAGCCGGTCACCGTTCCGTGGGATATGCCGGTGGCAAAATTGGCCGGAGAATTCATTCACACGGGCCGCCATGGTTTTCCGGTTCTCAACGAAGACGGAACCTTGTTCGGAATGGTCTCGCTGGAAGATTTTCGCCGGGTCGCCCAGGAAGATGCGGAATCCGAGGATAAACTCCAGGTGCAGGATATCGCAACCCGCGATTTGGTGAGCGTGTATCCCGACGAAACCGTGGGCACCGGGTTGCGGCGCATGGCGCCCCGCGATCTCTCGCGCCTGCCGGTCGTTGCCCGTGAAGACCCGCGGCGCTTGGTGGGAGTGGTTCGGCGCAACGATATGATCCGGGCATACGAGTATGGAACCATGCGCCGGGAGGAAGCCCGTCAACGTTCGGAACGGACGAATGTGGTCGCCGATTCACGCGCGCAATTTATCGATTTACCGATTCCCGCCGGTTTTCCGGCCTCCGGAAAAACCGTAGTCGGGCTGGGTCTGCCGCGGGGGGCGGTGATGGTGCTTATCCGGCGGGGGCGGGATTTGCTTATTCCGCATGGAGATACGATCATTTCGGCGGGGGATACGGTTACTGTCCTTTGCGAACGCGGCTGTATCGATGAGATCCGCTCCCTTTTCAGCACGGTTCCCGAAAAGACGCCCAAACCATAGACCGGCTTCTGATTTCGATCGAGATTTCGGCGCACGGTGGTTCGACACGGGAAAAGCGTGGATGATACGCCGGCGGCGGCGTGGGCGGAAAAAGGAGTTCCGGTGGAGGAAATCCGCCGAATCACGAACCCCGGTGGAGAGCTCCCGCCGGAGAACGGCCCCCTGAATCATCGCGTGCCGGTCAGGGGGCGGATGGCCCGGATCTGCTTCCGCCGGCGGCCAGCGGGATCCAGAAGGTGAATACCGCGCCGCTCCCCGGTGCGTTTTCCACGCTGATGCGTCCGTCGTGTTTCTGCGCGATCTCGTAGCAGATGGAAAGACCCAACCCCAATCCGCTGGGTTTGGTGGTGATGAAGGGCTCGAACAGGCTGCTGATCAGCCCGGATGGGATCCCCGGTCCGGTATCGCGGAAGACCACCCCGGCCTCCCGCGCATCCTCCGAATAAATCAACGCGACCGTCAATGTGCCGCCGTCCGGTTGCATCGCTTCGATAGCATTCGTCGCCAGGTTGATGAATACCTGTTGGATCCGTTCCTTTTCGCCGCGCACAAGGCAGCCCTTCGCTTCCCCCGTCTGTTCCCAACGGACTTTTCCCTCCAGCATCGGTTGTTCCATGAGAGCCCGGACTTCGTGCAGAATATCGACAAGGTCGCACAGGCTCGGTGGGTTCTCCGCCCGCGGCCGGTACAGATCGCGCAGTTCCGCCACCAGGTGTACCAGCCGTTGCGTCTCGGATGAGGCCATGGAAATGTAGCTCTGAAGTGAAGCGGTGGTCGGCGCTTCCTGCTGGATCAGATACAGGCAGTTCTTAATGGTTTGGAGCGGGTTGTTCAGTTCGTGGGCCACCGAACCGAGCAGACGCCCCATGGCGGAAAGTTTTTCGGCCCGCATGAGTTGTTGGCGGGCTTTTTGTTCTTCGGCCAGCGCATTTTTCAGGTCGCTGTACAGGTGCGAGTTGGTGATGGCGGCCGCGATTCTATCCCCGACGGTATGGATCAGGGTGATCTCCTCCGGTTTGATCGGCCCCCGCGGCGAGTTGCGCGAGATGGTCAGCGTGCCCAGGACCATTTCCTGGAACATCAATGGTGCAATCATCCCGAAGGACGCGTCGCGGGGTAGTGATACCACCGCCGGATCGGCCGGGAAGAAAAGCGTTTCCCGGGTTTGGAACACCCCGTCGACCAGGCTTTCCGGCTGATCGAATGGCGCTTTGCCGTATCGCGCCGCAAGCGTCAGCTTTCCCTCTTCCCCCGGGAGGTGGATCCGGCAGGTACCGCCGACCAGCCCCGCCGTCCGCTCGGCGACCTTCAACAGAACCGCGGAATAATTCGGTCCGGCCTCGGCCAGCAGGTGTGAAATATCCGCCACAGTCTCTATCCGGCGGAAGCTCTCCCGGAGTCTTTCTTCGGCTTGCCGGCGGCGGGTGATGTCGCGGGCGCTGGCGATGACCTCTTTGGCCGAGTGCGTTTCGTCGATGTACACCGAAGCGTTGTACAACACCGGCGTAATCAGGCCGTCCCGGCGGCGAATCTCCAACTCGAAATCGCTGATCCTGCCTTCGTCGAACACCCGCCGGTATGCGGCCCGGGCCTTCTCTCCGTCGGTGAAATAATCGGAAAAATCTTTGCCGATCAGTTCCGTACGCGGAAAGCCGGTGATGTGTTCGGTAGCCGCGTTGACGTCGCCGATCTTCCCGTCCGGGGTAATCGTCACCATCGGATCGATCGAGGCCTCGATCAGGCCGCGGTTGTAGGAGTTGGCTTCCTCCAGCTCGCGCGTGCGCGCCTTGACCTGTGATTCCAGTTCGTCGACCAGCGCCTGGGCCAGCCGGCGTTGTTCCTCCACCTGGAGCAGAAGCGCATCCCGCGCCGCGCGCGTCCGGACGCTCTGAATCCCATAGGCCAGATCGTTGGCGAGCTCCCTGAGCAGATTTACTTCCTCTTCCGAAAACGGATCGGGCTCCCGGGAATAGATCATCACTGCGCCGAACGCCCGCCCTTCTTCGATGAGCGGCACGGCGATCGACGAGGCATACCCGCGTTTGAGCGCCTCGCCGCGCCAGGGCGCAAAGGCGGGATCGGTCAGCATATTCCGGCATTGGTTGACCGTTCCGGTCCGGATTGCCGTACCGGTGGGGCCGCGGCCGCGCTCGTCATCCGCCCAAGTGATGTGCAGCGTTTCCAGGTAGCCCTCCTCGAAACCGGAAAAGGCGACGGGCCGCACAGTCTTTCCTTCGTCCTGCTCGGCCATCCCGATCCACACCATCGCATGGCCGCAGCATTCCACAAGGATCCGGCAGGTCGATTCCATTAAATTGTTTTCGTTTCGGGCCCGCATCATTGCCTGGCTGCTCTCACTGACGGCTTTGAGGGTCCGGTTGATCTGGGCCAGTTCGGCTTCCTTCCGCCTTCGGTCGGTGACGTCGATCGAGTACAGGTTGGCATAGCCTTCCGCCGCCACGGGTACAACGGTGAGGAGCAGCACCTTTCGGCCCACCGCAAGGTCGGCCTCCCGTTGGCCGCCCGCGGCAAACGCCGCATCCAATATTGCCATCCATTCCGGCGGGATGCTCCATCCGGGTTCCGAGAAAGGCTCCAGCCCTATTTCGCGGCAGGCCGGGTTGGCGTACAGGACCCTTCCCTGCCGGTCGACCCGCAGAACGGGATGGGGATTTTCCTCGGGGAGCCGTGCCAAGTCCTGGATCGGTTTTTCAGATGACCTGCGTTCGGCGATATCAATGCCCGTTCTCGTGATCAGGAACGTGTCCCGCGGTTTGGCACGCGGAGTGGTGGTCCGGCGGGAGCCGGTTTGGCGCTGGGGGAACGCCGCTTTTACAGCCTGCTTTGACGGTTGACGGGCGGCCGCGGCACGGTTTTTACCGGAACGTTCCTTCTTTTTGGTCATCGCAAGCCCTTTGGAATTCCCGGAATTCGAATGGTGGATTTTCTTCGATCGTGGCGCTGCCTGGCCTCTTCCAACCCCCCCCGGCCGCATTGGTGTTTCCGTTCGATACCCATCATATTCCGATTTGATGATTATTTCCATTTTAAAAAAACCGTGAACGGAAAACCGGCCTCTCCCAGATGCAGCGCAAGGGGATTCGAAATCCCGAACTGTTTCTCGGCCGCACCGGCTTTGCCGGGCCCAGCTAATATTGGTAAAATTGGTTTTACTCCGGCAAATCCGGCCGAAAGCGCGGCGAGCGGCAGTGGGGAGTCGGCGGCAACCGGAAGGCGGCCCGTGTGGATCCGGCCGGGATTTATTCGCCTCGTGGAATTTGCGTGTACTGGAGCACGGCGATCCAATGTCCCAGGTTTCTTCGATCCTGATCGTGGACGACGAACCCAATCTGCGCAAGTCGCTGTCCATGATCCTTCAGCGCGAAGGTTGCCAGGTCATCACCGCCGGGAGCGCCGCGGAAGCCCTTCGCTACCTGGAAGCGGGGGTGTTTCAACTGGCGTTCCTCGACATCAAGATGCCCGACATGGACGGAATCACGCTTCTGGCGGAAGTGCGCTCCAAATACCCGGCCATGCCGATTTTCATCCTCACAGCGCACGCCACCCTCGAAACGGCGATGCAGGCGGTCCGGCTGGGGGCCAACGATTACCTCTTGAAGCCGATCGATCCGGAAATCATCGTTAAAAGGATGCGCGATACACTGCAGGATCAACGCCTTCCCTTGCGCAGACGGGAAATCACCTCCCAGCTGCACGAGCTGTTGGATGAATTGCATCAAATAGAAAATCCGGCCGCCCCGCAAACGGAAAGCGCGTCGCCGCCCCGGGACGCGCGCTATCTCCAGCGCGGAACGTTCACCCTCGATCTTCACACCCGGACTCTCCAAGTGGACGGCCGCACGATCCAGCTTCCCCCGTCCACGTTTAATTTTCTGGTTTCGCTTCTACGGCATTCCCCCGAGCCGGTGACGTATGAGGTGCTGGTCCAGGAGGCGCAGGGATACGACCTGTCGCGGGCGGAGGCGCGGGAACTGGCGCGCGGACAGGCGCACGAATTGCGCAAGGCGCTCGAATCCGATTTACGGAATCCGCGGTATGTCATCACCGTCCGCGACGTGGGATACCGCCTCGTCACATGATTTCCGCGCTTCATTGCGCTAGAGCCGATAAATTCCAACCCTTACCAATGTTTTCCCCGGAATATTCTGAATAAAATAACTAGGGGACGGATTCCCCGCCCCGGGCAGGAATCTCGAAATGGCATCCGGAAAAACAATCCTGGTGGTGGACGATGATTCGAATCTCCGCCAGACCCTGGTTCTCATTCTGCGCAGCGCCGGTTACGAGGTGGAGTTCGCTGAAAACGCGCCGAAGGGCATGATCCAATTGCAGGGCCGGCCCTTTGACTTGATGATTCTCGATTATAAAATGCCGGAGATCGATGGATTGAAGCTGCTCAAGACGGTTCGGAATCTGCACCCCGACCTTCCGGTGTTTTTCCTTACCGGCAACGGATCCCCCGAAGTGGAAGCGGAAGCCCGGGCCAACGGGGTTATGGGGTATCTGGTGAAACCCGCCGATCCGGAGAGAATCCTTCAGCTCGTTCGAACACTCTGTCCAATTATGTCCTGAAAAAATTTTTTTATATCCAGTCCGCCCGTCCTGTTTTGTGCCGCACGGAATCCCCCGTCCAAAATGCCTGCCGCGGAGTATTACCTCCGGCGGAACGGGCATCGCGGAGCATTGACTTTACCCGCTCCCTGAAAAATGGCATTGGTTTTTCCTGCGCCGGCGGAACGCCGTTCCTCCGGATGGGGCTGAGGATCCGATGGGCCCATTGCGCATTCCGATCATAATGGAAGGCGGGGCAATCCGTCCGCGTATATTGTTTCCATGCCAATAAACCCTCTCAAATTCCAATTTTTCAACCGGGGCGCAGCCGCTACTATGTTATTTGCGGAGCAAATATGGGCCTACCGCTCCGGAAATGAGGAATCATGGCGGCACAAAAACTCCAAATCGGCGATCCGGCTCCGGATTTCGAATTAACCGCCGACGACGGCTCCAGGGTCAGGCTTTCCGCGTTCCGCGGCCGGCGGGTCGTGGTCTATTTTTATCCGAAGGATGACACTCCGGGGTGCACGACCCAGGCCTGCGGTTTCCGCGACCGGTACGCCCAGATTGAAGAGCGGAGTGCGGTGGTTCTGGGGATCAGCCCCGACGACCTTGCCAGCCATAAACGGTTCAAGACCAAGTACGACCTGCCGTTTCATTTGCTGGTGGATGAAGGCCACCGGACGGCGGAGGCATACGGTGTTTGGGGAACCGGGTTCAACGTGCGCAGCCATTTCCTCGTCGATGAAAACGGCCGTTTGGCGGATATCCAAGTCAAGGTTAACCCGGAAGAGAGCGTCCGCCGGGCAATGGTAACTTTGGGCATCTCATCTCCCGGGAAGTAACTGAACCGACGGGCGGTTCCGCCCCGCAGGGATGGACCGCCCGTGGAAGCGTGAGGAAAAAATGACAACTCAAAATGAAGTGCGATCATCCTGGGCGGACCGGTTTGTATTGGATAAGCGCTGGGCCTGGTTTTGGCTGATCGTAAGGTTGTATGTGGGCTGGCAATGGCTGACGGCGGGTTGGGGAAAGGTGACCAACTCCAATTGGGTGGGCAGCAACGCCGGAGTCGCGCTGAGCGGTTTTCTGAAGAATGCCGTCAGCCTGGCAACCGGTGAGCATCCCAGTGTCCAATCCTGGTATGCCTGGTTCATCCAGAATGCTGTGCTTCCGCAGGTGAACATCTGGAGTTATGTGGTGGCGTTCGGGGAACTGCTCGTCGGGGTGGGGCTGATCCTGGGGATCCTGACCGGCCTGGCCGCCTTCTTCGGAGGATTTATGAATTTCAACTATCTTCTGGCCGGTTCCGTCAGCACCAATCCGATCCTGCTGGTCATGGAAATCGGGTTGATGCTTGCCTGGCGGATCGCCGGCTGGTGGGGCGGGGATCGCTGGCTTCTGCCGGTGTTGGATCGGATTCGAATCCGCCGGTAGGCATTGGGTTCCAATTCCAGGCATGGCGGTCGCGTCAGGCAGGTGCGCGGCGGACGTCTGGAAGGCGGAAGAAAAAGTCCCAACCCGGATTAAAGTGGACGGCGAAAGGGTTCGTTTGTAAAGGAGTCGAGATGCGGTCCAATGCGGTTTCCCTCGGCAGATTCTTCGGTATTCCCATTCGGTTGGATTATTCGTGGTTTCTTATCCTCGTCCTATTCACGTGGCTGTTCGCCAGTTCCTATTATCCGTCCGAGTACGCGAATTGGCCGCTTTGGGAGTATTGGCTGCTCGGCGCCGTCACGGCGCTGATGCTTTTCCTCAGCGTACTGCTTCATGAGCTGGGGCATTCGGTGGCCGCGATCCGCAACGGAATCCCGGTCCGGGCGATTACGCTCTTCCTCTTCGGCGGAGTTTCCCAGATTGAGGAGGAGCCCAAACGGCCGCTGGTGGATTTTCTGGTTGCATCGTCGGGCCTCATGGTAAGCCTGTTACTGGCGGTTTTCTTCGCCGTGCTCCAGCCGCTGACGACCGGGGTTCCCGCGCTGCATGCGCTCGTGACGTACCTTACCTACATCAACCTTTCGCTGTTGCTGTTCAATCTCATTCCGGGGTTTCCGCTTGACGGCGGGCGCGTGTTCCGGGCCGTCGTATGGGGGGTGACGGATAATTTCGACCGCGCCACGCTGATCGCCGCCACGTTGGGCCGAGTGGTTTCTTTCCTTTTCATCCTGGTCGGAGTCTGGCTGATCTTCTTCGGATCCTTCATTAACGGATTGTGGATCATCTTCATCGGGTGGTTTCTGGGGAACGCGTCCACCGGGGAAGTGCAGCAGCAGACTCTGCGCAAGCTGCTCGCCGGTCATAAGGTTTCGCAGATCATGGGCCGCAATTACGTCACCATTCCCGCCGATATCACGCTTCAGCGGCTGGCCGATGATCACATCCTGGGTGCGGGAAAGCGGTTCTTCATCGTGGAAAAGGCCGGTGTGATCGCGGGCCTCATGACCCTCCATAAGGTACGCGAGGTTCCCCGCCCGGATTGGCCGTCTACCCGGGTTTCCCAGGCGATGATCCCGGCGGAAAAAATGAAATGGGTCTCTCCGGATGGGGAATTGTGGGAGGCTTTGCAGGAAATGAACCGTGACGGGGTCAACCAGCTTCCGGTGATGACCGGCGGCAGGATCCAGGGCGTGCTCAGCCGCGAAAACGTCATCGATTATCTCCAGACGATGCAGGCCTTGCGTTGAGCCGGGGCGAAATCTGCGGCCCGGGGCGGTGAAAGGGAAATCATGGATATTCCAGTGGATGCCGAGGTCTTGTGCACGGACGGCCGGTGCGGCCGCTCCAGTGCGGCGATCCTGAACCCCGTAAACGATCAGATCACGCATGTTGCGGTGAAGGAGGGTGGGGCTTCCATCCTCACCCGCCTGGTGCCGGTCGAGCGGATCCTTTCCAGCAACCCCGGGACGATCCGTCTCTCCTGCACCGGCGCGGAATTTACGAAGATGGAAATATTTTCCGAGTCCGAATTCATCCCCTACGATGTCAGCGGGACCTTGTTCATGCAGCCGTACGGCGTACCGGCCATGGCGGGCGTCACCCTCGAACATGAACAAATCCCGCCGGGCGAATTGGCGGTCCGGCGCGGTTCGCGGGTGGAGGCCCGTGATGGATACGTCGGCGAGGTGGACGAATTTATCGTCGAGCCGGAACGGTTCCACATCACCCACCTTGTCCTCCGCAAGGGCCATCTGTGGGACCCCCGCGATATCACGATCCCGGTTGATCAGATCGACCGGATTGCCGACCGCACGGTCTTCCTGAAGCTGGGCAAAGAACAGGTCGGGGCGCTGCCCGCGGTGAACGTCAAGCGGCGCTGGCCGTAGACCGGCGGGCCGGCTTCCGCTCTTTGCGATGCCTGCGGGAAGGAGAGGATGATCGCCATGCAGACGCCTGTTTTGGAAGTTATCTGGCCATTAGGAGTGTATGCTGCCGCCGTGCTTATCATGGTGGCCGCCACTCTCGGAATATCCTCCGTCCTCGGGGAACGCCATTCCGGGAGGGCGACCGGGGAACCGTACGAATCGGGAATTGTGCCAACCGGTACGGTCGGCGTCCGGTTCTCGATCCGATTCTATCTCGTGGCGGTGTTCTTCGTCCTGTTCGACCTGGAGGCGGTATTCATTTACGCCTGGGCCGTTTCCATCCGCGATACGGGCTGGGCCGGGTACGCCGAGATGGCGTTCTTCATCGCGGTTTTATTGGCGGCGCTGGCGTACTTGGCGCGGATCGGCGCGTTGGATTGGGGTTCGATCGGGCGCAAATCCCTGGAATGGCGTAAGGAGGAATCGCACCGTGATGCCAAAGACCAATAACCCCTTCCCCGAAACCGGGGAGTCGGATGCATCGCGTCCCTGGCACCCGGAAAGCCTCGAGGAAGCGGTCCACCGGTCGATTCTGCTCGTGCGGCTGGAACAGCTTCTCGCCTGGGGACGCAAGAATTCGATCTGGCCTTTCGGGTTCGGGCTCTCCTGCTGTTTTGTCGAAATGGCCACCAGCCTCACCAGCAAATACGACCTGGCGCGCTTCGGTTCGGAGATCATCCGCGGCACCCCGCGCGAGGCCGACATGATCATCATCGCCGGGACGATGTTCCTTAAGATGGCGCCCGTCGTGCAGCGGCTGTACGAGCAGCTTATGGCGCCGCGCTGGGTGATCTCGATGGGATCGTGCGCAAACTCCGGCGGTATGTACGACATTTACAGCGTGGTCCAGGGGGTGGATAAATTCCTGCCGGTGGACGTGTACGTGCCGGGCTGCCCGCCCAATCCGTATGCCTTCATCGAAGGGCTGACCCTGCTGCAACGCGCGGTCGGAACGGAGCGCAGACCGCTGAGCTGGGTTGTCGGACCGCAGGGAGTCTCCCGCGCGCCGCTTCCCGTGCAGCGCGATGCCAAGCGCGAAGCGCGCAGCCGGGCGGCCGTCCTGCGCGGGCCGGACGAGGTGTGAGCGACAGCATGGCGGCCGACGGCGTTTTCCAGGAATTGCAGAGGGCATTCGGGCCGGATGCCGGATTTCTGCTGCAGACGGTCCGGGACGGGATCCCGACCGTCTGGGTGCCGCGCGAACAGGTGCCCCCGGTTCTGCAATACCTCAAGCGCGATGCGCCGCAGCCGTACCGGATGCTGTATGACCTGACCGCCCTCGACGAACGCGCGCGCACCCGGCGCGAGGGACAGCCGGAAAGCGACTTCACCCTGGTGTACCACCTGCTCTCGATGGACCGCAACGCCGATGTCCGCATTAAAACGGCGCTGGCCGGGGAACATCCGTCCGCCGCGAGCATCACGAATCTGTTCCCCGCCGCGAACTGGTATGAGCGTGAAGTGTGGGACATGTTCGGGATCGGATTCGAGGGGCATCCCGGCTTGCGGCGGATCCTGATGCCGCAGACCTGGGAAGGCCATCCGCTGCGCAAGGAACATCCCGCCCGTGCGACCGAGATGGGCCCGTTTCAATTGCCGCCCGAGCGCGTCGACCGCGAGCAGGAGGCGCTGCGCTTCCACCCCGAGGAATGGGGGATGAAATCGCGCGGGGCAAATTCCGAATACATCTTCCTCAACCTCGGGCCGAATCATCCGGGCGTGCACGGCGTGATCCGCTTTCTCCTGCAGCTGGACGGCGAGCAGATTCTGGATGTGGTTCCGGAAATCGGGTTTCACCACCGCGGCGCGGAAAAGATGGCCGAGCGGCAAACCTGGCACTCCTACATTCCCTACACCGACCGCATCGATTACCTCGGCGGCTCGATGAACAATCTCGCCTATCTTCTGGCGGTCGAAAAACTGGCCGGAGTCGATGTTCCGGACCGGGCCAAGGTCATCCGCATCATGCTGGCCGAGTTTTTCCGGCTGGCCAGCCACCTGGTCTGGTATGGGACTCTGGCGCAGGACCTCGGCGCGCTTTCCCCGGTTTTCTTCACCTTCAACGACCGCGAAAGGATCTTCGACATCGTGGAAGCGATCACCGGCGGCCGCATGCATCCGAGCTGGTTCCGGATCGGCGGCGTGGCCGCGGACCTGCCGCGGGGATGGGAGCGGCTGGTCGACGATTTCCTGCGCTATCTGCCGGGGAGGCTGCGCGAATACGACGGCCTGGTCCTGCGGAACCGGATCTTTACAGCCCGCACGAAGGGGATCGGCGCGTTCACCCGCGAGGAAGCGGTCGAATGGGGAATGACCGGCCCGGGCCTGCGCTCGACGGGTTTGGAGTGGGATTTCCGGAAGAAGCGCCCATACGGCGGATACGACCAGTTCGAGTTCGATATCCCCGTCGGCACCCACGGGGATTGTTACGACCGTGCAACGGTGCGCGTAGAAGAGATGCGCCAAAGCCTGCGGATCATCCGACAATGCCGGGCCCGGATGCCCGCCGGTCCGTATAAATCCGATCATCCCCTGGCCGTGCCGCCCCCCAAGGAGCGCACGCTGCACGACATCGAAACCCTGATCGATCACTTCCTGGGCGTAAGCTGGGGGCCGGTCATCCCGCCCGGCGAGGCGTTCGCCGGGATCGAAGCGACCAAGGGGGGTAATGGCTACTACCTGATCAGCGACGGCGGCATTCACGCCTACCGCGCCCGCATCCGCACGCCCTCCTTCCCGCACATCCAGATGGTGCCGTTGATCAGCCGCGGGTTGATGGTGCCGGACCTGATTGCGATCCTGGGAAGCGCGGATTACGTGCTGTCGGACGTGGACCGTTAGTGAAGAGATCCGGAGCGAGGTTATGCTGACCCAAGATGAGATTCGCGCGCTGGATGACGGTTTGGGGCGGTACCCGAAGAAGCGGTCGGGAACCGTGGATGCCTTAAAGATCGTCCAACGCCGCCGGGGTTGGATTTCGAACGAGGTCCTGCGCGATCTGGCGGAGTACCTCGGGATGACGGCGGAGGAACTCGAGGAGGTGGCGACCTTCTACCCGCTCATCTTCCGCCGCAAGGTCGGACGGCATGTCATCCGGATCTGCGACAGCGTCAGTTGCTGGATCGCGGGATCCGAGGACATCGTCCGGCGGCTGTCCGAAACGCTCGGCCTGCAATTGGGTGAAACCACCGCCGACGGCAGGTTCACGCTGCTTCCCTCGGCGTGCCTGGGGGCCTGCGACCGCGCCCCGGCGCTCATGATCGACGACGATCTGATCACGGATTGGAATCCCGCGGATGCCGATCGGATCCTTGCCCGTTATCCATAAGAGGATCCGCAAGGATGAAAATAAATGACGGTGAGGAACACATGGAACGGCCGTTGACGAAAAACATCCAGCCCGGGAAGGAACCGCCGGATCTTGCGCGGTACGAACGCTCCGGAGGGTACGACGCCGTGCGCCAGGCGCTCCGGAATCTCGCCCCGGAGCAGGTGACCGGTATCGTGAAGGAATCCAACCTTCGCGGACGGGGCGGGGCGGGCTTTCCCACGGGCGCAAAGTGGAGTTACGTCCCGATGGGCGAGAAGGCGCTTCGCCCCAAATATTTGATCGCCAACGCCGATGAAATGGAACCGGGTTCCTTCAAGGACCGCTTTCTCCTGGAGGGCGATCCGCATCAATTGATCGAAGGGATGATCCTGGCCGCCTACGCCATCCAGGCCGCCGAGGGCTTCATCTTCCTGCGCGAGGAGTACAAGCTCGCCGAGAAGGGATTGCGCGCGGCGCTCGCCGAAGCCTACCGGGCGGGCTATCTGGGAAAGAATATTCTCGGATCGGGTTTCCACCTTGAGATCGGCCTGCATGTCAGCGCGGGGCGCTATATGTGCGGCGAAGAAACCGGGTTGCTTAATGCGCTGGAGGGAAAACGCGCGGTCCCGCGCTACCGCCCGCCGTTCCCGCAATCCAGCGGCCTGTGGGGCGGGGGAACGATCGTCAACAACACCGAGACGCTGTGCAACATCCCGCACATCATACGGGGCGGCGCCGAATGGTTCCGCGCGCTCAGCCGGAGCGCGGACGGCGGGACGAAGCTGTACGGCGCCAGCGGCAAGGTCAAGCGGCCGGGATTGTGGGAACTGCCGATGGGGACGCCGATCCGGGAAATTCTGGAGGAGCATGCGGGCGGGATGCGCGAGGGCACGATGTTCCGCGCGCTGCTTCCCGGCGGCGCATCCACCAATTTCCTGATCGAAGAGCACCTCGACGTGCCCATGGATTATGCATCCGTCGAGAAGGCGGGCAGCCGGCTGGGGACCGGAACGATGATCGTCCTCGACGACGGGACCTGCCCGGTGGGGATGGTTCACAACCTCGAGAAGTTCTTCGCGCGCGAATCCTGCGGGTGGTGCACCCCCTGCCGCGAGGGGCTGCCCTGGACGGAAAAAATCCTGCGTGCCCTGGAAGAAGGGCGCGGCCGGGAGGACCACCTCGCGCGTCTCGAACGGCACACCCGGCTGCTGGGGCCGGGGCGGACCTTTTGCGCGCTGGCGCCCGGAGCGATGGAGCCTTTGCAAAGCGCGTTGAAATATTTCCGGGAGGATTTCGAGCGGCATATTCGTGAGAAGCGGTGCCCGTGGAGAGTGACCCATGGCGACGATCTACGTTGACAATCGGCCCTATACGGTCGCGGACGGGCAGAACCTGCTGCAGGCCTGTCTGGGGCTTGGATTCGACCTGCCGTATTTCTGCTGGCATCCGGCGATGGGTTCGGTGGGCGCCTGCCGCCAGTGCGCCGTCAAGCTGTTCCGGGATGAGCACGATACGCGGGGGAAGATCGTCATGTCCTGCATGACCCCCGCCGCCGACGGCGTGCGCATTTCCATCGACGATCCGGAAGCGCGCGAATTCCGGGCCGGGGTCATCGAATGGATGATGCTCAACCATCCGCACGACTGCCCGGTGTGCGACGAGGGCGGCGAATGCCACCTGCAGGATATGACCGTGATGACCGGGCATGTCCGGCGCGAATACGATTTTCCCAAGCGGACCTTCCGCAACCAGGACCTGGGCCCGCTGGTGGCGCACGAAATGAACCGCTGCATTCACTGCTACCGCTGCGTGCGCTTCTACCGCGACGTTGCCGGGGGGCGCGATTTCGGATCGTTTGCGTCGCACGATCATGTCTATTTCGGGCGCGCGGCAGACGGCGTGCTGGAAAACGAGTTCAGCGGCAATCTGGTGGAGGTGTGTCCGACGGGGGTGTTCACCGATAAGACCTTCCGGGATCACTATACCCGCCCATGGGACCTGCAGACCGCCCCCTCGGTTTGCGTCCTGTGCGGGCTTGGCTGCAACACGATCGCCGGCGGCCGCTACGGCTCTCTGCGCCGGATCCGCAACCGCTACAACGGCGAGGTCAACGGGTATTTCCTGTGCGACCGGGGGCGGTTCGGCTACGGGTTTGTCGGCGCCGATACGCGCGTCCGCACGCCGCTCGCGCGGGACGGCGAA
>DAOUDU010000064.1:0-3401 GCA_034430775.1 Anaerolineales bacterium | reverse complement strand
CCGTCCACCCGCCCCTTCCCAGTACAACCCCATGCTCCGAAGCTGCGGGATCAGGGCGGCGGCGTAAAGGAATACTTCAATCCACCGCTCTTCTCCGATCTGCCCGCGTACATATTGATAGACTGTACTTTTTTCGTGCGATGGGACAGGTTGGCCGAAGCCGGCGCATTTCTCGATATGCTGGACCACCAGAACGTCGCGTCCGTCCTGGTTCTCCAATTCCATCACGACCGGATAGGCGCGGCACGCATTGGGCCGCTCTTTCCATACTCCGCACCACTGCTGGCCGGTTGCCTGGGCCTTTCCGTTTTCCCCCATCTGGTTAACCTCGACCAGGTATTGGCATGGCTCTCCCGCCATCCACAGGACCGGCAACCCGCTGGGCTCATCCAGGAGCATGTAGACTTGCGCCGGTTTCAGCCGCATACGCTGGGCGTGCCAGGCCATTCTCCAAAAGTCCATCGGCGAAAGCGATACCGGCCGATGGCTGCAGCAGCGCGCGCCGCATCCACGGCAGGCAAAATCCATTTTCATTGCGCATTGAACCAAATTCGGCGATTCACTCACTATGGTTTGCGCCATTTACGCACAGGCGCTTCTCCTTTCTATCTTTTTCAACCGGGCGTCCTTGCAAATTCCATCCTCCCAATCCAAGTGATTTGGAGACCAAAAAGGAACCGGGTCTCCAATGGGCGCCCAGTTCCTTTTTGGTTTTTCTCCAAGGGATGCTCAGGCCGGCGCCGCGGCTGTCACCATCGTCGCTTCCTTGGCCGGCTCTGCTTTGGCTGGTTCTACTTGCTTTTTCTTGCCCATGGAGGGCATGACGATGAATTGAGCGCTGGGTTTCTTTTTCTC
The DNA here is from genome assembly GCA_034430775.1 of Anaerolineales bacterium. GTDB lineage: Bacteria > Chloroflexota > Anaerolineae > Anaerolineales > RBG-16-64-43 > JAFGKK01. The sequence goes on along the minus strand of DAOUDU010000064.1, from coordinate 2,546 downwards.
CTTGTCCTCCGGCGGCTTGACCAACAACGCCTTTCCATACCCGAGGGTGGACATATAAACGCCGTCGTACCCCAGCCGCTCGCACCCTTCGATCGCATCGCGCAGGTATTGCAGATTGACGCAGATCTCCTGCGCCTCTCCCCTCAGCATCGCCTCGATGTTTTTCTCAACTTCCCCTTTATCGCCTTCCACCTCCAGGATCACATTCCCCTTCCCCCCCTCTTTCGGCTTCATGCTGAAGGTCCCCTGCTCCCCGATCAGCCTTCCCGCCTTCAGCCCTCTCAGAAGCGAAGCGGTCGCGAACGATACGATGGTAGCCGCCTCTTTTGGGATCAGGGGAAGGTAATCCGGGAACGATCCGTTGATTCCATTTACGGTAACAACTGTCCCGGTATGCCGGAATTGGATCCTCCCGTTTAGGGACATGCCGACCGCAACGGCTTCCTCGCCTTCCAGACTGCGGACCAGTTTTTCAAGCCCCTTTCTGGGAAGGATCGTCTTGATCGCTGTCATCCCCTTGTTGATTTCGGTCGGCCATTTTGCCTCGGCCAGCCGGAAACCGTCGGTGGCCGCCAACACCAATTTGCATTCCTTTTCCCCGCTCTCGGTTTGGATCAAAGCGCCTGCGAACGCCGGTCGGGCTTCATCCGTTGCGGCGCTTGTGGTTACGGCCTGGATCATGGATTTCAATGCGTCGGCGGGGATCGAAACGCACTTTTCGATATTCTCGATGACCACTTCCGGATAATTCTCCACCGGCATGAGGGACAGATCGATCTTGAAAGATCCGGATTTCACCCGCAGTTTCTTGCTGACAATTTCAAGCGTGGTGAACTCGTTATCGCAAAGCCCGACCGCTTCGGAAAGGATCTTGGCCGGTACGGCCACGGCCCCTTCTTTTTCAACCTCCGCATCGAACTTCTTCTGGATGCAAACATCCATCCCGGTACCCGTCAGCTCGATCTGTTTGTCCTTGGCGACGATCTTCAGGCAGGTGTAAATATCGCTGCCTTCCCCGCCCAGCTTTCCGACGGCCGCCTGCGCGGTGACCTGTACTTTCTTCGAAAATTCGTCCGATTTGACTTTTACCTTCACGGTTCCTCCTTCGTAAAAAAAGGACTGGGCCGGTTTCTCTACCGGCCCAGCTCTCGGATGACTGTCACGATGACGCCTTTTATCCTTACGCCCGATCCGGGATCCCAGCGCTTAAACCCGACCTTGCCGTTGTTGTCGATCGCCACGGCAGCGCCGGGTGTTGGCGCGCTCCGGGCATAGAGTGGAAGATCGGTTCCCTCCACCTGTGAGAACCCGGGCCGGACATAAACCACCAAATCGCCTTTCTTCATCCGCAGGTCAGGATTGTCGTCACTAGCCCGCGACATGAACACCGGTGCTTCTCCGTACTTTTCGCGCGCGATTTCCCGGACAGCCTCCTTAATCAGGAGGCTCAGCATTTTTAGATACCTGCTTCGCCTTCTTTTTGGGAAGATAGCTCATCACGGCTTCCTTTGTTGCGTACTTGGCCGTGGCGGTTCCGGAAGCCAGGTCGAAGTACACAGCGTACCGTTTGAGGTCTTTCGTCACCAAGAGCCTTACCATCATGTCCGTTGCCTCCGCCGCCACCCGCTGATTTACAGCCAGCGATTGGGCATTGAGCGCGGCAAGTTCGGCGCAGGACAGGTGTACTTCCGCCATTTCATCAGGCCGAGGCACAAGAAGCGAGGGCTCCTGGATATGCGGCGCCGGCAGCGCCAGGCAGAGTTTTTTCGACGGGAAGGCGTCCTTCAGCGCGTCCCGCCGCCCGATATTTCCCAGCAGAACCTGGCCATTGTCCTTTCCGTTTCCGCAATCGAGCCACCAGACTGACCGCGCATCCACGTTTGCAGCAATTTGGCGGCGCGCACGGGCATTGTCCACGCACCCGACGAGCAAGGTCCCTTCCCGAAAACCATAGTCGATTTGATTTCTCACTTTTTCCCATGGCTCGGGGATTGCGGCAATTTCCACCCCCCATGCCGTTCCGTACCGGACCGCCAGCGCCTCCGCCTTGTTCCGCCCGATTTCCGCCGGGCAGAAGTTTTGCCGCCCTATGTTGACTTCTTCGACAATGTCGGGATCGACAAAAATCATGCGCAGCTCTTCCTGTTTTTGTCTGAGCACATACGCGATCCGCGCGATGGCGGGCGCCAACCATCCGCCGGTTCCGCCGCAACCGATCAGTACTGCGACCTTCCACGTTATCTCCGGGGGCAGGCGGATGATCCCGGCGTGCAGGTATTCCAATCCCTTGGTGCGGTACATAGTCACACCTCCCCGTGGACGGTCTCCCTCTGCGCGGCCTCCACCTCCCAGGTATCGTCATCCACCCATTCCGACAGTCCCTCCGGCAGTTTAAGCACATCCGCCGGCCGGATATCCATGTAGTGGCCGAACATTCCTAGCCTCATCCGGATGACAGGCTCGTCATCGAACTCCCCCATCACCCCGTATAGACGGAATCCCTTCTCATCCAGATTGTCCTGCGGTGAAAACCACGCATGCATCGC
>DAOUDU010000063.1:0-6466 GCA_034430775.1 Anaerolineales bacterium | reverse complement strand
AAAGATCGTATCCCGGGTGGGGCCGGTGAGCAGGTGGGCGAGCATCAACCCGCCGAAGTAGAGGAGGACGATCCCGGCAATGCGGTCCGGCGCAGGGACGGGCAGCGCGGATCGGTAGCGCCTCAGGATCAGGTACACCCCCGGAACAGCGATGATGAGCGGCACGAGGTAGGCTCCGACGCCGAATAATTGCCGGAGCAGCATCACCCAAAATCCGGGCAGCGTATCTTTTTCCGCGGCGAAGAAGAAGAGCAGGGTCAGCAGCGCCAGGCCCATCAGGCACACCCCGAGTATATCCAGCCGGTTTTCCGGCGAGACCAGGGGGGTGGAAGCGGGGGAAATGGAGCGCGGTGCTTTCTTGCCGGGGTTGCGCTTGGTGGGAGACGGCACAGGATTGCCTTATGTAATGCGTTGGGTCCAGTAGGTTGGATCAGGATTCTTCAATGGCTTATTCAACGTCCGCCGAACGTTCCCTCATCCGGCTTTCGTCCACCTCCCGTCGCTCCGCTCCGGGAGGCCGTGATGAGGGGGGCTCGCGGTGGTCGCATGCAATTCCCGTTTCGATTATATCAACGGTCGTCGTATCCCTGCGGGTGCGAACGGTGCCATTCCCAGGCGCTCGCAACAATATCACGCAGCGCGGGGATGCGCGGGTTCCAGCCCAATTCGCGGCGGATCTTTTCCGATGAGGCAACCAGGCGGGCCGCATCACCCTCCCGGCGCGGGGTGACCTCGGCCGGGATCTTGTGCCCCGTGATCTCACGCGCGACTCCGATCACCTGCTTAACCGAATACCCCGCGCCGTTTCCGAGGTTGTAAACCATGCGCTGTTTTTCCGAAAGCGCGGAAAGGGCCAGCAGATGGGCCGAGAGAAGGTCCGCAATGTGAATGTAATCGCGGATCGCGGTTCCATCACGGGTCGGGTAATCGTCGCCGAATATTTTAATCGCCGGCAGGCGGCCGAGCGGAACGCGCAGGACCAGCGGGATCAGATGGCTCTCCCCGGGATGATCCTCGCCGCGGCCGGGCAGGGCGCCGGCGGCGTTGAAGTAGCGCAAGGAGGCATACCGCAGCCCGTGCACCAGGGAATACCATTCGAGCGTCTGCTCGACCATCAGTTTGGTCTGGCCGTAAACATTGCTCGGCTTGATGGGGGAATCCTCGGAAAGCGGCCCGTCGCTCGAGGCGTAAACCGCCGCGGTCGAGGAAAAAACGAATTTTCCGATCCCCGCGCGCTGTATTTCCTCAAGCAGCACGATCGAGCAGGAAACATTATTCTCCATATACTTGCCCGGATCGCGCATCGATTCGCCGGCTTCGATGAAGGCCGCGAAGTGCATCACCGCTTCAAATTTACCGGCGGCGAGCGTGGTGCGCAGGACGTCGCGGTCGCATAAATTCGCATGGATAAACCGCGCCTCCTTGGGAACCGCCGCGCGGTGGCCGGTGACGAGCGCGTCGAGCACCGTTACGGTATGGCCCGCTTCCAGAAGCATTTGCGCGCATCCCGATCCGATGTATCCGGCTCCGCCGGTGACCAAAATATTCATTCCATCCTCCGCATTCACGTCATTCCGAGGGGCCTTCAGGTCCCGAGGAATCGGCTACTGGCATCCACCGTCATTCCGAGGGGCCTTCAGGCCCCAAGGAATCGGGGACTGGCATCCACCGTCATTCCGAGGGGCCTTCAGGCCCTGAGGAATCAATGACTTGCATTCAGAGTCATTCCGAGGGACCTTCAGGTCCCGAGGAATCGGCTACTGGCATCCACCGTCATTCCTCAGGGCCTTCAGGCCCCAAGGAATCGGGGACTGGCATCCACCGTCATTCCGAGGGGCCTTCAGGCCCTGAGGAATCAATGACTTGCATTCAGAGTCATTCCGAGGGGCCTTCAGGCCCCGAGGAATCGATGACTGGCATCCACCGTCATTCCGAGGGGCCTTCAGGTCCCGAGGAATCGGTCACGTCGGTGAAAAATCAACCCAACCTTACCCGGAAATGCATTCTAATCCACTCGCAGCCGACCCCTCGGAGTCACCAGATCCCTCGGGATGACGTCCTGCGATGGCTACTCGAGCACTTCAATCGGCGCGGCATCCGCGTCCAGGCGTTTAAGCCCCACCGTTTCAAATTCAACCGTCAACACTTCGTCGGAACCGTGAACCTGGCTCTCGAGGATCACCCCTTCGCCGAAACGCGGATGCCGGATGCGAATTCCGCTGCGGTATTTCGCCTCCCGCGGGCCGGGATCCGCCGCCGCGGATTCGCGCAGCGGGGTTTCCACATTCTTGCGGAACGGGAAAGTGGTCCGTCCGGCGGCCTCCTGCACGCCGACCAGGTTCGGCGGGATGTCTCGCAGGAAGCGCGACGGGTCCATCAATCCTCCGCCCGCCCCCGCCGAGCGCCGGAAGGCCCGCACCAGATACAGCCGGTCCATTGCCCGCGTGATGCCCACATAGAACAGGCGCCGCTCCTCGGCCATCGCTTCCGGATCGTCCATCGACCGGATGTGCGGCAGCAGGCCGTCGTCCATCCCGACGATGAACACCACCGGGAACTCCAAGCCCTTGGCGGCATGCAGGGTGAGCAGCACCGGCGCATCCTGCTTCTCGGTAAGCGTATCCTGGTCGGAAACGAGCGCAATTTCCTCCAGGAAGCGGTCAAGCGGAATCTCCTCGAACTCCTCCGTCACCGCCACAAGCTGTTCGATATTCTCCCAGCGTTCATCTCCCTCCTCCGATCCGGTCTGGAGGAATTCGCGGTACTTCACATCTTTCAGTATGCGCCGCAGGAGGGCCGGAACATTTTCCGTTTCCGCCGCCGCGCGCCAATCGGCCAGCATGCGCCCGAAGGCGGCGAACGCGGGCGCGACGCGGGAAGGAAGCAAATGTGCAAACCGGGTCATTGTCCCGGCATCCGCCAGCGCGAGCAGCAGCATCCCCGGTACGAGCCGCTCCTGCGCCGCGGCATTCTGCAGAGCGGTCAACGCCTTCTCCCCGATCCCGCGGGTTGGGGTGTTGATCACCCGCGCGAGGCTGATCGCGTCGGCCGGGTTGTGCACCAGCCGCAGGTAAGCCAGCGCATCCTTTACTTCCCGCCGGCCGTAAAACCGTTGCGCGCCGACCAGCCGGTAGGGAAGGTTGGCGCGGATGAATTCCTCTTCCAATGCGCGGGATTGGGCGTTGGTGCGGTACATGATCGCGCAACCGCCGGGATGAACCGGGGGCTGCCCTTCGACGGGCGCTTGCGCGGTCAGTTCGGAAATGGTATCCACCACAAAGCGCGCCTCGTCGTTTTCGTCGTAACATTCGCGCAGGACGATCGGCGCCCCCGCCCCGCGCTGCGTGAAGAGGCTTTTATCCACCCGCCCGCGGTTTACCCGGATCACGCCCATCGCCGCGTCAAGCACGTTCTGCACCGAGCGGTAATTTTCCTCAAGAAGATACGTGCGCGCTTCGGAAAAATCTTTCCGGAAGCGCTGGACGTTCCGGTAGTCCGCGCCCCGCCAGCGGTAGATCGACTGATCCGCGTCCCCCACCGCATACAGGTTGCGGCGCTTGCCGGCCAGCAGCTTGATCAGCGTATATTGCACTTCGTTCGTATCCTGAAATTCATCGACCAGGATATGGAGGTAGCGGTCCTGGTAGCGGGCGAGTATCTCCGGCTGCTCCCGGAACAGGCGTACCACCCGGAGCAGCAGGTCGTCGAAATCCGCGGCGCGGCTGGCGGAAAGCAGTTCCTGGTAACGGCGGTAGGCTTTGCCGGCGACGCGTTCGAACGGGGTGAGGGACGGGAACTCGTCGGGGCCGAGCATCTCGTTCTTCGCGCGCGATATGGCGTTTTTTACGGCCGCCGGGGAATATTGTTTAATGTTGATATCGAGGTCGAGCAGTGCCTGCTTGACCGATCGCTCCGAATCGTCGCTGTCGAAGATCACGTAATCGCGCGGCAATCCGACGGCTTCGCCGTCGCGCCGCAGCCAGCGGGCGCACAGGGAGTGAAAGGTCCCGAGTGAAAGGTTGCGCAAGTCAAAACGGCCCGCGGCGTGCGCTTCCGCCTCGGTCAGCAATCGCTCAATCCGTTCGCGCATTGCGCGCGCGGCTTTATTGGTGAAGGTGACGGCGAGGATCTGCTGCGGGGCGATGCCGGCGCGCAGGACAAGATGCGCGAAGCGGCACGCCAGGACGCGCGTCTTGCCGCTGCCCGGCCCGGCCACAACCAGGGCCGGCCCTTCGCCGCATTCCACGGCTTCGCGCTGTTGGGGATTCAGCGATTCCAGATAATTCATGGATGGCTTCGCCAGACGGTTTCGCGATGGTGATCGTGAGTTTGTACCACATTCCGGAGGTGAATTCCACCGGAATAACCCAATCCAATTAAAACACGCGGCGGTTTTTTACAGTTCGCGCATTGCGCGCTTTTCGAGGAGCGGTAGTTGAAATCAATTTTTTGAGATATCACTACACCCAAAAGGGAGTCAGTAATTTTTCCGGTCAAAACGATTCGACTCCGGTTTTTTTCGTCGAATTCCCCAAAGCGCTTGGAGTATTTTGCTCCAGGGAAAGGATTGCCGGCGAAGCGAAGGACCATCCGGCTCCGGCCAGGCAAACCACTCCGCCGATTACGAAAAGCAGCGGGACACCGAACCGGTCGGCGAACATGCCGCCGAAGAGCATGCCGAAGGGGACGACCATCGTGACCAGGCTCATGAAAACGGAAATCACCCGTCCCTGCATCCCGGGATCGATCGACGATTGGAAAATCGCAAAGATCGGTCCGTCGACGAGCGATCCCATCCCACCCGCCAGCGCAATGGCGGCCAGCGCCATGGGGAGCAATCCGGAAGGGGAGAAACCGACCAGGATCATCCCGATGCCCATCCCAAACAGGCCGACCAGCACCGTCACGATCCTGCGTTTAAACCCGCCCCACACCGAAAGCAGCAGTCCGCCGGCCACCGTGCCGACTCCGGACGCGGCATCCAGCCAGCCCATCTCCAGCGCGCCGCCATTAAAATGTTTCACCGCGAGAATGGGGAGCAGTGCGAACGCCGGATTCAGGAAAAATTTCACCACCACGGCCACGATGATTATCAGCATCCCGCCCTTCCAGGCGCGGATATACCGGAAACCCGAGCGGATGTCTTCCAGCACGCTTTTCCGGGGCTCGTCGGGCCGGTCCGCCGGGGCCGGCGGCTGCGGCACGCCGATCACCAGGAGCGGCAGGACCGCCAGCGCCGCGGTGATGATATCGACTGCTAAAACCCATTGCAGCGGTAGCGCCATCACCAGCAATGCGCCTGTCGGCGGGGCGACGATGCCAAGCATCCCGTAAAGCGTTTGGTTCATACCCCCCACCCGCGCCAGATGTTTTTTGGGCACCATGAGCGAGGTGGACGCCTGCATTGCCGGCCACTGGAAAGTGCCGGCCGCAGCCCGCAGGAACATGGCCGCATACACATGCCCCACCTGCATCCAGCCCGGGATATTAAGGATCACCAGCCACAGCGTAATCAGCGCCACCAGGCTGTCGGCGATGACCATCATCCAGCGCCGGCTGTGCCGGTCGACGAACGCACCCGCCAGCGGGCCGATCACGACGGTCGGCAACAGGGCTACCAGCGTGCCTATGGATAATACAACAGCCGATCCGGTCCGGGCGGTGAGCCACCAGACCAGCGCGAACTGCACCAACATCGACCCGAACAGCGAAAAGGCCTGGCCGGTCCAGATGGTGGAGAACCGAAACAACCAATTCTTGGGCAGAAGGATTTCCGTCTCGTGGTTCAATCTCTCAGCTTCCCTGTTACGGGATAATTCCGGCGGACAAAGTCCGCCGGAATGAACGGATTTTTCGACGCGGGGATATTTTCTCTGTGTTTATCACGAAGCGTGATTGTAACGGAAAGCCACGCTTATGCGGAGGCGGTGTTAATGCGCGAGTGTGATTATCTGCCTGGGGAGGAATTTGGGGTCGTCAGAGGATGCGGCTTCCACACCTCCTTCCATCCGCAGGCCGGAAACATTTTTACGGCGGGCAGCCCCGTTGATTACCAACCCCGCAGGCTGGCCGGTTTGATCCGGATCGCGACCGAATAATCCTTGGCGAAAGCTTCCGGAGTCATCTCCAACTCACGGATTCCCTTGCGGTACTTTTTAAGGTATGCCGGCATCTTATCGGCCGGAGGGGTTTTCATATCCACGGCGGCTTTCCCAAGAAAGACCGCCACATGGCTGCCATCTTCATCCGTGTTGAGATGGCAGGCAACCTTCGGGTGCGCGGCGATGTGGGCGACTTTACGCGCCCGGGGCTGGCTGTAGACTAATATCGTATCGCCGTCCCACAGGAACCACACCGGCCGCGGCTGCGGGTTGAGGTCCGCCCCGACGGTGACCAGCCATACTACGCGCTCCTGGGTCAACCAGCGGTTCACTTTACGCGCGAATTTTTCGTTCCAGTCGATCAT
>DAOUDU010000062.1:0-3188 GCA_034430775.1 Anaerolineales bacterium | reverse complement strand
GTGCGATGCGTAAAGGTCGTTGTCCATCCGGGTTTCCTCGGGGTTGAAACCCCTTGCTGAAAACACGGAAGCCCATTCGGGCTTACATGATATAAGGCAGAGCTTTATCCCGACGGACGATGCGATGCGGGAAGGTCGTTGTCCGTCCGGGTTTCCTCGGGTGTGGACGCTTCGGGGTTTAAACCCTTTGCTTATGGTATGGAAGCCCATCGGGCTTACATGATATAAGGCAGGGCTTTAGCCCGACGGAGGCGCGATGCGTAAAGGTCGTTGTCCATCCGGGTTTCCTCGGGGTTGAAACCCCTTGCTGAAGACAAAGAAGCCCGTTCGGGCTTGCATGATATACGGCAGAGGGCGCCTGTCCCGCGCGTATGTCCGGCCCCGAGCGCCTGTCCTGAGCGTAGCGAAGGAGAGCGAGGGGGAAAGGACGCGCGGGATCAGCCCGACGGACGACGCGATGCGGGAAGATTGCCCTGTAGTATCCCCAGGACAGGCTTCGCCCCGCGTATGGTCTCGATACGGCCGCCAATGACCGGCGGCCTGCTCGACCAACTACCTTTTTTCCATGTATCGCTGATGTGTCATCTTCCGTAAAATTATCCTGATAATCCTGACCAAATCCTGCAAATCCTGTCTATGCTCTTCGGTCGTCCATGGTCAATCGTCCATTGCCCTTGCGTTGCGTCTATAATACTCTCCATGCCCGACTTCAAAAGGAGAAATCGCATTGTCCAAAAAACACGGTGAGATGACCGAAGATATTGGGAAGAAACTGAGCGGCAGCGTCGAGTTGGCCAAGCTCGGGTATACCGTGGCATATGATCATGGAAAAGGCGGCGCCGACGATGTGAGCGTAACCTCCGCGTGGATCGGCGGGGATAAAAAACGTGAAAATCGGCTCTCGGAAATCGATATTGTCGTTTTCGATCCGGAGAGCAACAAGGCGATCCTGCTGGTCGAGATCGAAGAAAGCGGCGACAATCCCAAGAAAATCCTGGGCGACGCAATGGCTATTCTCTTCGGAGAAAAGATATCCATATATGGAGAGGATGACTTTCAGACCGGCGGTTTTACATCCCTTTTGGTCCTGGCCAGGGGCGAAGGAGATGCCCACCTCGAAAGAACGCGATTAATTGAAGAAAGGATTAATGACTTATTGCGCGTGGAAGGGATTAATCAGATGAAGATCGGAACGGTGAAACTGGTTCTTTTCCAACACGAGGACGATTTGAAGCCAATGATTATTGATATGCTGAAATCAAAGATCTGACGATGGAGATAGAAAAACCGACGATCGATAATAGACCATCGGAGGAACAGACCATGGACGATAGGCGGTGGAGCCTGCTTTAGCAGGCTTTTTTATTATAAGCAGGAGGAGCCTGTCCCCGCCTGCCCTCGCGGAGCATCCCCATTCGTTTCTGGTTTTAGAGTGGGGATGGTCGCGGAGCGATGGGCGCGCAAGTCCGACCCCGAAGCGCTTGCCCCCCGAGCGATGAGCATCGGTGGGACCCGCCCTCGCGAAGAATCGCCGCTCGTTTCTGAACCTTGAGCGGTGATGATTTCGGAGCGAGGGTTCCGATTCGATGAATTCGCGGGCGGGGGCAGCGAGGGGGAAAGGACGCGCGGGATCATCCCCCGGGGAATTGAATTGACAGGATTTACATGATTTCCAAGATTTTGATTTTTAATTATCATGTCAATTCTGTAATACCTGTCAATTATTCCCGCTGAAAGCATATAATCCAACAATAACCCTAAGCGACTATCGACAATCGACCATCGGAAAACCGGACGATGGACCATGGATCATGGAAATCCCCTCCCCATTCTGGGGAGGGCAAGGGAGGGGTAAAACCCCGTTTGCAAATAACCGCGCAACAACCATAACCGACCATGGTCGATGCCTGCACCCGAATGACTTTATCGGAGGGTCCATCGTCGATGGTCTGAAATCCACGGAGGCCGAGATGCCCAACCGAAAGCTCCTCGCCGTTTGCATCCTGATCGCCGTTGCCGCCGCGATCGTTCCCGGCCGGGCCGCCCGGTCCGACGCCGCGCCGCCCCGGGAGCCGCCCGCCGGCAACGTCTGGCCCGCCGCCGGCACCACCATGGTGCAGATGACCGCCGAAAACGTCACGCTGTGGATCCGCCCCGCTTCCGGCAGAGGTTACGTTGCGGCGGTGACGGCCGATTTCAACTTCCGCAACCAGGGCACCGCCGCCGAATCGATGCAAGTGCGCTTCCCGATGGAGCCGGTCAACGGCGGCGGCGACGGCTACGGCGGCCGGCCGCTGATCCGGAATTTCGCCGCCAAGACCGGCGGCGCGGCGCTCCCCATCACCACTGTCGAGGAGCCGTTTGAGGACGGACCGGCCGTCGCGTGGTCCACATTTCCGGTGACCTTCCCGGCCGGCAAGGACGTTTTCCTCCGCGTGACCTACGAAACAGGTTTCAGCAGCGGGCATTACGGCGACTCCTGGCTGGATTACATCCTGGAAACCGGCGCGGGCTGGTACGGCAACATCGGCTCGGCGGTCGTCACCTACCGCTTCCCCTACGCGGTCGGGCCGCTCAACGTGCCCGTCCAGGAGCAGGCCGTCCGCACCGGCAGCGAGGTGCGCTTCCTCTTCTCGGAATTCGAACCGGATTTCCTCTCCAACATCCGCCTCGAATTCCTCCATCCCGCCGTATGGCAGAAAGTGCTCGACCTGGAACATGCGACCGGCGAGAATCCAAAGGATGTCCGGTCCGTCGTCCAATTGGCGGCCGAATATCAGGATCTGTGCATGTTGGCGGGTACCGACGCTTCGCTCTTGGCCGAGACGATCGTGCTGGAGGGGCTGACCTACAGCCCGGAATCCGCCGACCTGCACGCCGAGTGGGCCAATATTTTCCTGGACCGGCTGCTCCCGATGTGCAGCGGATTCGACCGCAGCGAAACCCTCGCCGGGTTGCGGCGCGAATTGAATCTGGCGCTCAGCCTGGATCCCGAAAACGAGCTGGCGTTGGAAGTGCAACAAGTACTCGCCGAAAATTATCCGGAACTGCTGGGAACTCCCGAACCCGCCCCGGCGACGGCCGTTGCGGCGACGAAAACGCCCACCGAAGTAAAAATAAAAACGGAAACCGCCACGCGGTTCCCCGTTACCAAAACGGCGACGGTATTCGAAACCCCGACCGTGGAA
>DAOUDU010000061.1:0-1841 GCA_034430775.1 Anaerolineales bacterium | reverse complement strand
GTGCAGGCGGCGGCGTACTGACCGGCAAGGGATTCCTTTCCTTGCCCGCTGATCAATCCGTTTCCTCCGACGGCGACGACCGCCAGTTTGCGTTTCATTCCCATCCTCGCGCGAGCACCATCCATCCTATATCAAATCGCCTGTGAAAGCCAATATCGCCGGCAACCCGGGGTGTGGAGAACAATGGCCACGCAATCCTTTTTTATCCGTGTCCTCCGCGGGAAAACCGATCCATAAATCTTGCCGATGGATCGGGATCGCTATTCGGTTCTATAATGGGGCTCCTATGAACAACCGCGAACTGGCCGACACCTTCACGCTCATCGCCGATCTTCTGGAGATCAAAGGCGAAATCATCTACAAGACGCTCGCCTACCGCAAAGCGGCCGAAAGCCTGGCTGTGCTCGACCGCGACGCCAAAGCGTATTGGAAAGAAGGCACACTGCGCGAGATTCCCGGCGTGGGGGAGGCCATCGCCGGGAAGATCGAAGAATTGCTCAAAACCGGAAAATTAAAATTCCTCACGAAGTTGAAGAAGGAAGTTCCACCCAGCCTGGCCGAATGGCTTAAGGTTCCGGGTCTCGGGTCGAAGAAGGTTGGCCTGATCTGGAAGACTTTGAAGATAAAGACGCTTCCGCAGTTGGAAAAGGCAGCCCGGGCCGGGAAACTCCGGGATCTGCCGGGTATGGGCGCCAAATCCGAAGCCGCAATCCTGGCGGGTATCGAAAGCCTTGCCCGGCGTTCGGGACGGATTCCCCTCGCGCGCGCCTACCCGCTGGCGCTGGAGATTGCGGCCGCGCTAAAGAAGGTGCCGGGGGTGGTTTCCGCCGAACCGGCCGGCAGCCTACGGCGGATGCGTTCCGATGTGGGCGATATCGACATCCTTATCGCGGCCGCGCACTCCGGGGCGGTGATGGAGGCCTTCACCAGCCTGCCCGGCGTGGCGCGGGTCCTGGGCAGGGGCGAGACCAAATCCAGCGTCGAATTCGGCGATGGCGTGCGCGCCCAGGTCTGGGTCCACCCGCCGGAACGATTCGGCACCGCTCTGCAATATGCCACCGGTTCGAAAGACCACAACGTCAAACTGCGCGAACTCGCCTTGAAGAAGGGGTATTCCCTTTCCGAGCATGCGTTGAAGCGGACGAACGGCGGAAGTGAAATCCTTTGCGCGACGGAATTGGAAGTCTATCGGACGCTCGGCCTGCCGTGGATCCCGCCCGAACTGCGGGAGGATCACGGCGAGGTGGAGGCCGCCCGGCAGGGAAGGCTCCCGCGGCTCATCGAGACGAAAGATATCGTCGGCGATTTTCATATCCATACCACCGGAAGCGACGGCCGATTGAGTGTGTTGGAGATGGCCCGGGCCGCACTGAAGCGCGGGCGGAAAGCGATCGCGATCACCGATCATTCGGTTGGATTGGGAATTGCCGGCGGGCTCGACATCGCCCGGCACGAGAGGCAGGCGGAGGAGATCCGCCGGGCGCAAGAGACGCTCGGTGGGGCTATAACCATACTGCACGGAAGCGAGGTCGAGATCCGGGCCGACGGTACGCTCGATTATCCGGATGAAATCCTGGCCGGATTGGATCTGGTGGTGGCGTCGCTGCACACCGGCCTGCGCCAGCCGCGGGAAAAAGTCACCGCGCGCGCGCTCAAGGCGATCCGGAATCCGCATGTCGATATCCTCGCCCATCCAACCGGACGGCTGCTCCCGGACCGGGAAGGCGCGGACTTGGATATGGAGGCGGTGTTTGCGGCGGCCGCCGAAGCCGGGGTCGCGCTGGAGATCAACTCCCATCCGAACCGGCTCGATCTGGACGATCCGCATGCCCGCCGTGCCA
>DAOUDU010000060.1:0-10989 GCA_034430775.1 Anaerolineales bacterium | reverse complement strand
CCGGTTTCGGATGCGCAGATGGTTTTCCAATTCCTGACGGTCGTCCACGAAGACGGCTCGGCGGAGTTTGAAACCATCCTGCGGTTTAATCCGGCCGGGATCGATGAGTTTCTGAAGAAGAACGATACCGCCGAAGATGCGATCTGCACGGAAGCCACGAAGCAAATAGTGAAGAGCTTCGGCACGTTCACGCAGGTCAAACACGGCGACGACATCTGGTGCACGTATTCGATCGCGATGGACAACCTCCTGGGGCTGCGCAACCATCTTGAGGACGAATATGCTGTGAACGTGCGAACCCTCGAGATCACGGATGATACCTTCACCCTCGACCTCTCCTGGACCCGGTTCCCATGCACGACGTCCGATCCGGTCAAGTTCGGCTGCGAATGGTCGGTCGAGGCGCCCGGCAAAGTGGGGGATAACAACGCCACGCAGGTGAACGGCCGGACCCTCACGTGGGACCTGGCGGCGAAAGGAACCCCGAAGCGCTTTACCGCGGAAAGTGAAGTGGGAGGATTTGATACCACACTCCTGATCCTCGCCTTCGTCCTGATGTGCGGCTGTTGCACGGTGATCCTGCTGATGGGTGCCGGGATCGGCGTGTTCTTCTTCCTTCGCAAGCGGAACAGGCCTTCGGCCGATGCGGAACCGTCCACACCCGCCGTGCCGGTCTCCAGCCCCTCGCCCGCCGACACCATCGAGCTCCAGTAAACGCGCACATTCGGCCGGACCGGTGCAGGCACCGGTCCGGCCGGATTCTCCAAGTGGCACTTTAACGGAATCTGACCGCTGCTCAACCGGACTTCCTTTTACACGGATTTCCCTGCTCTCGCTTTGCACTCTAGGGGCAGTCCGCCGTCGAATCCGCCGAAAAATATTTGATTTTTCCCTTACACTTATTACCATTCATCTTTGGCCAAATTATTTTTCAGTGTTTTCGGATTTTCCGGATGTTTCGGTGTGCGTTTTTTCCGAACCGATCGGTTACAGAATCTGTAAATATGATCCGCGGGGCTTTTTCCCGGCGAATGCACCCCCCATGCTATAATCTGCGCGTCCCCACCGGGAAAACGCAATCCGAGAAGAAGGAGATCCATGATCGAACTCACCCTCATCCCTCCGGCCGGCGCAGAACGCATCACCTGGAACGAAGGCAAGCTCAACGTTCCGGACCATCCGATCCTGCCCTTCATTGAGGGCGACGGCACCGGCCGGGATATTTGGCGCGCTTCGGTCCGCGTATTCGACTCCGCCGTGCAAAAAGCCTATGGCGGAAGCCGAAAAATCGCCTGGATGGAAGTTTTCGCCGGGGAAAAAGCCTTCTCGCAGTTCGGCACCTGGCTGCCCGACGGCACGGTGAAGGCCTTCCGCGAATACCTGGTGGGGATCAAAGGTCCGTTGACCACCCCCGTCGGGGGCGGGATCCGCTCGCTGAACGTCGCGCTGCGGAAACTGCTCGACCTGTACGTGTGCCTGCGCCCCGTGCATTACTTCCCCGGCGTGCCCTCGCCGGTCCGGCACCCGGAAAAGGTGGACATGGTGATCTTCCGCGAGAACACGGAAGACATCTACACCGGGATCGAATTCGAAGACGGCACGCCCGACGCGCGCCGCTTTCTCGACCTTTTACGGGAAAACTTCCCGGCCGAATTCGCGAAGATCCGCTTCCCCGCCTCGGCCGGCGTGGGGATCAAACCGATCTCGCGCGAGGGAACGGAACGGCTGGTGCGGGCGGCGATCCGGTACGCGCTCGATAACCACCGCCGTTCGGTGACGATCATGCACAAAGGCAACATCATGAAGTTCACCGAGGGGGCCTTCCGCAACTGGGGTTACTCGCTGGCCGAACGCGAGTTCGGCGAGCGGGTGTATACGTGGTCGCAGTGGGAGCGGACAAAATCCGCGCACGGCGAGAGTGCGGCATCCGCCGAACAGCAGTCGGCGACGGCCGCCGGGCGGCTGGTAGTGAAGGATGCGATCGCCGACATCATCTTCCAGCAAACCATCACCCGCGCCGACGAGTTCGATGTGATCGCCTGCCCCAACCTCAACGGGGATTTCCTTTCCGACGCGCTCGCCGCGCAGGTGGGCGGGATCGGGATCGCCCCGGGCGGGAACATCAACTACACCACCGGCCACGCGGTATTCGAAGCCACCCACGGCACCGCGCCCAAGTACGCCGATCTGGACAAAGTCAACCCCGGTTCGCTGATCCTCTCGGGCGAGCTAATGCTGCGCTACATGGGATGGCGCGAAGCGGCGGACCTGATCCTGCGCGGGATGGAAGGCGCGATCGCGGCCAGGACCGTTACCTACGATTTCGCGCGCCTGATGGAGGGCGCGACGGAAGTCAAGTGTTCGGCATTCGGCGACGCGATCATAGAGTGGATGGACCGCAAACCGAAAGCGGCCGCGAAGAAGAAAGCCGCTCCCAAAAAGGCGGCCCGCAAGCCGGCGGCGGAGAAGAAGACGTAAGCGGCGGATACGGATAAATGCGCGACCGATCCCTCAGGGCCTGAAGGCCCTTCGGGATGACCCGCTCGAAGAGTCATCCCGAGGGTTGATTCCCAGCCTGAGGGATCGGTTTCTTTTATCTGTAAGTCGTCGACTCGAGGATGATATGGTCCGTCATTCCCGCACGCCCCCCTATGGTCCCCCCATTTCCAAAAGAAATGGGGGGACGTGTTCTTGGGGGGAAGGAAGACAAGAAAGCGATCGATCACCGAAGCGAGTCTCTTCCCGGATTATCGACAAGAACATTCGGGGATGACATGGTCCATCATTCCCGTGCGACCTCCCCCCTGTGGTCCCCCCATTTCTAAAAGCAATGGGGGGACGTGTTCTTGGGGGGAAGGAAGAAAAGAAAGCGACCGATCACCGAAAGAAGATTCGGGGATGACATAGTCGTCATTCCCGCGCGACCTCCCCCCTGTGGTCTCCCCAATTCTAAAAGAAATGGGGGAACGTGTTCTTGGGGGGAAGGAAGAAAAGAAAGCGACGGATCACCGAAGCGAATTTCTTCCCGGATTATCGACAAGAACATTCGGGGATGATATGGCCCGTCATACTTGCGCGACCTCCCCCCTGTGGTCCCCCCATTTCTAAAAGCAATGGGGGGACGTGTTCTTGGGGGGAAGGAAGACAAGAAAGCGACCGATCACCGAAAGAAGATTCGGGGATGACATGGTCCATCATCCCTGCGCGACCTCCCCCTGTGGTCCCCCCATTTCTAAAAGAAATGGGGGGATGTGTTCTTGGGGGGAATGCACTCACGTTCCGCCATTGTATCAATGGAGGATTGAAGCGATTTGCATAGCGCAAAAACAACCCTCTAAGACGCAGTTCTGCCGGGGACAAAGCGAGGATGCCATCCCCGTTCGCGGGCTTACCATCGGTGTGACCGCGGCCGGGAATGACGGAAATGGCTCCATTCGAAATTCCGCCGGAGTTCCAACACCGGTTGCCGCTCGACGCTTACCTTTACGCTTTCGAAAAGAGGATGGTCTTTGCGCCCTGCTTCCGGAATGCAAACAACCCATCGCCGGAAACGCGGGCGAGGCTTTCCCCATCCTGCATATGATGATCGCTGAAGGCAAGGACTCCGTTGGGTCTCAGCACCCGGTGGAGTTCGCGCAGCACCTCCCGCGGAGTATCGAGCAGATGGAACACATCGAACAAAACGACCAGGTCAAGCGCCGAATCCGGCAGGGATGTGGCGCAATCCGAGAGTATGGTGCGGATGTTTCCATACCCCTTTCGGCGCGCTTTGCGTTCGATCTTCGCGAGGGCCAGCGGGTGGATATCCAGCGCGTAGACCCTGCCGGTTCCGCCCACCTTATCCGCCAGCAGAAAGGTGAACGCCCCGGGTCCGCATCCATAATCCAGAACCCGGCTTCCGGGTTCCACCGGAATCTCCTCCATCAGTCTGCGGGGCGGCAAAAATAAATTGCGCACCGGCAGACCGATATTCGCCATCAATTCGAAAATGATATCCGGCGATTTTGTTCCCATAATTTGCCTCCGTTTCCTGCAGTCCACGGGCATCGGAAATTGCTTTGGCTGCGTTATTAATTATCATGAAGACTGTGGAGAAAAAATGACCGCCGGATGGAGGAATTGGGGACGCCGGCCTACGGCCGGAGAGCGGCGGCAAAATCGACCTAAGCCAATCCGTTCTGCGGCGCGTCTCCAGCCGTTCCGCGCGGCGGAGCGCAAGTGGTAGGGAACAGAGTTAAGCCTTCTTCGTCCTCGGCTTAAGGCTCCCGGCGATAAGGAAGAGGATCGCCGGCGTCGCCACCAGCGCCCAGAAGATCAGAAAATTTATCACCCATCCCCCCTTTAGGATGATCCAGGCCAGCTCGCGGAGAAACATGATCGTGATCGTGAGCGTCCCTCCCGCCCGCTCCCAGCGCCAGGCAAGCGCCAATCCCAGCACAGCCACAGCCCAGAAACTCAACAGGAACCAATCCGCAAACGGAATCTGTGCGGAAGAATCCATATTGGGATCCGGAGAAAATATCATGATCAGGGTCAGCGCAAACACAGGGATCGTCCAGAGGCGGGCAATCCAACGAAGGATTGCCGCATTGCGGGGGACAGTTTGCGAGTTCATCACCTTCATTACTCCTTTGCATTTGATTCCGGCGGACCGCATCCCAAGGTTCTGTGGTCCGCCGGGAATATCCCGAAGACGAAAACCGGCGAAGCGGCAAAAAAGTAAAAAGACGGGCATCGGAAACGAATAACTCGCAACCGATCCCTCCACCCGTTACGTTCGGGGCAGGCTCAGCTTGAAGGTCCTGAGGGACGACTCTCTGAATGGGTCATCCCGAAGGGCCTTTCGGCTTTCTTGGAGTAAGTCATCCCGAAGGACCTTCAGGTCCTGAGGGATCGGTTTCTTACGAGCTTCAAAGGGCCCAATCGGTCGACGCAGTCGCCGATCCCTCGGGGTCCAGAGACCCCTCGGGATGACACCTTCACGACGAAATATCCTGCCGCTCAAAGACAGCCGCCGCCAGCGCCGTCAACCCCGCCGCCCAGATCACCAGCATCGCCAGCGAAAAACCCAGGTCCGGCCCCGTGGAAAAATTCTCGAATGGAAGCCGGATCGCGGCGTCCGTGGCAAACCAGGATTGGGCGTTATCCAAATTGCATTGCGGCGTGTACCGGTACAGGCCGACAATACCGGGCAGGGATAATATTTTCGCCAGCAGCATCAGGATGTACATTGAAAGCGAATCCAGCGTCGAAAAGAGGAACACGACCAGCAGGCTGCCAAGGACGGATCGGGTAAGGATGGCGGCAAGCGCCGCAATCGCGGCGAGCAGGATCAGCGCCAATACGCCCAGGAGGAGGGTCTGGCCGTAGCGGATGACGAAATCGCCGACGACTTCCCCCGAGAGCGCCGGCCCGAATGCCAAGCCCGTCAGTTTTCGCCCGATCCCCTGCCCGGCCACAACAACGGCGGAGGCGGCGGTGAACGCCAGCGTCATCAGGACGGCGACCACGGCCATCTTCGATAGGATCAGCAGCGGCCGACGGTTGCGCGGGATCAGGTATTTCCACATCCCTGATTGGTATTCGCCGGCGAACACCGAAGCCATGAACGCCAGCGGTATCAATCGCGTAAGAATGGTGAAGGGGAAGGCCAGGATGATGCCCCAGGGCCCGAGCGCATCCACAGTCCAATCACCGGAGCCGGTGGCCACCATTCCCTCCATCGCGTCGCGGGAAAACAGGCCCGTCAGGAGCATCACGGCATAAAAGCCCAGGACACCCATCGGGAACCCCCAAACCAGGAAACCGGTCAGCTTGTAGTTCCAGATCGTCTTCTTCCATTCGGCGCGCAACAGGTTAATCATCGGCCGCCTCCCCGATCCCGGCGGGTAGATCCCGGGTCGCGGCGAGAAAGTAGCTTTCCAGGGTCTGGCGCTGGACGACCACCTGGTGCACGCGAATCCCATGGCCGACCAGGAATTCCACCACGAGCGGGCTTTCTTCCGGGGGCGCTTCCACCACCAGCCATGGAACGGCATCCCCCGGAATCGATTCCCGCGAGATCTTCCAGCGCTCGCGCAGCGCCTGCTCGGCCTGCTCCAGCGGCGCGGCCTGAATCCTCAGGTTGGAAGCGCTCTCCGCGAGCAACCCGGCCACCGGTCCTTCTCGGATCATCTCCCCCTTTTGGATGATCGCGACGCGGTCGCAAGTCTGTTCGACCTCATTTAAAAGATGGCTGGAGATGAATACCGTCTTGCCGCGCTCCTGGACAAGGCCGCGGATAAACCCGCGCATTTCCTGGATGCCGGCCGGGTCGAGCCCGTTGGTCGGCTCGTCAAGCACAACCAGATCCGGATCGCCCAGCAACGCGGCGGCGATTCCGAGGCGCTGTTTCATCCCGAGCGAGTAACCGCTCACCGGTTGTCCGGCGCGCGCGGCCAGACCGACCTGTTCCAGGAGATTAAGGATCCGTTCCGGGCGGTAATCGTCGGCGGTGCGCGCAAGGACTTCCAGGTTGTTGCGGCCCGAGAGGTATCCATAAAACGCAGGGCCTTCGACAAGCCCGCCCACCCGCGCGAGAGCGCCCGCCTCGCGCACGGTCCGCCCGTTAATCTCCGCCCTGCCCGCGCTTGGCCGGATAAGATCCATCAGCATGCGGATGGTGGTGGTTTTTCCCGCGCCATTGGGCCCGAGGAATCCGTACACCTGCCCGCGCGCGACTTCCAGGTTCAATCCCTTTACCGCGGTGATGAAGGTTTTCCCTTTTCCGAACGTCTTCGAGAGGTTTTCGGTGCGGATGGCTGGTGTGTTGGGCATATGTTGGAGTAATCCTTTCCACGAAGCCCGCCCCGGCTGGGGCGGGCCGGGGAGCAGGAAGAGCGATCGTCATCCCCGCGCAACCTCCCCCCTGTGGTCCCCTCATTTCCTTCGGAAATGGGGAAATGTGTTGTTGGGGGGAGGGTTGAAGGAATAAAGCACGCTGCCGTTTCTGGATCCCCGATACGAGCGCTCGGGGATGACGAGCTATTCATCATTCCTTCATGTTCTTCAGATCTTGTTCGTGTCCTTCGTGGAAATGTTTTTCCGTTTGGATATTTCGTAAAGCAGAATGCCGCCGGCGACCGCGGCGTTGAGGGATTCGGCCTTCCCCAGCATGGGAATGTGCACCGATCCGGCGGCGAGCGCGCGCGCCTGATCCCCCGGCCCGGCCGCTTCCCCGCCGAGGATCAGCGCCGTGCGCCCGCTCCAATCGACCGCTTCGACCGATTCTCCCTCGCGCGCTTCCGCCAGCCGGATATGAAACCCGGCCAGGAGCGCGCCGATTTCGCGCCAACCCAGCATGCGGATCGGGAGGCGCAGGTGCGCGCCCATCCCGCCGCGCACGACCTTCGGATTGAATGCATCTACGCTGCCCGGTGCCAGTATAACCAGCTGAACGCCGAAGGCGTCCGCCGCCCGCAACAGGCTCCCCAGATTGCCGGGGTTGGTGATGCCGTCGGCCACAACCGCCCACGCGAGCGGCGCAGGCTCGGGCAACTCGGGCCATTCGAGGACCGCCAGCAGCCCGGCCGGCGCGGCGGTATCGCTGCAATATTTGAAGATTTCCGGCGTGACTTCGAGCGCTTCCCCCCCGGCCGCGGCCAACCGGTTGAGCGCAGAGTGTTCGCGCGGCCCCAGCCGCCCGTCGTGCAGGATCATGCGCGCCTTCACCCCCGCCCCGGCCGCCTCCTCCACCAGGCGCGTGCCTTCGGCCACGAACAACCGCTCGCGTTCGCGGATCTTGCGCTGCTCCTGCAGCAGGCGGATCAGGCGGACTTTATCGTTGGTGCGGCTGGTGATTATTTCCACCGGTCGGTGAACTCCTTCTGAAAAACAGACAGTGTCGGCTCGTCCAGGATCGTCACGCGGATCTCGCGCAGGGAAGCCGCCGGATGTGCGACGGCGAAATCCTCGATCGCCTGGAAGATCACCCCGGCGGCGCGCGCTTTGGGGAAGCCGAAGATGCCGGTGCTGATGGCCGGAATGGCGATCGAAGCCAATCCGCGCGCATCCGCCAGCGCCAGCGCGCCCAACACGGCCGCGCGCAGCTTCCGGTCTTCGTCTCCCGCTCCCCAGACCGGACCCACGGCATGGATCACCGCCTTGCAGGGCAGGCTGCCCGCGCCGGTGACCGCCGGGCTTGCATGGGTCACCGCGCCGTGCGCGCGCACCCAGGCGTCGCTTTCCTCCTGGATCGCGAATCCTCCGCGGCGGACGATCGCGCCGGCGATCCCGCCGCCGTGCTGCAGGCGGCTGTTGGCGGCGTTGACGATCGCATCTGCATTTTCTGCTGTGATATCCCCCCGGACGAGCAGGCAGATCAGACCCGTGGAAAATTCGTGGCGGGCAATAATTGTGGACATCATTCAGAGTATAGCATGCAACAGATGATCGAAGGATGGATTACACGGGAGAATGATCGTCATTCCCGCACGTAAGAAGCGGGAATCCGTAACAGGCTCGCGCAATTACTTTGCATTGATTCCCGTATCCCCCCTCATCCGGCCTTCGGCCACCTTCTCCCAGCTGATCCCTCCTCCCCCTCATCCGGCCATCGGCCACCTTCTCCCACCATTAGGTGGGAGAAGGGAGAATGGAGTCTGGTTCCTCTTCTCCCAGCACCTGCCCCGGAGCGATGAGCATCGGCGAAATTGCGATGCGAAGTTATCACGAGCGGGGGTCAGGTGGTATAAGGAAGGGATGAGGGTATAAGGCTGAGTAGATACGATTCATATCATTTAATACACAGAAGAATCGCTTGGGGCAATATCATACACCGAAGACAGCCCTCGTAAAGGGGCTTTGTTTACCAGCGCCGTGCTGAAGCACGGCGCGGCGCGCAATGGGAACCTTCCCGTCTGCGACAACGTCATCTTCCTTTACAATAGGAATACCCAGGAGGGGAAACACATTATGCGGAAGACCATTCCATTCCTCCCGATATTATTATTCCTCCTCACCGGCTGCACCGCTGCCGCCGGCGCCGTCGTAACGCCGACAGCCGTCCCGATTGCCGCAGCCCGGGATGTGTTGAAGCGGGCATCGCTCGCGGTTTGCCCGCCGCCGGAGGATCCGTCGGATCCGGACGTTTACCAGCGCCGATATTATTCCTCCGACGCGGATTTTTCCTTTGTGTGCAATCCCGCCGCCGGGCACGGCACCGGCGCTAGCATGCGCTGGTACGCCTCGGCGGACGCCGCCCGCGGCGGTTTCGACGCCCGTCGGATGCACACGCCGGCCGAGGATTTCCACGGTTACCCCCTCGCGGTGATGGATGCGGACGATCCATCCTTCCCCGGCGGGCGGAAAGAACACCGGATCCGGTTGTGGCAGGCGGGGCAGTGGCTGATCGAAGTGAACGCCTTCGACGATACGCCCTACCTCATCGCCCCGGCGCCCGAGGCGGTCTCCGAGGAGATTTATACGGCGGGGGTGGAGTACGGGTTGTTTTCGTGATAGCAGACCGAGGCGGTCTTAAAGACCGCCTCGGTCTCTACTTCCACCCCGGTCTTAAACCCAAACGGCCCGGTTTTCACCGGGCCGTTTTTATATTCAAATTGGGGGGTTACTTTCCCGCGGCTTCGACCACTTGGCTGAAGCCCTGCGGGTCGCGCACCGCCAGATCGGCGAGCATCTTGCGGTTGAGCAGGATGCCTCCGGCGTGCAGGCGGGAGATCAGGCGGCTGTAGGTGGTGCCGTTCAGCCGCGCGGCCGCGTTGATCCGGACGATCCACAGTCTGCGCAGGTCGCGCTTGCGGTTGCGCCGGTCGCGGAAGGCATACCACAGGCTCTTGAGCATGGCTTCGTTGGCGCGGCGGAACAGGCGGTGCCGCGTGCCGAACTGGCCCTTGCCCATCTTGAGGATTTTCTTGTGGCGGAGGTGGGGCTTATACCCGCCCTTGACTCTGGTCATGCGCTAACTCTCCTGCCGATCCCTGCGCGCCGGGCCTTTCCCCCGCGCCGGAAACATCCGGCGGGCGGAAGCGCCCCGTTGCTCGCACGCAACAACGGCAACTCTGGACGGTCAACCGGACCGCCCGGCGGCCTCCGCTAGCGCGGAGGATTGGATTTGTAGTGCTTGAGGTACGGCGCCAGGCGCTTGACGTGCCGCGCCGTGCCTTTATCCTTCACCACGATCATCTCGTCCAGCAGAGCCTTCGTGCGCTTGGGGGTGTGGCGGCGCAGGTGGCCCTTGCCGATCTTGGTGCGGACGACCTTGCCGCTGCCCGTCAGGCGGAACCGCTTGGCGGTGGCTTTGTGGGTCTTGAGTTTGTACTTCCCTACCTTTGGTTTTCGAGGCATGTCGCCTGCTCCCGTGTAACTGTTCTTGGCATAATCGCGCCGGGCATGTCCTTCGCTGCTGTCCCTCGCTTTCCCTCGCCTTCGCTCGGGACAAGCGCTCAGGATTAAAAAACCCGGCGCGTCGATTTTCGCGTTCTGGGCAACGCCGGAAAGACTAGGTCTTCTTCTTCCCCGGCCCCAGCACCATCAGCATCGTGCGCCCTTCCATATCCGGCTGCTGCTCCACCACCGCGATATCTTCCAGCTCCTTGGCGATCTGCGCCAGGTCTTCGCGCGCGATCTCCGGGTAGGTGATCTCCCGGCCGCGGAACCGGATCCGCACTTTCACCTTCATGCCGCTCAAAATCCACTTGCGCGCGTCCCGGACCTTGAACGACCGGTGGTGGTCGGTGGTCTTCGGCCGCAGGCGGATTTCCTTGACTTCGATCTTGGTTTGCGCCTTGCGCGCCAGCCGGTCTTTCTTGCCCTTTTCGTTAAGGAACTTCCCCAGGTTCAGCACCCGGCACACCGGCGGATCGGCCCCCGGCGAAACCTCCACCAGGTCCATTTCGGCTTCGCGGGCAAGACGCATGGCTTCCTGCAGGCTGACGACGCCGACATTTGCCCCGTCCGCTCCGATGAGACGGACTTCACGGGAGTGGATTTGCT
>DAOUDU010000059.1:0-1794 GCA_034430775.1 Anaerolineales bacterium | reverse complement strand
AGCGAAGATCCTTTTCGGGGCGTAAAGGGCTGAACCTGGCCTGATCGCATATGTCGGATCATCACGGAGCTGACCCTGAATGGGCGATCAGCCGGCCAGTTGCTCGGGCGGGCTTCCAGCATCGACAGCACCCGGATGTCCTGCGAGAAGGATTGCGGAGGAGCCAGAGTGTCATCGAAGATATGCAGCTCGTAGATCAACCCTTCGGTTTCATCGGCCCGGTCTGCGCGCGGCCGGCCGCGGCCGCGGGTTGTTCCCCCCAGAAGCACCAGATCCGCTTTCATCTGCAGGCGTACCGTAATGAGATCCCTCACCAGTACGGTGTGTACACCGTGGGCGGAATCCGGAAATGGGTTGAGGCGCTGGTTACGCTCAGCCGATTCCGCCGAGATGGCATATGCTTCCGCCAGGCCGATCGGTCGCGCGGGATCGTTATCGGTGTAAGAGTCCAACAGCGGAAGACCAATTTGCGGATGGGCTTCTTCGATTTTCTTCCGAAGCTCGTAAAGCCCGGAGGCGTGCGCCATTTCCTGCCACTTGTTGGTCCATGTGGGCCTTGAATAAAGGGTGTTGTCCGGTCGGCGAATACCGCCGGACGCCGAAAAGGAATCCAGCAGCCGCCGATATCGATTGCGAAAATCCGCAAGGGCATTGCGCAGGTCTCCAACTCCCCATTGTTGAGTCCAACCGTTCCAAACGAAATCTACCGCGTCGGTGTAAGAGATTGGCTTGCCCAGGTCGCGCGACCGGTAATACAGAACAACCGACTGCCTCATCGATTCTTGGAATAGGTCTTCGCCGGAGAGTGTGTCCGGACCGGATATCTCCTCCCCGGACTGCACCGGACGTTGTTTTTTCCACCATAACTTCAAAGCGCAAAACGAATAATCCCAGAGGTCCTCCAGCCAGACAGCCGTCGGCGTTGTGGGAGGGGTTTGCGGCTTATTCGTCATGGCTGTTGCCTTCCGCCAGAAGAAGCTTTGCGTGATCCAGGCGGACACGGCGGGATCTTCGGGTTGAGGTGGAAAGGAAATCTGGATATGAGGGAAGGCGCGCGGTATACATCAAACGGTAAATACTTTGGGCGTCGGCTCCCAGCAAGCGGGCCGCTTGTATCGGTGTGGTCAATTCCTCACCAAGCAACTTTATATACAAAGTAATCAGTATCCGCCCGGACGGCCTCTCCCAAAACGCCGAGGAGAGCTGGGCGGCCCCCAGACCGTTGGCCGATTCAGTGGTGCAGGGTTCGCCGGCAAGTGTATCCACCATCCAGTCCGCCTGATGGAGCAACAGCTCCTTTTCGGCGGACGAAACGCTTTCTTTCTGGACAGCCGCTATCAGGCGTTCGGCATACTTCGCCAGCAGGCCACCCGGCTTGGTAAAACTCTTGCTTTCTTGCGCGCAACCCAACGACTCGGCCAAAAGCGTCGCTCTTTCTATCCACGGAGCGAGAAAATCCCCGGTGCTAATCAGGGCTTCTTTTCCTGCCTGGGCCATGAGGTAATTATAGCACGGCCTTTTGAAAATGGGCGCGTTTTCTCGTCCATAGCCATATAAGTGATTAATCGATTTGCACTATACGTTTTATGTGGGAAGACACCACCTAATAAGTTAATAATGAAAAGTAAAAATAGTAATACTAGTAATATCTATCAGCACACCCGTAAGTATCTACGGCGGTTCAATTATAAACTACGGCGCTTCCGTCAACCACTACGGAGGTTCGGCCAGCAACATCGGCGCTTTTGTAAGTATCTACGGAGCTTCTGTAAGCGACGGTTTTGGAAGGAAGCC
>DAOUDU010000058.1:0-14509 GCA_034430775.1 Anaerolineales bacterium | reverse complement strand
TTGCGCGCGAACACCCGCCGGTGGACCGGCGAATTGGCTTATCTCCGCAGTGTGATCCATGACCTCCTCGGCCGCGATCTGCCGATCGCCTTTACGGAAGTGAACTCGGATCCCAGCAATGCGATCCTGCAGGGAGCCTCGCCCGATTCCTTCTACAACGCGATTTGGTACGCGGATGTGCTCGGCCAGATGATGAACGCCGACGTATTCATGGTAAACCAGTGGGTGATCTCCCAGCGCAGCACCGGGCTTGGGCTGCTCAACGGAACCGATATCCGCCCGACATTTTATGTTTTCCCCCTGTATAAAAATTTCGGCGGCGATCAGGTGTATGCCGCATCCGGCGTGAAGGATGTGGACATCTTCGCCGCCAAACGGGACGACGGCGCCCTGACCCTGATGGTGATCAACCTTTCGGATGAAGCGCGTCGGATCCCGCTTCAGGTGAAGGGCGTGAAGCTTAACGAAGCGGAAATTTGGCTTCTGGATGCGGCTCACAACGCCGAGAGCATGGGCGTGCAAGCTTTCACCGGGGACGGCGCGGCGACGCTTCCGGCGCAATCGGCAACCCTGTTTGTCATCCGATGAGCGGAGATGAAGAGCGGGAGCAGAGAGAATCCGAAGTAAATGGAAACTTCTGGAAATGCAGAGTTGATGCTTCGCTTCCCCCACTCGCGGATTCCGATAGCCCCTCGCTTCGCACTCATACCTGCCAGGAAAACCGGGCAGGTATGCTTCGCAAGTGCGGGTGCTTGGTCTGTGATCCTTTCTTGTAGGTTTCAATCGGCTGCAGGGGACGATCTACCGACAAGGCTGGAACTGAGAAGTTCCACCGCCCTGCCCACGCCGTCCTCGGCGCGGATTTTTTCCCCGGCCGCCTGCGCCCGTTCCCGCATCGACGTATTCGTGGTTCCCTCGTCCACAGCCTCCGCCAGGTTTTCCGCGGTCAGGTCCTTGTACGCAATTGGCTGGGGACCAACTCCCAGGGCGTAAGCCCGCCTGCCCCAGAAAGGCTGGTCCGCCCCGTAGGGAACCGCCATGGAAGGAACACCGGATCGCAGCGCGGCGGCGGTCGTTCCACCGCCGCCATGATGGATAATCATCGCCATGCGCGGGAACAGTCCGGCATGTGGGATTTGATTCAACAGGAAGATATGTTCCGGAAGGCCGGATTCCTCAAGATTATTCCAACCGCGGGTGATCACCGCGCGCTGCCGGGTCCGTGACAGCGCCTCGATCACCGTGCGGGTAATCCTCTCCGTTTCGCGCGTACGCATGCTGCCGAATCCCAGGTAAATCGGCGGCGGGCCCGCTTCCAGGAATGCCGCCAAGTCCGCGGGCGGCTGCCATCCCGGCGGGACGTCATCCAACCAGGCCCCGACCACCTGCCAGGCCTTCGGCCAATCGGTCGGCCGGGGGGAAAGCGTCGGGCTGTATGCCCCCCATACCGCCTGGTGCGGTTTTGGAAATGGCGGGGCAATCGGCAAAGGCGGCAGATGCAGCGCCTCCTTTCGCCAGCGGTTGAAACGGCTGCGCAACGGAAGCCAGGTGACGTATTCGAAGGCGACATGGCTTAGCCAGTTGACGGTGTTTGGTCCGGCCGCCGCCATCGCCACGGCATTGGGCACTTCCCGGCTGCGGGCCGCCGGCTGGAAACACACGAAAACCGAGGGAACGTGCAACGCTTCGGCAATGTGGTATCCCCATGGTCCGTTGGCGGTGAAGAGGATGAAGTCGGTCTTCGGATCCACACGCGCGGCATCGGCCAGCGCCCGTTCCACCATTTCGAAGGCACGGGGAAACACTTTTAGCATCACCAGCAGAAAATTCAAACCGCCCTTTTCCATGGCGGTTTGAATCTCCGGGGAAAGCAGCAGTTTGTTGTAATCCAGTTCCACCGGTGAAAAAGGAATGCCGGCCTGTTCGATCATGCCCTGAAATCCGGGATTGGCCGACAGGCGCACTCCGTATCCGGCGCGCTGCAATCCTTTCGCCAGCGGCAGAAACGGCTGGATATCCCCCCGTGTACCGGAGGTGAATATCGCGACCCGCATATCAGGCGAATCCTGTTTCACACAATCGTTTCAACTCCGCACATTCCCCCCGCAATTCCGACAGGAGATCCGCTTTCATTTTTCTCCCGATGAACCAACCCAATACGCTCATCGGGAATTTAAAATCCACCCTGGATTCCACCGCCAACCGGACACCGGATAATTGCGGTTCAACCGAATAGCGCACCGCCACAGTATGGATTTTGCTTTCCAGACGGAAGGCAATCAATCGTTCGGGAACATATTCGGTGATTGACCCGAGCATATCCAATCCGCCTTCATCGGATTCCATCCGTTCCCGGAAGGTCGTGCCCACCCTCCCGGAGGTCTCGTGAAGGATTTCCGTTTCTGCGATACCCTTAATCCATTCTTTGGCTTTCTCCGGAACATCCAGGTAAGTGAAAACCGCCTCCGGTGAGGCGTAAATAGTTATGGAATGCGCGATCTCCATTATCCTTTCCTTACCCGTAATGACCTTTCAATCGATTATAGTGGATACCTCTGATCCTTCTTACCGTTTCCGCCTGTTCGGGAGAGGGATGAAAAGGGATTTCCTCATTATTGGAATGAAATACTCGAAACCCCTTTGACGGATGTTTTCCATAACCACCCGGTATGAATAACCACTGATCACACTCCCTGAACTTGGTCCACAATCTCCTGAGTATTTCAGCTATCTGTTTCGATTTACCTTCTAAAAATTTTCAACGTTTTATGTAAAGACGGTTATATAACGAAAAAATGTCAATTGGTATTAGAAAAACAATGAAATTGTTGTGGCTATGCGAATGACGATGCCGGGATTTTGTTTCCCGGCGCTTTTCTTGATGTCAATCGACGGTTCCTTCGAGGATGACTGCCCGGCTGTCGGCGCCCGCCTCGCGCAGCTGGGCAAGCCGTTGATATTCCGGCGATGCAAGCCAATCCCGGATATTCCGTTCGGCGGGGAATTCAAGCAGGATCATCCGTTCCGGCGTCCAATCTCCGGAAAGGGGACGAACATGGTTGCCCCGCGACAAATACCGCCCGCCGAACTTCGTGATGATCTCCATCACTCTGGATTGGTACTCCCGGTACGGCTTGCCGTCCTTGACTTTGGATTCAATGATCATGTAAACGGACATAAACCGACTCCTCCGGCTCTTTCGAAGCTCAGGTTCCCCTCTTCCTCCCATTCCGCGCCGTCTCCGCTATTTTCGCGCGGCGCAGGATTATCCGGAAGTAATCGCCGGATAGACGTATTGTTCAATAAGCCGGAATATCCGATCATGCCCCACCCCTCCGGCCGTCGTTACGACGATCACGTCGGCGCCCGGAATGACGAAGATCGTCTGCCCGTCGCGCCCAAGCGCCGAATACGCGCCCCAGGACGGGTACGTCCACCATTGATAGCCGTAACCCAGGATGCCGTCCGTTGCGGTGTGCTTCCGTGTGGCCTCCTTCACCCAATCCGCGGATACGATCCTGCGCCCGTCCCATTCCCCCTCATGCAGATAAAGGTAGCCCAGCTTGGCCATATCACGCGGGGTGAGGAACAGGCCCCAGCCTCCGATGGATATTCCCGCAGGGTCGGATTCCCACCGGAGGTCGGAAATACCAAGCGGCTGGAAGAGCGACTCTTCGCCGAAATCGCGCGCGGTCATCCCGGTCGCCTCCTGCAGAATAGCCGAAAGCAGGTTGGTGCAGCCGGAACAATACGTAAACGCCGTTCCGGGTTCTGCGACCATCGGCAACCCGAGCATGTATTCCACCCAGTCATTGCTTCCAAGGAGGCTGTTGAACTCCTGATCGGTATCGCTCCAGTCCAATCCCGAACGCATCGTCAGCAGATCCTCAAGCGTCATGCTTTCTTTTCGCGGATCGGGGTTGCCGACCATGGTTCCGGGGAAGAAATCCAGCACCCGGCGGTCGAGCCGGTCGATGCTGCCGCGGTCGACGGCGATCCCGAACAGGGTCGAAACAAAACTCTTGGTTACGGAATACTGGATGTGCCTCTGATCCGCGGATTGCGATCCGAAGTACGTCTCGTGTACGATATAACCATTGCGGATAACCAGAAGGCTGTCGAGCCTTAGTTTCTGAACCTTAATGTTATCGACCATCTGATCCAGTATGCCGCCGTCCATCCCTTGCGCCTCCGGCGTGGAAGTCCGCCAACCGCCCGTCGGCCAGTATTCCCCCTGCTCCGCCGTCGGCGAGACGGTTGAAGAAGGTTGTGTGGCGGTTGTATTCGGCGCTGCGGCCGGCGCGGAAGCGCAGCCGGTCAGGAAGAGAATGACTATCCATGAAGAGAATGCCGGCATAACCGGGAAGTGGATTCTATTGTTATTTTTCATCAGAAGATCACTTTCATGGAATATTTTTTGATGAAATTCCGATTATGCCGACGCCCCCCTACTCCTCCCGCAAGGAGGAATGTATACATTCCTTCTATTTTCGCACATAGCGCAGTCCGGATTCCATGAGGAGCCTGTGGATTCCATTAATAACATGCGCGATCCAGACAGGCTTTTCCGGAATCGGTAAACGTGACGCCTTCCATCTCCAACAACGACCGCTTCATCGCACTCCCGCCCTGATACCCGCCTACCGCTCCATCCGCCCGCACCGCACGGTGGCAGGGAATGAGAATCGGGAACGGATTGGTCGCCAGCGCCCGGCCCACCGCGCGTCCGGCTCCCGGCGCACCGATATGTTTTGCTATTCGCCCATAGGTGCTGACCCGGCCGCGCGGGATCCGGTATTCTGCTATCAGGACCCCTCGCTGGAATTCACCGCAGCTCTCCATCGCGACCATGGTCAAATCAAAAACCATGGATTCCCCTTTCAGGAAAGCCCGGAGTCGGCCGGCCAGTTCATTCACTTCCGGGCAGGAACCTGCCGCAACGTCCGGAAATGATGACTGGGCGGTTTTCTCCGGCGTCTGTTTCCCGCAGAGGAAAATCTGCCGGATCCTGGGTCCGGTCGGCGCGTTCCACCAGATGATTGCCATCGGCCAAAAAGCGGTCTCGATCGCTTTGAAAAAGTATTGATCAAGTGTCGGCGGCGTCCGTTTCATACCGAATCCTGTCAATGTGCAGGAATAATTCTCTTCCGGCATACCGGTTTTTCGTTTCCGGGATACCTTCCCCATCATGATTTTTGCTGACCTGTTTTTCCTGCCGACAGGGAAAAGGCACCAGTCTGTAGTCAGCGGATCCTCTCCGATATTCGTCGGCACATTTTGTCCGCTTCGGTTTTCTTCGTCGCCGCATACGGTATTTTTAGGCGTTCCTGCCCCGAGAGATGAACGGATAATTCGAGCAGATCGTCCTCCACCGGGATCAGAGAAACCGATTCGATGCCGGCCAGCGGGATGTAATTCCATATCCCCCCGTACGGGCTTCTGGCCATGGTCTGCTGGGAGGGATCATCGCGAATCCAGATCAGATCGCTCTCGGTCAATATGGCAAGATGCGCCGTCGCGATCCGCCGTGTGATAGAGAACCCGAGGAAGGTAAATGCCGCCGCTCGTATCTCCGGTTGCAGGACAAATTGGAGTACCGGTTCTCCGGGCGGAACGGTCTTCCGCCCGTAATTCATAAACTTGAAATTAACGTCGGCCAGCGCATCGAAGGGGGAGGTTTCCGCGGCCGGTTCGGCCGTCCGTCCTGCGGGGTTAACCACCGTCCGGAACCATTCCACAAACGGCGAAAAAAGGTGCTCTGTAACGGAATTGAATTTTAATGTGGTGGAAGCCGGGTTGCCGCGGGAATCTATCCCGCAAATGGTGAACCAGGAACTCAACAGGATCGAGCCGGTTTCGATATAGCGTATTTGAGCGGCCGGGAAACTTGTCGACATCAGCCCATCCGCTTTTTGTTCGACGACATACAGATTGCCGTCAATCCGGCAGATTAATTTTTCTTTTTCCGGCTGGAGGAACCCTTTATAGGAAGGGCTGATCACCGCATACGGAAACGGCTCCCGCTCTTCCGGCGGGAAGGCGTCAAAGAATGGCTGAAACAGTCCGGGAACTTCGGAGTAAGCCGTTGCCGGTCTGGCCCAGGAAAGCCGGGTTTGATCGTCCGCGGCTAGGTATCGCGTTCTATCCCGTGTTATTTCCGCCATCCGATCCCGGATCGTGCCCACAAATCTGTTGAGGACTGACGACATGTGATCCTTACTTTCGGCTTTTCCGAATCCAGGATTGGGTTTTATCTTCCGGTGGATTCAGGTCACGGTGAAACCCCGGCGGAGAATTCCAGCCAGAGAATATTTTACCCGGAGTCGAATGCGGTCCTGGAAATCCTGTAACTCAAAGTATCCTCCGTTTCTTCATACACCGCCATCCCCGCTTTGGCCAGCACCTTCTGGGAGGCTATGTTCCATCTCATCACATCGCGTGCGACGACGGCGAGGCAATCCGGCTCGTGGAACGCCCAGGCGATCAGCACCTTTACCGCTTCGGTCATATACCCCTTCCCCTGAAACGCCGGATCGATCCCGTATCCGATCTCCACTTCACCGCGCTCGTCGGGGAAACCTTTGAACCCGGCCAGGCCCGCCCCGTACGGCTGATCCGCGATCACGATCATCCAATAGGTGCACCATGCGTGACGGGATTCCGGCGCATCCGCCATTTTCGCAAGCTTCATCCCGATCGCGCGCCGGACCCGATCCGTCACCAGCGCGCGGGAAACGGGATGACCGATGTCCTTTTCCAATTCACCAGGGTCGTCAAGATACAACCGCAATTGCCGGCGGCTGAGGGGGAACAAAGAGAGGCGGTTTGTGTGTAAAAAAACCAGTCTCACGAGCTTTCCGGCAAGATTCCAATAGATCGACGCGGTCTTAAAAATCGCGTCGGGATATACCTGCGCGGCTGTTTACGGTCGCTCGTTCCGGCATCATTCGAAGGGAACAAGGATCAGACGCCCATAGGCAATGAACACCGCCATTCCAAAGAGCACCAGGCTTGGGAGGATATTGGGATTCTCCCGGCACGCGCGATGAAAAAGGATCGACAGCACCATTCCCGCCGCCAGCACCCCCGCTGAAAGCGGCGCCACGCCGGCGGGAGCATCGGCCGCCGAAGGAAGAATCAATCCCGCTCCCAGCACAAGCGCGCCGACGGCAACGGCGTACAACACCGGGCGGCCCGTGCCGCCCATCCTCCGGATACCCTCCTTCATCTTGGATTTATCCTGGCGCACACCGTGCGACCAGGCGACCGAGAGCAATTTGATCGCAAGGATGAGTTGGATGGCCCAAAGGAATATATTCATGCTCCGCTCCGTTATCCAATATTGCGGCTTGAAAGCGCCGCATTAACGGAAATACGACTCACTCCACGGATGGGTTCCCGAGATCCGCGTTTGGAATCCGCCACGTCACCGGATCGTTCAGCATTTCGCGCTTGTAATTCAGGACCTCCACGTTCTTCGGGATCACTTTAATGAGGATCAGGTACTGCCAATCCGGGAAAGCCTGGGCCCAATATTCCCGCTTCCGCTTCTCTTTTTCCGCCGTGTCATCGATCAATTCCGCCCTTCCGCTGATCGCGACGCATCCGGTCGCCGTCTGATAATCGGCGTAGTAGAGGCACACGCGAGGGTTGTCCCGGATTTACCGGACCTTGCGGCTCCGGCTGTTGGTGGCCATCCACACCGTCAGGTCGTCTTCGGGCGGGAACGGGTTCATCGTCCGGATCTGGGGCCGGCCGGCCGAATCGACCGTGATGATCGCGCAATACTTCTGAGCCGCCATGATCTCCCGAGCCGCGGCGATCAGGGCGGCGCGTTTCGCCGCATCCGCTTTCGAGCTTTCCAATGCCGTCATTCTCACCTCACGATTATTCCTTCGCCGGAATCCGCATTCCAAAATAATATTGGCCGCACTCTTCACCATGGAAATCCGCAACCCGGGGCAGAAATCCCCATTGTTGGAAACCCGCTTTCTCCAGAATCCGGATGCTGGGTGAATTGTGCTCGAGGACGATCGCAAAAAGGTTCTTAATTCCCAGGCCCGGGCACGCCGTAACCGCATGGCGGACGAGCGCCGTCGCAATTCCCCGGTGGTGATATTCTCCGTCTATGTAATAGCTGAGCTCGGCCGTGAACCGGAGCGCGGCCCGCCCCGGCCGGTAGGTGCTCAAACTGCACCATCCGGCCGTTTTCCCTTCCACGTCTGCTACGAATATCGGATGCGCCCCCGGCGTATGATCGTGGAACCATGCCTCCCGGTCTTCGACCCGCACCGGCTCCATATCTGCGGTGGATCGCTTCGACTCGACGGCCTGATTGTAGATTTCCACAAGGGCGGACAGATCGCCGATCTGCGCCGGCCGGATATTCATGAAACATCCTCCCGTAATTAATCCCTGATTCCAAAGAACCGGTTGCGGCTGCTATGGCGTCAGTTCCAACTCCATGAGCACCGTGGTGTCCGGAATATTTTGCCGGAGGTAATCGATTTCCGCCTGATCGCCGTACGTTTTATCATCCGGCATCCAGTGGATCGGGATGATGATTTTCGGCTTTACCGCGCGCGCAAATTCCACGACATCCTGGCCGGTTAGGGAATAAGGATTTCGGACATTCATCACGGCGATGTCGATCCCGCGCAGCGCCTGCATCTCCGGTGTTAATCCCGTATCGCCCGAGCAGTAAATCCGGACGCCCTGGATGGTGAAGATGAATCCAAGATATCCCAATTCCTTCGGATGGCTGTCGTTATAGGCGGGGACGCCCCGGACTTGCAGGCCGCCGGCATCCACCGCTTCCCCCGGCGCCAACGCGAAGAATTTGACGCTGCTAAGAGAATATTGAACCTGTTTGATCGAAACCGCGACGGTCCCCGGTTTGGAAAGCGCGGCAATGGTTTTTATGGAGAAATGATCGCCGTGGTCGTGTGTGATCAGGATCCAATCGGCCTTGGGCAGGTTGTCCAAGCCCACCAGATCAACCGGATCCACATAGATGACCTTTCCTTCGGATTCCAATTTAATACCGGTGTGGCCATACGGATTCGTCGACCGGAGCCAGACGATCTGACCGGCAACCTGTTGGAGTGCCTCCAGATCAGGGACCGCGGCGGTCGGGGTGGAGAGTTCCACCACTTCGGTCGGTGAAGGGGTAGACGCCGCCGTCGCCGGTTGGTCTGGCTGCCCGGTACACGCCGCTAATGGAAGTACAAAGAAAACAGCGCAAAAAGCCACTGCAAAACGATTCCTCTGCCGCATGCCCATCCTCCTGTAAAAAGAATAATTTGTAAAATTATACAGAAGAAGAGGGCTTTGGGGATTCGAATTCATATTATCTCCACAGGATCACCAACACAAAAGGCGGGCGGTTCCTTTTTTTACGTGTTTCCTTGAGGGGTACCTACAATCGACAATTCGGGCATGCGGATCTTCAATTATCAACCAATTTTACGGTGATCTGATGGGCCGACCTCGGTCAATTTATGCCCGATTGGCAGCCTCCGCATCACCCTGGAAGGGCTATTTTGGTTGTTATCCTCCCAGTTTAGCCGATTAGTTAATATTTTCCCGTTTGGAATTTGACAACTTTTACAATGGAGAATCTCTTCATCGGCAGGCGCATACATCTCGAGAATAATCAATGAATTCTTAGCGCCCCTTGAATCTTTGCGGTGAAAGCTCTTAATCTCACATTTATGCATGGTGCATCGTTGTTGACGCACACATCCCCGGCAAGTAGAATGCCCCCCATGTCCGTAAAACCCGGAGCGAAAGTCGTTGTCGCGATGAGCGGCGGCGTGGATTCCTCGGCCGCCGCCGCGCTCCTGCGCGAGCAGGGCTTCGATGTGACCGGTCTGATGCTGCGTCTGTGGGCCGACCCGGATGCCGAGTTCGAGAACCGCTGCTGCGCCTCGAACGCGGTCGCGCTCGCGGGCCGTGTCGCCGAGCAGCTGGCAATCCCGTTTCATATTATTGATGCGCAGGAGCTTTTCCGCCGCGAGGTTGTCGCGCCGATGATCGCGGATTACGCCCGCGGCCGGACTCCCAACCCATGCCTCCTATGCAACCGCAGGGTTCGCTGGGGATTCCTTATGCAGCATGCGCTCGCCCTCGGCGCGGAATATCTGGCCACCGGGCATTATGCGCGCATCCGCGAAGCCGGCGGAGGATACGATCTCCTGCGCGGCATCGACGCAACCAAGGATCAATCCTACGTTCTGGCGTCCCTCGGCCAAGCGGACCTCTCCCGGACGATGTTCCCGCTGGGCGGAATGCCCAAGACCGAGGTGCGCGAGCATGCCCGACGATTCCGCCTCCCGGTCGCCGACCGGCCGGATAGTCAGGATTTATGTTTCATCCCCGGGTCGGATTACCGCCGCTTTTTAAAAAAATACTCTCCCGAATCATTCATCCCGGGGCCAATCCTCAACCGCAAAGGTGAAACGCTCGGCGAGCATCAGGGCTTGCCGGCTTACACCATCGGTCAGCGCAAAGGAATCTGGGTATCTTCTCCCCGCCCGCTGTATGCGCTCGAGATCGATCCGGCGCACAACGCGCTTATCGTCGGTCCGGTCGAGGAACTCGGCCGGAGCCGGTTGCGGACGGAAAAGGCCAGCTGGGTTCGCGGGGAGCCGCCCGACGGGTGCTTTCGCGCGGGGGTGAAAATCCGGTACACTTCTGAGGAACAACCGGCGGGCGTGACGGTCGAGGAAACGGGCGGCGTGCGGATCCGTTTCGACCGCCCGCTGCGGGATATCACCCCCGGCCAATCCGCGGTTTTTTATACTGAAGAGCTCTGCCTTGGGACGGCGGTGATTTCGGAGGCGATGGAATGAACCCGCTTGCGATTGCGTTGGGTGCAGTGATAGCCGCCCTGATCGGGTCGGTGTTCTTTTTAATCCGTCCGGCCAAATCCTACAAGATGCTGTGGCTGTCCATACTCTTTGCCTGGATCGGCTTCGCCGCCGGGCATTTCATTGCCGAGTGGAGCGACTTCCGGCTATGGACTGCGGGCGCGCTCAACCTCGGCGGCGCGCTGCCCGGGACCCTCGTCGCCCTCCTCCTCCTGCGGGTGCTGGCGCTGAGGGAGTGGCGGTAGAGAGGTAGATCTTTGCCGCATAACAGCTGTTTCTGAAAAATTCACCCTGAGCGTCCGCACCCCGAGCGATGAGCATCGGCGACCTTCCGATGCGAGGAACTTGCGAGCGGGTGCAGCGAATGGTCTCCCATCGCAGGGGAAGACAAGTCGATTATCCAATACAGCTTCCGTTCCACAGCAAGGCTTCTACTAATGATTTTCGCATGTAACAGAATTGACACATACCTGTGACAACATCGCCATTCGGGTTGAATATATTAGTGTAAGGAGTGTCAGTATGTTTGGAATGAAACGACGGCTGATATTTACGGTTGTGATTTTCCTGGCTTTTCTCCTGCCAGCGTGTCAGCCCGCCGGCAATCCTGCCTTCGAAGTTATCACCGTCAACACATCAACCACCGATACAACGCAGAAGCCGTCGCCGACCGCAACCAAGCGGCCGACGGAAACCCTCAACCCCACACCTACTGCCACGCCGACATATACAACAACGACGGTCCCCATGCCGCATATTCGGGTGGTATATGCCGATGAAGGTTCCTTTTGGGCATATGAACCTCCCGCCTCTCCTCTTCCACTTCAAAATGAGCCATTGGGAATCTCCGGGGATTCTTTCCATCCATATGCGGTGATGCTATCTTCCGACGGCGAGAGGATCATCTTTCTCAACGCCGGCTATCCCGGCTTGGGAAACGAAATCCACGCCGTCCATTTTGACGGAAACAGCCCGCAAATCCTTCTTTCTCGCGAACAGATCAATAAAATGGAATCGGATATGTATGATTATCCATTCGAAACACTGATCGAGGATATTTCATGGATTCCGCATACGCATCGCCTACTCTTCACCACTGCGGGACCTGCAACCCATCACACGGCGTTTTCTTCCAACGAAGATTTGTTCACCTTGGACGCCGACACGGGCCAATGGGTGCGCCTGTTAAAACGTGGAGAGGGAGGAAACGCCGTTCCGTCTCCAAATGGAAAGAGAATCGCGATCCGTAAACCCTACGCCCTTTCAATAAATTCGGCCGACGGGCCTTTCTTCTTTCGAAATCTCATTCCCGAATCGGCAACATCCGCCCCGTTGGATCGGATGTCCGTGGTTTGGTCTTCAGATTCAGCGCTTTTGGGATTCATTCTGCGGGGAACGGAACAGTACGCCGTCTATGCCGCCGATGGGATATCCGGCGACGTATCGATATTGGGGTATATTCCCCGCTACCGACGAACCATTCTTTCGCCTACTCTTCGACACGTAGGGGTTTCTTCCCCGCAAGAAACTTCCTTATACACGGTCAATGGAACCCCCCTGCTCCACCTGGTTGCAGAGCCGGCTTGTTTCCTCTCCTTCGCGCCCGATGGCCAGCATTTTGCATTTAGTTTGGGAAATCCTCCCGACACTTTCTCTTCAGCTTGTTTGGTAAACGATATAAAATCACCGGTTTTTCTCGGCTCCTTGGAAGGAGAATTCACCCAGATTCCAGAACCAATCCATCCTGAAGATTTTTTCTGGATTAATAACGCACAATACATTATTATTGATAATCATGACCTTATCCTTGGCGATATCGGCGGAGATATGACTAAAATTGCAGCGCTTTCCGGACATATCACCGCGTTCGATGTCGTGGATCTGGATTTTCAAGCGGAAAGAGTCGCATGAAGCCGAAACAGATCACCATCCTCTTACTCGATTTCGCACTTCTCATGCCGGCGTGCCAGCCCTTCGACATCCCGGCTTTATTTACATTTTCCACCGAAACCTCCACTGCTCCCCCATCCTCTACTCCATCCTCGTCGCCAACACAAAAACCGACGCAGACGGCCACTTTAGAATATACTTCTATACCCACGCCGACAATCACGCCCACGCCGATTTCAATGCCGAACCTGCGGGTGGCTTTTTACACTCCGGATGGAATTTGGAGAGTGGATCCTCCTTCTTCTCCCGTACAAATTGAAGAATATAGATATATTTCTCCCGATCTCTTTGATATTCGCATGTCCGATGACGGATATGCATTTGTATATTTATTATGCAGCGAATGGTCCGAGACGGCGCCTTGTTTCGGGATATATACAATGGATTATGACGGCAGCAATCATCGAGTGCTGCTTTCGCGCTCTCAAATCGAAGTGCTGGAGAATCGTCCCAATCCTTACCTTATGGATATAGGAGAAATAGGAGTGGACCCATGGTCTGTGGAATGGATCCCATATACTCATCGTATTTTATTTTCTACTTTAGTTTCTTGCGCCGAATCCAGACGAAACGGTTTTAACAACAATTTATTTCTACTCGATGTGGATACGGGGATCTTATCAAGATTGTTCCAACGTGGAGAAGGAGGCGCAGCCTATCCTTCACCTGACGGAAAGAAGATGGTTATTGAGAATTACGAATCGTTTTTCTTGGCGTCTATAGGCGGAAGAATTCTTATCCGAGATATATTATTATATTCCCGTTTTCCCCCTATAATGATGTACACTTTCTATCGTAATAGAACCATCACATGGTCAGCGGATTCTTCGCGATTTGGGATAATCGTCCCATCTGATTTTCTTATTGAGGATATTTTGAATGTGGAAACCAGCCCGGCAACAATTTTCTCCGTCGATGCATCTACCGGCATTCCGAAAAAAGCAGGAATAATCGAAAAATACAAGTACGGCGTGCTTTCACCCACGCTGGAATATGTGGGCTATACCATTCCGGGCGAAGAATTTTATGATATTTTTTCTTACGACGCAACCATATCCCTTGCTGATGGAACGTCGCCCATTCTCTTGGCCGGCGGACTCTCCCACTTCCATTCCTTCTCTCCGGACGGCAGGTATTTCTCTTTTAGTGCGGGTTGTTCTGTAGATCACTATACCCGAAACCGATCACCCATCTACCATTGCCCGCCGGATATTCCTGAGGAGCTTTTTTATGTTGGCTCCTTGGATGGTGAATTATTCCAGGTCCCCGGTGAAATCCAATGGATAAACAATTCACAATTCGTGTACGCCACCAATGGAAGTCTGCGGTTGGGCGATGTCGGCGGGAATTGGATCGAGATCGCCAAGGCGGAAGAAATAATTATTTTCGACGCCAAGGATTTGGATTTTCAAGCAAGCATGAACTAATTAATCGTCTTCTCCCTCCATCCATATCGGACTCCGAAATCCAATATTGTAGTGTTATCCTCAATTTCCTTTCCCTGATAAAATACTCGCGAAAGGAACCCCCGCCCATGCGAAAAATCACAGCAGTCATCCTGTTCCTTGCCGTATCTGTCGCCGTTGCCGGATGCGAGATACCCGACGTCGTCGTCGAGACGATCATCTCCGGAGGCCAGGAGGTGGCCACCAAGGTGGCCCAGGCCCTGACCGAAACCGCCGTCGCCG